>JBOHUM010000069.1:0-1650 GCA_050734515.1 Candidatus Dormibacteria bacterium
TGGTGGAGGCGCCGGGAGTCGAACCCGGGTCCGAGAGCGTGTCCTGCGAGACCTCTACGTGTGTAGCCCGAGTACTGATCTCACCGGGCTGACCGCCCTCGGACAGGCAATCGGCCGGCCAGCCTCAGTGGGTGTCCCCGGGAGTGCTGAGGCGCCACTCCTGGGCCAGCCCGCTGTATTAGCGTCGGATCCGGGTGCCGCGAGCGCTCGCCCGGTCGACGTCGGGCCTAAGCCCGAGCTTTTGGCCTTAGTGCCTGATCAGATCAGGCAGCGTAGGCCAGAGCCGGTTGGCTCGAGTTTTTGGCAGTTAATGCCTTTCCCGGTTTTACGAGCCCGGGGCTCGACACGCCATCTCGCAACCCGCGCACCCGTCGAAGCCACACGCCCCCACGAGGGGTTGCCAGGAGATCATACCCCAGCCTTTACCTGCCGACGCATGCCTCGCTCGATCTGGCGGCGCGCCTCGCGCTCGGCGATCGCCTGACGCTTGTCGAACTGGCGCTTACCTCGTCCCACCGCCAGCCCGACCTTGACGCGATTGCCGGAGAAGTGCAGGTCCAGGGGCACCAGCGTGACGCCCGGCTGTTTCGCCATCCCCATCAGGTGATCGATCTGGCGCCGATGGAGAAGTAGTCGGCGGGAGCGCCGGGGGTCGTGGTTCTGGCGATTGCCGAACTCGTAGGGAAGGATGTGGGCGCCATGCAGCCAGGCCTGGCCGCGCTGGATCTGCACGTAGGCCTCGGTTATCTGGGCACCACCCTGGCGCAGGGAGCGGACCTCCGTTCCCAGCAGCTCGATCCCCGCCTCTAGCTGCTCCAGAATCTGGTACTGGAAGCGGGCCCGGCGGTTGCGAGCCAGCAGCCGGGGCGGCTCCGGCTCAGCCAAGTCGCTTCTCCGCGGGTCGACCCCGCAGGTAGGCCGCGGCGCTCATGGCGCGGCCCCCCGGGGGCAGCACCCGGTCCACCCGGAACCGGCCGTAGGGGGTCTGGACCTCGGCCGCCTCCTCCCCCATGGCCATGACCTGGCCGGGACTGCCCGGCGCTGTCCCAGGCGGGCCTGCCACCGGCTCTCCCTCCAGGAGCTTGACCTCCCGACCGCCCAGCGGCACCGTCACCCCGGGCCAGGGCTGCAGCGCCCGCAGCCGGCGCCCGATCTCGGCCGCCGGCAGCAGCCACTCCAGGTGGCCGTCGGCGCGGCTGAGCCGAGGCGCATAGGAGACGCCTGTGGTCGGTTGCGGCCGAGCCGGGATCGGACCCTGCTCCAACCGGTCCAAGACCTGCAGCAGCAGGTCTGCCCCCTGCTCGGACAGCCTCTGGGTCAGCTCGGGGGTGGTCTCGGCGCCGCTGAGCGCCAGGCGCCCCTGGGCCAGGATGGGTCCGGCGTCGAGCTCCCGGTTCATCGAGAAGATGCTGACACCGGTCTCGCGGTCACCGCCCAGGATCGCCGCCGCCACTGGCGAGGCGCCGCGGTGGCGCGGCAGCAGCGAGGGGTGCACCCCCAGACCTCCGCGCTCCAGGCCTCTTAGGACAGATGCCGGGATCAGTTGCCCATAGGCGGCCACCACCAGGACCGCGACGCCCAGCGGGGCGGCCATCTCCTCCCAGGCCGAGCGGCTCAGCCGGGCGGGCTGGGCCACCGCCAGGCCCAGCC
>JBOHUM010000070.1:0-7663 GCA_050734515.1 Candidatus Dormibacteria bacterium
AGCCACCAGGCGCGGGCCATCGAACTGGCCATGGCCGGACGGAGCCTGGCAGTGGTCACGCCCACCGCGTCGGGAAAGTCCCTCTGCTACCTGGTCCCGGTGCTGGACGCTGTGGCGCACGACCCTAACGCCACCGCCCTGCTCCTGTATCCGACCAAGGCCCTGGCCCAGGACCAGCTCAGCGAACTGCACGCGCTCTCGGATGCGGCTGCGCTCGAGCTTCGCACCTTCACCTACGACGGCGACACCCCGCCCGGGGCCCGGGCCGCGCTGCGCCAGGGGGGGCAGGTGGTGCTGACCAATCCGGACATGCTCCACAGCGGGGTTCTGCCCCACCACACCGGCTGGGTGCGGCTCTTCCGGGGGCTGCGCTACGTGGTGCTGGACGAGCTGCACACCTACCGCGGGGTCTTCGGCAGCCACGTCGCCAATGTGATCCGCCGCCTGGACCGCATCTGCGCCTTCTACGGATCGAGACCCACGTACATCTGCTGCTCCGCCACCATCGCCAATCCCAGGGACTTGGCGGAGTCGCTGATCGGTCGGCCGGTGGTCTGCGTCGAGGCCAGCGGGGCGCCCTCGCCTCCCCGCCGGGTGGTGGTAATCAACCCGCCCCTGGTCGAACCCCGCCTGGGGATCCGCCGGAGCGCCTCCCTGGAGGCTCAACGGCTGGTGCCCAATCTGGTGCGCGCCGGGTCGCAGACCATCGTCTTCGCCCAGACCCGCCTCCAGGTGGAGCTGCTGCTCAGCTATCTGGACCGGGAGCTCGCCCGCCCGGGGGACCTGGGCCACCGGCCCGAGGTCCGGTCCTACCGGAGCGGCTACCTGCCGTTGGAGCGGCGCGAGATTGAAGCGGGGCTGCGCAGCGGCAGCGTCCGCTGTGTGGTCGCCACCAGCGCCCTGGAGCTGGGGATCGACATCGGCCAGATGGACGCCGCGGTGCTGGTGGGCTATCCGGGCACCATCGCCAGCACCTGGCAGCGGCTGGGCCGGGCGGGCCGGCGCGATCGGCCTGCCCTCCAGGTCCTGATCACCGGCGGCGGTCCCCTAGACCAGTACCTGGCCAAGCACCCCGAGTTCCTCTTGGAGCGTTCCCCAGAGCGGGCATTCGTCGATCCCGACAACCTCTTGATCCTGGCCGGGCACCTCCAGGCGGCGATCTTCGAGCTCCCGCTGGCGGATGGGGAGGGGTTCGGCTCTGGCGACGTCGCCAGCCTGCTCGAGGTGCTGGCAGAGGACGGCCTGGTGCACCAGGCCGGTGGCGCCTGGCACTGGGCCTCCGACGCCTTCCCCGCCGATGCCATCAGCCTGCGCAGCGCCGCCGCCAGTAACGTGGTCATCCTCGACACCTCGGCCGACTCCCCGGGAAGCTCCCAGGGCCCCCAGGGACCCTGGTCGGGCAGTGCCGGTGGCCATTCCGGGACCGGGTCCCGGGTGGTGGGGGAGTTGGATGAGTGGTCGGCGCCGCTGCTGGTCCACGACGACGCCATCTACATGCACCAGGGGCGGCAGTACCACGTCGAGCGCCTGGACTGGGAGGAGCGCCGCGCCTACGTCCACCCCGTATCGGTGGACTACTTCACCGACGCCGACCTGCGGGTCGGGCTGCAGGTGCTCGAGCGGCTGGCAGGGCCGGTGGCCGACTCCGGGCGCCGCACCGGCCGGGCCCACGGGGAGGTGCGGGTGAGTGTGCTGGCGGCCATGTACCGCAAGATCCGCCTGCTCACCCACGAAACCGTCGGCGCCGGACCCATCAGGGTCCCGGAACGCGACCTCCAGACCACCGCCTATTGGTGTTCCTTCGCCGTCCCGCCGCTGGGCGTCCGCGACGCGCTGGAGGTGGGTCTGCAGGCGGTGGGCCACGTGATGGGACAGGCCGCCTGCTTTCTGGCGATGTGCGATCACCGTGACCTGGGGGTGGTCGCCCAGGTGCGAGCTCCGCTGGCCTCGGTCGCGGCCCGGCCGCCCTCAGCACCCCCGGCCGAGTTTCAGCCCGGGGACAGGCCGCCGGTGCAGACGGCCTTGGTCCCCGGCGCCCAGCCGGACGGCAGCGCGGTCTTCATCTACGACACCCATCCCGGCGGGGTGGGGCTGAGCGCCCGCCTCTTCGATCTCCACAGCCAGCTGGTGCAAGGGGCATCGGAGCTGCTGGACGGTTGCGACTGCCCGAGCGGCTGCCCCGCCTGCGTCGGACCCGTGGCCGGGGTCGAGCCTCAGGCCAAGGCCCTGGCACTGGCACTGCTGCGGAGCTGTGGCTGGTGAGCACCCAGCTCCGGCTCAAGTTGGAATCCCTCCGGGGCCCAGGGCGGGCGCCGAGGGTGGCCGCGCCGCCCCGTCTGGAGCCGGACGGGCGCGCCCTGGCCGAGCTGGGGTTTGGTTGGGACCGCGAGCGCCGACTCTGGGTGCGCCGCTGGCGAGCCCGATTCGCCACCCTGGGGCTGGAGGGGGCCAGCCTGGCGCCCGGCGGCCTCCGGCAGCTGCACCGGTCTCTCCCCGCCGCCGGTGGCACCCTGGTGTGCTTCGATCTTGAGACCACAGGCCTCCAGCGCGGTACCGGCACGGTGCCCTTCCTCTATGGCTGGGCGGTGGTCGACGGGGACTGGGTGGAGGTGCAGCAGTGGCTGCTGCCCAACCTGGGCCGGGAGCGGCCATTGGTGGAGGCGGCGCTGGGCATGCTCCGCGGCGCTGGGACCCTGGTCACCTACAACGGCGCCAGTTTCGATCTGCCCTTGCTGCGCACCCGGGCAC
Source organism: Candidatus Dormibacteria bacterium (assembly GCA_050734515.1). Taxonomy (GTDB): domain Bacteria; phylum Chloroflexota; class Dormibacteria; order Aeolococcales; family Bog-877; genus Bog-877. The sequence goes on from JBOHUM010000070.1 coordinate 2,749, forward strand.
TGATGGCCGGGGTGGACGTGGCCTGGCCGGCTCCCTCGCATCTCGACCTACTGCCCTTGGTGCGCCGGCTCTTCCGGCACCGGATGTCCCGCTGCAGCCTGCAGCGGGCGGAGCAGGAGCTGCTGGGGCGCAAGCGCAGCGATGACCTTCCCGGGAGTGCCGCGCCGGAGCGCTACCGCGCCTACCTGAGCAGTGGGGCGGTACAGCAACTGGACGCGGTGCTGCGCCATAACCAGGAGGACCTCGTGTCCCTGCTGCGCCTGCTTGAACACCTGGTCCGGCATCTGGATCGAGAGCCCGACCATCCCTCGGATTGGTACAGCCTGGGCCGCTATCGCGAGGCACGGGGTGAGTGGGGTCGGGCCCGCGCCCTCTATCGGCGGGCGGTCAGCACTTCGCCTCCTCCCCTGGACCGGGCAGCCGCCCTGCGCCACGCTCGTCTGCTCCGGCGTCAGGGCGAGGACGGGGAAGCTCGGGAAGCGTGGCGCTCGATCTGGGAGCGCTGGGGCGACCCCGAGGCCGCGGAGGCACTCTGCGTCGAGCTGGAGCACCAGCGGGCCGACCCCGCAGCTGCCCTGGCCCTGGCCCAGGAGGCGCTCCGGCGTGCGCCGGTAGGTTGGGACCGCCGCTTCGCCAAGCGAATCTGGAGGCTGCAGGCGCGACTCAATCTGGCCGCTTCGCCGCCGGAGCCGACTGCGGCGGGGGAGGCGTCCCAGCGCCCCTGGGCCGCCTGGCTGCCGGGCGGGATCTCCTACGAGGCCTGGCTGACCCTGAAGCGGGGCCGGCCCTCGCGGCACCGGTCTCCGGTGGCGGGAAGGGCAGGTCCGACCTAGGGATCGGTCGGCGTCCCCGGGCGGGCTGGCAGCCCGCTGGCCGCTAAGTTCCCAGGTGATGGTCGCCGAGGTATTCCTGCTGCTGCTCTTCGTCGCCACCTCGGTAGCGGTGACGACTCGGCCGGGTCGGATCTGGGAGGGACTGTGGCCGATCTTGGCCGGGGCCCTGGCGGTGCTGGCCCGCCTGGTCCCGCCGGCCACGGCCCTCACCGGTCTCCAGAGCAGCCTGGACGTGCTCGCCTTCTTCGCCGGGCTGCTGCTTCTGGCCGCCTGCCTGCACCGCGAGGGGGGCATGGCCCTGGGCCTGGATCTGCTCGAGCGCCGCAGCGCTGGCAGCGGCCGGCGGCTGCTGCTGGCGGTGGTCCTGGCCACGGTTGCGGTCACGGTGGTGCTCTCCAACGACGCCGCCGCGCTGCTGCTGGCGCCCGCCGTGCTGAGCCGCCTCAAGGCGCGAGGTCTGCCCCTGGCCCCGTTTGCGGTGGCGATGGCCTTGGTGGCCAACGCCGCCTCGCTGGTGCTGCCGGTCAGCAACCCCGTCAATCTGCTGATCCTGGACCGGGCCCGGATCCCGCTGGCCACCTACCTGGCCGAGCTGACCCCGGCGGCCCTGGCCGGGTTGGGCCTGACCGCCCTTGGGGTGATGCTCCTCAGCCGCCGGCTGCCGGATCGCCAGCTCCTGGCTCCCGCTGCCGGGCCCCGAGCCCGGGTGGGCGGCCTGCAGCAGGCGCTCTGGGTCCTCTTGCTGGCCCTGGCGCTCACCGACGCGGTCTTCGTTCGCCTCCAACTTCCGATCGGCGTGCCGACCCTAGTGGCTGGGATCGTGGCCTATGCCCTGGTGAACTGGCGCTCCCGGGCGCAGGGCATGCTGCGCCAGCTCAACTGGGGTCTGTTGGCGCTGGTGCTGGGCTTCTCGGTGCTGGCCGCCGGCCTCGCTCACTCCACCGCTCTGGCGGCGGCGGCGCGGGTCACCGTCGGCGGTCGAACCGGTGCCGGTGACCCGCTGCTGGTGGGGGTGGTCACTGCGGGCTTGTCGGGTCTGGTCAACAACCTGCCCGCCTCCCTGCTGGTCACCTCCTCCCTGACCGCCGCCCACCAACTCGGGCACCTGGCCCTGGCAGCCATTGCCGGCGCCGACCTGGGCCCAAACCTGGCTCCATTCGGGTCCCTGTCCACCATCCTCCTGCTGGCAGCTGTCCGCCGCGCGGGCGAGGCCCCGCCTTGGGGCCGCCTCTGGAAGATGGGCCTGCTGATCGGTCCCTTGGCGCTGATCCCTTCGCTCCTGATCGTCTCAGCCCTGCGTTAGCCCGGCGGGGTGGGCGTCGACCCTCTGGTATCCTCGACCTCTGCGCGGGAGTGGCTCAGTGGTAGAGCGTCTCCTTGCCAAGGAGAAGGTCGCGGGTTCGACCCCCGTCTCCCGCTCCACTGAGATCAGGAAGACCTGATAAGTGGCAACTCTCCCTTTGACACACCAAACAAGCGTTTGCTAAACTAGTAACGTTTTCGTCATAACCGTAGACGCGGAGGCGCTCTGCGAGGCATTCTGAGACGAGTTGTGGCGCAACCCCCGGCCGGAGTCGAACCGACTACCTGAACCTTGGCGGGGAACTGCTCTGTCCGATGAGCTACGGGGGCGCGCCAAGCCGACGGCTGAGGAGGGCAGCTAAGGCGGCTGCTCTCCCTCCTTCGGCCCAGCCAAGAAGCGTGAACGTTTGTTCGCGGTTAGTCAAGAGGTCGCGACCGGGATCTCACAACAGACTCCCAGGGCGGTGGATTACGATGCTCCCGGGACGAAGGCAGAGAACTGGCGAGCTGAAACCGCCAGGGACGGAGGTGAATCTGTGGGACAGCCCAGGTGGGAGGGCTGAGCGTGTGGAACAAGCAGCCAGGGTGACGGCGTGTCACTAGGGGTCGTCTTCAAGGCTCCAGATGGCGTGGTGCTTGCTGCCGATAGCCGTGCCACCTTGTTCAAGCCACTTCCACCAGTTCCGACCGGCGAAAGGCTCATCTTGGCAGCGACCTTCGACAATGCGACCAAGCTTCTTCAGTTTGAGAAGCAGTCACACCTTGGGGCGGTGACGTTTGGGGCAGCTGTCATCGGCAAGGTTCATGCGCGGAGCGCCCAGAGTTTCCTCCCCCAATTTGAAGCATCCTTGCCAGAAGACCCGATGACGGTGGAGCAGTTTGCTAAGCAACTCGCTGCGTTCTATGGCGAACAGTGGCGTGACGCCGGTATGCCCGATCCTGCACCCGAACCTATGGTGTTTGGGGTCGCGGGTTACGATCCCGGATCACTCGTTGGCTCCATCTTTGAGGTCAGCATCCCATTGGCCCCCGCACCACGCCGCATCTTGGCTGATGATGCGTATGGCGCGTGGTGGGGTGGCCAGCGTGGCTACGTGGACCGTTTGCTCAATGGATTTGATCAGGATGGCCTCAAAGTGCTCTTGGACTATTTCAATGTTCCAGCCGCCAAACGAGACCCCGGAGCACTAAACGACCACCTGAAGGAGAGGCTTGGGGCTCCTGTGCCATGGCAGTTCCTCTCGCTTCAGGATTGCGTCAGCTTTTCCGCATTTCTCATTCGTACCACGATCGGAATGCAAAGCTGGACAGTCGACGTTCGAGGCGTGGGTGGGGCGGTGGACGTGGCCACCATTACACCGACCCGCGGGTTTAAGGCAGTCAAGGTCAAGGAGATCGTCTTGGAACAAGCGATCTCAGGGTGAAAGAGGTTTAAATGCCCGAATCGATTTTCACGCATGCCAATCAGGCGTCGAGCGCCGATATCAACAGCCCGCTGAGTGGTCAGCCGATCTACGGATACTTTCCTCTGTCGTCGGAAGATTCGCCTGGATTTGCGGACTTTGCCACCTCGATTCTAGCCGTCCCCAAGTCCGAGGCCGACGCCGAGGAGGCCAAGCGACCGAAGCGAGCCACGAAGGGTCGTCAACGTCCCCGGGTCAAGTTGTAGTAGGTCAGTCGCTTGCCGTCTGCCTGACGGACTGCCTGGGCAAATCGAGTGCCGTCGACCTCACGCCTTGAGTTGAATCGGAAGGCTTGCTCATCGACGTAGCGGTCTAGGTGCTTGGGACGAACAGAGATGTAGGTTCCCCCTAGAGTTCGCTTGAGTCCGCTCCAGAAGTTCTCAATCGCGTTCGTCGAAATATCGCCCCTAGCAAACGACTCCGCGTGGTTGATCACGTCGTGGCGATACTCTTCGTCAAGACCGTTGTATGAGTGGAGGGCGTCTGTCACCATTCTGGCCCCAGGCTCAACGTTTTCCCGAATCGCGGGGAGTAAAGTCGACCGCTTGACATCGGGCACTACCATCGCCCTCGCCTCTCCTTGGCGCTCAACCATTCCCATCACGACCGTCTTGTTGACATGGGGGCCAAGGGCCTTTCGGCCAGAGGGCTTCTTGCCGGGAAGGTAGCCCCGTGTCCTTCCCCCAATGTAGCTCTCGTCGGCTTCTACGGTTCCCGTTAGGCGGCGATGGGTCGGCGTTCTCATCGCCGTCCGAATCCGGTGGAGCATGAACCAAGCCGTCTTTTGAGTGACCCCTAAGGCTCGATGCAACTCAAGAGAGCTGACGCCATTCTTGTTGCTCGACAGCAGCCACATAGCGGGAAGCCACTTGTCGAACCCCATGGCGGAGTCTTCGAAGATGGTGCCGAGCTTGGCGGTGAACTGTCGCCCACAGCCCTTGCACCGCCAGAGCTTCCGGGTGGAGATGTATTGAACCTGATCCGACCCGCAGCCTCCTCGTGGACAGGTGGCCCCGTTGGGCCAGCGCATCTCGACGACGAACTTATGAGCAACCTCGGGGTCCGAGAACAGGGAAACGGCTTCGAGGAGAGTGGTTGGTGTTTTCATCTACCCAATCATAGCACAGTTGATGCGTCATGTATATAGTTGCCTGATAAGTGGACAAATGGCCCGCCTGCACCGGACACACAGCGTCCCGAATGAGGATGACCTGCGGCGGCTGCTGAAAGCCTGCGAGGGCAAGACCTTCGAGGACCGGCGCGACGCCGCCATCGTGACCGTCTTCATCGACACCGGGGCCCGGCTCTCGGAGCTGG
>JBOHUM010000071.1:0-19291 GCA_050734515.1 Candidatus Dormibacteria bacterium
GGGGCGGGCGGGCTCGGGCAGCGCCGGCGCCGCCACCGCCGCCGGGTCGTCCTCGGGAGGGATGGCTTCGCTGCCGGACTCGCCCGCGGAGGCGGCCGCGGCCGCCTCGGCTGCCGCCTGCCGGTCCAGGCCGCGCTTGCGCACCGCCATCCACTCCAAGACCCGCTCCTTGACCTTGGGCAGGCCGTAGTGGTCCTCGTCGAGGATCCGGGCGGCGTCGGGGATGTCGACCCGCTCCTGGCCGGCGTCGTGCCAGGGCAGGTCGGCAAGCCACTCGACGTAGGTGCGCACGATCCCCACCTCGGGGGAGGCGCTGGGCAGCGACTCCAGCCGGTGCAGCTCCTTGACCGCCCGGGAGTGGACCGGCTCGGGCATGCCCGCGGCGTCGATCCGCTCGCGCAGGTCGTCGTCGGCCTCGGCCTCGCCGCCCATCTCCGCCAGCTCCTTGCGGATCGCCTTGAGCTGCTCGCGCAGGATGGCCTCGCGCTGGCCCTGGTTGATGGTCTGGGCCACGTCCTGCTGGATCTTGTTGCGCAGCTGGGCGACCTCCACCTGCCGAGCCAGCAGCGGCACCAGGCCGCGCAGGCGGCGCTCCACGTCGGGCTCCTGGAGCAAGGCGATCCGGTCCTGGGGCTCGAGGTCGGGAGAGGTGCCCGCCAGGTCGGCGACCTTGCCGGGCTCCTTGGCCCGGGCCACGGCGATGGCCAGCTCCGGGGGCACCGCCGCCCCGGCGCCGACGTAGTCGGCGAAGAGCTGGCGGACCGAGCCTGCCAGGGCATCGATCTCGGTGCCCGCGGGGTCCGTCTCGGGGAGCTCGACGAACTTGGCGGTCCAGGTCTCACCCACCTCGAGCTCGATCAGGCGCACCCGGCGCTGGCCCTCGACCAGCACCTGGGCCCCGGCACTGCCGCGGCGGAAGGCCCCGATCTGGGCCACGGTGCCGACCGGATAGAGGTCGAGCAACTGCACCTCGTCGAGCTCGCCCTGACGCTGCACCGCCAGCACCACCCGGCCCTCGGCGGCGACCGCCGCCTCCAGGCTGGCGACCGAGCGCTCCCGGCCGGCCCCCAGGGGCGCCAGCTGGTGGGGCAGGACCACGTTGTCCCGTAGCGGCACCAGCGGCAGCGACTCGATCTTTGGGGTCCGGGGCGCGGGGCGGCGGGGGGTGGCGGCCGCCTCCGCGGGCGGCGCCTGTTCTGGTTCGCTCAAGGGGTCACTCCAACTTCGAGCTCGGCGGTGGCTCGACACCGGCAAGTCTGCCCCTCCCCCCGAACCGCCAAACCTGGCTCAGGCAGTGGCCGCCCGGGCCTCGGCGGCCACCTTCAGGGCCCGGACCTCGGCCACCACGCTGCGGGTCGCCCACCCCTGCAGCAGCCGCTCCAGCAGCGGCGTGATCAGGGGGTAGCCGAAGTCGTACTCCTCGCGATGGGTGAGCTTGATGGCGGCGTCCTGGGATTCGAGCAGGAAGACGGCGTGGAAGTTGCGCAACCGGCCCTCCAGCATCTCCAGGTCGACCCGGTCCGGGTGCAGCGTGTAGCGGGCGCGGATGAAGGATCGGAAGGGCCCCAGGCGACCATGGATCCGGGCCACCAGCTGGTCGGGGGCGCGGGACTCCACCACCATGTCCTGCACCTTGGTGCCGCCCGCCGAGTAAGCCTCGGGGTCGAGCACCGCCTGCTGCAGGCATTCCAGGGGGGCGTGGACCATGACGCTGGCCTGGGCGATCATCACCACGTCGCGCCCTCGGGGATCAGGCTGACCTTTATGGCGCTGCTGGGCCCGGGCCTCGCGGCCGCGCCGAAGGCCTCCCGATGGCGGCTCAAGGGGAAGCTGTGGGTGCACCAGCGCCCCAGGTCCTGGGCCCGGCGGGCGAGCAGCTCCAGGGCGACGTCCAAAAGGTGCGGCGATCCCGGCCGTGTCTGGCTCACGCCATAGCCGTTGGAGCCCAGGATCCCCGCCTCCTTGTAATAGGTGAGGGTGGTCTCGGTGCGCTGGGGCTTGGCCACCCCCACCCTCACCATACGTCCCCCGGGCGCCAGGCAGCGCAACCCCAGCTCCACGGTCTGGCGGCTGCCGATCGAGTCCAGCACCAGCTCCACCCCCGCCCCCAGCAGCCAGGCGCCGCCCCGCCAGGGCTTGACCAGCCGGGCGTGGCGGCGGCGGGCGGCCTCGGCCACCACCCGCGGCGCCTGGGCCGGCCAAGGCTCGGCTCCCAGGGCCTGCACCAGCCGGCGCTGGTGCTGCCAGGCGGTGGTCACCCAGAGTTCGCGATCCGGCCAGGCCTCGCGCGCCGCCAGGGCCAGGCTCAGGCCGATGGTGCCCGCACCCAGCACCAGCACCACCCCCTGGCCGCCATCACCGCCGGCCTGGGCGCGCTCGACCGCGTGCAGCCCCACCGCCAGCGGGTCGGCCAGCACCCCCAGGCCGGGCTCAAGCCCCGGGGGCAGAGGATGGAGCTGGGAGGGATGGGCGCAGATCTCGGCGGCGAAGCCCCCGGGCAGATCCCTGACGTTGCCCAGATGCATCCCCCAACCCGGTCCCCAGGGCCCGCGCTCGGCGGCCCGCAGGCAGTGGGGCGGGAAGCCGCGCCGGCAGCTGGCGCAGGGCGGCTCGGCTCCCCGGGCGCGGCAGCCCAGCCAGGGGTCCACCACCAGCTGGGCGCCCACCGCCAGCCCCGAGCCCCCGGGCTCGAGCACTCGGGCCACGATCTCGTGGCCGGGGACATGGGGAAAGGAGACCAGCCCGCTCAGAGGGTTGTCCGAGCGCGCCCGAAGTAGGACCTGCGCCAGGTCGCTGCCGCAGATGCCGCAGGCCAGCACTTGCAGCCGGGCCCAATCCGGGCTGGGCGGGGCTGGCGGGGGCAGCTCGACTAGGCGCAGTGGTGAGGCTCGCCCCAAGGCCCAGGCGGGCCGCAGCCGCGAGGCCGCCCCCGCGAGGGCCAGCCGCCCGGGCCGGGGGTCGAAGACCAGCGCCTGCATGGCGGCTAACCTTACCCAGCCGTTTCGTCCCCTAGCCCCGCTAAGATCACCAAAGAGTTAGGTTGCTCTCGAACTCGCTAACCGCAATCGAGATCGCGGCGGGGTAGCGTCCAAGGTGGAGATGGTTTAGGCGGGTTAACAGACCAGTCGCGGGAGGGCTCGTGGGTTGGAGACAGTTCGCCCCCGGCACACCGGCTTCTGCTTCGGCGTCCGCGACGCCCTGGAGCTGACCGGCGACGCCCTCTCACGCCAGCCTGACACTGTCGCCCTGGGCCAGGTGGTCCACAACGGCAAGGCCCTGGAGGAGCTGGAGGCCCGGGGCCTGCGCCAGGCGGCGGAGCTGCCGCTGGTTGCCGGCGCCCAGGTGGTGGTCACCGCCCACGGCGCCACCCCCCAGCTCTTGGCCGAGGCCCGGGACCGGCGGCTGCGGGTGGTGGACACCACCTGCCCCCTGGTACGGCGGGTGCAGCGGCACGCGGTCGAGCTCCGCGAGCAGGGATGGCCGGTGGTGGTCGTGGGCCACGCCGACCATGCCGAGGTCCGCGGGGTGCGGGGCTGGGCGGGCGAGGCCGACGGGGCACCGGTCGAGGTGGTGGCCAGCGCCGAGGAGGCGGGGCGGCTGCCCTGGCGCCCGCGCCGGGGAGTGGTCTGCCAGAGCACCTTTCCCCAGGACCGCTTCCGGGAGGTGGTGACCCTGATCCAGGCCCGCACCGGCGCCGTCGAGGTCCGCGACACCACCTGCCCAGTGGTCAACCAGCGCCAGCGCGAGGCGGTGACCAGCCTCCTCGACCAGGCCGACGTGATGGTGGTGGTCGGGGGTCGGGGCTCGGCCAACACCCGGGCCCTGGCTGAGACCTGCGCCCGGCGCCGCCCCACCCACCAGGTGGAGACCGCCGCGGAGCTGCGCCGGGAGTGGTTCTCCCCCGGTCAGCGGGTGGGCATCACCTCGGGCACCTCGACCCCGGGCTGGGTGGTGGACGCAGTCGAGCTCGCCTGCCGTGATCTCTGACTCCGCCCAGGTGGCGGCGGGCACTCCCCGTCAGCGAGACCTGGTCGACGGGGCCCAGGCGATCCTGGGGCGCTATCACAGCCAGATCCAGGACGGCCTGGAGGCGGCGGTCGCCGACCTCCCCGAGGAGATGCGCGAGCCGGCCCGCTATCACCTGGGGCTGGTCGCCGGGTCCCGCTCCGGCAAGGCCCTGCGGCCCACCCTGACCATGCTCCTGGGCGACGGCCTCGACGCCCCCCCGGGCCACGCCCTTCCCCTGGCCGCCGCGGTCCAGTTGATCCACGACTTCTCCCTGCTCCACGACGACATCGTCGATGGCGACCGCTCCCGTCGGGGCCAGCCCGCCCTCTGGGTCCGGGATGGCGTGCCCACCGCCCTCAACGCCGGCGACGCCCTGCTCACCGCCGCCTTCTGCCTGATCAGCGGTGCCGACCTGCCGGCCTCGATCCGAGCCCGGGCCAGCCGGCGCCTGAGCCGGGCCACCCTGGAGATGGTGGGCGGCCAGCAGGCGGACATCGCCGCCACCGGCACCCCGCCCTCCGACCTGGGCCGCTACCTGGAGATGGTGGAGCGCAAGACCGGGGCGCTGATGGGCGCCGCCGCCGCCCTGGGGGCGATCGCCGCCAACGCCGCCGCCCCCACGGTCGAGGCTTGCCAGCGGTTCGGCCGCACCCTGGGAGTGGCCTTCCAGCTCCGCGACGACATGCTGGGGGTCTTCGGCGACAGCCGCGAGACCGGCAAGCCAGTGGGCAACGACCTGCTCCGGGGCAAGCAGGGCCTTCCCCTGGTCCTGGCTCTGGGCAGCAACGGTGGCCTGGGCGACATCGTGCGCGGCTGGCTGGCACCGCGCGGCCTGCGCGCCGCCGACCTGCCCCGGGCGGTGGGACTTCTCGAGGAGCGGGGGGTGGCGGAGCGCTGCCAGGGGCTGACTAGCACCTGGACCGAACGGGCGCTGGTGGCCGCCGCCAAGCTGCCCCTGGCCGCCGGGGCCGCCGAGGATCTGGAGGTGCTGGGGCGCTGGCTGGGGGAGCGCTGGACTTGACCGTGGAGCTGGAGCGGGAGCCCGTCATCGCTCCCGCTCCCCGCATCCCCAACCAGGCGGTCGCCAAGGCCCTGGGGCGCGCCCGGGAGAGGCTGCTCCAAGTGCAGCGCCCCGACGGCTCCTGGGTGGGGGAGCTGGAGAGCAACGCCTCGATCACGGCCGAGTACCTGCTGCTGCAGCGCTACCTGGGGCTGGCCCAGGCCCGGCGCGAGGCCCAGGTGGTGCGCCATCTGCTGGCCGAGCAGGGGCCCGACGGCGGCTGGCCCATCGCCCCCGGCCTGCCCGGTGACATCAGCGTCACCGCGGAGGTCTGGGTGGCGCTGCGAGCCGCCGGGCTGCCCCCCGAGCACAGCGCGGTGGCCCGGGCCCGGCAGTTCGTCGCCGATCAGGGGGGAATGCACGCCACCCGCCTCTTCACCCGGATGTGGCTGGCCCTGGGCGGCCTCTGGGATTGGGACCAGCTCCCGGCGGTGCCGCCGGAGTGGCTGCTGGTGCCCGCCTCCCAGTTGGGCAGCATCTACGACCTCGCCTCCTGGGCCCGGGCCACAACCGTGCCCCTGACCATCCTCCGCAGCCAGCGCACCGTCTTCGGGCTGGCCAGCCCCGTCCGCGAGGAGTTGCCCCTGGGCCCGCCCCGCCCCGGGGCCGGGGCCGCCCCCTGGAAGGTGGTGGATCGGGCGCTGCGCACCTACGGCCGGCTGCCACCCTTCGGGGTGCGCCCTTGGGCCCTGGCCCGCGCCGAGCGCTGGATCCTGGAGCACCAGGAGCGGGACGGCTCCTGGGCGGGGATCCAGCCGCCGTGGGTCTACGGGCTTATGGCCCTGAGGGCGCGCGGCTACGGCCTCGAGCACCCGGTCGTCAAGCGCGGCCTGGAGGCGCTGGAGACCTTCGGGGTGGAGGACGAGCGCGGCTTCCGCCTCCAGGCATGCGTCTCGCCGGTCTGGGACACTGCCCTGGCGCTCTGGGCGCTGCTCGAGGCCGGGGTCCCGGCAGAGGACGAGTCGCTGGCCCGGGCGGTGGGCTGGCTGGTGGAGCGGGAGGTGACCAGGCCCGGCGACTGGGCGGTCCGCCGCCCCCGGGGCCCGGTGGGAGGCTGGCCCTTCGAGTACTACAACGACCAGTACCCGGACACCGACGACACCGCGGTGGTGCTCTCGGCGCTGCGCCTGGCGGGCCACGACCGCGAGGAGCCGGGGCCGGTAGGGGACGCCATCCGGCGGGCCTTGGCCTGGCTGCTGGTGATGCAGGGCGGGGATGGCGGCTACGGTGCCTTCGACGTCGACAACGACCGCGGCTGGGTCGAGCACCTGCCCATTTCGGACTTCGGGGAGATGCTCGACCGGGCCAGCCCGGACGTCACCGCCCACGTGGTCGAGGCCTTCAGCCGGCTGGGCGGCGCCGACCTCCAGCCAGCCCGCCAGCGGGCGCTGTCCTGGCTTCGCCGCGCCGAGCAGTACGGCGGTGCCTACTACGGTCGCTGGGGGGTGAATTACGTCTACGGCAACCAGGCGGTGGCGGCGGCCTACGTGGTGGCCCGTGACGAGCAGGACCGCCCCCGGCTGGGTCGCCTGGGCACCTGGGTGGCGGAGCACCTGCATCCCTCGGGCGGTTTCGGCGAGTCGGTGCTCTCCTACCACTCGGTGGAGCACGTGGGCTGCGGCGAGCCCACCCCTTCGCAGACCGCCTGGGCGGTCCTGGCCCTGCTCGGGGCCGGTCAGGGCGCTGCGGAGCTGGACCGGGGGGAGAGCTGGCAGAAGGCCTCGGCCCGGGCGGTTCGATGGCTCCTGGAGCACCAAGAAACCGGCGGTGGCTGGACCGACGGGCAGTACACAGGGACCGGATTCCCCCGCGCCTTCTATCTCCGCTACCGCCTCTACGCGACCATCTTCCCGGTGATGGCCCTGGCCCGGGTGCGGCGTCCCGAGCTGGCGGGTCCGGTAGCGGAGTGAGCGCCACCCAGGCGGCTGTCCCGGCTGCCGATCCCCCGGCCGGAGTCAGGCTGCCGGACTACTCCCGCCCCCGCCAGCGCCAGGCGCGGCGGGGCGAGAACTTCCCCGTCGCCGCCTGGCTGCTGCGTCCGGGGCGGCGCGAAGCCCGCTCCGCCATCTACGGCTTCTGCCGCCTGGTGGATGACCTGGGAGACGAGGACCTGGGCGATGCCGAAGCGCAGCTGGAGCGGGCCCGGGAGGAGCTGGCCGCCTGCTACGGCGGGCACCCGGAGCACCCCATCTTCCGCCGGCTCCAGCCGGTGGTCCAGCGCTTCCAGCTGGAACCAGGTCCGTTCTCCCGCCTGATCGAGGCCAACCTCCAGGACCAGCGCGTGCTCAGCTACCGCGACTGGGCGGAGCTCGACGACTACTGCACCCGCTCCGCGACCCCGGTCGGGGAGCTGGTGCTGGCGCTCGAGGGGATCCGGGACCCGGAGCGGGTCTCCTACTCAGACAGCATCTGCACCGGGCTGCAGCTGGCCAACATGTGGCAGGATCTGGCCCCCGACCGCGCGCGCGGTCGCCGGTACCTGCCCCTGGAGGTGCTGGAGCAGCACCACGCCCGGGAGGAGGACTACTGGGAGGGGCGGCCGACCCCGGAGCTGCTGGCGGCCCAGGCCCACGCGGTGGGGCGGGCGCGCCAGCTGTTGGTCTCGGGATGGCCCCTGGTGTCGAGGGTGCCCGGGCTGATGCGGGTGGAGATGGCCACCTTCATCCTCTGCGGGTTGGCGGCCGCCGAGGCCGCCCTGCGTGCCGGCGAGTCGGTGCTCCAGCGCCGGGCGCCGCTACCCCGCCGGGCGCGCCGGCGGGCGGTGCTGCGGGCCGCCTGGGCCTGGCGCCAAGAGCGCCCCCCCCAGCCCCCATGAGCACCCCGGCGCGAGCGCTGGAGCTGCCCAAGTCGAGCCGTGAGCTGGCAGCCGCCCACCGCGCCTGTGCCCGGGCGGTCCGCCGCCAGGCGGCCAACTTCTACTTCGCCTTCCGGCTGCTGCCGGCGCGGCGGCGCCGAGCGCTACTGGCCGTGTACCAGTTCTGCCGGGCTGCCGACGACATCGCCGACGGTGAGGGCTCGGCCGAGGAGCGGCGCGCCGCCCTGGAGGGTTTCCGTCGACCGCTCAGCCAGACCCTGGAGGGCAGGCCTCCCACCGCTGAGTGGCTGGTGCTCTGGGACGCGGTGCGGACCTTCTCGCTCCCGGCCGAGCAGCTCAACGAGGTGATCGACGGCTGCCTCGCCGACTGCTCCCCCCTGCTGGTGGAGACCGAGAGTGACCTCAACCGCTACTGCTACGGAGTCGCGGGGGCGGTCGGGCTGCTGAGCGCCCGGATCTTCGGCTACCGCGACGCGCGGGTCCCCGAGCTGGCCGTGCGGCTGGGGGAGGCGATGCAGCTGACCAACATCCTCCGCGACCTGGCCGAGGACTCGCGAGCGGGGCGCTGCTACCTGCCCCAGGAGGATCTGAGGCGGTTCGGATTGGAGCCCGCCGACCTGCTCCTCGGGCCGCGTGGACCCAAGGGCGAGGGCTACTCCCGGCTGATGGCCTTTGAGGTGGACAGAGCCCGCGAGCGCTTCCTCCTCGGCTGCCGGCTGATCCCGCTGGTGGCCCGGGGCTCGCGGGGATGCCCGGCCGCCCTGGCCGCCCTCTACCGGGCCTTGCTGGACCAGATTGTCGCCCGCGGCTACGAGGTTCAGAGCACCCGGGTTGCGCTCAGCACCCGGCGCAAGCTGAGCCTGGCCGGGTGGGCTTGGCTCTCCGCCACCCTGGGGAGCTGAGCCCTTGGAGGTGGTGGTGGTGGGGGGCGGGCTGGCGGGCATCTCCGCCGCCCTGGAGCTGGCCGATCGCGGTCATGAGGTGACCCTGGTCGAGCGCTCCCGGAACCTTGGTGGGCTCTGCCGTTCAGTGCCCGACCAGGTGGCGGGCCGGGTGGATACCGGCCAGCACGTCTTCCTGGGCTGCTGCACTGCCCTGGAGGACCTGCTCCGCCGGATCCAGGCCCCACCGGCGGCGCGTCAGGAGCGCCTGGAGCTGGTGGTGGTGGCTCGCTCCGGCCGCTGGCGGCGGCTGCGCTCGGCGCCGCTGCCCGGCGCCCTGCACCTGCTCCCGGTGCTGCTGGGCTGGCCGGGACTGCCCTCGCGCAGCCTGCCCGCGGCGGCCTGGGTGACGGGCGCCCTGCGCTCCGCGGGCAACCATCCCACACTGCTGGACTCGACGCCCGCCCGCTCCTGGCTGGAGAGTCTGGGCCAGGACCCGGACCTGATCGAGGCGGTTTGGGAACCCTTCTTGGTCTCCGCCTGCAACGTCCGGCTGGAGAACTGCAGCGCCGCTCTGGCCGCCTTCGTCATCGGCCAGGGGATGTTGGCCGGCCCCGCAGCGGCCGCCATGCGCATTCCCGCCACCGATCTGACCGCCTGGCTGGACCCGCCAGCGCGGCGGGAGCTGGAGCGGGTCGGGGTGCGGGTTGAACTCGGCTGGCGGGCGACCGGGCTGGTGCAGGGGAGATCCGGGCGGCACCGCCTGCAGGGAGCAGCCGGTCAGGAGCTGGGCGCGGAGTGGGTGGTGCTGGCCACGCCGGCCCGGGCGGCCGAACGCCTGCTTGGCGACCGGACCCCTCCGCAGCTGCGGGCCGCGGCCAACCTGCCCGCCTCGCCCATCGTCAACATCCACCTCTTCACCGACCGTCCCTTCCTCCCGGGTCCGGTGGTGGCAGTGCCACGCTCGCCGCTGCAGTGGATCTTCGACCGTTCCGCGCTCGGCGACCCGCAGCAGGAGCTGGCCGGCGATCCCGTCTTCCACAGCGCCGTGTCGGTCTCGGCCGCGGACACTGAGGTGACCGTCCCCGAGGCAACCCTGCTGGAGCAGACCTGGGCTCTCTGCCAGCGCCTCTTCCCCGCGGCTTTCCGCGCCCGGCTCCGCCATGGGCGGGTGACCCGCGAGGCCCAGGCCACGTTTGCCGCCCTGCCCGGGTCGGCGGCTGCCCGTCCAGGACCCGCCAGCGGTGTTGCCGGGGTGGTTTTCGCAGGCAACTGGACCGCCACTGGGTGGCCCGCGACCATGGAGGGAGCGGTGCGCAGTGGCGCGGCGGCTGTCCGGGAGCTACTGACCGCCTAAGCCGGAGGTCCTCAGAATTCGGTCGCCGTAGTCGCCTCTTGGGCTAGGCGAACACCGTCCTCACCCGTGCCCGCACCAACAGGGCGTCGTTAGCAGGCGGTGGCAGCTTTACTGGTCTTGTGATCCTCACTGCGCGGGGCGGCCCACCAGCTGGTCGGGAGACCGGTTGCTCACCAAGGGCGACACCGATCCACAGCACTTCTTGGCGGCCGCGCGCCGCTTGGCTCCGGCGACGATGGTCCGCGTGCTCGCGCCCGGCGAACCACTCCAGGTAGGCCCGAGCGTGGAGCCGCAAACAAGTGGCTCGCACCAGGCTTCACCCCAGTCAAACGCAATGAATTGCTGGGTGGGTTATGCGGGTGCGGGCGCGGCAGTCCGAGGCGGTCGATCCCCCGCTCTAGACCGACGGGGCCGCGGGCACCAGGGACTCAGGCCGGACTGGAGACGTCAGCAGGGCCGCTGGCGGACCGAGCCGCGGTCGGGGCTGCGGAGGCTGCCAGCGCTGGCGCAATCCGGACCACGGCCTGGCCCAGCTGGGGCAGGCAGCGGCCACTGACCCGGCCCAGGCGCAGCAACTGGCGCAAGGCCCCCGGGTGGCGCGCGAGCAGGCTCAAAAGCGCCCTCACCTCCACCGACCGGGCACCGACCGGAACCAGTTCGGCAGCCGGTCCCAGCAGGGACTGCGGGGTGTCGAGAACCACCCGGACCAGGGTTAGGTCCCCCTGGAGCTCGGTGGCCCACGAGCTGGACTCGGTATCCACCAGATCCACGCCCTGGCTCGCCAGGTCGGCCAGGCCAGAGACCGAGCTCACCGGCGATGAACGAGTGGCGAGGTTGGCCCGGCGCAGGGAGTCGAGGGCTTGCCGCACTCTGGGCGGCGGCGGCGGCACCGCGGTCCACCTGTCATCGGGGTCCAGGACACAGGCTCCCAGGGCCAGGTCACCGGCGGCCCAGCCGGCGTGGCAAGCGCCGCTCAGCCCGGCCACCAGCACGGTGACCCCCGGCGGCACTTCGGCGGCAGCGGCGCGAGCCGCCCCCGGCCCCAGGCCGCTGGTCCAGACCTCGAATGGCGCTCCAGGGCACCACCACCGGCAGGTCGCCGGGGTATGGCGCGCCAGCCAGTCGCCGCCCCAGGCGCGGCGCACCGCCCGTGCCTCGGTCTCGAGGGCGCAGGCCACGATCAGAGCGGGGGACAAGTCCGGGAGGGCAGGGGTGCTCAGTTGGCTGACAACCAGCACCAGGCCCAGCAGCCCCAGGGCCGCCAGCGAACTGGGACCCGCCCCCAGCCACCAGGCCAGGGCGGTCGACTGCGCCATCACGGCCAGTAGCACCACCCCCGACACCCAGCGTGCCAGGGGACCGCTCCCTCCGCCCTCGCCCAGCACCGCCCGGAGCCAGAGGAGCACCGCCCCACCCACCACCAACCAGCCCAGATAGTTGAGGGCCGAGACGCCGTACCAGACCCCGGTCCCGGCGGGGTATGAGTAGATCGAGCCCAGCCACCAGTGAGCCCCCCGGAGCGCCACCGGGTCGACCACGCCGTCGATCGCCACCAGGGCGACCGCCCCCAGCACGGTCCGGCGCCAGCCGCGCACCCTGGCTCGACCGGCCAGGGCGAACACCAGGTACCCCAGCCAGGTGAAGCTGACGGTGTCGAAGACTGGGACTCCGAGCACGCGCCAGTCGTGGTCCAGGCCTCCGCCCCGGTAGCTGTAGCTGCCGAAGGGGCCGCCGGGCCCGGCGGTCGAGGCCCACTCGGCGGCGAAGGCGATCAGCCAGCCCCCGGCAGCCACAGCCAGCGCCCGCCGCCAGCCCTGGCTGCGCCAGATCAGCACCAGGACCAGGAGCCAGGGCCCGAAGGCGTACCAGCGCCCCAGCACCGGGCCCATCTCAGGCGGCGCCCTGCTCGCGAACGGCCTCGGCCAAGGCCCGCTCCAGGTTGCCCGGGTCCCATCCCAGCTCGGAGCGCGCCCGGGAAGGGTCGACGTACATGGCGTGGGACGCCATCCGCACCGCGGTCAGCGGCACCGCCGCCGGCCCTCCGCCGATCCTGGCCCAGGCCTCGCTGGCCGCGGCCGCGGCCAGGGCCAGGGGCAGCGGGATCAGCCAGCGGGGGGCTCGGACGCCGCCCAGACGGGCCACCTCGCCCAGGAACTGGCGCAGGCTCAGGTTGCGGTCGCCGAGGATGTAGCTGCGGCCCGGCCGGCCACGCTCCAGGGCCAGCACGTGGCCGTGGCCCACGGCCTCGACGTCCACCAGGTTGAGGCCGGTCTCTACCAGCGCCGGGAGCCGCCCCCGCAGGCAGTCCCTGATCACGGCCCCGGTGGGCGTAGGCCGCCGGTCTCCCGCCCCCACGGGGGTGCTGGGCTGGACCACCACCACCTCCAGGCCATCCCCGGAGGCGGCCAGGGCCAGGCGCTCGGCGGCCCATTTGGTGCGCTTGTAGGGACCGGCCAGGGTCGCCGCCGAGGGCGCCCGGTCCGGCTCGCTGAGAACCCGGCCGGCGCGCTCGAAGGCCAGGGTGCCGACGGTGCTGCAGTGGACCACCCGGGGGACGCGCTGGGCCCGGGCGGCGACGAGCAGGTTGGCAGTGCCACCGACGTTGGCCGCGACCATCCGGTTCAGGTCCCCCCGCGGCAGCCAGAGCCGGTAGTCGGCGGCGCAGTGGACGATGGCGGCGCAGCCGTGGGCGGCGTCCTCGAGGCCCGGGCGATCGCGGAGGTCCCCCGCCCAGGGCTCGACCCCCGGAGTCGAGGGCAGCAGCCCGGGGTTCCGGACCAGAGCTCGCACGGGGTACCCCGCCCGGAGCAGCGAGCGCATGACCGCTGACCCCACAAAGCCGGTGGCGCCGGTGAGCAGCACCGGGCGCCTGCCGGCCAAGGGGCTCACACCGCGCCCCCCGAGACCAGCGGTGCCTCGAGGACGTAGCCGTCATGGCGCCGGGTGCGCAGCAGCCGGGGGCGGCGGGGATCCGCCTCCAGCTTGGAGCGCAGCCGGTGAACGCACATGGTCACCGCGGCGGGGGTGGCGCTGGGATCCCCGCCCCAGGCACCGTCGATGATCTGGCGGCGGGTGAGCACCATCCCCGCGTTGAGCGCCAGGTACTCGAGCAGATCGGCCTCCCGGGGACTGAGGAAGTGGCGCTGGCCCTCGATCCGGGCGCTGCGCTGGGCGGGCTCGACCACCAGGGGGCCCACCTCCAGCACCCGGCCCGAGGCCCGGCGCTCCACCTGGCGGCGACGGAGGATGGCGCGCATGGTGGCGCGGAGGATGGCCGGCGGGTAGGGCTTGGCGATGACGTAGTCGGCACCCGCCTCCATCAGAGCCACGGTGTCGTGGGCGTCTGCCGCCAGCACCACCAGCGGCACCAGGGAGATGGTGCGCACCGACTCCACACCCCGGGCGCCTTGGAGCAGGGCGCGATCGGCGACGATCGCCACCGGCGACCGCTGCCGGATGAGCTGGGTGAGCTGCTCCAGGCTGGCGACCACCTCCGCCTCCAGGTTGCTGCTCTGGGCGACGATGTGAGAGGCGACATCGGCATAGTCGCGGTCGGCCTCTAGGATTGGCACCAGCACGTCGCCATTCTCGGCTCCGGAGCGGCCCGAAATTCAGATCCCCGGAGGCGCCGCCCGCGCAGCCAGGAGGAAGACACCATGATGCTTCCGACCCTCGTCGACCGGATCGTCGCCCGCGTACCCTTCCTCGGGCCCCTGGGCGAGGTGCTCCACCAGGCGGTCGCCAAGGCGGTGGCGGCGGGTGGTGCGCCCGCAGATTACGCCAAGCAGTTCCTCAACGGCACCTGGCTCGGGCATCCCCTTCACCCCGCCCTGACCGACGTTCCCATCGGCGCCTGGTTGGGGGCCGCCACCCTCGACGTCGCCGACGGCGGCCAGGGCGGGGCACTGGGCCAGGCCGCCGACCTGCTCCTGGGGCTGGGCTGCGTCGCCGCCGCCGGCGCCGCCCTGAGCGGGCTGGCCGATTGGCAGGACAGCTACGGCCATGAGCGCGACCTGGGCACGGCCCACGCCCTGCTCAACACCAGCGCCCTGCTGCTCTCCGCGACCGGCCTGGGTCTGCGCCGGAGCGGAAGGCGGCGGCAGGGGACCACCATCTCCCTGGTTGGGGTGGGGCTCGTCGGAGCCGGTGCCTACCTGGGGGGGGACATGGTGTTCCGGCTGGGCCAGCAGGTCAACCGCAACGCCTTCACCGAAGGGCCCGACAAGTGGCGGGAGGTGGCTGCCGAGGCCGAGATCGAGGAGGGCGGCTTCCTGCGCAAGCAGGTGGGCAACAACAAGGTCCTGCTCACCCGGCTGGGGGGCACCATCTGCGCCGCCAGCGCCATCTGCCCTCACGCCGGTGGACCCCTCGACGAGTTGTCTCTCGAGGACGGCGAGCTCCGCTGCCCCTGGCACGGTTCCCGCTTCGTGCTCCGCACCGGCCAGGTGGTCCACGGGCCCGCCACCGCCCCCAACGTGGTCTTCGAGACGCGGGTGCGCGAGGGCAAGGTGGAGGTGCGCCGGCCCCCGCTGTGATCCGGATCGACCACGTCGTCTTCGCGGTTGCCGATCTGGAGCAGGCCGCCGAACAGCTTCGGCGGGTGACCGGTCTGGTGGCAGTTCCGGGAGGCAGCCATCCTCAGTTCGGCACCAGCAATCGCATCGCCCCCCTGGGCAACCAGTACCTGGAGCTGGTGGCGGCGGACGACCCACTCCGGGGCGCCAGGAGTGGTCTGGGCCGGATGGTGCTGGCCCAGGCGCACCCAGACCGTCTCCAGCCCATCGCCGTCTGCCTGTCCGGCGCCCAGCTGGACGCGGTTTCCCGGCGGCTGCAGCAGCCGCCCGAGGCGGGAATCCGCGTACGCCCCGACGGCTCCCGGCTGAGCTGGCGGAGCCTGGGGATGGATCGGGCCTTCGGCCGGGAGATGCTGCCCTTCTTCATCTGGTGGGACCGGCCCGAGCGCCATCCCTCGACCATGGCCGGCGGTTCGGCGGGCAGGATCGCCCAGGTGGAGATCGGGGGCTCAGCCGACTCCCTGGCCGCCCACCTGGGCGAGGACGTCGCGGAGCTGGCCGGCGGCGGCGGGCCGCCCGGGATCCGCGCCGTGGAGCTGGAGCTGCCCGGCGGCGAGCGCGTCCGGCTCGCCTGAGCCCTTGCGGTGAGCGCCGCTCCCGGCGCGGCCGAGGTCAGGGCATGGGTCGCCCAGGCCGGGCGGATCTGCGTCCTCACCGGGGCGGGGATCTCCACCGACTCGGGGATCCCCGACTTCCGGGGGCCCGCCGGGCTCTGGACCAAGGATCCCGGGGCCGAGCGGCTCAGCGACCTCCGCCACTACCGGGCCGACCTGGACTTGCGACGCCGGGTGTGGCGCAACCGCCTGGAGCATCCCGCCCGCGGGGCCCGGCCCAACGCCGGCCACCTGGCCCTGGCGGCGCTGGAGCGGCAGGGTCGGCTGGACACCCTGATCACCCAGAACATCGACGGGCTGCACCAGGCGGCCGGCACCAGCCCCGAGCGCCTGGTCGAGCTCCACGGCTCGATGCGGGAGGTGATCTGCCTTGACTGCCGACGCCGGGGGCCGATGGAGCAGGCGCTGGCACGGGTCCGGCAGGGGGAGCTGGACCCCGCCTGCCGGGAGTGCGGGGGGATCCTCAAATCGGCGACCATCTCGTTCGGCGAGCCCCTGGGGGGCCGGGATCTGAGCCGCGCCCAGGCGGCCGCCCGACGCTGCGACCTCTTCCTAGCGGTGGGCACCAGCCTCCAGGTGTTCCCTGCCGCCGAACTGCCGGCGATCGCCCTACGCCGGGGGACGCCCCTGGTGGTGGTCAACGCCCAGCCCACCGGCTACGACCGGCTGGCGAAGGCGGTGCTGCAGGACCCCATCAGCCAGGTGCTACCCCGACTCGTCGGGAACGACCCTGACGACGAGGGTCCTGGGGAAGTCAGGGCTCAGTCGTGACGGAGGCTGGCCCAGACCGGCTGCCCCGGGCGCGCGGTCATCCGAAGAGGGAACTGAGATTCCCGTTGCCTGCGCTGGCGGCCCCGAGCGCGGGCAGCTGGTACTGCTGCTCCAGCGTCCACAGGGTGCCGTAGTGGTCGCCGGTGATGGCGACGGGTCCCTTGCCTCGGGCGTTGGCGGAGATGATCAGGTCGGGAATCTGCCCACCTTGGCCGGCGCCTCCGCAGCAGCTTCCACCGGAGCCTTCATCCTCGGTGACGATCACCGTGCTGCGGTAGTCCAGGAACCAGGGCGACAGCAGCACCGGTGCGAGATTGGCCTGCAGCCAAGCGTTGCCCTGGCTTACCGACCCGTCGTGCATGTCGTCGATCAGGTTGGGAGTGATCCAGACGAAGTCAGGCGGGTTGGGCCCGTCCAGGGCACTCAGCAGTCCGGCGGGAGGGGGGTAGGGAAGGTCATGCGCCTGGCAGACGGCGGCGGAAAGGTCGCTGTAGTGGGGGAACGGGTTGTGCTTGTAGGCGTACTCGCCGGCATCGCTCTGGTCGCAGGCGGTGGGCATGGACTCCATGTAGGCGACCCAGGGGATGTCGGCGGCGGTCAGCTGCTGGCCCAGGTTGGCGGCAGTGTTGCTCCCGCAGTCGTCGGACGAGCACCCCTGGGTGTCCCCCGAGGTGATCGCCAGGTAGTTGGGCAGGCTGGGGTGGGTGACCCCGTACCAATCCACCACCGAGGCGTAGTCGGTGGCGAGCCAGCAGAAGTACGAGTTGGAGGGACCGCAGTTCTCCTGGGTCGCGGCGTAGCCCTGGTTCTCCTCCATGATCAGCAGGATGTGGGGCTGAACTCCGGAGCTGGGGGGTGGAGGTGCCGGCGGGGGTGACGTTGGCGGTGGGGAAGCCGGCAGGGGCGAAGTCGCCGGTCGGGCGGTCGCCTTGGGCGAGACGTGGCTGGGATGGAAACTGGTCCCGGCGGACGGCGAGGCCACGCCGTGGGTGGGGCTGGCGGTGGCTTCGGGTGACGCGCCGGGTGAGCTCGGGATCGAGGCCGGCCCGGCGGTCGGAGGAGCTGGCCCAGCAGGGCTGAAGTGAGCCAGCAGCAGTGAGGACGTCACCGCGACGACGACCGCACCGGCTGCAGCCAGGCCCGCCCAGACCGGCTTGAACACCAGATGCCTCCCGAGTCCGCGGGACGTCGGGGCCACACGTTACGCGCCCCCTAGCGATCGGCGCTCCTCGGCCGGGTGGCACCTCCGGAACGCCTCGGCAACGTGCCTGTATCGAGGCCGTCAAGCGAAGTGGAACGGGCTTCGGCGGCGGCCAAGATCGCACCGAGATGGGTCAGCGAGCCCGGCGGCGCAGCCCGGCGGCGGCCTACCCCGAGGCGTGCCGGATCCGCCCCAGCCGTGCCCCTGGGCCGCAAGCTGAGGACCTGGAGCGGCGCTCGGTTGTTGCAGCCGCAGCGGTTGGTCTGCGCCTGCGACCGGCCTGGGAATGAGGCTCCGGCCCGGCCTCGGCGTCCTGGTCGGGCTGGCGACGCTCGCACTCGCCGTCCTGGCCCTGGGCGGCGCTCCCCACCGCGGCCAGCCCCGGGCTCGGGTCACGCCCACGCCGCAGCGGCAGACTGGTGGCGCGCCCTCGCCGCAATCTCCCGGGACCACACCCGCACCGCGCTCCGCCCCTGCTGGCTCCGGCCCCCGCCGTGCGGCACGGCCCACGCCAACACGTACCCCGACCCCCGCCCCAACTTCCGTCTCGGGAGGCGGGACGCCACCGCCTCCGGGACCAGCATCGCTCACCCTCCCCCTTCGCGCCGCCTTCTTCTATCCCTGGTACCCCGAGTCCTGGTACCCCACCAGCCACTTCACACCCACGTTGGGCGCGCCCTACAACTCAAGCTCGCCCGCGGTGATCGCCAACCAGCTCGCGGCCATGCAATATGCCGGGATCAACGTCGCGATCGCCAGCTGGTGGGGTCAGGGCACGCCCACCGATGGTCGCGTCCCCCTGCTCCTGAGCGCCTCGGTCGGCACGGGACTGAGGTGGGCGCTCTACTACGAACCGGCGCCCGGCACGCAGAGCAGCGACCTCAGCTACATCTATGGCCATTACGGGGACAACCCCGAGTACGCGCATGTGGCAGGCAAGCCGGTCCTGTTTGTGTACTCGCGATCCGTGTCCAGCTGCGCGGACGCCGCCAACTGGGTGAGCCTCAACGCCGGCCGCTTCTACCTGGACCTGCAGGTCTTCGGCGGCTACCAGGCGTGCGCGGTCCAGCCAGATGAATGGCACCAGTACGCTCCCGCGGAGCGGGAGGACAACCAGCAGGGACACAGTTTCAGCATCAGCCCTGGGTTTTTCCTCTACCGTTCCGCAACCCCGCAACTGGCCCGCGACCCGGTTGCCTTCGCGCAGGCGGTGCGCGACATGGTGGCCAGCGTGGAGCCCTGGCAGCTGATCACCACCTGGAACGAGTGGGGCGAGGGGACCGCCGTCGAGGACGCGCTCCAGTGGGGCTCGGCCGACGGTTACGGACAGTACGTCGACATCCTCCACGACAACGGTTAGCCTGGCAGAGCGGGGAGCGCCTCCCTGGGCGCGCCCCACCTTGCTCTGGCCACAGGTTTAGCCGTCCTCCCCGACGCGGCCGCGCGTAGGTCTCGGGGCACGGTCGATCAGGTGGTTGCTCCCGCATCCTCGCCCAAGGTGCTGGGACTGAGCCCCGCCAGCACCAGGGCGCAGCGGCGCACCGCCTCTGGCATCGCCTCCAGGTCGTAACCGCCCTCGAGCAGCCAGAGCAGCCGCCCCTGGCAGGTCTGCTGGGCGACCTCCGCCAGCATCGCCGCCGCCTCCTGGTAGGTCTCCGGCGCCAGCTCCAGCGCCGCCAGCGGGTCCCCGGCCAGCGCGTCGTAGCCGCAGCTCACCAGCAGCAGCTGCGGCCGGTGCCGCTCCAGCGCCGGCACAACCCGCTCGCGCAGGGCGCCCAGCCAGGGGCCAGGGCCGGTGCCGGGAGCCAGGGGTAGGTTGATGTTGGCCCCCACGCCGGCACCGGCGCCGGTCTCCGCGGCGGCGCCGGTGCCCGGGTAGAGCGGCCACTGGTGCAGCGAGCAATAGAGGACCCGGCCATCCTCGTAGAAGACCTCCTGGGTGCCGTTGCCGTGGTGCACGTCCAGGTCGACGATCGCCAGCCGCTCCAGGCCCAGCTGCTGGGCCCGGCG
>JBOHUM010000072.1:0-5335 GCA_050734515.1 Candidatus Dormibacteria bacterium
CGGCGAGAAGGCTCGGGGTCCAGGCGCCAGCCGCCAGCACCAGCCGGTCGGCCCGGTACTGCGCGGCCGAGCTGTGCACCAGTAGCTCCTCACCTCGGGGCTCCCAGGCCTCGACCGGCTCCCCGAAGTGAAGCTGGGCTCCCCGCGCCGCGGCCTGCCCCAGGTGGGCGAGAACCGCCGCCTCAGGCGCCAGCGCGCCGGCCTCCGGCTCGAAGAGCCCGGCATCGTCCCGCTCGGGAGCCAGCTGCGGGAATTCGTGGCGGATCTCCCGGGCGGTGAGGAGCCGATGGTTGATCCCCCACTGCCTGGCACTGGCCGAGGAGCCGGCCGTAGGCTCGAGAGGAATCTCTCTGCGAAGGCGATGGGGCCGACCACACGGAGGGGCCCTATCCCACCGGCCCGGCACGGTTGCGGCATCGACCTTCCGGCTCACCGCAGCGGACGCAGGATCGGCTCGAGTGCCCGGGCAGGAGCTGGTTAGCGGGCCAAGATTGACAGCTGTGCTGGCCCGCTTGGTTGCTCCTACCCAGTCCGCGCCAGCGGTGGCGCCGCCAGAAGGTCGTTTTCCATGGCGTAGAGAGTTGCGCCTGCTCTGGTGCTGATCCCCAGCTTGCCGTAGATGTTGATGACGTGGGTATGGACGGTTGCCTCGGAGATGTTTAGCTCGCGGGCCATCTGGCGGTTGGTGCTCCCGCCAGCCAGGCACCGGAGCACGTCGATCTCCCGGTCAGTGAGTCCCGACGGCCAGCTGCGCCCGGCCCGTCCCCGGGCGGAGGCGTGGCCGGCAGCGGTCAGCACCGCGTCGACGCAACGGCGGTCGAGCAGGCCAGCTCCAGCATCCCGCCGGAGGTTGCTGGCGGCCTCAGCAGGAGTCATGGCCGGTCTCCAGGCTCGCTCCTCGATCATCGACCTGTACGCCTCGGCGGCGGCCAGGATCCGGGAGGCCAGAGGCAGTGCCGCCGCCGGCAGGCCCCGGTGGTAGCCCGAGCCGTCGAGCCGCTCGTGGTGGAGCCCGACGAGGTCGCGGCAGGCGCGCAGGGGCTCACCCACGCCCAGGATGCGCTGGCCCTGGAAGGTGTGCTGGCGCACACGCGTCCACTCCGAGGGACTGAGGCTGCCGCTCTTGACCCACACCAGGTGGGGAACGCCGACATTGCCCAGATCGTGCAGGTGACCAGCCAGCCGCAGCGCCCTAAGGTCGCCTTCGGTGAGCCCCGCCGCCTCGCCCGCCGATGAGGCGAGGTGGGCTACCGCAGGGGAGTGCCCGTAGGTGTAGACCGACTTGAGGTCGACGTAATCCGCCAGCGCCCGGACCACCTCATCGAGGTGCGCAGGCGCCACCCGGCGGTGCGGCTCGGGCTCAAGGGAGAGCGCCTCCTCCCAGACTGACGATCCCTCGATCGCAGGCAGTACGGTCCGGCTGCACTCCAGCCAGAGCGCGGCAAGCTGGGGATCGAACTCAGACCCGCTGCGCTGGCGCACGACCGCGTCCGCCGCGTCCACCCCACCCACCCGGTGGTAGGTCTGGGCCACGTGGACTAAGTGCACCATCCTGGCGATCGGCGAGAGGGCCTCGCGACTCGGCAGGTCGACGAAGACCCGGCCGTCCCAGCGAGCGTAGGCGTGGTACAGAGCCGCGGCTACCTGAGGGCTCGCGCCCAAGCGCTTCGCCAGCCTCACCGCCACCTCGGCGATCCCAGCAAACGATTCCTGGATGGTCCTGCCGGCGCTGACGAAGGCAGCCAGCCCGCGGGCCCAATCAGCCGGGCCCCACTGGCGGGCAAGCTTGGATACGGTGATGCGCACCAGCTGAGGCCGGTCGGAGAGATCAGCCTCCGACAGCCAGTGCCGCGCAAGGACGTCGTCCCCGCCCCCCATCCGGCTCTGGGCGTCCACGGCCCCGGTGCAGCCGACGTGGTAGAGCAGCGCCAGGTAGTACACATCCGACAGGTCCTGCTCCGACCACCCGGCCAGCCTCGCCAGCTGGACAGCCAGGAGTGCGTCGCGGAGGGCGCTTTCGGCAGGGACGTCGTGGGCCAGGTCGCTGGCCAGGGACACGGTGGTCAATAGCTCGGCGAGCCGCAGTCCTCCGCTCGCCGGTGGAGGGGGAGCCAGCATGGTCCCAGGAGAGTAACTCCCAAGCCGGGGAAAAGGGCGCACCAGGGACCTGTCGTAGCGTCCCCCCAAGGCCGCCTTCCTGCCCCACACTGCCCTTGGACCGAAAGCGAGCGCGGCCTCCTCGCTGGCGGCGACCAACCCGACGGGCTGGTCCCGTCGATGGGCCAAGCCGGAAGTGCAGCCCTCAAAGATCGACCGAACGGTCGATGCGCCAGAGCGGACGCCGCCGGAGAGTGGCCGCAGACCGCCTAGCGGGCGGCAGGCCGCGGTTACCGTGGAGGGCTTGCGCGAAATGGTGCGATTCGACCTTACGACGGTGATCCACAGGCAGATTGAGGAGGTCTTCCCCTACTTCTGCGACCTCCGCAACGCGCCGCAATGGCAGTCATGGCTGCGGTCGGTGACTCAGCAGGGTCCGACCCGGGTGGGTACCAAGACCCAGCAATCCGGGCAGTGGATGGGGCGCACCCTCGACTTCGAGAGCGAGGTCACTGAGCTGGAGGAGGGCCGGAAGTTCTCGTTCGCCGCCACTTCACCGTTTCCCTACAGCCTGGCGACAAGCTTCGCTCCCGTCGCCAAGGGAACGCAGTTGAATGCACAGTTGCTCGGCGAACCGGGTGGGTTCTTCAAGCTGGCCGAACCGCTGGTGGCGCGCTTGGCAAAACAGATGTGGCGAGCTGACTTCGGCCGGCTCAAGACGCTTCTTGAGTCCGGTGCCGCCACCTGGGCACAGGAACTGCGCGCGGTCTGAAGCCATGTGCCATGCGCAAAGCGTGAACTTCCGATCACACAAGCGAGGGAAGAGTGATGACTGTTGAGACTCCGGCTGCGTCGGCGATCGACCACGACCGACTCATGGCTTTCATCGGTCAGCTGGTGGGCGAACTCGGAGCGGCGGTGAATGCCGGTCTGATCGTCATCGGTGACCGGCTAGGCCTCTACCGTGGCCTGGCGGGCGCCGGGCCCACGACCGCAGCCGAGTTGGCCGCACGCACCGGCACCAGCGAGCGCTACCTGCGCGAGTGGCTCAATGCGCAGGCGGCAAGCGGCTACATCGACTACGACTCGGCCGCCGACCGCTACACCCTCGGACCTGAGCAGGCTCTGGCTCTGGCCGACGAGTCCAGCCCGGCCTTTGTGGGCGGCGCGTTCCAGCTCGCCCTCGGCACGCTCAAGGCCACCTCGGAGGTAGAATCCGCCTTCCGCACCGGTGACGGCTTCGGCTGGCACCAGCACGATGAGGGGGTCCACATCGGGTGTGAGCGCTTCTTCCGCCCTGGCTACAACGCCAACCTGATCGGCAGCTGGCTCCCGGCGCTGGACGGCGTCACCGGAAAGCTTCAGGCTGGCGCTCGGGTAGCGGACGTGGGTTGCGGGCTCGGGGCCACCACCCGACTTCTGGCCGAGGCCTTCCCGAACTCCACGGTAACCGGGTTCGACTACCACGCCAGCTCGATCGAGCTGGCCCGGCGGGAGACGGCGCAGACGGGCATTCATGGCCGGATCCGCTTTGAGGTCGCGCCAGCGGCGACGTTCCCGGGGACAGGCTACGACCTAGTCACCATGTTCGACTGCTTGCATGACATGGGCGACCCCGTCGGCGCCGCCCGCCACGTGCGCGGGGCGCTGGCTCCGGATGGAACTTGGCTGATCGTCGAGCCCCTGGCCGGAGACGGGATCGGTGATAACCTGAACCCGCTGGGCCGGGCCTACTACGCGTTCTCGACGCTGCTCTGCGTGCCCAACTCCCTCGCCCAGGACGTAGGCTTGGCCTTGGGAGCGCAGGCTGGCGAGGCGGCCATTCGCGACACCATCGAGAAGGCTGGCTTCACCCGCTTCCGGCGAGTGGCTGAGTCGCTGATGAACGCGGTGTACGAGGCTCGCCCCTAGCTTCCATTGGCCGACCCAAGGTGGCGAGGGCAGCGTGCCCCCGCCACCTTGCCGGAGTCGTCAGGGACTGACCTCGCCTGAGCCCTTGCCAGCCGGCCACGTGACGGCGATGAGAGCTCGCGCCATCCACGAGAGGACCTCGACGGCTGGGCACCAGATAGGTGTGCCATATCCGTGGTCCAGACGACGGCGTCGGATCCGAACAGGGGGATCCACACTGGCGAATCGCCGCCAAATCCGTTCCATGTCGCCCTTATGGTGCAACGCCGACCCTGGTGACCAGCGAGCCCTGCCCCTCTACCGATGGGTCGGCATCGGCCGGAAGTATGAACTCGACCGCGTTCGGCTCAGGAGATGGGTCAAGCCTGGGCCTTGGCGGCCGGAAGTGCGCCCTGGCGACTAGGGCAACCAGACCCGCGCGGACCGATCGGCGCTAGCGGCGGCCCACCGCCGGTAGAGACCGCAAGGCCGCACCTTAGATCTCGCCAGGGGCTACCCCGACTCTGGTCCGGCAGCTGCTCCAGTCAGGAACGCCTAAGGAACACGAAGTAGACAAGCGCAAAGACTAGGACGATTCCGATGTTGGCCTGCTCGAGGTCCGTGGCCTGGTCGCCGCCTACGGTGCCATCCAGGCGGTCCGGGGCATCGACTTCGAGGTCGAGCAAAACGCCTGCGTCACCATCCTTGGAGCCAACGGCGCCGGCAAGACCTCGACCCTGAAAGCACTGGCCGGGGTGCTCCGGCCGCGCGCGGGGACGGTCCTGCTGGACGGGCATCCGATCCAGCGCCTGCCCCCGCACCGGGTGGTGCGCAGCGGGGTGACCTTGGTGCCCGAGGGCCGCCAGATCTTCTCGGCGCTAACGGTCCGGGAGAACCTCGAGGTGGGCGGCTACACACAAGGCACCGGGGCGGTCCGCTCCGCTATGGAGCGGGTGCTGGCCATCTCCCCGCCCTGGAGGCACGGCTGACGGCGTTGGCGGGGACCCTCTCGGGGGGCGAACAGCAGATGCTGGCCTTGGGCCGGGGTCTGATGTGCCAGCCACGCCTGCTGATGCTGGACGAACCATCGCTGGGACTGGCGCCGCTGGTGGCCAGCCAGATCTTCGAGGTGATCCGGGAGATCGCAGCGGCCGGCACGGCGGTGCTGCTGGTGGAACAGAACGTGCACCGGGCGCTGCAGGTGGCGTCGCGGGGCTACGTGCTCGAGTTGGGCCGGGTGGCTGTCTCGGGCTCCGCGGCCCAGCTACTGGCCGATGACCACGTCCGGCTCGCCTATCTGGGGCACGGCATGGGGGAAGCGGAGTAGTGCGCTGGATCCCCGACGAGG
>JBOHUM010000073.1:0-1609 GCA_050734515.1 Candidatus Dormibacteria bacterium
CGGCGAGAAGGCTCGGGGTCCAGGCGCCAGCCGCCAGCACCAGCCGGTCGGCCCGGTACTGCGCGGCCGAGCTGTGCACCAGTAGCTCCTCACCTCGGGGCTCCCAGGCCTCGACCGGCTCCCCGAAATGAAGCTGGGCTCCCCGGGCCGCGGCCTGCCCCAGGTGGGCGAGAACCGCCGCCTCAGGCGCCAGCGCGCCGGCCTCCGGCTCGAAGAGCCCGGCGTCGTCCCGCTCGGGAGCCAGCTGGGGGAATTCGTGGTGGATTTCCCGGGCGGTGAGGAGCCGATGGTCGATCCCCCACTGCCTGGCACTGGCCGAGGAGCCGGCCACCACCTCCCCGTCGGGCGGCCCGATCATCAGGCCTCCGGTGAGCTCCAGCAGGGGCTCGCCCGAGGCCTGCTCCAGCTCCCTCCAGAGGTCGTAGGCGCGCAGCACCAGAGGCACGTAGCAGGGATCCTCGTAGTAGGCCTTGCGGATGATCCGGGACTGGCCGTGGGATGCCCCCTGGCGATGGCCCGGTGCCCGGGCCTCCAGCCCGATCACGGCGGCCCCGCGCCGGCTGAGGTGGAAGGCGGCGGCGGCGCCCATCGCCCCCAGGCCCACCACCACCACCCGGGGCTGGCTCACTGGGAGGTGGTCCCCGGCTGAGCGCCTTGGCCCTCCCGGATCCCGGCCCAGAGACCGCGGGTGTGCCCCAGGTGATCGCGCATCAGCCGTTCGGTGGTGACTGGATCCCCGGCCTCGATGGCGTCCAGGATCCGGACGTGCTCGCCGGCAGTCTCGCCCAGGGTGCCCGTCGCGGCCATCCGGACGATGCCGTGCAGCCGGGCCTGATCGCGCAGCGACGCCACCGTCTCCACCAGGCGGCGGTTGCCCAGCGAGCGCAATATCCCCAGATGCAAGGTGCGGTCGGCCCAGAGAAAATTGACCACGTCCCGGCTGCGGGCATAGTCGGCCAGCTGCTGGGCCAGGGTACGCAGCTCGGCCGCGTTGCTGAGACTGCCCCGCTGGGCCACCTCCACCGCCGCCGC
The DNA here is from genome assembly GCA_050734515.1 of Candidatus Dormibacteria bacterium. GTDB lineage: Bacteria > Chloroflexota > Dormibacteria > Aeolococcales > Bog-877 > Bog-877. The sequence continues at coordinate 1,033 of JBOHUM010000073.1, forward strand.
CAGCTCGACCAGGAGCCGCAGCTGGAGCAGCTCGTCGAGGTCGTGCTCGGAGAGGTGGGGCACCCTGAAGCCGCGGTTGCGGACCACCTCGATCAATCCCTCGCTGGCCAGATCGAAGAGGGCTTCGCGGATCGGCGTTGCCGATACCGCCAGCCGAGCCGCGAAGAAGGCGACCGGGTAGATCGTGCCCTCCTCCAGCTCCCCGGTGATGATGCTCCCCCGGATCGCCAGCAGGGCACGGTCGCGCAGTGAGGCGCGCTCCAACTCGAGCAGCCCGTCGCGAAAGCGCGCCCCGGACTCCTCGCCCGGCACCTCTGACTGGGTCAACCCGGCCCCCAAAATCCCCCGCCAGAAGCTGTTGAGGACGGTGCCTCCTGCGTTCTATATTGTATAGACCAGCGGGAAGGGCAGTTCGAAGGCGGGCGGGAAGGTGGCGTCGCGCGGCTACCCGCTCGAGTTGGGCCGGGTGGCTGTCTCGGGCTCCGCGGCCCAGCTACTGGCCGATGACCACGTCCGGCTCGCCTATCTGGGGCACGGCATGGGGGAAGCGGAGTAGTGCGCTGGATCCCCGACGAGG
>JBOHUM010000074.1:0-10334 GCA_050734515.1 Candidatus Dormibacteria bacterium
AGGCGGCGGCGGTGGCCGACTGAGCAGGCCACCCGGTGCCCGGAGGTCGGTGCGGAGCGTCCGGCGACTTCCTCCCCAGGCCGGGGGCGCTACCACCGGCCCCGGGCTGCTCTGATCAGGGGCGGCCGGCGAGTAACGCCGGCCCGCCCCTCTCGTTGCTCAGGGGGATGGCCGGCCGGCACGAGCTCGGAGCGCCTATAGGGCAACCACGGATCGCAGCTTTTTGACCATAGAATCGCTGCCCGTGGGCTGGGTGCGCTCGGTGGTGGTGCCGGCGGGGGGGTTGGGCACCCGCTTCCTCCCCGCCACCAAGGCGTTGCCCAAGGAGATGGTCCCGGTCGGGGACCGGCCCTCGATCCAGTGGGGGATCGAGGAGGCGGTTGCGTCGGGGATCGAGCGGGCGGTGATCGTCACCGCCCCGGGCAAGGAGCTGATCCGGGCCCACTTCGCCCCTGACCCGGAGCTGGAGCGCACCCTGACGGAGCGGGGCAGCACCGAGCTTGCCCGGCGGGTGGCGGCCATCTCCAGGCTCTGCCAGCTGGACTTCGTCGAGCAGCCCCAGCCCCGGGGCCTGGGCGACGCGGTGCTCTGCGCCGCGCCCCTGGTGGCGGGCGAGGAGGCGGTGGCGGTGCTGCTCCCCGACGACCTCTTCTCTGGCCAGCCGCCCCTCTTGGGCCAGCTGATCGAGGTCTTCGCCCGCCATGGGGGCACGGTCCTGGCCCTGCGCCGCTGCCCCCGGGAGCAGATCTCCCGCTACGGGGTGGCGCGGGTCGAGGGCGAGGGGCCGGTCTACCGGGTTACCGACCTGGTGGAGAAGCCCCGGGCCGAGGAGGCCCCTAGCGACCTGGCCCTGATGGGGCGCTACCTGCTCGCCCCCGAGGTCTTCACCGCCCTGGAGGGCACCGGGCCGGGAAGCGGGGGCGAGATCCAACTCACCGACGCCATCCGGGGCCTGGCCCAGGAGGGCCGGGTGGTGGGCCTGGAGTTCAGCGGCCGGCTCCTGGACGTGGGCACCATGGAGAGCTGGCTGGCCACCAACGCCGAGATCGTCTGGCGGGACCGGGAGCTGGGTCCGCTGCTGCGCTCCCGGATCCAGGAGCTGGAACTGGGCGGGGACTGACCCGGGCAGGGTCGAGAGTCCTGACGCCCCGAGGTATACTCGGGGCAGATGGCAACCGGTGCGGAGTCCCTCGTTCCCCACTCGCAAGATCTTCAGGTAGTGCAATGGCAATTCAACGCCCGCGGCGCGGTGATGACCTGCTGCGCTACCGCAGTCAGGAGGGGGACTTCGAGGTAGAGGTTTCGCACACCCTCAACAAGTGGTGTGTGTCGGTGCTGCGGCTGGCCGACTCCAGCATCGTGGCCCAGGACTTCTACCCGGAACGTTGGAAGGCGATGGCCCGCGCCCAGGACTTCCTGCGCATCCTCAACATGCGCAACCGTCCCCCCCACGAGGACGAGGACGAGGGCCACCCCGACGACGGCGACCGCCCCGCCCCCACCTCGGCGGTGGGCCCGGGGCTGGGCCGCTGACCCAGCCGCCGGCGGGTTCCCCGCCCCGCCGCCCCGGGCAGGGGGTGGCCGACCCCCACGCCCACACCACCGCCAGCGACGGCATGGTCAGCCCCAGGGAGTTGGTTCGGGCCGCGGCCCGGGCTGGCCTGAGCGTGGTCGCCGTCACCGACCACGATACCTTCAGCGGCTGCGCCGAGGCCCAGGAGGCGGGCCAGGAGTTCGGGGTGGAGGTGGTGGCGGGAGAGGAGGTGACCACCCGGGCGCCGGCCAACGTCCACGTCCTGGGGCTCTTCCTCAGCGGCCCGGTGCCGATGGGGATGGGGCTGGCCGACACCATCCGGGCAATTCACGACCGGGGTGGCCTGGCGGTGCTGGCCCATCCCTGGATGCCCACCTACTTCGCCTCCATCTCCCCGGGGGGACTGCGCCGGCTGGTGGGCGAGCTGGCGGTGGACGGGATCGAGCTGCGCCACACCTGCCCCACCACCCCGGGCCGGATCCGGGGCCTGGACCGCTTCTACGAGCAGCACCGGGAGCGGCTGGGGGCGGCCCTGGGGTCGAGCGACAGCCACTTCGGCGGCCACGACCTGGCCCGGACCGTGACCATCTTCCCGGGGAGCAGCGCCCTCGACCTGCGCCGGGCGATCGAGGCCGGAGCCACCCAGCCCCTGGAGCGCTTTCGCCGCCCGGCGGGGCCGCCGCTGTCGCTGCGGCTGCGCCAGCAGGCCCGGAGCATGGGCTGGCTATCCTGGCAGCGATGGCGGGGACGGATCGGGCGTGATGGAATCTGATCGAACTTGAATCGCGGCCTCTTCCGCCGGGAGTGGGGGGCGGTGACCTTCATCGGCACGGTGCTCCTGGGCGGCCTGGCGGTGCTGGTGGCCCTGGTGATCAAGGCGATCTCGCCCAGCCCGGTGCCGGCCACGCCCCCCTGCCCCCAGAGCACCCCGATCGTGATCCACCTCCAGCCCACGCCCAGCGGCGCTGCGGCCTCGCCCACGCCCACCATCTCGTTGCCCTCGGTGCCCTTTGGCTGCCCCACGGTGGCGGTGGTGGTGAGAACCCCGACTCCCAGTCCCAGCGCCACCCCCTCGGCCAGCCCCAGGCAGTCGCCCAAGCCCAGCCCCTCGCCCACGGCCAGTCCCTCGAAGTAGGGTCGTCCCGGCGCCGTGCGCCGTGCAGGCGGGGCACAGCCCAAGATTGAATGTCACATCCGCCGCCCTGACGGTGCTGACGGGAATGTGGAGGGCTTAATCCGCAGCTTGCCAGCTCGCAAGACCCTGAGGGCGGTCCCCGGCCCTATGGGGCCGCCCGCCCGCCCGGCCGCGGCCGGCTTCGAGGCGCTCTTCGCCACCGAGTACCCCCAGGTGGTGGGCGTGGCCTGGCGGGTGTTGCTGGAGCGCTCGGCGGCCGAGGATGTCGCCCAGGAGGTGTTCCTGGCGTTCCACCTCCGCCATCCCCGCGGCCACCAGGCGGCGACCGGCTGGCTGCGGCTGGCCGCGGCCCACCTGGCCCTCAACCGCCTCCGCGGTGACCGGCGGCGTGCCCGCCGGGAGCTGGGGTGGGGACCGGAGCCGGCTGGGGGTGACAACCCCGAGGCGGTGGTGGTGGCGGACGAGGCCCGCCTCCAGGTGCGGCGGGCGCTGGCTCGGATCAAGCCCAAGTCGGCGGCCCTGCTGATGCTCCGTTACAGCGGCCTCTCCTACGCCGAGGTGGCTCAGGCGCTCTCGATTCCCGTGACCCAGGTGGGGGTGCGGCTGCGGCGCGCCGAGGTGGCGCTGCGTAAGGAGGTGGAACGTGATGACCCTGCTGCATCCAGCTGACGGGCAGCTGCGGCGGTTGGTGGACGAGCCGCTGCTGGTCCCAGACCGGATCCGCGTCCACGTGCCGGCGTGCCCGCGCTGCCAGGGCCGCTACCAGCGCTACCGCCAGGAGGCGGCCGGGACCCGGCGCCTGCTCGAGAGTGCCCCGGCTCCGGTGGTGGACTCCGGGGCCGCCCTGCAGGCACTGCGGCGCCGGCTGGCCCAGACTGACCCGGCTTCGGCGCCGCGTCCGGCCATGCGGCGCTGGGCGCGGCCGGGCCGGCCGGCCTCGGTGGCGGCGCTGGTGGCCCTGCTGGCCATCGCCGGCGGCACCGGCGGCGCCCTGGCAGGGGTGCACTGGACCCAGATCTTCGCCCCGGCGCAGGTTACGGCGGTGCCGGTGACCCGCTCGGAGCTGCTGGAGCTGCCCCACCTCGCCGACTTCGGCCAGCTCAGCCACTCCGGGGAGCTGCGCTTGGTGCCCGAGACCAGCTTGGCGGCGGCGGAGGCCGCCGCCGGCGTGACGCTGGCGCTGCCGGCGAGCCTGCCCCAGGGAGTCAGCGGCCCTCCGAGCCTCTACCTGGTGCCTCGCCTCAGCGCCACCTTCACCTTCTCCGCCGCCCGTGCTCAGGCCGCCGCCCAGGCGGCCGGGGTGGGGCTCCCGGCCCTCCCGCCGGGATTCGACGGCACCCAGCTCCGGGAGACGGTGGGCCCAGGGATCCTGGCGGTCTATGGGAGCCGCTCGGGGTCCGCGGTTAACCTGGCCCGGGTGATCCGCCAACTAGGACTGGGCGGCAGCCAGAGCCGTCGCCGGGTGGCAGGGGCGGGCGGAGCTGGCAGTGGCGCCAGCCCCCGGCCGAGCCCGGGCGGCGACCAGGGCGCTGGGCTCGAGGACCTGCCCACCCTGGCGCTGATGGCGGTGCAGCCGCCGCGGCTGGACTCGACCGGGGTGACCGTGGCCCAGCTGGAGTCATACCTGCTCAGCCTCCCCTTCCTGCCTCCCAGCCTGGCCAGCGCCATCCACCAGCTCGGAGACCCGATCACCTCGCTGCCGATCCCGGTTCTGCCTCAGCTGGGCCCGTCCCAGCCCACCACCGTCGATGGTGCGCGGGCGGTCCTGTTCGGCAGCGCCAGCCCGCTGCTGGCGGCGGTGGTCTGGGAGCAGCGGGGAACGGTGCGGGCGGTGGGTGGCCTGCTCGACCAGGGCACGGTCCTGGACCTGGCGCGTGGCTGAGGCGGCGGCCGATACCTCCCCCGGGGGGGCTCCGGCCGCCGTGGTCGCCGGGCCGGAGCCGAGCCCGGCGATCCACACCGTGGGCCTGACCAAGCGCTACGGGGCCAACCAGGCCCTGGCGGGCCTGACCATGTCCGTGCCCCGGGGCGAGGTCTTCGGCTTCCTCGGGCCTAACGGGGCGGGCAAGACCACCGCGGACAAGCTGCTCCTGGGGCTGGCCCGAGCCACCGCCGGCGAGGGCATGGTCCTGGGCTCCGCCATGGGCAGCGTCGAGGCCCGCCGCGTGGTGGGCTACCTCCCCGAGCTCTTCCGCTACCAGGGCTGGCTGCGGGCCTCCGAGGTGCTGGCGCTGCACCTGGAGCTGGCCCGGGTGGAGCGCTCGGAGTGGCCCCAGGAGATCGCCCGGACGCTGCGCACGGTGGGCCTGGCGGAGCGAGGCGACGACCGGGTGCAGACCTTCTCCAAGGGGATGCAGCAGCGCCTGGGGCTGGGGGTGGCGCTGCTGGGCCACCCCCAGCTGGTCCTGCTCGACGAGCCCACCTCGGCCCTGGACCCGGTGGGGCGCCACGACGTCCGCGAGGTCATCCGCGGTCTGCGCGAGCGCGGGGTGGCGGTCTTTCTCAACTCCCACCTGCTCTCCGAGGTGGAGCGCGTCTGCGACCGGGTGGCGATCATCGACCACGGCCGGGTGGTGGCCGAGGGGAGCCTGGAGCAGCTCCTGGCCACCACCGGGGTGAGGATCAACTGCCGGGGCCTGGACCAGGCGGGGCTGGACCAGCTCCGCAACTTCGGCAGCGTCAGCGTGGAGGCGGACTGGCTGGTGCTGGCGGGAGTGGCCCCGGAGCGGGTACCGGAGCTGGTCCGGGAGATCGTCGGGCTGGGGGGCCAGGTCTACGCCGTGGATCCCGGCCAGGAGACCCTGGAGGAGCGCTTTCTGCAGCTGGTGGAAGGCGAGTGACGCCCACCCTGGTGATCGCCCGGCTCACCTTCCGGGAGCTGCTCCGGCGCTGGCTGGTGCTGGCCCTGCTGGGCCTGAGCGCAATCGTGATCGGGCTCACCGCCTGGGGCTTCTCGAAAGTGCCGGGCCTGCACCTGGGGGGCCAGCCGCTCACCCCCGGCGAGCTCCAGACCGCCTCCGCCCAGCTGCTGCTGCTGGTGATGGTCATGTTCAGCTTCGTCCTGGCCCTGAGCTGCGCCTTCCTGGCCGCCCCGGCGATCGCCACCGACCTGGAGGCGGGGATCGCCCAGGCGCTGCTGGCCCGGCCGCTGCGCCGCGAGCAGCTGCTCCTGGGCCGCTGGCTGGGGCTGAGCGTGCCCATGGCCATCTACACCGTGGCCTCCGCCACCCTGGAGTTCCTGCTGGTGCGCTGGACCACCGGCTACTTCCCGTCCCAGGCGGTGGCGGCGGAGGCCGCCCTGGTGGTGGAGGGGCTGATCCTGCTCACCTTCACCCTGGCGCTGAGCACCCGGATCTCGGCGATCACCGCCGGGGTGATCGCGGTGATCGCCTTCGGCACCATGTGGCTGGGAGGCGTGGCCGGCGCCTTCGGCCAGGTCTTCCACAACGCCGCCATCAGCAACGTGGGGCTGGTCACCCACCTGCTCCTGCCCACCGATGGCCTCTGGCACGCCGCCGCCTACGCCATGGAACCCTCGGGCTTCATCCTCGAGGCCCGGCGGGGGCTGGGATCCCCCTTCCAGGTGGCCTCGGGGCCGACCATTGCCTACCTGGCGTGGGTGGGGGCTTGGCTCCTGGGGGTGATGCTTTTGGCCCTTTACAGCTTCCGGAACCGCGAGGCCTGACCCGAGCCGGCCCCCGGCCGCGCTCAGAGCTCGGCCAGGCTCTGGGCGCCGTTGCCGGGGAGGATCGCCGCCAGCTCCACCCGCAGTTCCACCTCCTCCAGGTCTCGGGCGCTGATCCGCACCGAGAGCGGCGAGCTCAGCCGCAGCCCGGCCACCCGGACGCAGTCGCGCAGGAAGGGGAAGGCCAGCGGCACCAGCTGGTTGGCGAGGCGGTTGCGAACCGCGGTCACCGGCCCGGGCGGCCCCGGCAGGAGGCTGCGGTCGCGGAGGGCGAGGACGATCACCTGGTCGCTGAGGCTGATGGGGTCGGTCCAGGAGTAGGCCTCGCCCAGGGCGGCACAGTCGACGTAGCGCTCGCGCTCGGGGAAGCGCCGCAGCCGGTCCGCCAGGGGCGTGATCCGATCGGGGTCGCCCTCCACGAAGAAGGGGACATCGGGCAGAGGCCCGGGCGCGGCTGCGTCCGGACAGCGGACGCTGAAGCCCACGCTGTCGACCCCGAAGAAGGGGCCGGGCACCTTGATCCAGAGGTCGCTGGGCGCGGGCACTCTTGGAGCGTGAGCATACCGCGCCCGGGTCCCTTTGGCGCCCAGGCGCCCTGGGCCAAGGATCCCCTGATCGGGGAGGCGGGGCCTAGAGCTCCCAGGGCCAGCGCCAGCCCGGGCTGTAGTGGGCCGACAGGCGGCGCACCGATTGATCGAAGTCCGAGACCGGGAAGGGGATCCCCCAGCCCACCCGCTCGTTGCCCCAGCGGTCGATCAGGTAGATGGCGCTGCTGTGGGTGGAGGCGCTGGTGACCTCGATGTCGTAGTGGCGCCAGACCGCCGCCAGCTGGGCCCTGGTCCCCACCAGCCAGTAGTAGGGAGCGCCCAGGTGGTAGCGCGCGATGAACTTGTTGACGTTGGCGGGGGTGTCCCCCGCGGGATCGGTGCTGACGATCAGGATGATGGGCCGCTGGCTGAGCTTGACCTTGCGCTGCATCAGGCTGAGCTCGGTCGCCTCCACCGGGCAGTCGGTGGTGCAGAGCGAGTCCATGAAGGTCACCAGCACCATGTGACCGCGGAGGCTGGAGAGGCGCACCTGGCTGCCGGACGGGGTGGGCAGGGTGAAGTTGGGCGCGGGGTGGGTGGCCGGCTTCCAGACCGCATCCCCGACCAGCTTGGCGGTGGGGGCCGGCACCGAGGGCTGGTCGAGGATCCCGGGAAGCACCAGGGCGGCCGCGACGGCGGCGACCAAGGCCACCAGCGCCAGCCAGAGGCGGCGATGACTGGGGGAGGCTCCGGGCTGGGCTGCTGCCACCCGCTCAGTGTCCTGCGAAACGGGCGATGGTGGCCACGAGCTCGTCGAGATAGGCCTCGCCCTCGCCCGCCCGGAACCCATCGGCGACGCAGTGGGCGATGTGCTCGCGCAAGAGGATGAAGCCGATGCTCTCCAGGGCCGCCATCGCCGCGCTCAGCTGGGTCAGCACCTCCGGACAGTAGCGCTCCTCCTCGACCATGCGCGCGATTCCGGAGATCTGGCCGTTGAGGCGCCGGAAGCGGGCGAGCAGCTCCGCCTGGCTGGCCTGGTAGGAGCCGCGCCGCCGGGGCGGGGGGCCCACCGCGGGAGGGGCGGCCGCCTTGACCCCCATCAGCGCTCCCCTCCGGCTCGGGCCGGGTAGGCGTTGGGCTGACGTTCAAAGGCCTGGGCGCAGCCGCTGCCGCAGAAGTGGAACTCCCGTCCCCCAGCTGAGCGCCGGGGAGTGGCCGCGGACGGCTGCACCTCCATGCCGCAGACCGGGTCGATGTCAACCCCCGGAGCCGGCGTCTGCTCGCCCATCTCGCTCCCCACGCTCACCCCGGTCCCGGCTCCCGGCCCACTTCCGGCCGCTGCGGAGTGGCGACTGGGACGGGCCAGGAACCGGGACCGACAGCGGTCGGAGCAGAACCAGTACTGGACGCCACCATACCCCGCCCGGCCGGGCGCCCGCGCCTTCTCCACCCGCATCCCGCAGACGGGATCGGTGGCGTAGCCGTGGCCACCCCCGAGGCGGCCGCGCTGGCGGTGCAGGTAGTAGAGGCCGGCCAGCGCCGCCAGGAAGACGAGGTCGAGGACGGAGGTGTAGTCGAAGCCAAAGGGCTGGGAGACCACCTGGGTGGGGGGGGCGCTGGGCACCAGCCCCGCCCAGCCGAAGAGGGCGCCCACCGCCAGCCCGGTCAGGGACATGATCGCCCAGAAGCTGCCCAGGATCCACAACGACAATCGCCAGCCGTAGAAGCGGCGGTAGATCAGCAGCAGGGGCAGGGTGATGAGATCGGCGAAGACGAAGCTCACCACCCCGCCGAAGCTGATCCCGCCCTTCCACAGTGCCGCCGCCAGGGGCACGTTGCCGATCGAGCAGACGAAGCTGAGGACGGCGATCGCCGGTCCCAGGAGGGCGTTCTCCAGCGTGGTCAGGGCGCCGTGGTGGCTGATGAAGAGGGCTCCCCAGGCGCGGGCGGGCACCAAGGCCGCCAGGAAGCCCGCCACCCCGAAGCCCAGCAGCAGCTCGCGCCGGAGCATGGTCAGGTCGGCGATGGCGAAGGAGGCGGCGTCGGCCCACCCAGCCCGGGAGCGCAGGCGGGCGCCCAGGGGCGGGACCGGGTCGGCGGCATCCGGGGGCTGAGGCAGGGGGTCCTCCCGCTCGAGGCGGTGCCGGGCCGCCGCCACCAGCCGGTGGGGCAGCAGCAGGCGGCTCGCCAGCGCCAGGAGCCCGATCATCAGCACCCCGCCCACGAACTCGCTGGCGGTGAACTGCCAGCCGATCAGGAGGGCGAGCACGATCCCCAGCTCGATCACCAGGTTGGTGGAGGCGACCATGAACACCATGGCCGCGGTGAAGTCGGCGCCCTTGCGGAAGAGCGACTTCGCCAGGGCGGAGGCGGCGTAGGAGCACGAGGACGACACCATCCCCAGGAACGTGGCCCGGCCCAGCCGCCCCCGCCCTTCGGGACCGAGCAGGCGCTCCATCTCGCCCCGGGAGACGAAGGCCTGGACCGCCCCGGAGAGCCCGAAGCCCAGGACCAGGGCCCAGAAGGTCTCCCAGAGCATGAGCAGGGACTGGTGGAGTGCCTCCGCGATCGCGCTCAGGACGATCATTGACCGGTCCCCCAGTTTGTGGGGCAGATGCCCCCCAGGGGTATTCTAGCCGCAGCCGCCTGGGGTGGGGCTCGGGCCCCTCACTTGCAGAACCAGGTCCCGCTGAACCCCATGCCGTTGCCGCCTTCGGTCAGGTTCCCCGACTGAAACTGGAGCGACGGGGATTGTCCCTCCGGGGAGGCGGCCGAGACGTTGATCGAGCCGCTGTTGCCCCGCTTGCTCACGTCCAGGGACCCGACGCCCTGGTAGGTGCCAGCTACGTTTCCCACCGCCCAGGTGAGCGCGGGGCTGGGGCTGGAACTGGTCACGGTCACCGCGTCGGCGTAGGTCCCCACCGGCGGCGGCACCATCAGCTTCTGGCCCGGGTGCAGGTGGGTGAGGCGCACCGTCACCTGGCTCCCCTGGATCGATCCCTTAACGGTGACGCTGCGATCACCGGGGCCGCAGGCCACGGTGGCGTTGCCGGCGGTGAGTCGGCCGACGCCGACGGGCAGGTAGAGATCCAGCGCTGTGCGCAGCTTCCCGGAGCGGTGGCTTGATGGAGCGCTCGGATGAGGGGCGGGGTTGGGGCTGCCGGTGGGACCGAGGTTGCAACTGGCCATCAGGACGCCGCATCCCAGCGCTCCTAGGGCCGCCGTCAGACGGCCGAAGTGGGCCACCTACCCGGTCCTGACCACCCGGCGGAGCTGGCCCATAGCCAGCCTGAGCGTAGCACCTGCTCTCAAGTGGCCTGCACTGACTCCGGGCTCAGTCTCGGCGGCCAGGGATTGAGTCGGCGGCGCCCTTGCGGAACAGCGACTTGGCCAGTGCCGAGGCGGCGTAGGAGCATCCCCCAGTTGGTAGGCGAGTGCCCCCCAGGACTTTTG
>JBOHUM010000075.1:0-32236 GCA_050734515.1 Candidatus Dormibacteria bacterium
GGGCCATCGCCGACCAGGCCCGCACCATCCGCATCCCGGTGCACATGGTCGAGACCATCAACAAGCTGGTGCGGATCTCCAGGCGCCTGCTCCAGGAACTGGGCCGGGAGCCGTCGGACCCCGAGATCGGCGAGGAGATGGGGATCACCCCGGACCGGGTCCGGGAGATCGTCAAGGTGGCCCAGGACCCGGTCTCGCTGGAGACCCCGATCGGGGAGGAGGAGGACTCCCACCTGGGTGACTTCGTCCCCGACAGCGAGGCGGTTGCCCCCTCGGAGGCGGCCTCCCTGACCATGCTCCGCACCGAGGTCGAGGACATCCTCGACACCTTGACCCCGCGGGAGCGGCGCGTGCTCCAACTCCGCTTCGGCCTGATCGACGGCCACCAGCGCACCCTGGAGGAGGTGGGCAAGCGCTTTGGGGTGACCCGGGAGCGCATCCGCCAGATCGAGGCCAAGGCGCTGCGCAAGCTCCGCCATCCCTCGCGGAGCATGAAGCTCAAGGACTACCTGGAGTAGGTGGGGTGCAGACCCGGGTGCCCGGGGCATTCGGGCGAGCGAGGAGGCCAGGCCCAAGGTGACCGACCAGAACCGCAGAGTCGAGGAGCTCCTGGGCCTGGTGGGCTCAGACCTGGGCACGGGCCGGTGGCAGGAGGTGAGCCAGGATCAGGTCAACCTGTTCGCGGACGCCACCCACGACCACCAGTGGATCCACATCGATCCGGAGCGGGCCCGCAGCGGACCCTTCGGCCAGACCATCGCCCATGGCTTCCTCACCCTCGCCCTGCTGCCCGATCTGCTGCGATCGGTGCTGCGGGTGGAGGGCGCCCGGCTGGGGGTGAACTACGGCCTCAATCGCGTGCGCTTCCCGGCCCCGGTGCCCGTTGGGAGCCGGATCCGAGCCAGGGCCGAGCTCCTGGAGGCCACCCCCTTCGAAGGGGGGGTGCAGATCGTGGTCAAGACCACCGTCGAGGTCGAGGGCCGATCCAAACCCGCCTGCGTCGCGGAGACCATCAGCCGCTACTACGTCTGAGTCCCGGTCGCGCGCCTATCCATCACTGGCTGGGGAGTCCCTGGAGGAGCGCGATTCCGCGCTCGATGAAGCCGGCGACGACGTCGGTGCGCTGTTCGTAGGTGGGGTCGGTCCGTTTGCCCCGGCGGTGGAGCATCAGGTTGTAGCCGAAGATGGCGGCGTACTTGTAGTAGGTGAGGGCGCGAAACCAGGTCATCGGCAGCGGGTCGAGGCCAAGCGCCTCTGCCAAGCCCTGAACCGGCACCTCCCAGCGACCGGTGGCCCGCTCCGGCCCCCCGACCTCGGCGGCGACACAGAGGCAGCCGAGATCCAGATGGGGCTGTCCCAGCTCGGCGATCTCCCAGTCCAGCAGGGCCACCACCCGGCCATCCGCGAACAGCATGTTGCCGTAGTGGAAGTCGCCGTGCACCAGCACCGGCAGCCGCGCCTGCGGCGGGCGCCGGTCGAGCAGCTGCCGCAGCCGGGGCGCCTCAGCGGTCAGCTCCTCAGGGGCACGCCCCATCAGTCGTTCCCAGTAGGCGATCTCCTCGCCGATCGAGACCGAGGGCTCGTCACCGATCCCAGTGGCTGCGATCGGAACCGCCTGAAGCTGGAGCAGAACCGCCAGCGCCGCTTGGGCCAGGGTCTGGGGCGCGAGGACTTCGGCGGCCGACTCGACCCGGACGCCGGCGACCTCCTCCATCAGGATGAAGGGCCGCCCGTCGACCACCGGGTCGCCGCTGCTGGCCCAGAGCCGGGGCACGGGCAGCCCCTGTCCGGCTAGCGCGGCCAGGATCCGGCCCTGCCGAGGGATGTCGGCCGGCCCGGCGATCCGCGCTCCCGGCGGGGGCAGGCGCAGCACCGCGGGGCCCTGGTCGGTCGCGACCCGGTAGGTGAAGCCGGAGTGACCCTCGGGGATCGACCTCAGCTCACCCAACCGCCAGCCCAGGTGAGCCTGAAGGTCTGCGCGAATGCGCTCCTCCTCGGGCGTCACCGACCCACGCCTTCCAGGTGAGCCACGTCGCCCAGGGGTCCCACCATGCGCCGGCTTCCCCGGAAGCGCACCACGCTGATGCTGGCGCACTGGGGAAAGAAGCGAAAGCCGCCCGGTTCCAGCTCCAGGACGTGCTCCAGGTAGTGGAGGATGGCGAGCCCATGGGTCACCACCACGATCTGTCCGCCCGGATGGGCTGCGACCGCCTCGACAACCGCCGCCTCCATCCGCGCCACCACCTCGGCCGCCGGCTCCAACTGCTCCAGCCTTCCCCCCCGGACCCGCACCTGGGCCTCGACCAGGCGGGCGTCGGAGCGGGCTGCCGGGCTCAGGGCCTGGGCCGTCTGCCGAGCCCGCCGCAGAGGGCTGGAGGAGACCGCGTCAATGTGCCGGTTGGTCAGCCGCTGGCTCAACCTCAGCGCCTGCTCCTCCCCCCGTGGGCTGAGTGACGGGTCGGCCCCGGCCCCGGGGGAGGGCTCGGCTTCTCCGTGGCGGACCAAGCACACCTCGGTGACCCCCTCGACCCCGATCAGGAAGGCTTGTTCCAAACGGGAGAGGGCCTTCGCCACTGGCGAGAGACCCTCAGTCAAGATGCCGGGCCAGCTCCCACTTGCCGATCTGATTGCGATGGACCTCGTCCGGCCCGTCGGCGATCCGCACCGAACGGGCGTAGGCGTAGGCGGCAGCCAGCGGCAGATCGGCCGAGAGACCCTCGGCGCCGTGGGCCTGGATGGACCAGTCGACCACCTGGCAGAGCATCTGGGGTGCAGCCACCTTGATCATGGCGATCTCCTGCCGGGCACCGGCGGGGCCGACCCGATCGATCGTCTGAGCCGCCTGAAGCGTCAGCAGCCGGGCCTGGTCGATGAGAATGCGCGCCTGGGCGACCCGCTCTAGCCACACCGACTGGCGGGCCAGGGGGGTCCCGAAGGTGGAGCGGCGGTTCAGGCGCCGGCACATCAGCTCCAGCGCTCTCTCCGCCAGCCCGATCAGCCGCATGCAATGGTGGATCCGGCCCGGACCCAGACGCGCCTGCGCGATCTCGAAGCCCCGGCCCTCGCCCAGCAGCAGATTGGCGACCGGGACCCGGACGTGGTCGAAGTCGACCTCGGCGTGGCCATGCGGTGCGTCGTCGTAGCCGAAGACGGTCAGCGGCCGGACCACAGTCACGCCGGGCGCGTCCCGGGGCACCAGCAGCATCGACTGCTGGCGGTGCCGGTCGGGGTTGGCCGGGTCCGTCTTGCCCATGAACACCAGGAGCCGGCACCTCGGGTCCATCGCCCCGGAGGTCCACCACTTGCGACCGCTGATGAGGTATTCGTCGCCTTGGCGCTCGATCTGGCCCTGGATGTTGGTGGCGTCGGAAGAGGCCACTCCGGGCTCGGTCATGGCGAAGCCGGAGCGGATCTCGCCATCCAGCAGCGGGCGCAACCACTGCTCCTGCTGCTCGGGGGTTCCGAAGCGCTCCAGGATCTCCATGTTGCCGGTGTCCGGGGCGGAACAATTGAAGATCTCTGCCGACCAGGTCACCCAACCCATGAGCTCGCAGAGGGGGGCATAGTCCGCGGTGGAGAGCCCGGCGCCGTTAGCGGAGTCGGGCAGGAACAGGTTCCAGAGCCCGAGTGCGCGGGCCTTGAGCTTGAGCTCCTCCACGAGCGGGCTCGGCTGCCAGCGCTGGGCGCCCTCTGCCTCCCGGGCATGCCGTGCCTCGGCGGGCAGCACCAGGTCGCTCATGAACTTCGCCAGCTCGGCGCGGAGCCGGCCGGCCCGAGTCGACGCCTCAGCCGCCATCGTGGCTCCCCCTGCACCTATCCAACCGGGTGCTCCGCTCGACCGCGCCACCCAGGCGGAGCTCCCGCCGACCTCCGGACCCTCATTCTCCGACAGATGCGGTCCGGGCTCCGCGGCCAGCGGCTGTGCAGTTGCTCAGAGCTGGGGGGTCAACTCTGGTCTCTGTTACCCCGGGATGTCCCTGGCGAGGTGAGCCAAGGGCGGCAGAATGGGGGTCGTGGCCAGCACCGTCGAGAGTCGCGAGGTTCACTTAGTCCGGCGTCCGGTCGGATGGCCGGAGCCCGGCGACTTCGCCCTGCGCACCCGCCGGGTCGCGGCGCCCGCGGAACAGGTCTTGGTGCGCAACCACTTTCTGTCGGTCGACCCTTACATGCGCGGCAGGATGAACGACGTCCGGTCCTATGTCCCCCCGTTTGCACTCGACCAGGTGATGGACGGCGGGGCCGTCGGCGTGGTGGAGTCGGCGCCGGTGGATGGCGCGCTTCGCCCGGGTGACGCCGTCGTCCACAGCCTGGGCTGGCGCGAATACTCGGTCGGACCCCCCAAAGCCTTCCGGCGGATCAGTCCCGTTGCCGGCTTCCCCCTCTCGATCTACCTGGGGGCTCTGGGCATGCCCGGGCTGACGGCCTACGTGGGCCTGCTCGACATCGCCGGGTTGCAGCCCGGCGAATCGTTTTATGTGTCCGCCGCCGCGGGAGCGGTGGGCGGTGTGGCCGCACAGCTGGCCAAATTACGGGGCGCCGCACGGGTGATCGGCAGCGCCGGATCGGACCGTAAGCTAGAGCACCTGACGCGCGACCTGGGCTTGGACGCGGTCTTCAACTACCACGTCGCCGACATCCCCAAGGCACTGCGCCAAGCCGCCGGCGACCAGGGCATCGACGTGTACTTCGACAATGTCGGCGGCGAGCAGCTGGACGCCGCCCTGACGGTGCTCAACCCTCACGGACGCGTGGCGATGTGTGGTTCGATTGCCCGGTATAACGAGAAGACGCCCCCGACCGGGCCCCGCAACCTCAGCCTGGCCGTTGGGAAGCGCTTGCGCTTGCAGGGATTCCTGGTGACCGACCATCAGGGACGCCAGGAGGCCTTTCTGGAGGAAGTTGGGGCCCACATCAGTGCGGGCAGGATCAGGGCCGACGAGACTGTGGTGCCGGGCATCGAGAACATGACCCAGGCTTTCATCGACATGATGCGTGGGAGCAACGTCGGCAAGATGGTGCTGAGCGTGCTCGGCTGAGCACGCTCACCAACTTGTCCATCGGGGCGCCGGTCAGCGAGGGTGTACCCACTCGCTCCAGTGCGGCGTGGGACCAGCGGTTGGGATCAGTCCGCCTGCGAGTTGCGCAGGCGGCGCATCCCGCGCAGCCAGCGATCGTAGTCTGCGGCCTTGCGCTGAAAGTATTCCCGCACCTCCGGATGGGGCAGGATGAGGAACTGCTGCTGGCGCAGGCCGACCACCGCGCAGCGGGCAACCTCGGCAGGCTCGAGCGACCCCGCCCAGAGGAAGCTTCGCTCGCCCTCCCCCGCCAGCATTGGGGTCCGCACACCCTGGGGGCAGAGTGCGCAGACCAAGACCCCCTGGTCGCCGTAGGCGATCGCCAGCCACTCCAGGAAGGAGAGCCCGGCCGCCTTGGTGACGGCATAGGGGGCGGCGCGCACATGGTTGAGCAGACCCGCCGCCGAGACCGTGCCCAGGAAGCAGCCCTCGCCCCGGTGGAGCATCCCCGGAAGCACCGCCCGCGCCGCGTAGACATGGGCCATCAGATGGACCTGGAAGCTGCGCAGCCACGCCGGATCGGCAGCCTCGGGCCCGCCGCCGAGGGCGATGCCGGCGTTGGAGCAGTAAATGTCGATTCGCCCGAACGCATCCTCGGCGCGCTTGACCAGGGCCTGAACTTCGAGCTCCTCGGTGACATCAGCCCGGACGGCCAGCCCACCCACCGCCGCTGCAACCGCCTCCGCGCGCTCCAGGTCGAGGTCGGCCACCACCACCCCCCGGGCCCCCTCCGCCGCCAGCCGCTCACAGAGCGCTCGGCCGATGCCGCTGGCGCCGCCGGTCACCACCACCACCTGGCCGGACACTTCCATGTTCGGAAACGGTAGCCCTCAGGCGGCGCCCGGCGTCAGGGCTCAGCCGCCGGGACGGTCCTCCAAGCGGAGCACCACCTTTCCCGTGGTTTGCCGCGAGACCACGGCGTCAAGTGCGTCGGCCGCGCCCGCCAGCGGCACCTGGCTGGAAACGTACGGCTTGATGCGACCGTCGCCATAGAGCCGCAGCAGTTCGGCGGTGCACTCCTTGACCAGCTGCGGCCGCCGGTCCGCGTAGAGCCCCCAGTGCAGCCCCATCACGGAGTAGTTCTTGATCAGCAGATGGTTGGCCCGCAGCTGGGGGATGTCCCCCGAGGTGAAGCCGACGCAGATCAGCCGGCCCTCGAAGGCGAGGCACCTGGTCGAGGCGCGCAGGACCTCGCCGCCCACGGGGTCGTACACCACATCCGCCCCATGGCCTTCGGTATCCGCCCTGACCCGCTCCACGAAGTCCTGATCCCGGTAGTTGATGGCCAGGTCGGCGCCCAGGCTGCGGCACACCTCGAGCTTGGCAGGCGATCCGGCGGTGGCGATCACCCTGGCCCCGGCGGCCTTCCCCAGTTGGATGGCGGCGCTGCCGACACCGCCGGCTCCCGCATGGACCAGGAGCACCTCCTGGGGACGGAGGTGGGCGCGCCGGTGGAGCCCGAACCAGCCGGTCTGGTAGTTGATGAAGAGGGCGGCCGCCTCGTCGAAGGGCATGGCCTCGGGCATCGCCACCACGTTCTCCGGCCGGGCGTCGGTGAGCTGGGTGTAGCCACCGCCGCTGAGCCCGGACTGGCTGACCCGGGCCATCACCCGTTGACCGGCCTGGAGGCCGCTGGCCGGGGGCGCCGCCACCACCACACCCGCCACCTCGCTGCCGGGGATGAAGGGCAGCTCCGGCCTCACCTGATAAGTGCCCGCCACCATCAGGCTGTCGAAGAAGTTGACCGCCGCGGCAGCGACCGAGATGCGAACCAGCTCGGGCCGGAGCGCCGGCTCCGGCAAGTCCTCCAGGCGCATCGTCTGGGGCGGGCCATTCTGGTGGACAACCCAGGCTCGCATCGGTTGATCCTAAATCAGCCTCCGCGCCCCACCTTGCCCCCGGCCCCGGTAGGGCCTACGCTGCGGCGGTGACCACGCCTTCCCCTCGGTCCCCGACCCGCGATCTGGCGGGCAGGGTGGGACTGGTCACCGGCGCCAGCCGGGGGATCGGGGAGGCGACCGCCCGCGCCCTGCTGGGGCGGGGCGCCCGGATGGCCATCTCGAGCCGCAAGCCCGAGGGCCTGAACGCGGCCGCCGCGCGGCTGAACCAGGACTTCCCCGAAAGCGTGCTGGCGGTCACCGCCCATGCGGGCAGCCCGGCGGATTCGGAGCGCCTGGTGGGCGAGGTGATGGAGCGATGGGGCCGCCTCGACATCCTAGTCAACAACGCCGCCACCAATCCCCACTTCGGCAAGACTCTGGAGGTCGAGCTCAGTGCCTGGGACAAGACCTTCGAAGTCAACCTGCGCGGGCCGCTGGTTTTGAGCCAGCTGGCCCACCGAGCCTGGATGGGAGCTCACGGGGGCGCGATCGTCAACGTGGCTAGCATCGGCGGAATCAGGCCCGATCCCGGGCTTGGGCCCTATGGGGTCAGCAAGGCGGCATTGATCTTCCTCACCCGCCAGCTGGCGCTGGAGCTGGGGCGAGACGGAGTCCGGGTCAACGCGGTGGCGCCCGGCATCGTGGTCACCGAGTTCGCTGCGGTGCTCTGGCAGAACGATGCCATCGCCAAGCGGACCCGGGAGCGCCACCCGCTGGGACGCTTCGCCCAACCCGAGGAGGTGGCGGCGGCAGTCGCCTTTCTGGTTTCGGACCAAGCCTCGTACGTGAATGGGGCGGTGCTGCAGCTGGACGGAGGTCAGTAAGGCGCGGCGCCCGTCATCAGGTGCACAGCCGGCACAGAACGAATCTGTGGCCCTGACCATTGCCCGGATCGGCTAGCCGCTCCACTATGGAGTCCATCGTTGGCGTCGCAGGGCCGGCGGGGCAGCTGAAGTCGCCGAGTTCCAGTTCGGGTCTGGGGAGCGATCAGGCTTGAAGCTCGAGGACAGCGCCGAGGAGGCGGCCTTTCGGATCGAGTTGCAGGCATGGCTGGCCAGCAACCTGCCCGGCGAGCTGTCGGGGATGCGCCACCGGCTCAAGGATCTGGACCAGGCGCGGAGCTGGAGCCGTGCCCTGTTCGAGGCCGGCTATGCGGGACTCGCCTGGCCCCGGGAGTACGGCGGCCAGGGGGCGCCGCCCGCCCTGGAGGCGATCCTCCTGGAGGAGCTGGCCCGCGCCGGCGCCCCCCAACACATCGGGGTGATCGGCCTGGGCATGGCCGGCCCCACCATCATCGCCTGCGGTACCGCAGAGCAGAAGCGGCGCTACCTGGCGGCGATCCTCAACGCCGATGAGATCTGGTGTCAGGGCTTCTCCGAGCCCGGAGCAGGCTCCGACCTGGCGTCGTTGCGGACCAGGGCCGAGCAGCATGGCGACACCTTTGTGGTCAACGGTCAGAAGGTGTGGTCCTCATACGCCCAGGTGGCGGACTGGTGCATCCTTCTGGCCCGCAGCGATCCTCAGGCTCCCCGCCACCAGGGACTGACCTACCTGCTCCTCGACATGCATGCCCCGGGGGTAGAGGTTCGGCCCCTGCGCCAGCTGACCGGCGACTCCGATTTCAACGAGATCTTCCTCAGCGACGTCGAGGTGCCGGCGACCCAGGTGGTGGGCGAGGTGGGCCAGGGTTGGCAGGTGGCCATGACCACGCTGGCCCATGAGCGGGCCACCCTCGGCTTCGCTTTGACCGGCGCCTTGGAGGTGGCCCTCCGAGAGGTGCTGCGGCTGGCCGGGGAGCGACCTCGGCGAGCCTCGGGACTGGAAGACGGGCTGGCCCGGGAGTGGATCGTGATGCAGGCGCTGAAGCTGACAGCTCATCGCCACCTGGCCGAGTCCGCCCGCCGCGGAGGCCCGGGCCCGGAGGGGTCGCTGATCAAGCTGGCCTGGTCGGAGGCCAACCAGCGGGTGACCAAGCTGGCCCGGGAGCTGGAGGGGGATCTCCCCCTGGACGACCGCCATTGGCACTACCTGCAACTGCGCAGTCGGGCCAACTCGATCGAGGCCGGGACCTCAGAGGTCCTGCGCAACATCATCGCCGAGCGGGTGCTGGACCTGCCCCGGTCGCGCTGATGGACTTCAGCCTGAGCCCGCACCAACGTGACCTGCAGGCCCAGGCGCGGGCCTTCCTGGACGCCCGCTTCCCGCTCGGCCGGGTGGCCGAGCTGGCCGACTCCGAGCTGGGCTGGGACCCCGGATCCTGGCAGGAGCTGGCCGACCTCGGCTGGCTCGGGATCTCTGCCCCCGAGTCCCTGGGCGGGACCGGGCTCGGCTTTCTCGAGGAGGCCATGGTCCTGGAGGAGCTGGGGCGATGCCTCTACCCGGGACCGTTCCTCGCCACCGTCGCCCTGGCGCTCCCCGCCCTCGATGACGCCCGCCGGGCCGAGGTTGTCTCCGGCCAGCGGCGTTGGTCCGCCACCCTTGGGCCGGGGGACAGTACGGTTCCGGACCTGGATCGGGTCGACCAGGTGGTGGCACTTGAGGACGGTCAGCTGCTGGCCATGGAGGCCCAGGGCAGCCGCCTGGAGTCGGTCGACCCCACCCGGCCCCTGGGGCGGCTCCGCGCCTCGGCAGGCGAGCCGCTCCACACCGGCGCCGCGGCGACGCGAATTGCCCAACAAATGCGGCTGCGCCTCTGGGCCGGCCTGGCCATGGAGGCGGTGGGAGGGGCGCAGCGGGTGCTCGAGCTGGGCCTGGCGCACGCCCGTGATCGCCAGCAGTTCGGCCGGCCGATCGGCAGCTACCAGGCGGTCTCCCACCGCCTGGCTGACAGCTATGTCGAACTGGAGTTGGCCCGCTCGCTGGCGTACTGGGCCAGCTGGTGCCTGAGCGTCGGGCACGAGGACGCCGCCGTCGCCGCCAGCGCCGCCAAGGCGGCCGCCGCCGAGGCCTACGTTGGCACCTGCGAGCGCACCATCCAAGTGCTGGGGGGGATGGGCTTCACCTGGGAAAGCCCGCTCCATCGCTACTACAAAAGAGCGCTCTGGATCGAGGCCTTCGCCGGGCGCCCCCGCCAGCACCGGGCCCGGGTGGCGGCCCACCTGGGCCTGCGCCCAGCCGACCTCCCACTTCCAGGAGCTGGCGCCGGCCAAGCGTCCGGGGCGGCGGACGCGGCCGGCCGAGCTGAGTGAGGGGTCGGCAATGTCGATGATGGCCACCGAGCTCAACAGCTGGATGCTCTTCGGCCACGCCGCCCGCCATTTTGGTGACACCGAGGTCGTGACCCAGCTGGACGGCGGCAAACGCCACCGTTACACCTATGCCCAGTTCAGCGCCCGATCGCAGCAGCTGATGCACGCCCTGGACCACCTGGGGCTGGACCATCGGGCCCCGGTGGCCACCCTGGGCTGGAACAGCTACCGCCATCTGGAGTGCTATTTCGGGATTCCCTGCAGCGGGCGGATCCTGCACACCCTCAACCCCCGGCTGCCCTTGGGCGACCTGGAATTCATCATCCAGGACGCTGGCGACCAGGTGATCCTGGTCGAGCCGGAGCTGCTGCCGTTGCTGGAGCGGATCCCGGCCGCCCTGGCCCGGGTCCAGCACCTGATCGCCCTGGCCGACCGGACTCCCGACTCGGCCCTGCCCCAGCACCTGGTCGCCTACGAGGACCTGATCGCGGGTGAGCCGACCAGCTACCCGGCCCCCAGCATCCCCGAGTCCAGCGATCTCGGCATCTGCTACACGTCGGGGACCTCCGGGCGGCCCAAGGGGGTGGTCTACACCCATCGCTCGACGGTGCTCCACGCCTTGGTCACCACCTCGGGCGCCGGCACCGGGCTGGGGCCGGGCGACTGCACCCTGCCCATCGTGCCCATGTACCACGTGAACGCCTGGGGGGCCCCCTTCGGCGCGACCATGATCGGAGCCAAGCAGGTGTTCACCAGCCGCCACGTCGACGCCGCCACCATCGTGGACCTGATCCAAGAGGAGCAGGTGACCCACTCCTCAGGGGTGCCCACCATCTGGATCGCGGTGGCCGACGAACTTTCCCGCCGGGGAGCCCGGCTGCCCAGCGTGCGGTTTCTCTCCTCGGGGGGCAGTCGGACCCCGCGCTCCCTGATCGAACGCTACCGCGCCGAGTTCGGGATCAACCTGGTCCAAGGTTGGGGTATGACCGAAACCTCCCCGGTTGCCAGCCTGACCCAGCCCAAGCACAAGATGCGCGATTGGGATGAGAGCCGGCTGATGGGGGAGGTCCGGGAGCAGGCCGGCCTGCCGCTGCCCGGGATCGACATCCGCATCGTCGACCCGGCCGGTGAGGAGGTCCCGGCCGATGGGGAGTCGATGGGTGAGCTGATGGTGCGCGGCCCCTGGGTCGCGGCCTCGTATCTGGGCGGCCAGGCCCGCGAGCAGTTCACCGCTGACGGCTGGTTTCGCACCGGGGACGTGGCGGTGGCCACGGCCGAGGGCTACTTCGCGGTGGTGGACCGGATCAAGGACCTGGTCAAGTCGGGCGGGGAGTGGATCTCCTCGGCCGACATGGAGAGTCGCCTGATGGGGATGGAGGGCGTGGCCGAGGCGGCCATCATCGCCGTCCCCGATCCCAAATGGGGGGAGAGACCGCTGGCGGTGATCGCGCCCCGCGCTGGCGCGGAGATCCGCCTGGAGGACGTGCGCCGCTTCCTGGCCGAGGCGGGCTGGGCCAGCTGGCAGCTTCCCGATCGGCTCGAGATCGTGGCCGACCTGCCCAAGACCAGCGTGGGCAAGTTCGACAAGAAGGTGCTACGCCAGCGCTTCGCCTCCGCGGCCCCGCTGGCTGGGCCCGACTGAATCCCCCGCCGCCCGCCCGAGCGGTCAGTCCAGCCGCAGCAGGGGCTTGAGCGTCCGCCGGGCATCCATGTCCGCATAGGCCTCCGCGGCCTGGGTGAGCGGCACCGTCTGGCTGATCAGGGTCTGGGGCCGGAGCGCACCGCTCTCGATCAGGCGCAGCAGCGTCTGGCGGTGGCGGTAGGGCTGGCCGACCACGGTGCGCACGGTGAGGTTGCGCAGCCACGCCTGTCCGGCGGACTGGGGCCAGGGCTCGTCGATCAAGATCCCCACCAACGCCACCGTGGCCCCGGTGGCCGCCAGGCGCCAGGCGAGTTCGAGGGCAGCCTGATTGCCGACCGCCTCGATCACCACGTTGGCGCGTTGGCCCCCGGTCAGCTGGCGGAGCGCGGCGACCGGGTCCCCCTGGCCCGGGTCGATGGGGATGGCACCGTACCCCTGGGCCAGCTCCCGCCGCCCCTCGATCTGATCCAGAGCGAACACTCGAGCCGCCCCGAAGAGCCGAGCGCAGGCGATGGTCAGCAGGCCCACCGGACCCGCGCCCACAATCGCCACGAGGTCGCCCGGACCCACCCCCGACTGCTGGCAGGCGGTGTAGGCGGTGGCCAGGACGTCCCCCAGGAAGAGGGCCGCCTCGTCCTCCATGGCGTCGGGGATCGGGCACAGGGTCATGTCCGCCAGGGGCACCCTGACGTACTCCGCCTGTCCGCCCGCCAGGCCGCCCATCAATCGCCCCAGACCGAACATGGCGTACTCCGAGCAGCGCTGATGCTGGCCGGCATCGCACTGAGGGCAGCGCCCACAGGCCACGAACATGGCGGCGGCACAGCGCTGGCCGACTCGCCGGCGCCGCACCGCCGGACCCACCTCCTCCACCACTCCGACAAACTCATGGCCCAGGATCGTTCCCTCGGCGAGCTGGGGAATCTTGCCGTGGAGCGCGTGCAGGTCGGAGCCACAGACCGCGGCCCTGGTCACCCGCAGGATGACGTCCTCCCCGTCCTCAAGGACTGGCCGGGGCACCTCCGCCACCCTGACCTGCCCCGGCCCGAACCAGCAGACGGCCTTCAAGGCGGAGCCCGCCGCGCCGGCCGCGGCAGACCATGGGCTGGGCCGCGCGCGCCCAGCCCAAGAGCGGTCGGGCAGGGGCCGCAGGCCGGTGCCTGCGGCCCCTGGCTCCGGTCTCGAGTCAGTTGCTGGGCACCCCGCCCGAGCGCGGCTTGCTCGCCTTGCCCTTGTAGACGGTGATCTTGCCCTTGTTGCCGGTCAGATAGATCGGGGAGATGGGTGTCTCGGTCGATCCGTTGGTGCCGATCTTGACGACCTCGGCGCCTGCGTAGCCCAGATGGTTGCGCTTGCTGAAGTCGAACGGGACCAGCCCGGGCCCGCCGCTCAGCTTCTTGGTCTGCAGGGTCTGGATCAGGCTGGCCCTGGTGGGATTGCGGCCGGCCGCCTTGAGACCTTGCACCAGGGTGTAGGCCTGACTCACCCCGTAGAGCACGTTGCCGTCCCAGGGTAGGCTGGGCGCGTACTGCTGGGCGATGCCCTTGAAGAGCCTGATCCAGGGGTTGGAGCTGTCGGACACCAGAGGCAGGTAGGAGTCGCTGACCATGCCGGCCAGCAAGGTCCCTCCCGCGGCTCCCTTGGAGAAGCTCGACAGCAGACCGGTCAGGGTGGGCGGATCCGAGCCCACGTTGCTGACCACCCAGGTGGGGTGGTAGTTCAAAGTCGCCGCCGTCAGGAGGGCCAGAGCGGTGAAGGCGGGCACCGAGAAGGCGACCACCACCTTGGCGCCCGCCTGCTGCAGAGCAGCGATCTGGGACCCGATGTTGGTGTTGGTGGTCACGTAGTCCTGGCGGGAGACGACCGAGCTGGCCGGGATCTCGTCGTCCAGGCCTTTGACCCCGTCCAGGCCAAACTCGTCGTCCTGGTAGAAGTAGCCCACCTGCTGTCCCGTCAGGTGCTGCTTGACGTACTGGCCGAGGATCTTGCCTTCGATGGTGTAGTCCGGCTGCCAGCCGAAGGTGTAGGGCTCGGTGCTGGTCTTGTTCCAGCAGTTGCAGCCCGAGGAGACAAAGAGGTCGGGAACCCGCTCCGAGTTGAGGTACTTGACGACCGAGAGGTGGGTGGGCGTACCCAGGGCGCTGAAGATGGCGAAGACGTTGTCCTGCAGCACCAGCTGCCGGGTCAGCCCCGGCGTCTCACTCGGGTTGTAGCCATCGTCGAGATAGGTGTACTTGATCTTGCGTCCGAAGACCCCGCCGTGGGCGTTGACGTATTTGAAATAGGCCTCGGAGGCGGGGGCGATCTCGTCGTAGCCCGGTGCCGCCACCCCGGTCAGCGGCTGGGTGCTGCCGATGCTGATCGAGTTGGGGGTGATCCCCGGGGCCGATGCGGTGTTCTTGGCGGAGGCCAGCTTGGCCGCTGACCCTGGACCTCCCCTCACCGCCCCCCCGCTGGCTGCCAGTACCGCGGCCAGCCCGCTGAGGGCCGCCCATCTGAGTACCGTCCGTGGCTTCATGACGCCTCCTCCATCCCTGATTGACGTTGGCTCCACCGCTGTTCGCACGCGCGATTGATTTGCTCGACTACCCGGACCCACGCACCGCCCTGAGCTGGCGCCAGCGCGAGCGGCCCAGGCCGCCCAGGCGGACGAGTCCTCCCTGGATCCCGCTGGGAAAGACCAGGATGGCCAGCACCAGCACGACGCTGAAGATCGCCTGGGGCAGGTTGTTGCTGACAGAGCTGGGAAAGTTGTAGGTGCTGGCCAGGCCGCTGGTGAGGTCGGGGAGCAGGATCAGGAAGAGCGCCCCCCAGACCGCGCCCACCAGGCTGCCCAGGCCTCCGATCACGATCGCGATCAGCAGCTGCAGCGAGAGGGTCACCCCGAAGCCCCCGGGCGCCGCCAGCCCGAGCCAGTAGGCGAAGAGCGAGCCCGCCAGGCCGGCGCAGGCGGCGCTGACCACAAAGGCAGTCACCCGAGCCCGGCCCACGTGGATGCCGGCCAGCTGAGCGGCTATCTCGTCATCGCGAACTGCCCGCAGGGCGCGGCCCACCCCGCTGCGCAGCAGGTTGGCCAGCAGCACCAGGCTCACCAGGGCCGCCAACACGGTCACCCAGGCCAGCCACTGCTCGAGGTCGAAGTTCGCCCCCAGCCAGGCGGGGGCCGCCGGGGGGTTGATCGGGATGCCCTGCTCACCAGCGAATATCGAGGAGAAGTGCAGCGCCAACTGGGGCAAAGCCAGGGCCAGGGTCAAGGTCACCCCAGCCAGGTAGGGCCCCCGGAGTCGGGCTGCCGCGACCCCGAAGAACAGGCCGGTGATCCCGGTGACCGCCACCGAAACCGCCAGCACCAGAATCATGGGTAGGTTGGGCTGCCACTCCAGGAGCAGGGCGGTGGTGTAGGCACCCACCGCCATCAGCGCCCCGTGGCCCAGCGAGATCTGCCCATTGATCCCGGTGAGCACCGTCAGTCCCGCGGCGGCGATAGCGAAGATGGCCACTCCTGCCGCCTCGTAGTCGGTGTAGGAGCTGACCTGGTAGCTGAGGGCCAGGAAGGCGCCCAGCACCAGGAGGGCCGGAGCGACATGCCGGATCAGCGGCCGCTCCATGGCTCCCCCGAGGATGGCCGCAAGGCGACTGGGCTGGCGCACCCGGGGCGCGGCGCCGACCTTCTCGCTGCTCATCAGCTCAGACCCTGCGCTGCTGGTGCCGGGAGAACAGTCCCTGGGGCCGAACCATCAGGATCGCGACCAGGATCACCAGCCCCGCCAGGGTCTCCAGGTCGGGGCTGACGTAGCCGACGAAGGTGAGCACCAGGCCGATGGCCAGTCCCCCGATCACGCTGCCCCAGAGGCTCTCCAGGCCGGCCAGGATGGCCCCGGTGAAGCCGAAGATGAAGACCTCGTCCATGTAGGTGGGCTGGAGCAGCACGGTGGGGGCGATCAAGACCCCGGCGAGCGCCCCCAGGGCGGCCGCCAGCGCCCACCCCAGCGTGAGCATCCGGCCAACCCGGATGCCGAGCAGCCGCGACACCTCGGGGCTGAAGGCGGACGCCCGCATCCGCAGCCCCAGGTTGGTGCTGCGGAAGAGGACCGTCAGCAGGATGACCGCCACCGCCAGACAAGCGAAGGTGAAGAGGTCGGATCCGGAGAGCGGAATCTGAACCTTGCCCAGCTGGAGCCCGGTGATCGCGAAGGCCGGGGGGAACGACTTGATGCTGCCCCCGAACAGCATGGGCACGATGGCCTCGAGGAACAGGAAGATCCCCAGGGTCAGGATCACCACGTTGAAGGGAGAGGCGCGCTCCAGCGGGCGCACCAGCACCCTTTCCACCACCGCTCCCAGGGCGAACCCGCAGAGGATGGCGATGGCGAAGGCCAACCAGTAGGAGAGGCCGTGCTGGATGGCGGCCAGGGCCACGTAGGTGGTGAACATGGCCATCGCACCCTGGGCGAAGTTGATCACCCGGGTGGCTCTCCAGATCAGGACCAGGCCCAGCGCGACCGCGGCGTAGATCGAGCCCTGGACCAGCCCCTCGATCGTGAGCACCAGCACGGTGTGCATGGCTCAGCCATGCCCCCGAGCAGGCATGCCGGCCAAGCCGGGAGCGAGCTCAGAAGCCAAGGTAGGCGCCCAGTAGTTCGGCGTCGGAGCGCAGTTCCGAGGTGGGGTCGCCCTGCACAACCCGGCCCAGGGAGAGCACGATCGCCCGGTCGGCCACCGAGAGCGCGCTCCGGGCATTCTGCTCGATCAGGAGGACGGTCAGGGCGCCCTCGTTCACCAAGGCCCGCAGCTTGGCCATGATCTGGGCCAGAACCTGGCCCGCCAGTCCCAGTGACGGCTCGTCGAGCAGGAGAAGTCGCGGGTGGGCTGCCAGGCCCCGGGCCAGGGCCAGCATCTGCCGCTCGCCCCCTGAGAGAGTGCCCGCGGGCAGCGCCCGCCTCGCCGCCAAGGGTGGGAAGAGCTGATAGGCCTCCTCCAGGTCGCGCTTGGAGTTGCCACCGCCGTGGGCCAGGGCGCCCAGTCGCAGATTCTCCTCGACCGTGAGTTCGGTTATCACCCCCTGCCCCTCGGGCACGTGGGACACCCCCAGGCAGGCGACCGCCTCGGGGGCCAGCGAACTGATCTCGGCCCCGGCGAGGCGGATCGAGCCCGAGCGTCGATGGACCAGTCCCGAGATGGTCCGTACCAGGGTGGTCTTGCCGGCGCCGTTGGCCCCCAGCACCGCGGTGATCGAACCGTCGGGGACGCTGAGGGACACCTGATCCAGGGCCAAGACCGGCCCGTAGCCGACGCTGAGGTTGCTGACCTCAAGCATCGTCCGAGCCCCCGCGGTCGTCGACCGCCCCGGCCAGGTAGGCCTGGGCCAATGCGGGGTCGCGCCTGATCTGGTCCGGCGCTCCGTCGGCGATCACCTGGCCCACGTTGAGCACCACCACCCGATCGGAGGCTTCCATCACCAGATCGACGTTGTGGTCAACGATCGCTACCGTGGTGCTCTGGCGGACGCGGGCCAGCAAGTGGGCCAGGTCGTCCACCTCGTGCTTGGACAGGCCGCTGGCCGGTTCGTCCAGGAGCAGCAGCGAGGGCTGCGACATCAGGCCGCGGGCGATGCTGACCCGCTTTTGCACTCCGTAGGGCAGGGAACGGGGGCGAGCACCCGCCACCTCGGCGATCCCGAGTTCGGCCAGGATCTCCCTGGCCTGCCCGGCCAGCCGTCGCTCAGCCCGCCACGAGTGGGGCAGGCCCAGCAGAGCCGATCCGAAGTTGGGGCGTCGGGCCGCCCCCAGGATGACGTTCTCCAGCACGGTCAAGCTGGGCCAGAGGCCCAGTCCCTGCAGGGTGCGGGCAATCCCAAGCCGGATCAGGCGATGGGGTGCCACCCCCAGCAGCGATCGACCCCGGTAGCTGATGCTGCCAGCCTGGGGTCGGACCAAGCCGCAGATGACGTTGAACAGGGTGGTCTTGCCGGCTCCGTTGGGACCGATGATGCCGACGACCTCACCGCGCTGGACCGCGACCGAGACCCGATCCAATGCGGTCAGGCCGCTGAACCGGACGGTGACTCCCTCAACCTGAAGGTCGGCTGGGCCGACCAGGACGGTCACCGCCGCCGGACTCTGGGCGACTCAGGCACGGCCGGTACCGGGGGCGCGCCTGCTACCGAGCGGTCCCGGCCCCCGCAGGCGGGTGGGCCAGCTCCGGCGCCCCCTCGACGCCGCCCCTCCTCGCCAGACCGATGGACCAGCCAGTGCATCGGCATTGACCCTGGCATCTGCCCAAGCCTAGCATTGGGATCTCGGGCCAGCCAATGGGCGCTGGCCGAGGTTCGGCGCCCCTGCATTGGGCGCACGCACAGGAAGTTGCAGGAGGAGAGAGTGGCAGCCAGCACCGCGGTCCAGGCCTCGGCCCGCCCGGACCAGGGGCTTCCGAGTACGCAGAATCCCTCGGCGGGAGCCGTGGAAATCGTCGCCTCCCTGGCGCGGGGACTGCTCCACCAGATACCGGAGATTACCGAGCGCCTGCTGGAGGCCATCTACGACCGGGATGAGAATTACCGTGAGCACCGGCTGGTGCCGGACGAGGACCTGCGCCGATCGTGCAGCGAGAACCTGCGCGAGTACATCTGCGCCCTGACCCTGCTCCCCGACCAGCAGGAGGCCCCCCTGGTGGTGGCCCGGGCGACCGGCCCGCGTCGGGCCGAGCAGGGCTTGCCGCTGGAGAGCTTGCTACGCGCCTTCCGGCTCGGCGGGATCGTGGTCTGGGAGTCGCTGGTCAGCGAGGCCGCGGGTCGGCCCGAGGTGTCGTCGGACCAACTCCTCGAGGGTGCGGTGCTGGTGTGGGAGATGACCGACCTCTACTCCTCCGAGGTCGCCTTCGCCTATCAGCGGGCCCAGGCGGAACTGCACCATCGGGACGCCACCCAGCGACAGACCCTGCTCCACGGCCTGTTCACCGGCACCGCCAACGACAACGACCTGAGCCTGGCCGCCGACGTACTGGACCTGGGTGCCGCCGGTCCCTTCATGGTGGGCGTGGCCGAGTCCAGCCGCGAGACGGGCGACTCCCTTGCCGCCGCCCTGCGAGCCCAGGGGATCCGCTCCGAGTGGCTGTTGCGCCAGGATCGGCTGGTCGGGCTGCTGTCTCCTTCCAGACCCGGCTGTCCGTCCAGCCGGGCCGTGCTGGCCGCCTCTGGAAGCCTGCGGGCGGGACTGAGCCCCGAGGTGGGGTCCCTGCGCCAGGTGGCCGCCGCCTACCGACTGGCGGAGTTGGCCTTCAAAGCGATCCCACCCGGCAGGATCGAGGTGGCCAGCCTGGATGACCGGATCGCCAGCGTCCTCCTGGTTGCCTCTCCCGATCTGGCCCAGCGGCTGGTGCGGCGAGCGCTGGGTCCAATTCTCGATCTCAGCGCCGGTGAGCAGGGCACCCTGTTGCGGACGCTTCGGCTGTATCTGGACGCGGGCGGGTCGGTGGCCAGGGTGGCCCAAAACGTCCCCTGCCACCGGAACACGGTTTTCAACCGCCTTACCCGCATCCAGGACCTGACCGGCCTCTCACCCGCAGAACCCAGGGAGATGACGGAGCTCTGCCTGGCGCTGCAGGCGGTCGACTTGCTGGGGAGCGGCCCCACCCGCCCCTGAGCCGAGCGGCAGAGACACCGTCTGGACGCCACCGCTTCGTCGTCGGCAAACAGCCCTCGGCAAATCCGATTGCGGCTGCCCGACCACACTCCGGGGCGCGCACCGCTTCGGAGCGGCGTTTTTGAACTCGAACAGGACACTGGCGCCACCCGGTGCTACGGTCGCAGCAATGGGAGGATGAGCCGGTGGGGGGGCGGTCATGACACTCCCGGCACGGTCTGGATTGGGGCCCTCGGGCCCGGGAGGCCAGCTATGACCGAACGCCGGCGACCGTTGCGACATGTCTTCCAGGGGCTGACCGTGGTGGGGGCGGTCGCCATCGCCGGGGGCTTGATCCCCAGCCTCGGTCTGGGGCCCCTGAGCGCCTCGGCCCAGACCGGGGCCACAGTTGAGCCCCCTGGGATCCACGGCACTGCCACCTTGGCCCGGGTGGTCAACGTCAGCCAGCTGGGCCACCAGGGGGCGGCTGCCTCGGACGCCGCCACCCCGGGCGCCACCGGTTCCACGGTGGGCGCCCACGCCATGCCCCTGCGGCCGGCACCGGCCGGGGCGGCCGGGGCGGGCAGCAGTGGCGCCTCGGCCCAGGTGGCCGCGCCCAGTGCCGCTCCCAAGGTGGGTGGTGACTCGCTAACCACCGGCTCCCTGCTGCAGAGTTTCGAGGGGATCAACTCCACCCAGAACCTGCAGACCAGCCACGTGGGCTTGGAGCCGCCCGACGAGGGGCTGGCGGAGGGCGATGGCTACGTGGTCAACATCGTCAACCTGGCCTTCTCGGTGTACAACAGCAGTGGTGTCACCCTGGGCGGCCCCTTCAGTGTCGACGCCTTCTTCGGCCATCCCCAGGCCTTCACCCATGGCAGCCTGACCAGCGACCCCCGGGTCTACTTCGACCCTTCGACCGGACGCTGGTTCTCCACCGTGCTCGAGTATTTCTCGGCCCCGGCGACCCCCGCCTCGCAGGAGGATATCGCCGTCAGCCAGACCTCGAACCCGCTCGGCAACTGGGACATCTACCACATCAACTCCACTGATCCCAGCGACAACGGCTGCCCGTGCTTTGGGGACTACCCGATCCTGGGCATCGATGCCTACAACTTCTACCTTGAAACCCAGGAGTTCTCGATCACCGGCAGCGCCTATAACGGCGCTCAGATCTACGCCCTGCCCAAGTCCACCCTTGAGTCCGGGGCGAGCACCGTGCGCTTGGTCCACTACGGCAACCTCTCGATCGCGGGTGTCCTCTCCTACCACATCCAGCCAGCGGTGAATCCCTATGCGACATCCGAGTTCTTCCTGATGTCGTTGGATCCCAATGGCACCTTCGACAATCGCCTTTCCGTCTGGGCGATCTCCAATCCGTCGCAGGTGGGCGGTGGCGGGATTCCCACACTCTCAGCGATGGTGATCAGCAGCGAAACCTACGGGTTCCCGGTCAACGCTGTTACTCCACCGGGGTTCAACGGTTTTACCGGGGAGGCGACCACCGGGCTTGTGACTCCGGACTTCGATGCCATGGAGCAGGTGCAGAACTTTGACAACAACCTCTATGGCGCCCTCAACACCGCAGTGACCATCCCTGGCGACACCAGCGAGCGCGACGGGGTTGCCTGGTTCGAGATCCATCCCACTCTCTATGGCGGGGTGCTCAGCGGAGCCACCATGGTGGCCCAGGGCTACCTGGCGGTGGCAGGTGAGTACCTGCTCTACCCGGTGATTGCCCACAACAGCCAGGGCGACACCGCCCTTGCCTTCTCCTACGGCGGCCCCAGCACCTACCTCAGCTCGGGGTATGCGGTGATGGCCTCCGGCCAGACCAGCTTCGGCCCGGTTCAGACCGCTGCCTCGGGGGTTGCCCCGGACAACGGCTTCACCGGCACCAAGGAGTTCGGCGGCGTGGGCCGCTGGGGCGACTACTCGGCCTGGGCGCTCGACCCGTCCGGCAACTTCTGGCTGGCGACCCAGTACATACCCGGCAACGGCGACCAGATCGCCAACTGGGGCAACCGGGTATTCGAGGTGGGCGGCTGAGGACGGCGGCCGCGGGACTCTAGGAGACGGCCGGCTGGGCCCGATCGCGGACCCAGCCGGCGCTCCGGCATAAGAGGTGGCGTGCTGAGCCGGCTGGCGATGACCGGTAGGAGGCTGGAGATGATCCGGGCGAGCGCGGCAGCGAGCCAGGACGGCGGAACCTGGGAACCGTCGGCCCGGGTGACGGCACCATGAGGTGGCCGCCGCGGCAGCGGCTCCTGGTCCTGGCCCGAACCGCTATCCCCGCCCTACTCGCGCTGGCAGTGGTCGTGATCCTGGCCCTGGTGGTCCGCAGCGCCTTCTTCAACGGGACCACCACCTTCCCCGCGGAGGTGCAGCCCAGCGGGGTCATCTACCTCAACTTCCCTGACATGGGGTCGGTCTCGGGGTTGCGGGTTCATCCCGGTGAGGTGGTCCGCCGAGGCGCGCTGCTGGCCACCCAGGACGCCACCCTGGTGAAGCTGCAGCTGGCCTACGACCAGGCCACCCTGGCAGTGGACTCCGCCGACCTGGCGGCCCTGCAGTCCCCCACCCTGCAGTCGGCCCAGCAGAAGCAGCAGGCGCTCAGCATCGACCTAGCGGAGCAGGAGTTGAATTCGGCCCAGTCGGCCCTGGCCAAGGCTGCCAACCCCCAGGAGCAGGCCGCCGACCAGTCGCAGGTGGCGGAGGCCCAGACCAAGCTGGCCCTGGCCGAGAACGGGCAGAACCTGGGCCAAGCCGGAGGCTCCGCCACCAGCGTCGCCGCCGCCCAGGCGGCGGTGGCCCGCGATCAGTCGGCGATCGCCTCGGATCAGGTGGCGCTGAAGCAGGCAAACCTGGCGGCACCGGTGGCCGGGGTGGTCGCGGAGGTTGGCGGCTCAGTGGGCGACCTGGCCGGCCCCGAAGGGGTGGTTGGTTCCGTCACCGGACCCCAGCCGCTGCCTGCATCCCCCACCTTCCAGCTCTTTCCCGTCGCCAACCAGAGCCCGGCCTCGCGGGACCAGTCGGCCTACACCCCCCTGGTGACCCTCTACGGGAACAGGGCCTGGCAGGTGGTGGCCCAGGTGCCGGAGAGCCAGGTGGGCCGCTTTCGGATCGGCCAGCGCATCTCGGTCCGAGTTGACAACCATCCCCGCCGGGTTCCCGCCCGGGTCATCGACGTCCAGCCGGCGCCGGTGGTTCTGAGCGGCTCGGTGTACTACGACGTCACCTGCCGGTTGACCGCGGACCCGCCCCGGCTGCTGGCGGGGATGTCGGCGGACGTGACCCTGGGCTCATGAGCCCCAAGGGGCTGCCCGCGCCGGCCCCCCCGGACCCCCATGAGGGTTGACGGCCCGGCGGTCGCCCTGGTCGCGGTGGCCCTGGCCGGCCTGGTGGCACTGATCCTGATCAGCCTCCGCACCCGGCGCCGGGACGACGGCGGCGACGGCCGGGCGCTAGTTCTGCTGCCGGTGCCCCGCCGGGTGCACGCCCTGCGCCTGGCCGCGTTCTTCCTCTGCTTCCTGCTCTTCTCCGCTTGGATCGCCCTCGACCACGGCGCCGCCGACACCGCCTACGCCAGCTGGGTGCTGCACCTGGCTCTCTTTGCCGTCCCCTCTCCGACCGGGCTGGCGCCGTACGCCACCCACCTGGAGCCCAGCCTGCGGCTGGTGATCGCCGGCAGCCTGGTAGCGCTGGGGTTGGTGCTCAACGCCGACCCCTGGCGCCGGCTGGAGGTGGTGCTCCACGCCGTGCTCTACCTGGTGGTGGCGGTGCTCACCGACACCTTGGTGATCGTCGCCGCCGCCGCCACCCGGCTGCCGATCGGCTTCTACGGGCTGGAGGGCATCGCCCTCAACGTCCTCATCGGCGGCCTGGTGATGCTGCACGTCTTCTTCACCACCTTTCAGCTGCCCCGCCCCACCACCGTCCCCCGGGTGCGCGGCGCCCACCGCCGCGAGAGCCTGCAGCTGGCGCTGGTGGGTGTGGCGGTGCTGGCAGCCTTCGGGATCCTGGTCGCCGTCCTAGCCTCCCACCTCGGCACCCAGCGGGTAACCCTGCTGGTGATCAGCTTCAGCACCTACTCCGCCACCTGGACAGCGCTGATCCTGCTGCTGCTGCTGCTGCGCTTGTTCATGCGCCCGCCACCAGTGGGTGCCGAGCGCCCGCCGCTGCACGTGATCATGCCCGCCTACAACGAGTCGGCCGGGATCGTCGCCACCCTGCTCTCGATCGAGCGGGCCGCGGCCGTGTACGGGGGACCGGTGCGCCTGACCGTGGCCGACGACGGCTCCACCGACGACACCTTCGAGGTGGTCACGCGGACCATGGCCGGCTTCCAGGCATGCCAGGGCGAGGTGGTCTCGGTGGCCCACGCCGGCAAGTCGCCCGCCCTCAACGCCGCCCTGGCACGGGTGGAGAGCGAGTTAGCGGTCCGCATCGACGCCGACGTGGTCGTCGACGCCGAGGCGCTGCTGCACGCGCCCCGTTGGTTCCGCGACCCCGCGGTGGGCATGGTGGGCGCGATGGTGACGCCCCAGATCGGGTCCAGCTGGATCCACCGCATGCGCCTGATCGAGTGCCTCTCATCCTTCTTCTTCGCGCGCCTGGGCATGACCGCGGTCGACGCCGTCAGCTGCATCCCCGGCACCTTCCAGGCGTTCCGGGTGGCACCGGCTCGGGCGGTGGGGGGCAACGTCGTGGGCATGAACGGTGAGGACGCCGACCTCACCCTGCAGCTGGGGCGGCTGGGCTACCGGGTGGTGGTCGACCCCAAGATCCGGGTCCAGGAGGACGTCCCCAACACGGTGCGCGAGCTGCGCGCCCAGCGCACCCGCTGGTACCGAGCCGGCGCTCACATCTTCGCCCGCCACGGACCGGTGTTCGTGAGGTCCGCTGGCCCGAAGATCTGGTTCAGCACCGTGCGCCTGGCAGCGCTGCGGTTCATGGCCATCCTGCGCCCGGTGCTGTTTCTCTACAGCCTGGTCCTGGCGGTCACCGCCCCCACGGCCTTTCGCAACCTCCTCAGTGTTTTTCTGCTCTACGGGGCCTCGGTGGTTCCGGTGCTGGTGGTCTTCGTGGTCCTGGCGGCCCGGTGGGGATTCGCCCGCTACATCCCCTGGATGGTGCTCTGGTATCCCACCTTCGTGGTCCTGCGACGCGCAATCGTCCTCGAGAGCTTCCTCACCCTGCCCACCCGGGCTGGCATCCCGGGGCTCAGCCGCTCCCGCGCCCCGGCCCGGGCCGGCCAGCCCAGTGCCGAGTACCAGACCGGTGTCTGAGCGGCCGCCGGAAAGACGGTCCCGGCTGCGAGCTGCAATGGTGGCCGGGGTGGCCGGCCCGATCGCCGCCGCCCTGCTGGCGGGCTGCGGCGCCAGCCCGACGCCTCCGGCTCCCAAGGCCAGCCCCACTCCAGGCGCCCGCCACCTGGCCTGGATGCTGACCACCGCCGCCTTGCGGGAGCTGGGGGGCATGGCCCAGCTGCGGCCCTGGCTTCGCGGCGACCGGCTCTACGTGGTGCTGCCGGCGACTGCCCACCGCGCCAGCGTGGGCAGCGGCGCCATTGCCACCGTGAGCTATCCCAGCTTCCTGACGCTGGCGAGCGCGGTGGCGGCCGGCAGCCTGCCCCAGCACCTGAAAGCTGTGGTCTTCGATCCCGAGCGCTGGAGCTTCACGCCGGCCCCCGAGCAGGCCGCCCTCCCCGCCTACGAGAGCCGCTTCGTCCGCCTCGCCCGCGCCCACGGGCTGCTCCCCATCCTGGCCCCGGCCCAGGACCTGGTGCGCAGCCTCGACCCGACTGCCCCGAGCCAGGGGCAGGGCTACCTCGACCTGCACCTGGCCCGGTCCGCCGCCTCCGCCCTGCGCTCCGGGCCGGGGGCGGTCGAGCTCCAGACCCAGTCGTTGGAGCGCAGCCCCAGGGCTTACCTGGCCTTTGTGCGCTCGGCGGTCGCCCAGATCCGGAGGATCTCACCCCAGGTCGAGGTCCTGGCCGGCCTGAGCACCAACCCCCCGGGAGCGCCGGTGACGCTGGCGCAGCTGCGGTCGGACGTCACCTTGACCCGGGGCCTGGTGGTGGGCTACTGGCTCAATGTCCCCTTACCCGGTCCCTTCTGTCCCACCTGCGCGCCCGCCGATCCCGGACTGGGCACCGCCCTGCTGAAGGGGCTCGCCCCCGGCTGAGGGCGGGGGGCGCACCGGTCCTTCTCGCGCTGTCGAGCGCAGACTGAAGGCAATGTTCGGTGCGCGCGGACATCGGGCCAGGGCGGCACGGTCAGCGGTGGCGTTCCTCGGCGGCCTCTCGGTGACGGTTGTTCTGGCCGGCTGCTCGGGGCTGTCCCTGGGCCCCGGCCACTTCTCGCTGCCCAGGGTTCATCCCTCGCTGGCGGCTGAGCCGACCACGACCTTCCGGTTCCAGGGGGTGGTGAGCGGCACCATCTCCGCCCCGCAGGCCCGCCTCAGCTGCAGCCGAGACGGGAGCCGGGTGCAGGTCGAGGCGATGTCGGGGAACTCGTTTGCGGAAATCGACATCAGCGGCCTCGCTCCCGGTGCCTCGTACCAGTACGCCTTCCCCAGCCCGCCCGCCATTCCAGTGCCATCGGTCTACTTCCTCTCCGGACTCGGCAGCTTCTACGCGGGAGCGCCTCGGACCGGACCCGCGCCGGCAGTCCTGGGCGGAGCGGTGGTGAACGTTCCGCCTGCTGGATCCGGCCAGGTCCAGGTCAACGCCTCGGGCCGCTACGGCCGACTGCGGCTGCAGATGGCTCCACTCTTCGGCGAGGGAGGCGGTGCCGAGACTCTGGAGGGCTCCTGGTTCTGCCCCTAGCGGCAACCGGGGCGCCAAGGTCCGCCAAGGTCATGGATAAGTGGTATAAGGCTGCTAGCTTGGTCATGCGGGAGGGGGCGATGAGCCCTGGGTCGGCCGGTCGGTTGCCGCGGCCAGGGCACCGGGTCCGCCAACGCTCCGGGGCCGCGGTTCTGGCGATCGCCACCGGGGCCCTGGCCCTCGGTGCGCTGGGGCTGCTCTCCACCGCCACCGCGGTGTCTGTCGATCCCGTCCCGGTGACCCCCTACCAGGGTTTCAACGCCGCCCTCACCCGAGCGCCCTATCTGACCGACCTCACCCAGACCTCGGTCGAAGTCAACTGGGCGATGACCCCCTCCGCGGTGGGCAGCGTCTTCTGGGGCCCGCTGGCAAGCTGCACCGCCAACACCATCAAGGCGCCGTCGACGCTCCCCGTCTCCTACCCGGCGGCCGGTACCCCGCCGAGCGTCACCGGCCGGGAGTTCTCGGTGGGCTCGGTGCACGAGTATCAGAACTCGGTGGAGTTGAGCGGGCTCGCCGCCGACACCACCTACTGCTACCGCGTCTACAGCGGCGGCTCCCAGCCGATCGACCTCCTGGGCACCAATGCCTCACCCAGCTTCACCACTCTGGCCCCGGCGAGCAACTCCTCGACCACCCCCATAACCTTCGACGTCCTCGGAGACACCGGTGAGACCAACTCCGGCACCGGGGTGGCCTTCCCCAACCACCTGAACCCTGACCAGGCGGCCATCGACCAATTGATCGGCACCTCTGGCGCCCAGTTCGCGGTGGTGGCTGGGGACATGGCCTATTCCGGGGGCACCCAGTCCGACTTTGGGGACCTGCAGCAGACCGGCAGCGAGGTGAGCAACATCTATGGGCCGTCCTACTGGCCCCAGACTGGGGGCATCCCCCTCTTCTACGCTGATGGGAACCACGGCCAGAACGCCACTGCCCTGCACAACTGGCCCGAGAGCGCGACCGCCGCCGCCTCCGACGGGGTCTACGCCGACGTCTCGTACCCCAGCATCGACGGCACCAGCGCGGCCAGCTACCCGCAGGGCTGGTATGCCTTTTCGGACGGTAACGTCCGTGTCTACGTACTGGACGCGGCCTGGGCCGACGGCAACGTCGGCAGCGCCAGCGGGTCGGAGTGTCCGGCTGGGGGCGGCGGCCCGGCCAAGGATTGCGCCATGTACCAGGTGGACGCGGCCGCCCACTGGACCCAGAACTCGCCGGAGTACCAGTGGCTGGAGCAGGACCTGGCCGGCCACCCCGGCAGCGTCAAGTTCGCGATCTTCCACTTCCCGCTGCGGTCAGACAACCCCGACGAGACGTCTGATGTCTACCTTCAGGACAGCTCCGCCAATCCCCAGGCGCTGGAGAGCCTGGAGGCGCTCCTGTCGGCCAACGGTGTGGCCATGGCCTTCGACGCCCACGCCCACACCTACCAGCGGATCGCTCCGGAGGCGCCCGGACAGCTGCTCAGCTACCTGACCGGCGGCGGCGGCGGGGTGCTGGAGCCGGTGACCGGGGGCAGCACCTGCACCTCGCTGCTCACCAACTCCAATGTCTACGCCATCGGCTGGAGTCCCAGCACCTCCAAGGGCAGCGCCTGCGGCGCTCCCACCCCACAGTCGGCGGCCCAGGTCTACAACTTCATCAAAGTCACCGTAGTCGGCGACCAGGTCACGGTGACCCCGATCAACGCGACCGGACAGGCCTTCGACCAGCAGACCTACACCATCGGCGGCGGGGCGACGCCCACCCCGACCCCGACCTCGACCCCCACCCCCACGCCTCCCCCGGGCGGGTGGGCCGTCCAGAGCTATTCGGCGACCGAGACCGCGGCCAGCACCAGCCTCAGCATCCAAGTTCCCGCGGCGACCGCCGCGGGTGACCGGCTGGCAATCGTGGCCGGTCTGCGAACCGGATCCACCGGGAAGATATCGAGCGTCACCGACTCCGCCGGCAACAGCTGGACCAACCGCAAGGTCGTCTATACGTCGGGGGTGACCAACCGTTCAGAGTACTGGGAGGCGGTGGACTCGCTCCCCCTCGCCGCCAACAGCACCGTGACCATCAAGTTCAGTACCTCGGTGCTGGCCGCGGCGGACTTACTGGTGATCTCCGGCGATGATCAGAGCACGGCCCCGGTCATCGCCAGCGCCAGCGACCCCTCAGGAGCCGCGGCGACCGCCTCCGCCGGTCCCGTCACGCCCTACGCGGCGACTGACCTGCAGATCGGCTGGATCCAGACCCCGAGTCTCTACAGCGCAGAAGGCAGCCCGACCCCGCGGTTCACCGCCGGCAGCGGGACCGCGGTGGGCTGGATCGTCTCCGCCAGCGGCTCACTGTACGTCTCCCTCGACGTCTCCTTCCAGGCGCCGAACACCGCGGCAGCACAGTCCTACCAGGCGACATTCACTAGATCGCCGCCCTGGTCGTCGGGCATCGCTTCGGTTCGGGGGTAGGCTGCAACCCGGCGGCTGGCGGCATCCCTCGGCCATTGCCCCAATGCCCGAATAACCTAGGCGAGCAGGATCGCGTCAGCGGAAGCGGAGACTCGACGGCGAGGGGCGACGCACGGTGACGGCGGCGCCCAGCCCGGCCGCCACCAGCAACAACCCCAGGAGCGCGCCCGCCAAGAGCAATACCGGCAGCCAGGGCAAGGCCAGCTCCAGGGGCGGAGCGCCGCCCCCACCTGAGTACATGGGCAAGGACCGCAGGCTCAGGGCGGCACCGACCTCCCCGGCCACCAGACCCAGGACCAGGGCGGGCAGCACCAGCAGGAGCTGCTCCCAGGCCAGGGCGCGAACCAGGGTGGGTCGGCCCAGCCCGGCCACCACCAGGCTGGTCAGCTCCGCCTGCCGTCCCCGCGCCGCCATCGCCAGCGCCACCAGCAGGCCCAGCAGGGCCAGGGCAGCGGCCCCGGCGGCGGCGACCAGCATGAAACGGTAGGCCAGCGCCAGGCCGCTGCGGTCGTAGTTGGCCAGCCGGGGACCGGGGGTGGCGCTGCCCAGCACCCGGATCCCCTGGGCCCGCAGCGAGTGCAGCACCCTGGGCGGCGTTGCGGCCGCCAGCCACACGTAGTCACTGGCGGCCTGGGGCTGGGACACCTCCGACTCGGTGGCCACCGCCAGGTCGATGAGGAAGCCGTACTGGCCGAGGTTGGGCAGGGCGTGCACCACCACCCGCGTTTGGGCCAGGAGTTCCGAGCCGTCGAAGTCGGTGATCCCGGCGGCGCCGGGGTTGCCGACCTGGCTGGAGGCGGTGACCACTGCCGGCACCACCGTGGGCGGGGGCCCGGGGTCGACGTAGGGCGCGGTCAGCTGGGAGCTGCTGTCGGAGAAGCCGAATGTGATCGCGGAGCCGGTGCGGGCCACCCTCACCGCGGACGAGCTGGGCGCCCAGTAGGAGGCGGAGCGATAGGGAGGCAGAAGCCCGTGCCAGCTCCCGCCCCGGCGCACCTGGATGGAGCTCAGGGTCAGCGCGTAGCGTGCCTGCTGTGGGCCCCCTGGGGACGGGGACCAGTACGGCACCAGTTGCGTCACCAGGCAGCCACCCCGGCAGTCCGGCGGCAGCACCGCCTTGTAGGTGTGCTCTCCCTCCCGGAGTTGGCCGAAGTCGGCGACAGCGGGGAAGTTGCCGCCGTCCTCCAGGCCGAACTGAAGGATCGGGGCCGAGGCCGCGACGCCGCTGAGGTCGGCCCTGATCCGGACCTGGTTCCCGGTCAGGATCATGGCCGGGTCGGTGCGTGAGAGCAGCCAGCGCACGATCGCGCCGCGGCTCTCCCGGGAGAGGGAGGCCGGCCAGTAGGCCACCGCGAGCAGGCGGCTGGCGTCGACCGCCAGCAGTTGCTCCCCCGGTCCGCGCATCTCCATCGCCGCCATCGCGTAGCGCCCGCTGGGGTCGGCGTGCCTGACGGCGTAGAGCAGCATCACCGAGGGCGGCACCTGGACCCGGAGGACCCGCGCCGCCCCCACGGCAAAGTCGGCGCGCAGGGTTCGGTTGGCGGCGGCAACCGCCCAGACGTTGACGGCGAAGCCCGTCAGAGCGAACGCCACCGTCAGCGCCACTATTTGACGCAGCAGCCCGCCGCCGGCGCAGAAGCTGCCGCAGGGCCAGACCCAGGCTGACGCTGGCCGTAGGCCCCCGACGGCCCAGCAGTCGCCCTCCCAGCCAGGGAAACACCCGCACCCCCAGCACGGCGGCGGCCACCGCCAGCAGACCGGGAGCCAGCAGGGCAATGGGGTCGCTGCGGCCGGCGCGCAATGCTGCTGAGCTGAGAAGCTCGGTCAGTCCCGCCACCGCCAGGGCCAGCGCCATGGCATCCATGACCAGCAGGGGCCGGCCACCTCCAAGCTCGGCCTGGTCCCGGAGTTCCGCCAGGGGCCGGCGCCCGACCACCCGCACCCCTCCAACCAGAGCCGCCAGGACTGCCCCCACCAGGGCAACCCCAGCCGCCGCCGGCACCAAAGGGGTCAGCACCACCTCGGCCCCAGGGAAGAGCGCCGGCGAAACCCCGCGCATCAGCAGCCAGGCCACGAGCAAGCCCAGGGGCAGGGCAGCCAGCGCCAGCAGCGCCGGTTCCAGCAGCCCCACAACCAGGACCGAGCCGATCCGCAGGCCGCGCAGCTTGCTCAGGCCGACCTCCCGCTGGCGCCCGGCGGCGAGTTGCACCGAAAGGGTGTAGAGCACCAGCAGCGCCAGCAGCACCAACTGCAGGTCCACCACCGCTACCACCACCGCCATCAGCTGGATCTGGCGGCCGTAGGTGTCGAGCTGGCCCAGGAGGCCCGTGGAGAGCAGCATCCCGAACTGTTTGTGCGCCACGTAGTCGAAGTCGGAGGGCGCACGCAGCTGCGCCTCCAAGCTCCCCACCCGGGTGCGCGGGATCGCCAGCCCCAGCTGCACGGTAGTGTTGGCCGGGAGGCCGTAAAGGGTGGCCGGCATGGCCCAGATCGCGTCCATCTGCGCCGGCACCGCGGGCACCGGCCCAGCCTTGGGCTGAGGTGGGGCGAAGTCGAAGAAGTTGTTTCCCCACCAATAGGGCTGGCTCGGATCACCGAGCGCGACGATCCCCGCCACCCGCAGGGCAGGCAACCCCTGGGCCACCAGCTGGCCGCCCAGACCAACGTGGAGGGCGGCGCCGGTGCGGGCGGTCAGAGCCACCTGGTCGACCCCGGTAGGGCAATGCCCGGCGACAAAAAGGAGGTGTCGGCACACCCCGGTGCGGGCCACCAGGTCGGCGGTGGCGAAACTGGGCAGGGGCGGCTTCTGATCGGGCTGGGAAACGCGCAACCCGGCATCGACGGTGACGAGGGGCGCGGCGTACCACCGCCCCAGCCTCAGCCGCCGATCCAGACGCCCGATGGCAAGTCCGGAGGCGCCGGCCGTGAGCGCGGGCACCAGGGCCGTCGCGGTGACACCGTCCTGGCTCGGGTCGGCCTGCGCCAGGGTTGCATGCAGGACCAGATTCCGGGAGGTGAGCAGGTAGAGGGGGCCGATTGCGGCGGCGAAGACGGCCACAGTCCCCGTCGCGAGCAGGGCCAGGCTGGCGCCGCTCCGCCAGCGCAGCCCCCGCACCAGGAGCGGCAGATGGGCCACAGGCAGATTCTGCTCGTGCTTCGGATGGTCAGCAAGCCTCCGGGCGCCGGGCTCAGCGAGCTGGTCCGCTCCACTGGTGGCGGTCGCCGGGGGACACTGCCCGCGGCTGGCAGAGGACGCTTACGCTCGCTCGACCGAACTGGCGATCCAGGCCTGGCCATGTCCCCAGTAGAATTTGGCCAGCCATTCCGGAGTAGCTCAACGGTAGAGCAGGCGGCTGTTAACCGCAAGGTTCACGGTTCGAATCCGTGCTCCGGAGCCATTCGGCGAACTGGGTGCAGCTAAGGGGGGCAAAGTAGCACACGAGGCTGATCTGGCATGGGGCCGTTCCGCCTTCGAAGCCCTCCCGCACTAACCCTAGCCGCCCACCTCGCCCCCGATAAGCATGGCGGTTAGCCGCGGCGGTCGGTC
>JBOHUM010000076.1:0-3246 GCA_050734515.1 Candidatus Dormibacteria bacterium
GACGACTACCTCGCCAAGCCCTTCCACTTTCCGGAACTCGTGCTTCGGGTGCGGGCCCTGGCGCGCCGGCAGCCAGGGGCTCGTCCCCAGGTGCTGCGGGCCGAGAACCTGGAGCTCGACGTGATGCTCACCGCGCGACCCGATCGGGCCTGCCCCTCAATCTCTCGGCGAAGGAGTTCGGGGTGCTTGAGGCGCTCCTGGGCGCGGGGGGTGCCGTACTAAGCGCGGAGGATCTTCTGGAGCAGGTCTGGGACGAGCATGCCGACCCCTTCACGAACACCGTGCTCGTCACCATCAGCCGGCTGCGCCGCAAGCTGGGCGAGCCCCGGGTCATCGAGACGCTCCCGGGGGTGGGCTACCGCATCGCCGGCTACCCCGACGCGACAGCAGCGTCAGGAGACTGAGCCCCAGGGGCTCTCCTGGTCGGGGTCGGCTTCGGGGAGCCGGAGGTGGAGGGCGCAAGCCGGGCGCAGCGAACCAGGGCGACGTGTGAGCGGCAGCCCCCCGCGGATCCCCTGGACCGATCACGCCGGTAGGGGCGCGGTTCGGCCCTGATGGCCCTGATCGCGAACTGCCTTGGGTTGGAAGGTAAAGAGGTGCCGATCTCCGCGAAAGGGGCGTGGCGCCGCCTCCAGCCGGTGACGACCCACGCAGGCGGTGCTCTTGGGCATAGCGCTGAACGACAGCTCCCGGAAGCCTGACTCGGCGAACCAGCGCCGGATCGTCGGAGTGAGATCGGGATGGAAGCTGCCCCTGGTCCAGATCAGGGTCGCGTCCTGGGCGCAGCACTCGGCGAGGTGGCTGATGGTGGAGTGGAC
Source organism: Candidatus Dormibacteria bacterium (assembly GCA_050734515.1). Taxonomy (GTDB): domain Bacteria; phylum Chloroflexota; class Dormibacteria; order Aeolococcales; family Bog-877; genus Bog-877. Next base: position 819 of record JBOHUM010000076.1, read on the forward strand.
GTCGGCGTCGCTGATGTTGCCAAATACCCCGCAGGTTAGTAGCAGATTCGCGGGCGTGGCACCGGCGTAGGCGGCGCTGGCCGCGGCGTCGCCACAGACGAACTCGATACCACTGAGCCCTGCCCGCCGAAGCCGGCGGCGACCGCGCTGCACCAGCTCGGGGTCGAGCTCCACCAGCCGAGCGCGCACATCGTCGCGGCGCTGGTGGCCGCGGAGGACTCCCAGCAGATCGCGCCCGTCTCCAGCGCACATGCTGATCACCCGAACCTCGCCCGCCGGCATCCGGTCGAGGCTGCTCCGGATGAGTAGCTGCACCACCTGGAGCCTGGCTGCCAAGGATCCCTGGGCCTGGTTGTAGCCGCGGTGCCACGCGATCCACTCCTGGGTCACCAGCGGATTCTAGGTTTGCGGTCCGGGCGGTAGTGGCTCAGTTTCTAAATCGAGAGCCATTACCCCCAGATCGGTTCGCGCAGCTGAGGTCGAGCCGCTGGCTGCGGCGCTGCAGGAGATCGTCAGCCATGATTCGGAGCGCCGCGAGATCAGCCAGCGCCTGAGAAACGCCGTCGCTGAGATCCCCTGGGCCCGGGCGGCGTCGCCCGATCCCCCCAGAGCCTGTAGCTAGGGGGGATTGGCAGCGCTGCCGTAGCTGACGTAGAAGCTACTACCGCCCTCACCCGGGGCCGAGGGGAAGGAGACATAGGTGCTGTTCTGCTCCATCACCAGGGCAGTGTCGCTGGTATCGGGACCGGAAGCGCTGATACCGGTGAACTCGGTCGTCGTGTACTGGGCCAGCGGGTAGGTGGTGCTGGTATCGGGGTTGGTGGGCGCCTCGACGATCCAGTCAGCGCTGCTCAGGTTCCCGGAGTAGGTCTGGACGGTCGTATAGCTCTCGCCCTGGGTGGGGTCGTCCAGCGAGATCGTCCATGTGTTGCTGCCGCTCTCATAGATGGTGACGGTGAGGGGATCGCCGGGCACCATATTCGGGAACTGGGTGTCCACAAGAACCGGGGCGCTGGGATAGAGCTCGTACCAGACGTCGTAGTAGAACATGGTGTTGTTCGCCGAATCCGGGTACTCGTCGACTCCCGCCTGGATCACGGTCGAGTCCGTCCAGCCGTCGATCCCGACCCACTCTGTCATGTACGTCCCGGTCTGCCCCTGGTAGAGGCTGGGGACGGTGAAGGTGCCGGTGACGGCGGTCTGAGGCCCACTCTGCTCGACGTAGCCAGACCAGTTGGTACTGGTACTGACGCCGCTGGTCAGGGTGGGGGCGCTGCTGAAGTAGCCGAAGATGTCCACCACCAAGTCGGTGTCCCCCAGATCGTTGTAGAAGTAGACGATCCCGTCGCTGCCCACTGTGGCCACGGTCAGGTTGGCCACAGTCTCCCCTCCCAGCCAGTTGAGGTCGGACGACGGCGGCTGGCTGGGGCCGGGATAGACGGTGAGGTAGCTGGGGCTGCTGGTGTCAGTGGTGGTGACGTTGCTGACCACCGCCGTCACGTTGGAGCCCAGGCTGCCGATCCATGAGAGCGTGTCGTAGTCCACGCCGCCTGGCCCCAGCGTGTCCCCGGCACCGGGCTCGCCGCTGCCAGAGCGAGTGTCGATCGCCCTGACCGGGTTGACCGCGGTGTAAAGGCTGGCGTTGGCGGGCGGGGTGCTGCCCTTGGAGAAGTAGCCGTCGACGTCGACCACCACGTCGGCCTGCCCGTTGGCGTTGTATATGGTGATCTGGCCGTTGGAAGAATTGACCGGGACCACCACCCGGTTGGGGACCGTCTGCCCGCCCATCCAGTTGAGGTTGGAGGCGGTGGGCTTGGTCGCACCCTCCGGGTAGACCGTGAGATAGCTGGGCAGGCTGGTGTTGGTTACGGTGAGGTTGAGCAGCACCGCACCCACCTCACTGACCTGGGGCACGCCGCCGGTGGCGGTGACTTGGAGGTTGAGGCTGGAATTGGCGTGTAGGGTCCTACTGTTGGTACGGGTGTCGAGGAGCCGCGCTGGCGTCAGGGCACCGTAGCTGCCCTGGCTGCTGCCGCCCGCCTCGGGGACGAAGTACCCCTCGAGGTCAACCACTAGGTCGGCCTGGCCAAGCTGGTTGAAGACGCTGACCTCGCCCGTGTTCCCTAGGGGCACGATCACCAGGTTGGGAACGGTTTCACCGGGCCCCCAGTTGACACTGGACACGAACGGTTGGCTGCCGCCGGCCGGAAACACGGTGAGATAGCTGGGGGACGTGGTGTCGGTCACAGTGACGTTGAGGGCGGCGGCGGTGGCTGTGCGCGGCACCAGGTCTTGGCCGGACACGGGGAAGGTGAAGGTCGCTCCGGGCCCGAGTGGCTGCCCCTGCCCGTAATAGCCGCTTCCCGCCCTGGTGTCGACCAACCGGAATGGCACCACCGCCGTGTAGGCGCCCCCGACGTTGACACTG
>JBOHUM010000077.1:0-11375 GCA_050734515.1 Candidatus Dormibacteria bacterium
TGGCCCTGGCCTTCGATCGCGTCTACGTCGGCGCCCACTACCCCTGGGACGTGATCAGCGGCCTGCTCCTGGGCGGGGCCCTGGCGGGCGTCCTGGTGCCGCTGCTGGGCTGGGCCCTGGCTCCGCCCCTGACCCGGCTGGCCCGGGGCCCGGGAGGATGGCTGCTCGACCCGGCGGGGTCGGCGGCGGAGCGCTCCTAGCCCCTGGGTTGAGGCTACCCAGCCCAGTCCTGGCGGGTGAAGAGCCCGGCGGCCACCACCAGCAGGACCGCGGCGAAGACGGCCCCCACCAGGAGAGCGTGGGGCAGAGTGACCATCGGGCTGGGCATGGCCCCGTCGAGGAAGTCGAGTTGGCGGGCCAGGTCCACTGGGATGGCGTGATAGAAGGCGGCGTTGAGGTTGGGGGTGAACAGGTAGCCCACCGCCTGGGTCCAGAACGTGGAGTGGGTCTCGGTGGTGATCGCCGGCAGGACGTGGCCCCCAAGGTCCTCGGCAATCAGGTAGGCGAGGCCGCCGCCGATCCCCACCGCCGTCGAGCGGCCCACCACCGCCAGGGCGCTCCCCAGCGCGATCACCCCCAGCCAGTTCTCCATCACCCCGGCGTCGCTGCGAAGCACCGCTTCGATCCCGCTCGGGTTGAGCAGACCCAGTCCGGGGGCGGAGTGCACCAGCAAGGGCAGGAGCGCTGCCAGGAGCACCGCCTCCAGGGTGGCCAGGATCGCCAGCAGCAGGGCGAAGACGCCGAGGGCGACGTACTTGCTGGCCAGCACCTGCCAGCGGGGACAGCCGCGGGCCAGCAGAACCCGCAGGGAGCCGCTGCTGAACTCCACCCCCACCGTCGCCCCGGCCAGGGCCACCACCGAGAACTCACCGATCCGCCGCCCCAGGGTCAGCTGCTGGACGATCACGTTGCGCACCCCGATCACACCGGCGAAGAGGTGACCCGGGAGGGTCGCGGTGGGATGGTTGGTGATCGTGTAGATCAGGGTGAGGTAGGCGGCGAGGACGAAGAAGAGGGTGAGCCCGACTAGTCCCCAGGTCAGGGGCCGGCGGGCGAGCTTGAAGACCTCGGCCCGGAAGAGGCCCCCCAGCCCCCGGGTCGCGACCGGGGCCGCCAACGGCTCGGGCCGGTACCCGGCGGGTAGCGGAGGGCTGGGCCGGGCGGCCGGGGCCGGGGCGGCCGCGTCCGGTCCTGAGGAGGTCGCCTCGGCCCCGGCTCCCGGCTCGGTCAGGCGCAGGAAGATCTCCTCCAGAGTGATGTCGGCCCGACGCAGGCCGTCCACGGTCACCCCGGCCTCGGCTAGGCGGGAGAGCAGGTCGCGGCCGCGGAATCCCCCCGCCTCCAACACCACCGCGCCGTGCTCCAGGCGCAGGCCGCTCGCGCCCGCCATCTGGGCCAGGGCCTGCTGGGCCAGCTCCGGGGTGGGGGTGTCGACGATGTAGGGGACGTCCCGGGCCAGGAGGTCGGCCACCCGGTCCACCAGCAGCAGCCGCCCCGAGCGGACGATGCCGACCCGGTCGCAAACCTGACTGACCTCGGCCAGGATGTGGCTGGAGAGGAAGACCGTGATCCCCTCGGCGGCGAGCTCCCGGAGCAGGTTGCGCATCTCGATGATGCCCAGCGGATCCAGCCCGTTGGCGGGCTCGTCCAGGACCAGCAGCGAGGGGTTGCCCAGCAGGGCGGCGGCCACCCCCAGGCGCTGCTTCATCCCCAGGGAGTAGGTGGAGTAGCGGTCGCGAGCGCGATCGCTCAGTCCAGTTCGCGCCAGGGCCCGGTCGGCGCCGGCGTCGGCCACCCCCAGGACCCGACCCAACGCCCGCAGGTTGTCGCGCCCGCTGAGGTAGGGGTGGAAGCCGGGCTGCTCCACCATCGACCCCACCCGGGGCAGCACCCGCTGCCGCGCCGCCGCCAGATCCTCGCCAAAGAGGCGCACCCTCCCGGAGTTGGCCCGGATCAGGCCCAAGAGGAGACGAATCGTGGTGGTCTTCCCCGACCCATTGGGACCGAGGAAGCCGAAGATCTCGCCCGCCTGCACCTCGAGGTTGAGGTGGTCCACCGCCAGCCGGGAACCGTAGCGCTTGGTCAGGCCCGCCAACTGCACCGCGGGCGGGGCGGAGTACATGCCCCGCATTACTACCAAATCAGGGCCGCCGCGCAGGCGCCCGGAGCCCGACCGCGCCAGCCCCGCTATGCGGGCGGCCCCACCTCCTGGTAGCGGGCCACGCCGAAGCCGAGCAACAGGGGCACGTCGAGGGCGAAGAGCAACACCGTCAGGGTGATCAGCAGCAGCTCACCGCCCCGGGCGCCGTCGGAGATGAAGACGAACTCCAGGAGGGCGGCTATCACCAGGTAGGCGGCCAATGCCCAGCCTGCGACCTGGAAGAAGCGATCCCAGGCGAAGGCCGGTACCCGGCTCAGCCAGACCCCGCAGCTGGTCAGCAGGGCGGCGGCCGCTCCCAGCAGGGCGAAGGGCAATGCCAGGGGGGCGGGGCCGGGCAGATAGGCGAGCACGTAGATGCCTCCAGCGACCACCAGGCCCATGGCGCCCAGCCCCAGGGCGGTGACCGGAGGCAGGCGCGCCTCGGAGGGCTCGACCGCTCCCGGCTGGCTCACCAGGTCGCCAGCCGGGTCATGATGATCAGAGTCGCCACCTGGCCCACCCCGGTGATGGCGGCGGCGTAGACGAAGCGGCGCATCAGTTTGGCGATCCGGGCGCCATTGGGGTGGGGCTTGCGCAGCTCGAAGAGGACCGCTAGGTTGGCCGGCTCCAGGAAGCCCAGGGCCACCAGCGCCAGAACCCCGACCACCACGAAGGACGCCACCAGCCAGAGGTGGCCCGGGTAGGGCACCACCAGGTTTCCCAGCTGGGTGGCCAGCTGCCATCCCGAGGCCAGGGTGAGCACCACCAGGGTGGGCATGATCAGGACCATCTTGGGCATGAACCGGGTGGTGAACTCGACCCGGGCCGGGATCGACATCCGGCCGATGATCGGACCCAGGACCAGGCCCAGGAAGAGGTCGATGCCCGTCCAGAGTCCGCCCCCGGCGACGTGGAAGAAGTCGATGGCCCAGAACCAGCGAGCCGCGATCGCCACCACCAGGAAGATCAGCAGCGCCGCCACGATCGGCAGCCCCTTGACCGGCACCACCTGTGGCCGCGACCCCGCCCGGGCGCCCAGGTCGCTGGGGATGGGTCGCCCGCTGAGTCCGCCGACTGCCTCTGCCATTGGCCTCCTTGGATCGGCACGGACCCCTGCCGGCCAGCGTCGGACCGGGGAAGCCGCCAGCGCCTCCCTCCTCAGTCGAGGGCGAACATTACATGTTTGATCTGGGTGTAGTCCTCTAGGGCGTAGATCGAGAGGTCCTTGCCGTAGCCGCTCTGCTTGAAGCCCCCGTGGGGCATCTCGCTGACCAGCAGGATGTGGGTGTTCACCCAGACCGTGCCAAAGTGCAGCCGGCGGCTCATCCGCATCGCCCTGCCCACATCACGGGTCCAGACCGAGGCCGCCAGTCCATAGTCGACCCCGTTTGCCCACTCCACCGCCTGATCCTCGTCGGTGAATGCCTGGACGGTGACCACGGGCCCGAACACCTCGCGCTGGACAATCTCCGCCGACTGGTTGGGAGGCAGAACCACGGTCGGGCGATACCAGAATCCCGGCCGCTCCAGACGGCTCCCCCCGGTCGCCACCTGGGCCCCGTGCTCGCGGGCACGGTCGACAAAGCCCGACACCCGCGCCAGCTGCTCCGCCGACACCACTGGGCCCATCTCGGTCTTAGGGTCGCGGGGATCGCCGACAACCATCGACTCCACCGCCGGCACCAACTCCTGGAGCAGTCGGTCTTGCAGATTGCGGGAGACCAGCACTCTCGTAGCCGCGGTGCAGTCCTGCCCCGAGTTGTAGTAGCCGGCCATCTTGATCCCGGCCACCACCGCCTCCAGATCGGCATCAGCGAAGACCACGACCGGAGCCTTGCCGCCCAGCTCCAGGTGCACCTTCTTGAGCGTCGAGGCGGCGGCCCGGGCCACCTCCTTACCGGTGGCCACGTCCCCGGTAAGCGAGACCATCCCCACCTCAGGGTGGCGCACCAGCCCCGCCCCCACCGGCTCCCCGTCCCCGGTGATCACGTTGAGCACACCGGGGGGCAGGATCTCCGCCGCCAGCTCGGCCAGCCGCAGCGCCGAAAGCGGGGTCCACTCCGACGGCTTGAGCACCACCGTGTTCCCCGCCGCCAGCGCCGGGCCTATCTTCCAGATCGCCATCAGCAGCGGGTAGTTCCAGGGGGCGATCGAGCCCACCACCCCGATGGGCTCGCGCCGGATCAGGCTGGTGAAACCTGAGGCGTACTCCCCGGCCGCCTTCCCCTCCAGGCAGCGGGCGGCGCCGGCGAAGAAGCGCAAGGTGTCGACCATGGGCGGCAGCTCCTCGGAGAGCACGAACGAGATCGGCTTGCCGACGTTCTCCGACTCCAGCTCGGCGATCTCCTGGCCGCGCTCCTCGATCGTGTCCGCCAGCCGCAGCAACGCCTCCGAGCGTTCGCGGGGGGTGGTCTCCCCCCAGCCGGCGGCGAAGGCCCTGCCGGCAGCTGCGACCGCACGCTCCACGTCCTTGGCGCTGCCCTGAGGGGCGTGCCCGATCACGTCGCCGGTCGCGGGGTTGATGATCTCCTGGACACCCGCGCCGTTACTCTCCACCCACTCGCCGCCGACGAAAATCTTGGAGCGCTGTACGGTCGTCGCCATCACTTGCCTCCCTGTTCTGCGGTGCCCCCAGGCTCCCGCCCGACCTGCTCCAGCGCCGCCTCGAGGATGTCCAGCCCCTGGTCCAGGAGCTGGTCGGAGATCGTCAGCGGCATCAGTGTGCGCAACACGTTGTGGCCCGGACCCGAGCTCAGCAGCAGCAGCCCTCGCTCCCGGCAGTGGTCCAGGACCCGGGTGGTGGCCGACGCGGCCGGGCGGCGGGTGGAGCGATCCTCAACCAGCTCCAGCCCGGCCATCGCCCCCAGCACCCGCACCTCCCCCACCAGGGGCAGGCGGCGCTGCCACTCCTCCATCCGCTCCTGCATGATCGCCCCGAGGTTGCGGGCCCGGGCGAGCAGACCCTCTTCCTCGATCACCGCCAGCACCTGAAGCGCCGCGGCGCAGGCGACCGGGTTGCCGCCAAAGGTGCTCCCCAGCGAACCCGGGCCGGGCGCATCCATGATCTCGGCCCGCCCGATCACGGCCGAGATCGGCAGGCCCCCGCCCAGGCTCTTGGCCACCGCCACCAGGTCTGGGACCACCCCACTGTGCTCGATGCCGAAGAGCCGCCCGGTCCGCCCCAGGCCGCACTGGACCTCGTCGGCGACCAGCACGATCCCCTCCAGGTCGCAGAGCTCCCGCAGCCTGCGCATGAACTCGGGCGGCGCCGCGACGAATCCGCCCTCGCCGAGCACGGGCTCAATCACGATCGCCGCCACCTGGTCGGGGGCCACCCCCTCGCCGAGCAGTTGCTCCAGCCCCGAGATGGCCCGCTGCGCGTCCCAGCCGCGGTACGGGTAAGGGTAGGGCGCGCGGTAGACCTCGGGGGCGAAGGGCCCGAACCCCTCCTTGTAGGGACGCATCGCGTCGGTCAGGCTCATCCCCAGCAGGGTGCGACCGTGGAAAGCGCCGCTGAAGGCGATCACCGCCGGCCGGCCGGTCCAGGCCCGGGCGATTTTGACCGTGTTCTCCACCGCCTCCGCCCCCGTGCTGAACAGCACCGCCTTCTTGGGGAACTCACCAGGGGCCAGCGCGACCAGCCGCTGCACCAGCTCCAGGTAGTCGGGGTAGAGCGCCACCTGGGCCGATGTGTGCACCAAGCGGTCCAGCTGGCGGTGGGCCGCAGCCAGCACCCGGGGGTGGCCGTGGCCGACATTGAGCACCCCGATCCCGCCCGCGAAGTCGATGTAGCGACGGCCGCGGTCGTCGACCACCTCGGCGCCCGCGGCTGAACTTAGCACCAGCGCGTGGGCAGGGTGCAGGGCCCGCGGCAGCCACCGCCCCGGGCCGTCGCCGGCGCGGTCGTCGACCACCTCGGCGGCGTCGCTCATCCGTCGAACATAGGTGGAGCCGCCAGCTCGGGCTACATGCCTGAGCCCCAGAATTGCGCCTACCGCTTGTGCGCCAGCGACATCAGGTGCGCGGCCAGTTGCAGGCGGAACCGCACCTCGGGGTCGGTGAGCTCCACCCTCAGCAGGTCGGTGCAACGCTCCAACCGGTAGCGCAGGGTGTTGGGGTGGACGTGGAGCGCGGCGGCGGTACGGCGGCGGTGGAAGCCGTGGGCGGTCAGGGTGAGCAGGCTGGTGACGAGGGTCTCACCGCCCCGGGCCTGGCGCAGCGGCCCCAGGACCTCCTCCAGAAAGGCCTCGCGGGCGGGCTCGTCGCCGCGGAGAACCCTCAGCACCAGCATCTCCTCGTAGCGCCCCACAGCACCGGCCTCCAGGTGGCCGCTGATCGCCTGTGCCTCGAGATGACTGCGGCGCACTCCGTCCCCGCCGGAGTGCGCCCGGCCCAGGGCCAGCGAGGTGCGCTCGCCCCGTTCGGGGGTCCAGGCCAGCTCGGGCCGCGCCGCCTCGGGCAGCAGGAAGGCGACCTGGTTCAGCCGCGCCGAGGTGATCGGGGGCGCCCCCAGGCGCTCGAGCTGATGGCGGAGGCGCTCGGCCGCCCGGTCCCGTGCCAGCACCGCCTCGCGGCTGAGCGGGAGGGGGGTGTGGAGGCAGAGCAACCCCACCCGGTAGGAGCCGTCGGGTTGGAACCCGATGAGACGGGCGCGCTCCAGGGCGTGGGGGTCGCCGGCGAAGCGACCCTCGAGCAGGGCGTCGAGAAAGCTGCTCCCCAGGCGCACCTCCACCAGGGCCAGCTGCCGCTGGTTGGCGATGTGCAGAGCCGCGACCAGGGCGGCGTGCTCGGCGGCGCGCAGGTGCAGATCGCTCAGCTCGTCGGTGCCCTCGACGATCCAGACCATCCCCAACAGCTCGTCCCGAAGCCAGATGGGGCAGACGACCCGACCCATCAGGTTGAGCTCGGGGTCGGCGGGTATGCGCACCGGGGCGGTGCTCGAGCGGATCCGCCGGAGGTAGCCGAGCCGGTCGAGGTGGGCCAGGACCTCCTGGGGGGTGGCGCCCTCCTCTAGGGTTTGCCGGCGCACGCGGTCCGAGACCTGGCCCGGGTGCCAGAAGGCGAGCAGGCGCCCATCGGGCTCCTCAAGGGTGACATCGCGCTGGATCAACCGGCCCAGGGTGTCCGCGATGTCCTGCAGGCTCCGGGCGGCAACCGCCGCCCGGGTCAGCTCCTTGTGGATCAGGCTCGACTGTTCGATCACCTCGTACTGCTGGGCGAGGATGGTGCCGTTGACGGCCTGGGTGATGGCGGCGAAGGGAACCTCCCAGGGCACCTCCAGCAGTGGCAGACGCGCCCGGTCCGCCTCCTGGCGCACCGCGGCCGGGAAGTGCTCCAGGTACTTGGGCACCGCCAGCGCCACCGCCGCCAGCTCCCGCGCCACCAGCTCGCGGACTAGCCGCCGCAGCTCCGCCGCAGTTCGGGGCCAGGCGAAACCAGTGGTCAGCAGCAGCTGCCCCGGGCCGACCCAGGGCAGCGGGTCGGGGATGTCGACCACGTTAGCCCAACGCACCTCACGGTCGGTTCCGGCCGCCCCGGCCACGACTTCGGCGCCTGCCAGCGCGGTCAGCTCCAGGGCGTCGGCGACCTTCACCCCGGGCTTGGCCCCAGCCGAGCCGCCGCGATCACAGGTGCGCCAGCCGTTCGGCAACGGTCCGCCCGCTTGGCGGCCGGCCGCCCCGGGCGCCCCGGCGATCCAGCTGGGCTAACTGCCCCTGGACGTAGCGGACTCCGAGCCAGCGCAGGGGCTCCGGCTCCCACGCGGGGGACCGGTGGCCCACCAAGGGCAGACGGGTCAGCTGCGACTCCCGGCCGCTGATTAAGTCGGCGAGGGTGCGCCCGGCCAGGTTGGCAGTCGCCACCCCGTGGCCGGTGTAACCGTAGGCGTAGGCGATCCCCGCCAGCCGATCAAAGCCGAACTGGGGTATCCAGTCCCGGGGCATGCCCAGGACGCCCCCCCAGGCGTGACTGAAGGCCACCTCCTGGGCAAGATCGGGGAACCACTCCCGGAAGCGAGCGCGCAGGGCCGCGTGGGTGGGAGCGTGCCTCTCGTTGCCGGCGTCGATCCGGGAGCCGTAGCGGTAGGGGGCGCCGCGTCCCCCCACTAGGATCCGGCGGTCCTCGGTGCGCGCCAGGTAGTCGACACTCAGCCGCATCGAGCCCAGACAGAAGCGCTGCATCCAGCCCACCCGCTCCAGCTGCTCCTGGGTGAGCGGCTCGGTGAGCGTTATCAGGGAGTAGACGGGCAGCAGGCGCCGGCGGAAACCCGGGAGCCGGGTGAGATATGCCTCAAGCGCCAGCACCACCACCTGGGCCCGCACCCGGCCCCAGGCGGTGATCGCCACCGGACGGCGTCCGGGCAGCACCTCCAGCACCGGCGTCCGCTCGTAGATGGTCGCTCCGCGCCGCTCCACGGCCCGAGCCAGGCCGCGCACCGCCCGCCCGGGGTCGAGGGTGGCCCCAACGGCGCCATAGAGGCCCGCCACCACGTCGGTCACCCTGATCCGCTCCGCGACCTGCGCCGGGCTCAGCCATTGGAAGTGCCCGCCCAGCCCCGCGCGCTGGTACTCCCGCTCCAGAGCCCGCAGGAGCGGCAGCTGGTAGCGGCCCCGAGCTAGCAGCAACTGCCCAGAACACTCGAACCCGGCGGCGATGCTCTCTTCAGTCAGAGCCGAGCGGACTTCGTCGACGGTCTCGCAGAGGGCCGCCTGGAGGTCGCGCACCGCCTGCCCGCCGAATTGGTCGGTGAGCACGTCCAGGCTGGCGTTGAGCTCCGGCACGCACCAGCCGCCGTTGCGCCCGGAGGCACCGAAGCCTGCCCGCTCCGCCTCCAGAACCACAACCCGCAACCCGGGCTGGCGGACGAGCAGCTCGCGGGCGGTCCACAGCCCGGTGAAGCCGGCGCCCACCACCACGACGTCGCAATCCAGGTCGCCGCCCAGCAGCGGCCGGGTCGGCTCGACCCCGGCCGCCTCCAGCCAGTAGCTGGGTGACAGCGAGTCGGCAATCGGCGAGTTCGTCAACCGACCCCCGGAGACTCCTGGTCTGCGCCCACCGGAGCGCATGGTAGTCGTTGTGCTGTAGGCACAGCGCTCGGTCGCGATCCTGGCCACTAGCGACACGGGCGGCCCTCGCCCGGTCACTACCGGCGCGCGGCCACGACGTCTGCACTTGCACTCCAGCCGGCTTCGGCTCTCGTGGCAGCCAACTGCCACTCCCGGGCCCCTGGAGGCCGCGCGGCGAGGCCTGAGCCTCTTCGGCACCCCCCACGGGCCGCGCCGGCAGCTGAGCCACAACAGCTCGCCCCGCTTTCGCCGCCCGTCAACCTGACCTCAGCTACCTTCGGCTCGGAGTCGCGGGCCGGGCTGCGGCCGGTGGGCATTGCCGCCCCAGTTCAGCTCAGCTGCGGAGCGCCTGGGCCATCGCCGCAAAGTTGTCCACGTAACGACGGACGTCCTCCTCGGAGTGCTGCACCGAGAGGGTCCAGTTCTCCTCGGCGCCGGGGGCCATCAACACCCCGCGGTTGGACTGGTACAGCCAGGAGAGGTACGAGTGGGCGGGGTCGATCTCCAGGTAGTCACGGTAGTTGCGGACCGGCTGGCTCTGGTAGGTGACGCAGCCCCGGGCTCCCAAGGTGACCACGTGGAAGGGCAACTCATGCTCGCGGATCACCCCCTCCAGGCCGCTCCGCAGCACCTCCTCCAAGGCGTCGAAGTGGGCGTAGGCGAGGGGCGTCAGCACCTCCTGCAAAGTCGCCTTGGCAGCGGCCATGGTCAGGGCGTTGCCGTTGAAGGTCCCCATCTGGCTCACCTTTCCCTCGGCCACCAGCTCCATGACGTCCTCCCGGGCTCCCACGGCGCCGCAGGGGAGGCCGCCGCCGATCGCCTTCGCCAGGCAGACGATGTCCGGTACCACCTGGAAGCTCTCGGTCGCCCCGCCCGACGCCAGCGTCACCCCCGTCTTCACCTCGTCGAAGACCAGCAGCGCGCCATCGCGGTGGGCCAGTTCCGCCAGGCCCGCTAGGTAGCCCGGCTCGGGCAGCACCATGCCGATGTTCATCATCGCCGGCTCCACGATCACACAGGCGATCTGGCCCGCCTCACGGCTGAATGCGCGCTCGGCCGCGGAGAGGTCGTTGAAGGGCACGACGGTCACCAGGTCGACCACCGCCTGGGGGATCCCCGCCGACTGGGGCACGGGGTTGGGATGGTCGGCTGGTCCCATCAACTCAGGGTCGGGCTCGACGGACACCATCAGCGAGTCGTGGTGACCGTGGTAGGTGGCCTCGATCTTCATTACGCGCTCCCGGCCAGTGAAGCCCCGGGAAAGGCGCACGGCGTCGAGTGTCGCCTCGGTGCCACTGTTGGCGAACCTCCACTGGGGCTGGTGGAAGCGGCGCGCCAGCTCCTCGGCCACCACCACGAAGTCCTCCCCTGGCTGGGCGAAGTGGGTGCCCTGGGCCGCGCGAGCGGCGATCGCCTCAACCACCTTGGGGTGAGCGTGGCCGACCACGTTGACCCCGAAGCCATTGTGGAAATCGACGTACTCGTTCTGGTCGGCGTCCCAGACCCGGCTGCCCCGCCCGCGCTCGATGAAGATCGGGAAGGGTGGACTGTCCTGGAAGGAGGAAGGCACGCCGCCCGGGCTGTGGCGCTTGGCGCGCTCCAGCAGCTCCAAGGAGCGTGGCCGCCGTCGCCGGAACTCCTCCTCCTCCGTGGCCGTCAGCTCGGCCAACCGCTCGGCTGATACCTGGCTTGTAGCGCTCATCCGCAAATCCCCAGTGTCATTCGACCACCTCACACCCCTCTCAGAGCCGGAGACCACCCAGGTCACCAGCTGGTACGGCAGATTCGCTCACCAGTCCTCGGTTGAGGGCAAGCGACCCACCGCTGCCCAGGGGTGGCAGGCAGCCCGCCTAACTCTAGGCCTGGCCCCTCCCCCAGACCATGTCGCTACGCGACATTTCAAGATCGCGACCTTGTGTCGGGTCTCCAACCGGGAGCGCCCGTCGGGCACGCCTGTGAGTGTGCCCCGGCGCGCAAGGGCGTCCTTCTGTTGAGACCCCGTCATGAGGCGTCGGCGCGGAGGGCTGTGCCGAGGGCACAAAGCCCCCTTGGAACATTTGCGCCGGCCGACCATTTACCGTGGCGGGGCGCCCACCTAGAGTCGGGTGTCGGGATCCCCGCAGGCTGGCGCAGGGAGGAGCGGCGAAATGGGCAGGCAACCCGGCCTAGCG
>JBOHUM010000078.1:0-17929 GCA_050734515.1 Candidatus Dormibacteria bacterium
ACCGCCTGCACGCCGAATTGGGCGGTGAGCACGTCCAGGCTGGCGTTGAGCTCGGGCACGCACCAGCTGCCGTTGCGCCCAGAGGCACCGAAGCCTGCCCGCTCCGCCTCCAGAACCACAACCCGCAACCGGGGCTGGCGGACCAGCAGCTCGCGGGCGGTCCAGAGCCCGGTGAAGCCCGCGCCCACCACCACGACGTCGCACTCCAGGTCGCCGCCCAGCAGCGGCCGGGTCGGCTCGACCCCGGTCGCCTCCAGCCAGTAGCTGGGTGACAGCGAGTCGGCAATCGGCGAGTTCCTCAACCGACCCCCGGAGACTCATGGTCTGCGCCCACCGGAGCGGATGGTAGTCCTTGTTCTGTGGACACAGCGACCGGTCGCTAATCCTGGCCACTAGCGACACTGGCGGGCCCTCGCCCGGTCTCTACCGTTACACGCCCGGGGACCTCGTCTCCACTGGCCCTCCGGGCCGCTTCGGCGCTCGCGGCAGCCAGCCTGGCTTCAGCTCAGTTCGGCCCGGAGTGGCGGGTCGTGCTGCGGCTGGCGAGCTGCGCCGCCCCAGCTCAGCTGCGGAGCGCCTGGGCCATCGCCGCGAAGTTGTCGACGTAGCGGCGGACGTCCTGCTCGGAGTGCTGCACCGAGAGGGTCCAGTTCTCCTCGGCGCCGGGGGCCATCAACACCCCGCGGTTCGACTGGTACAGCCAGGAGAGGTACGAGTACGCGGGGTCTATCTCCAGGTAGTCACGGTAGTTGCGGACCGGCTGGCTCTGGTAGGTGACGCAGCCCCGCGCTCCCAGGGTGATCACGTGGAACGGCAGCTCATGCTCGCGGATCGCCCCCTCCAGCCCGCTCTGCAGCACCTCGTCCAACGCGTCGAAGTGGGCGTAGGCCAAGGGCGTCAGCACCTCCTTCAAAGTCGCCTTGGCAGCGGCCATGGTCAGGGCGTTGCCGTTGAAGGTCCCCATCTGGCTCACCTTTCCCTCGGCCACCAGCTCCATGACATCCTCCCGGGCTCCCACGGCGCCGCAGGGGAGGCCGCCGCCGATCGCCTTTGCCAGGCAGACGATGTCCGGTACCACCTGGAAGCTCTCGGTCGCCCCGCCCGACGCCAGGGTCACCCCCGTCTTCACCTCATCGAAGACCAGCAGCGCTCCATCGCGGTGGGCCAGTTCCGCCAGGCCCGCTAGATAGCCCGGCTCGGGCAGCACCATGCCGATGTTCATCATCGCCGGCTCGACGATCACACAGGCGATCTGGCCGGCCTCACGGCTGAAGGCGCGCTCGGCCGCGGAGAGGTCGTTGAAGGGCACGACCGTCACCAGGTCGACCACCGCCCGGGGGATCCCCGCCGACTGAGGGACGGGGTTGGGATGGTCGGCTGGTCCCATCAACGCGGGGTCGGGCTCGACCGACACCATCAGCGAGTCATGGTGCCCGTGGTAGGTGGCTTCGATCTTCATCACGCGCTCCCGGCCAGTGAAGCCCCGGGAAAGGCGCACGGCGTCGAGGGTCGCCTCAGTGCCACTGTTGGCGAACCGCCACTGGGGCTGGTGGAAGCGGCGGGCCAGCTCCTCGGCAACTACCACGAAGTCCTCGCCTGGCTGGGCGAAGTGGGTCCCCTGAGCCGCGCGAGCGGCGATCGCCTCGACCACCTTGGGGTGAGCGTGGCCGACCAGGTTGACCCCGAAGCCATTGTGGAAGTCCACGTACTCGTTCTCGTCGGCGTCCCAGACCCGGCTGCCCCGTCCCCGCTCGATGAAGATCGGAAAGGGTGCACTGTCCTGGAAGGAGGAAGGCACCCCGCCCGGGCTGTGGCGCTTGGCGCGCGCCAGGAGCTCCAGGGACCGCGGCCGCCGTTGCCGGAACTCCTTCTCCTCCGCGGCCGTCAGCTCGGCCAACCGCTCAGTTGATACGGGGCTGGCAGCGCTCATCGGCAAATCTCCAGAGTCATCCGACCACCTCACGACCCCTCTGATAGCCGGAGACCACCCAGGTCACCGGCTGGCACCGGCAGATTCGCTCACCAAGCCTCTGGCGAGGGCAAGCGACCGCCCGCGGCGGTCGACCGCTCAACAGTGGTGGCAGGCATCCCCCTAACTCTAGGCCTGGCCCCTCCCATCGACCATGTCGCGGCGCGACATTTCGAGCTCGCGACCTTGTGTCGGCGCTCCAGCCAGGAGTGTCCGTCCGGCAACGCCTGCGATCGCCCGGCGCGCGCACCCTGGTCCTGGGTAGCGTCAAGACCGGCGCCGCGGGGGTGCCCTCCTGCTGATGCCCGCCATGAGACGTGGGCGGGGCCGGCTGTGCCGAGGGCACAAAGCCCCCTCGGGACATTTGCACCGGCTGACCATGTACGGTGGAGGGGCGCCCGCCTAGAGTCGGGATGTCGGGATCCCCGCAGGCTGGCGCAGGGAGGAGTGGCGAAATGGGCAGGCGCCCCGGCCTAGCACGATCTCGCCCAGTGGGCGCTGATGGTTGCGGACGCCGGTGTCCGCGGAGGGTGGGCACTGCGGCCCGAGCCGCTGCCGCCCCTCTCGCACCTCGCCCGGGGCGGGAGGCGGCAACCCTGTGACTGGACTCAGCCGCCGGTTCGTGGTGCTGAGCGTTGCCGTCGGCCTGTCGGTGCTACTGGCCGGTTGTGGCGCGACCACGGCGACCTACTCCGCCAAGAGGGTGCTGAAGAAGCCGCCCACCGGCGGCACCCCGCTCGCGGGAGGGGTCGCAAGCTACTCGCTGCCGATCGGCGAGGACTTCTCCTGGATTCTCCCGATCGAGAACCAGGCCAACTACGAGGACTGGGACGGCAACATCGAGGACGGCATGTGGCGACCGCTCTACTTCGCTGGTCGCAATGGCCAGCCCGGCATCGACTACCAGCTGTCACTGGCGGCCCCCCCCGTCTACTCCACCAACCACCAGTCGGTGACCATCAACCTCAACCAGGACTACACCTGGTCGGACGGAACCCCGGTCACCACCTCCGACATTCAGTTCTTCTTCCAGCTGCTGGCCGCCGGCAAGAACCAGGACGGCGCCTACATCCCGGGGGAGATGCCCGATGACATCAGCAGCGTCACGTACAACAGTCCCTATCAGTTCACCATCAACCTGATCCACGCCTACAACCCGCTCTGGTTCACCGACAACCAGCTGGACTGGATCTTCGCGCTGCCAGAGCAGGCCTGGGACAAAACCTGCCTCACCTGCACTGTCGGCAACGATGCCGCCACCGCCAGTGGGGCGAAGGCGGTCTTCAAGTTCATCTACGATCAGTCGGAGAAGCTCTCCACCTACGCCACGAATCCCCTCTGGAAGACCGTCGACGGCCCATGGGTGATCAAGTCCTTCGATCCGACCACCTACACCGCCAAGTTCTCCGCCAACCCTCACTACACGGGCCCCGGCAAGCCAAAGCTCTCCGGTTACGAGGTCTACAGCTTCGCCTCCGACACCGCCGAGGTGGACGCCCTCCGCTCCGGTGACATCTCCTTCGGCTACCTCCCCTTCTCCGACTTTTCGCTGGCGTCCTACTTCCAGTCGCACAGCTTCTCGGTTGCGCCTTGGCCCGTCTTCTTCAATGAGGACGTGGAGCTCGGCTACACCAGCAAAACCTGGGGGGTCCTGGTCAAGCAGCTCTACATCCGGCAGGCGCTTCAGCACCTGATCAACCAGTCGCTCTACCTGGAGAAGACCTTGCATGGCCTGGGCCTGCCGGACTACGGACCAGCCCCCGACTACCCAGGCTCCGACCTGGTCAGCCCGGCGCTGCGCAAGGACCCCTACCCCTATGACCCGGCAGCGGCCAAGCACCTGCTCGTCGAGCACGGATGGGTGAAGGGCTCGAGCGGCGTCGACGTCTGCCAGCGGCCCGGCACCGGCCCCAACCAGTGCGGGGCCGGCATCAAGAAGGGCAAGCAACTGAGCCTGCTCTTCATGTACTCGACCGGGACCCCGAGCTTCCTGGCTCAGGTCGAGGCGTTCTCCACCGCGGCGCGCGCGATCGGGGTTGGGATTGACCTCGACGGCCAGACCGAAACCACCATGTTCTCTATCGGTGGCGTGTGCCCATACGCGAGCCCGTGCAAGTGGGGGCTTCTCGCCTACTCCGGCTTCATGTGGGACTTCGGCCAGTACCAGGTGCTCCCGGTCGGAGGCAACCAATTCGGCAAGGGAAACTTCTGGGCTGGCGGGTATGACTCGCCCGAGGCCAACCAGTTGATCGCCGCGGCCCACACCGAGTCGGGGCTCAGCCACCTCTACGCGATCGAGGACTACCTCTCAAAGGACGAGGCGTCGCTGTGGTGGCCGCTCGGGGACTATGAGATCGTGGTGGCGAAGAAGACCCTACGTGGCTGGTATCCCCTCAGCCCGTACGCCAACTACCATCCGTCCGCCTGGTACTTCGTCAAGTAGCCTCGGGCGTGCCCTTGGACGGCCCGCGAGATGTGCTGATCAGCGGGGCCCGCATTTGGAGCGGGTGGGCGCAGCAGCCCCGCCCCCAAGCGCTCGGGACCAAGGGCGGGAAGATCGCCGCTCTCGGCACCGTGGAGGAGGTGGCTGCACGGCTGGGGACTGGGTTCGAGCGCCTGGATCTCCCGGGCAGGGCGGTTCTGCCTGCCTTCCACGACGCTCACTGTCACCCCCTCCATGGAGGCCTCCAGCGCCGCCGCTGCGATCTGGAGGGTCAGCGGACACCGGCCGACTGCCAGGCCACGGTCCGCGACTACGCCCGGGCTCATCCAGAACGGGAATGGATCGTTGGCGGTGGCTGGTCGATGGAGACCTTCGCCAACGGCACCCCGTCCCATGAGCTGCTTGACCGGGTGACCGCGGGCCGACCCGCCTTCTTGACCAATCGGGATGGACACAGCGCCTGGGTCAACCAGAAGGCCCTGGCCCGAGCTGGGATCGAGGCGACGACCCCGGACCCACCCCACGGCCGGATCGAGCGCGACCCCGATGGTGCCCCCCAGGGGACCCTCCACGAGGCAGCGATGAGCCTGGTCCAGAGGCTGATCCCGGCCCCCGGCGAGGAGGAGCTGGTGACGGCCCTGCTTGAGGCTCAGCGCCACCTCCACAGCCTGGGACTGGTCGGCTGGCAGGACGCCTCGGTCGACGCCCAAGCGGAGCGCGCCTACGTGCTATTGCACGCCCGCGGCGAGCTGACGGCGCGGGTCCAACTGGCGCTCTGGTGGCAACGCGACCGCGGCCTGGAGCAGATCCCAGAGCTGGAGGAGCGGCGGTCCCGACTGGCGAGCGAGAGCCTCGACGCTGGCACCGTCAAGGTGATGCTGGACGGAGTGATGGAGACCTACACTGCGGCCCTCCTCCAGCCCTACCTCGACCCCGTTGGGGGCGGCTCAGCCGGCGGCGCGGGCCACCTCTTCCTGGACGCGGAGTTCGCCCAGGAGGTGGTGACGGCCCTGGACCGGCTCGGGTTCCAGGTCCACTTTCACGCCATCGGCGACCGAGCCGTGCGGGTAGCGCTGGACTCGGTCGGGGCCGCCCGGTCGGCCCGTGCCGAAGGCGCCTCTCACGGTCCGCGCCATCACATCGCCCACCTGCAGCTGATCGACCCCGACGACATCGGCCGCTTCCGCGACCTCGGGGTCACCGCCAACATCCAGCCGTTCTGGGCCTGCCACGAACCGCAGATGGACGAACTCACCCTCCCCTACCTGGGCGAGCTTCGCGGCCGGCGGCAGTATCCTTTCCGCTCCCTGCTCCGGCGCGGGGCCCGCCTGGCCGGCGGCTCCGACTGGCCGGTCAGCACCGCCGACCCCCTCCAGGAGATGGCGGTGGCGGTGAGCCGGGTGACCCCTCGCGTGGCCCGCCACGGGGAGCCGGCGCTCCCCCCCTTCCTGCCCGAGGAGCGTATCGGGCTAGAGGCTGCGCTGACCGCCTTCACAAGGGGCTCGGCGTACGTGAGCCACTTGGAGGAAAGGTCCGGCGACTTGGGCCCGGGCAAGTGGGCGGACCTGGTGGTGCTGGCCCAGGACCCTTTTCAAGTCGATCCCGACCAGCTGCCAGAGGCGCGGGTTGAGCTGACCATGGTCGGCGGCCGGGTGGTGTACCAGTCGGGGAGCGGCTAAGCGTGGGCCCCCGCCCAGCCTGGCGCGAAAGGGGACCTCGGCGATGACCCGCTACCTGATCCAAAGACTCTTCCAGGCGGCGATCGTGCTGCTCCTGGTCAGCATCCTGGTCTTCGGTCTGCTCCACCTGCTGCCCGGTGGACTGGTGCGGGCTCAGCTCGGGCCCCGGGCCAGCCCCCACGAGGTGGCCCAGCTGGCTCGCCAAGAGGGCTTGGACAAGCCGCTGGTGGTCCAGTACGGCCTTTGGCTGTGGCAGGCGGTGCAGGGCAACCTCGGCTTCAGCTACAAGCAAAACTCGCGGGTCACCGCGCTGCTGGCCGAGTTCTTCCCCCGCGATCTGTTGCTGGTCGGAATCTCCACGTTCCTCGCCATCGCCATCGCCATCCCGCTGGGTCTGCTCCAGGCGGCACGGCGCAACCGGGATGTCGACTACGGGCTCTCGGTGGTTCTGCTCGCCTTCTACTCCATGCCCTACTTCCTGCTCGGCGTGATCGGGATCATCTTGTTCAACATCGAGTTCAACATCCTACCCCCGACCGCGATCCGCTTCGGTACCGGCCTGGGACCGGACATCGCCGCCCTGGTGCTGCCAGTGCTCACCTTGATGCTAGGCAGCGTCGCCTACTACGGCCGCTACATGCGCTCGTCGGTGATCGACAACCTGCTCGAGGACTACGTGCGCACCGCCCGCTCCAAGGGAGCGGGCCCCGGCCGGGTGCTGCTGCGCCATGCCCTGCGCAACTCGCTTCTGCCCATGGTCAGCCTGGTCGGTATCAGCTTCCCCTTCGTGATCAGCGGCTCGCTGATCGTCGAGGCGCTCTTCGACTTCCCCGGGACCGGGCTGCTCTTCTGGAACGCCGCCCAGGAGCGGGACTACCCGGTGCTGCTGGGCGTCATCCTGCTGCTCAGCTTCGCGGTCGTGGTCGGCAACCTGATAGCCGACCTCCTCTACATGGTGCTGGACCCGAGGATCCGCTATGGCTGACCGCGCCGAGTCAGACCTCGCTGGTCAGAGCCTCGCCGGCCCCCCGGTCTCGGGCGCGGCCGGAGGGAAGCCGGCGGGCGAGGGGGAGGTGCCGTCCGCCAATCACCTAAGGGAGAACCTTGGGGTCTTCGCCAGCAACCGCTTCGCCCTCATCGGGGCCATCTTCCTCACCTTCACTATCCTCTTCGCGTTCCTCGGGCCCTTGATCTACCACACCAACCAGCTGGCCGCCAACCTGCTGATCAGCAACTCGCGGCCCGGAAACGGCCACCTGCTTGGCACCGACCCCGAAGGGTTCGACATCGTCGGCCAGCTGATGGTGGGTGGCCAGTCCACCCTGGAGGTCGGCCTGGCGGTGGCGGTGGTCGCCACCATTTTCGGGGCGCTCTGGGGCGCGATCTCGGGATTCGTGGGAGGGGTGATCGACGCCTTTCTGATGCGGATCGTCGACGCCATGCTGTCGGTGCCCTTCCTCTTCTTCGTGGTGCTCCTGGCGGCTCTGGTCCAGCCCTCGCTGCCCGTGATCATCCTAGCCATCGCCTCAGTCAGCTGGCTGTCCACGGCCCGGGTGGTACGCGGGGAGGTGCTGAGCCTGCGCACCCGGGAGTACGTCGCCGCCGCCCGCACCTTCGGCAGCGGACCCTGGAAGATCATCTTCCGGCACCTGCTGCCGAACGCCCTAGGGGTCCTGGTGGTCAACGCCAGCCTCAAGGTGGCCGATGCCATCCTCACCTTCGCGTCGATCAACTTCCTCGGGCTGGGGATGCCGCCGCCCGCCACCAGCTGGGGCCTCACTTTGACGGCGGGGATAAACAACTTATTCGACGGCTACTGGTGGGAACTGTGGCCGGCCGCCTTCATGATCGTCGGCAGCGTGATCGCGGTCAATGTGATGGGCGACGGCGTCCGCGACGTGGTCGAGAAGCGACTGCAGCTCCGCTAGCCCGGATCGCCGGCCCGGCCGGTGCCGAAGGAGGGCCTCATGAGCGCTATGACCGCCGAGGAGTTCACCGCCGAGGTCGCCCCGCAACCGATCGGGTTGCGCCTCTACCTCGAGGGCGGCTGGCAGGACACCAGCCGCCACCTGCCCCTGATCAGCCCGGTGACCGGCCAGGAGATCGCCCAGGTCCCGGTACCTACCAGGGAAGAGATCACCAGGGCGGCGCAGTCCGCCCGCCGAGCCCAGGCGGACTGGGCCGAGGTGGGCTCCTTCCAGCGGGCGGAGGTCTGCCACCGGATCGGCGCGGCTCTGGAGCGCCGGGCCGAGCCACTTGCCCGGCTGCAGTCCCTGGAGCAGGGCAAGCCACTGACCGAGTCGCTGGCCGATGTCCGTCAGGCGGCCCAGCTCTTCCACCTCCACGCCGAGGACCAGGTGCGGCTCGGTGGCGAGACGCTCCCGGTCACCGACGCCCAGAAGCGGATGCTGACCTTCCGCCGCCCGGTCGGGGTCTGGGCGATCATCACCCCCTGGAACTTCCCAGTGCTGATGATGGCCGAGTTCGTTGCCCCCGGGCTGGCGGGAGGGAACGCCCTGGTGGTCAAGCCACCCGCCCATACCTGCGCCGCGGTCCTGGGGGCGGCTGCGGCTTTCCAGGAGGCGGGCCTGGCCAGCGGTCTGGTCAGCATCCTCCCCGGCGGTGCTGAGGTCGGCGAACTGCTGGTACGCGAGCCGCTCTTCGACGCCATCGGCTTCATCGGCTCCTCGACGACCGGTACCAAGATCCAGGCGATGGCCGGCCTGCGGCGAAGCATCATGGAATGCTCCGGCAACGGCCCTTTGATCGTCTGCGCCGACGCCGACCTGGCCCGTGCCGCCCACGCCGCCACCTACGGCGCCTACTTCTGCTCCGGTCAGGTGTGCTGCGCCACCGAGCGGGTGCTGGTCCACCACTCGGTGCACCAGGAGTTCCTCGACCGCTGCCTCGACGAGGCGAGTCTGGTCCACCTCGGCGACCCCTTCGACCCCCAGGTGAACCTGGGCCCGCTCAACAACCAGGACGTGGCCGCGAAGATGGACCGTCACCTGGCCGACGCCGTGCGCCAGGGGGCTCGGGTACTGACCGGAGGCGGGCGGAGAATGGGGATGCCCACCGACCTCTACTACGAATTCAGCCTGGTCGACCAGGTGACCTCGGAGATGGCGGCCTTCCAGGAGGAGTCGTTTGGACCGATCCTGCCAATCACGACCGCGTCGGACGACCGCCAGTTGCTTGGGCTCGCCAACCAGGACCGGCTCGGCCTCCAGGCCGCGGTCTTCACCCGCGACCTGGGCCGCGCATTCCACTTCGCCGAGCGGCTCCAGGTGGGCCAGGTGATCGTCAACGACACCACCGACTACTGGGACATCAACATGCCTTTCGGGGGAGCCGGCGGCAGGCAGAGCGGCTGGGGTCGGATCGGGGGCAAGTGGACGGTGATGGACATGACCGACGTGCGCACCGCGGTGATCGACCTGTCCTAAGCCGAGCCGACCGCCGGCCCGAGCGGGCTCAGTCCTCGCGGCAGACGCAGAACTGGCCTGCCCTCAGGATTGGCGACCACCCGCCACTTTCAGCGCGTCCCCTTGACCAAAGGCGCTCGCCGACCAGGCGCGCGCCTCGGCCCAGAGCCGTCCGCGGCGCGACTTAGCCGGCTAGCCACCGCGGTGGCCCGGCCTCGCCAGGAAAAGCCGCCCGGGCGGGCGGCACCCACCCGACCGTCACTGACTCAGTCGCTGACCTGGTCCAGGCTGGGCAGCACCGCCTCGGCGTCCTCGAAGTCGGGCGCCTCCAGAGACTCCTCCATGGCCGGCTCGGGGAGGGCCTGGCCCTCCTCCAGGTAGCGGACCGCCTCCTCCCGCAGCTTGCGGTAGTAGTCGAGCCCGGTTCCGGCCGGGATCAGCTTGCCGATGATCACGTTCTCCTTGAGTCCCCGCAGGCGATCCACCTTGCCCGAAATCGCGGCCTCGGTCAGCACCCGGGTGGTCTCCTGGAAGGAGGCCGCCGAGAGCCAGCTGGCGGTGTTGAGCGCCGCCTTGATCAGGCCCAGCAGCACCGTGGTGGCGATGGCCGGCTCACCGCCCTCGGCCAGGACCTGGGCGTTGGCCTCGTCGTACTCCCACTGGGAGACGATCTCGCCGGGCAGGAGCTCGGTGTCGCCACCTGACTCCACCCGGACCTTGCGCATCATCTGGCGCACGATCACCTCGATGTGCTTGTCGTTGATGTCCACCCCCTGGGAGCGGTAGACCCGCTGGACCTCCCTGACCAGGTAGTCCTGGACCGCCTCCCGGCCGCTGATGTAGAGCAGCTCCTGGGGGCTGACCGAACCCATGGTGAGGGAGTCGCCGGCCCGGACCTCGTCGTCGTCGGTCACCCGCAGCTGGGCACCGTGAGGGATGGGGTACTCCTTGATGTCCTCCTCCATGGCCCGGATCCGGACCTCGCCGCCTGAGCGCCCGGTCTTGACCTGGGTGATCCGCCCTCCGATGCGGGCGTTGCTGAGGGTCAGCTCCCCGTTCTTGGTGCCCCGGGCCAGAATCTGACCCTCGCTGATCAGGGCACCCTCGCTCACCGCCTGGTCCAGGTCCATGCCCTTGGGAATGGGATGGGTGACGTCGAACTCCTCGTGGTTGACGACCCGGACCTTGCGGCCGGCGTCGCCCCGGAGCACCTCCACCCGGCCCCCGGCCTCGGCCAGCACCGCCTTGCCCTTGGGGATGCGCGCCTCGAAGAGCTCCTCCACCCGGGGCAGGCCCTGGGTGATGTCGAGGCCAGCCACCCCGCCGGTGTGGAAGGTCCGCATGGTCAGCTGGGTGCCCGGCTCCCCGATCGACTGGGCGGCGATCACGCCCACCGCCTCGCCGATCTCGACCAGGCGGCCAGTGGCCAGGTTGCGGCCGTAGCAGAAGCGGCAGACCCCGCTCTTGGCGGCGCAGGTGAGCACGCTCCGCACCCGGACCCGCTCCACCCCCAACTCGACGATCTGGCGCGCCAGCTGGTCGGTGATCTCCTCCCCGGAGGCCACCACCAGTGAGGCGTCGGGCGCGACCACGTCGGCGGCGGTGATTCGTCCCGCCAGCCGCTCCAGGAAGGGCTCGCCCTCCTGGCTCAGGTCCGAGAGCCAGATGCCGGCGGTGGTGCCACAGTCCTCCTCGCGCACGATCACGTCCTGGGCCACGTCCACCAGCCGGCGGGTGAGGTAGCCGGAGTCGGCGGTGCGCAGGGCGGTGTCGGCCAGGCCCTTGCGCGCGCCGTGGGTGGAGATGAAGTACTCCAGCACCGCCAGCCCCTCGGAGAAGTTGGCCTTGATGGGCATGTCGATGATCCGCCCGGTGGGATCGGCCATCAGTCCCCGCATCCCGGCGAGCTGGCGGATCTGCTGGTAGGTTCCGCGCGCTCCCGACTGGGACATCATCAGGACCGAGCTGAGCGGGTCGAAGTGGGCCATGGTCGCCTGGGTGACCGACTCGGTGGCCTGGGTCCAGATCTCGACCGTCTTGCCGTAGCGCTCGTCCTCGGTGATCAGCCCGCGCCGGTGCTGCAGGGCCACCTCCTCGACCGCCTTGTCGGCGGCGCTGATGATCGCCGCCTTCTCCGGGGGCGTCTTGATGTCCATCGCCGACAGCGTCACTCCCGAGCGGGTGGCGTAGTCGAAGCCCAGCCGCTTGATCTCGTTGACCACCTCTGAGGTGACCTGGTTGCCGTAGAGCCGGAAGCACTCCGCCACCAGCGCCCGCAGTTCCTTGCGGTCAAAGACCCGGTTCTGGAACAGCATCGGCTGGCCCTGGGCGCCCTCTCGGACCTCCCGCCCCAGAGGCAGCACCTCATTGAAGATCACCCGGCCCGGGGTGGTCAGCAGGGACACCAGCTGGGCCTCCTCGTCGCCACCGGCAACCACCTCCAGCACCCGCCGCGGCACCCGGACCCGCACCGGCTCGTGGGCATCCAGGGTCTGGGTGTCATAGGCGAGGAGAACCTCCTCGACCGAGCTGAAGCGGCGCAGGCGCTGGGGGTCCCCCTCCTCCAGGGGCTTGCGCAACATGGTCAGCCAGTAGGCGCCCAGGACCATGTCCTGGGTCGGGGCCACCACCGGGTTGCCATCGCTGGCGGAGAGGATGTTGTTCGAGGACATCATCAGGTTCTTGGCCTCAGCGATGGCGCCGCTGAAGAGCGGCACGTGTACCGCCATCTGGTCCCCGTCGAAGTCGGCGTTGAAGGCGGTGCAGACCAGGGGATGGATCTGGATCGCCGACCCCTCCACCAGCACTGGCATGAAGGCCTGGATTCCCAGGCGGTGCAGGGTGGGGGCCCGGTTGAGCAGCACCGGGTGGTCCTGGATCACCTCGTCGAGGACGTCCCAGACCTCGGGCCGGGCCCGCTCCACCATCCGCTTGGCGCTCTTGATGTTCTGGGTGAAGCCCTTCTCCACCAGCTGGCGCATCACGAAGGGCTTGAAGAGCTCCAGGGCCATCCGCTTGGGCAGCCCGCACTGGTTGAGCTTGAGCTCGGGGCCGACCACGATCACCGAGCGGCCGCTGTAGTCGACCCGCTTGCCCAGCAGGTTCTGCCGGAAGCGACCCTGCTTGCCCTTGAGCATGTCGCTCAGTGACTTCAGCTTGCGGTTGCCGGTGCCGGTGATCGCCCGCCCCCGGCGGCCGTTGTCGATCAGGGCGTCGACCGCCTCCTGGAGCATCCGCTTCTCGTTGCGGACGATGATCTCGGGAGCCCCCAGCTCCAAGAGCCGCTTGAGGCGGTTGTTGCGGTTGATCACCCGCCGGTACAGGTCGTTGAGGTCGGAGGTGGCGAAGCGGCCGCCATCGAGCTGCACCATGGGGCGCAGCTCCGGCGGGATCACCGGCAGCACCTCCAGGACCATCCAGGTGGGCGCTGTCTCACTGGAGCGGAAGGCCTCCACCACCCGCAGCCGCTTGATCGCCTTTTGGCGGCGCTGGCCGCTGGTCGAGGTCAGCTCCTCGCGCAGGTGGGCCGCCTCCGCCGCCAGGTCCAGGGCATCCAGCATCTCCTTGATGGCGGCGGCGCCCATCCCCGCCCGGAATGCCTCGGGGAACTTCTCCGAGAACTCCCGGTACTCCGCGTCGCTGAGAAGCTGGCGCACCGTCAGCGCCTCCAGCTTGGTGCGGGTCTCCTCCAGTTCCGATCGGAGCTGCTCCAGCTCCTGCGCGTCAGCGGCGCCGCCGTGCTCCTGGCGCTGGCTCAGGGCCGCCCGCAGCGCCCCCAGCTGGGCCCCCAGCTCCTCACGGTGGCCGGCCAACTGCGCGTCGGCCTCCAGCGACACTGCCGCCAAGCGCTCCGCCAGCAGCTGGCGCAATTGCTCCTGGTGCTCCTCGCCCAGGAGGGCGCCGCGCTTGGCCACCAGCAGCTTCTCGGCCCCGTCCTTGATGACGAAGTCGGTGGGCGCCTTGCGGCCCAGGGCCGCCTCCAGGCGCTCGGCGAGCTTCTCCCCCTGCTGCTCCAGCTCCTGGCGGCGGCGCCCGGCCTCGGACTCGAGCCGGGTGGCCTCCGCCTCGCCCTGCTGCTCCAGCTCCTGGATCTTGGCTTCGGTCTCGGCGACCGCCTCGGCCAGCTGCTGCCCGGCCACCTCCTGGAGCTCCTTGACCCGCGGGCTTTGCTGCGGGTCAAGGGCCTCCAGCGCCTGGCTGCGTGCCTCCTCGTCGACGCCGACCACGATGTAGTTGGCGAAGTAGAGCACCTTCTCCAGGTTGCGCGGCGACATGTCCAGGAGCAGCCCCAGCCGGCTGGGGATACCCTTGAAGTACCAGACGTGGGACACCGGACTGGCCAGGCGGATGTGCCCCATCCGCTCCCGGCGCACCTTGCTGCGGGTGACCTCGACCCCGCACTTGTCGCAGATGATGCCCTTGTAGCGGTAGCGCTTGTACTTGCCGCAGTGGCACTCCCAGTCCTTGGTGGGGCCGAAGATCTTCTCGCAGAAGAGACCGTCCCGCTCCGGCCGGAGCGTGCGGTAGTTGATCGTCTCCGGCTTGGTCACCTCACCGTGAGACCAGGAGAGGATCATCTCCGGACTGGCGAGGGAGAGCTTCAGGGCGTCGAAGTTTTCAAGCTTGAGCAAGGCTTATCCGCCTCCTGGCGAATCGGTTATTGAAGATCGCAGCGAAGGCCGGCCGCCCGCCGGCGGGGCTGGGGGGGGTTGTGGGCACGCCTACCTGCCGATGTCCTCGGCGTCATCGCGCTCATCGCGTTCCAGATTGATTCCCAGGCCCAGTGGCATGTCGGGCATGTCATCCTCCGCGAACACGATCTGCTCCTCGTTCTCGGACATGATCTCCACCCCGAGCGCGAGGCCCTCCAGTTCCTTGACCAGGACCCGGAACGACTCCGGGATCCCGGCGTCGAGGGTGTTGTCCCCCTTGACGATCGCCTCGTAGGCCTTGACCCGGCCGACGATGTCGTCCGACTTGATGGTGAGGATCTCCTGGAGGATGTGGCTGGCGCCGTAGG
This sequence comes from Candidatus Dormibacteria bacterium, assembly GCA_050734515.1. Classification (GTDB taxonomy): domain Bacteria; phylum Chloroflexota; class Dormibacteria; order Aeolococcales; family Bog-877; genus Bog-877. The sequence goes on from JBOHUM010000078.1 coordinate 14,537, forward strand.
CCTCAAGAGCCCACACCTCCATCTCCCCGAAGCGCTGGCCCCCGAACTGGGCCTTGCCTCCCAGCGGCTGCTGGGTGACCAGGCTGTAGGGCCCGGTGCTGCGGGCGTGGATCTTGTCCTCCACCAGGTGGGCCAGCTTCATCATGTAGATCACGCCCACCGTGATCGGCTGGTCGAAGGCCTCGCCCGAGCGGCCGTCGCGGAGCACCACCTTGCCGTCCCGGGGTAGGCCCGCCCGCTCCAGCTCGTCCTCGATCTGGGACTCGGAGGCGCCGTCGAAGACCGGGGTGGCCACCTTCACCCCCAGCGCCTGGGCCGCCCAGCCCAGATGCGTTTCCAGCACCTGGCCCAGGTTCATCCGACTGGGTACCCCCAGGGGGTTGAGCACGATCTCAACCGGGCTGCCATCGGGGAGGAAGGGCAGGTCCTCGATGGGCAGAATCCGGGCGATCACCCCCTTGTTGCCGTGGCGACCCGCCATCTTGTCGCCCTGGCTGATCTTGCGCTTCTGGGCCACGTAGATCCGGATCAGCTCGTTGACGCCGGCGGGGAGCTCGTCCTTGTTGGAGCGGCTGAAGTGCTTGACATCGACGACCACCCCGCGCTCCCCGTGGGGAACCCGCAGCGAGCTGTCCCGGACCTCCTTGGCCTTCTCCCCGAAGATGGCCCGCAGCAGGCGCTCCTCGGCCGACAGCTCAGACTCGCCCTTGGGAGTGGTCTTGCCCACCAGGATGTCGCCAGGAGCGACCTCGGCGCCGACGTAGACCACCCCCCGCTCGTCGAGGTTGCGCAGGCTTTCCTCGCCCACATTGGGCAACTCTCGGGTGACCTCCTCGGGGCCGAGCTTGGTCTCGCGGACCTCCACCTCGAACTCCTCGATGTGAATTGAGGTGTACTTGTCCTCCCGGACCACCGACTCGCTGATCAGGATGGCGTCCTCGTAGTTGTAGCCCTCCCAGGGCATGAAGGCGACCAGGACGTTGCGGCCCAGGGCCAGCTCGCCCTGGTCGGTGGAGGGCCCGTCGGCCAGAACGGTCCCGGCGCTGACGTGGTCCTCCGGACTCACCACCACCCGCTGGCTGAGGCAGGTGCCCTGATTGCTGCGCACGAACTTGTGCACCCCGTACCAGACGTCGGGACCCTTGCCGTCGGGATGGAAGAGGATGCCCAGGCCGCTGTCCTGACCGCTGCGCACAATCTGGACCGAGTCCGAGCTGACGTCGCGCAGGGGGACGTTGACCCCGAGGACGGTCCCGGCCGAGGGCGCCAGGATCAGCTCCCCGCTGTCCTTGGCGGCGTACACCTCCATCCCTGTCCCCACCACCGGCGAGTCGGTGGCGATCAAGGGCACCGCCTGGCGCTGCATGTTGGAGCCCATCAGGGCCCGGTTGGCGTCGTCGTGCTCCAGGAACGGGATCATCGCCGTCGCCACCGAGACCGTCTGCTTGGGGGAGACGTCGATCCAGTCCACCTCGGCCACGGGCACGTCCTTGAAGGTGTGCCGGGTCCGCGCCGGGGTGTGGGGTACCTGGAACTCGCCCTCCTCGGAGACCGGGGCGTTGGCCTGGGCGACCGTGTACTTGTCCTCCTCGTCGGCGGAGAGGAAGTGGATGTCACGGCTCACCCAGGGGACGATGTCGACCTCGGTGACCTTGGCCTTCTCCAGCTTCTTGATCGCCGCCTGGTCGAGGCGGGCGCCGGCGGCCAGGCCGCCCGCCGCCTCGGCCAGCACCCGGCCCTCCAGCAGCTGGCGGTCGCCGTCCACCGCCAGGTGGTGGTGCACCCGGCGGAAGGGGGTCTCGATGAAGCCGAAGTCGTTGACCCGGGCGAAGGTCGCCAATGAGCCCATCAGGCCGATGTTCGGCCCCTCGGGAGTCTCGATCGGGCAGATCCGGCCGTAGTGGCTGTGGTGGACGTCGCGGACCACCATCCCCGCCCGCTCCCGGGATAGGCCGCCCGGGCCTAGCGCCGAGAGCCGGCGCTTGTGGGTCAGCTCCGACAGCGGGTTGGTCTGGTCCATGAACTGGGACAACTGGCTGGAGCCGAAGAACTCCTTGATCGCCGCCACCACCGGGCGGGCGTTGATCAGAGAGGCGGCGGTGACGGTGGTGGCGTCACAGATCGTCATCCGCTCCTTGATGATCCGCTCCATCCGCAGCAGGCCGGTCCGGAACTGGTTCTGGAGCAGCTCCCCCACCGCGCGCACCCGGCGATTGCCCAGGTGGTCGATGTCGTCGGGCTCGCCCTGGCCGTTGTTGAGCTGGATCAGCCGGCGCATGATGTTGATGAAGTCCTCGTGGGCCAACACCCGCAGGTCGCGCTCCTCGGCGCGGCGACGGGCTTCGCCCTCGGGGATGCCCAGGCGCTTGTCCAGCTTGAAGCGCCCCACCCGGCCCAGGTCGAAGCGGCGGGCGTTGAAGAACAGCGCCTGGAGCAGGTTCCGGGCGTTCTCCACCGTGGGCGGATCTCCGGGCCGGATCTTGCGGTAGAGCTCGATCAGGGCCTCATTGACGTCGTGGCTGGGATCCTTTTCCAGGGTGGCGTCGATGTACTTGTGCTCGGCGTCGGTGTCGACGTCGCGGAAGAAGTGGCGGATGTCGTCGTCACTGGGGTAGCCCAAGGCCCGGATCAGGGTGGTCGCCTGGAACTTGCGCTTGCGGTCGATCTTGGCAGTGAGCACGTCCTTGCTCGAGGTCTCGATCTCGAGCCAGGCGCCGCGATTGGGGATGAACTTGACGGCGTACAGAGGACGCCCGGTCACGGGATGCTCCGGCCCGGCGGTGAAGTAGACCCCGGGAGAGCGGACCAGCTGGCTGACCACCACCCGCTCCGTGCCGTTTACGAGAAAGGTCCCCTGCTCGGTCATCATGGGGAAGTCGCCCAGATAGACCTCGGACTCCTTGATCTCCCCGGCGTTCTCGCCGGTCTTGATGTGGAGCCGGGTCATGATCCGCAGCGGGGCGGCGAAGGTCATGTCGCGGTTGCGGCACTCCTCCTGATCGAACTTGGGCTCACCGAAGCTGTAGTCGAGAAAGCGCAGTTCGTAGTTTTTGCCCGTGTAGTCGGTGATCGGGTTGATCTCGTCGAACAGCTCGCGCAGGCCGTCCTGCTGAAACCACCGGAACGAGCCGAGCTGGGTCTCGATCAGATTGCCCACCTGGAGCATCTCGGGGATGCGGCCGTAGCTGACGCGGGCGGGCACGGTGGCGCGAGTATCGACCATATGCTAGAGTTCTCCAGGCGAGCGGACAGGCGGCGAATGGCATCCGGGAAGGCGGGAACGCCTATCCTAGCACGTCTGGCACCGGCCCGTGTCGGGCCGCGTCCGGGCGCGGGTCCCGGGTGCCCGGGAGGAGCGCCGTCGCCGCGAGCCCGGGTCGGCCCGGGGCGTCC
>JBOHUM010000079.1:0-10789 GCA_050734515.1 Candidatus Dormibacteria bacterium
GGCATGGGGACGGCCACTCTGGTATTGCTGCTTGGGAGATCACGGTTGACCTGTATGGGAACGGGACGCACTCCGTCTCCGACTGTGGGCCGGGCCCTGCTTGCTAAGCATGGACGACCAACCGACGTAGTCATCGGCCCATAGGGGTACCGTCCGTTTTGGCCGACGCAATTCAATGATCGGCGCCAAGGACTCGATCTCACCCGACTAACGGGGCCGCATCCTCTACCCCCACAAGACGCCTCCACGAGGCGCTGGTCGAAGCCACCTCTCCGAAGTTCGACGCTGGGCCAGCGCGGCGGCAGGGCGAGTGGGCGCTGTTGTACCTCGTCTACGTACTCTCCCGTATCACTGGCGTCCAACCTTGGTACCAGCGCATTTCCGGTGACTTGCGGCTCTGGCGGCTCTGCGGTTTCAAGACGCGGCCGACCGAGAGCCTGGTGCACGCGCGCTTCGCTGAGTTGGAGCGGTACGAGGGCGCCTTCCGCAAGGCCTCGGAGACCCTCATGTCGATCGGCCGGTCCAAAGACAAGCGGGTCGGCGCGTGGTGGAACATCGACGGCACCGAGGCTGAGGCGCACGCGGTCTCCCACCACGACTGCAAGGATGGCGAGGGCTGCCCCGACGAGAACAAGCGGCTCAAGCCGCGAATGACCCGCGTGGATGTGTCGCTCGCCAAGGCTCTGCGCCAGGCCAGGGCCACCGAACCGGCGGAAGACTCCCAGCAGGACGTGTCCGTGGAAGGCCTCAAATCGATCGCCATCGACTCAGAGGAGGTGGTGGGTCGCAACGGGCGTCGCTACCGGGCAGGCAATCACTGGTGGTTCTGTTCGGAGCCGGATGCCGGGCTGCGCACGTACTCGCGCCGCGGCACCGTCTTCAAGTCCTGGCTCGGCTACCTGGCCATCGAGGTGGTGGACCACTTCACCCAGGCCCCGGTCGCCTCGGTCCTGATTCCCGCCAACCGGCAGGAGGAGGCACTGTACGAGGAGGTCTTCGCGATCGCGCGGCAGAACCTGGGTGGCGTCATCCCCTTCTCCGTCTGTGCCGACGCCGGCTATGCCTACGACCACATCTACCGGCATAACTCGAACCTAGGGGTGACCACCGTCACCCCCTACCGGCGCAGGAGACAACAAGACTCCAAGAGGCGGCCGACGACGATCTACTGCGACTCCCAGGGCACGCCCTCCTGCCGCCACTGCGGGAGAACCGACACGGTCAGGACCCGCTTCGCCGTCCAGCGTGGGAAGGGGCGGATCTGGTTTCGATGCAAGTACCCCGACTGTGGGGGTGAGCAGACAGTCCTCTGTGACATGGCGCCCCAACACCTGCTGCCGATCGAGCGGGACGAGCTCGCCTTCAAGGCCATGCAGCACATGGGCCGACCCTCGGAGCAGAAGCACCAGCACCTGCGCTCCAACTACCAGGTGGGACCTGTCTCCTACGCCATCCGGCCCAAGCGCAAAGGCATCGCCTGCCAGCAGCTCCGTGCCACGGCGGCTATGGTCATCGACTGGCTGAGGGTGCTGCATAGGGCTGGCTGGCTGGGCACACCAACTAAGGTCGACGACCCGATCGATGACGGCGCCGCCTTCATCGACTTCCTGGAGCGCCTCAAGCGCCAACGGGAAGCCGCCGACGAGGCGCGACGGTTGAGACGCGCCCAACCGGGCTCGCCGGCTCCGCCCCGGGCGGCCTGACCGAAACCGGCTAAGCGACCGCCGAGTCTCCGGCGGCTTCACTGCGCCCTGAGCCCGCCGCACCCTGCCGCCGAGCCAGCCTGAGTTCCGCTCCAGCCCTCTCCCAGGGCCGAATGCGGCCCGACACTCCTGGCGAGGGGCGCCGCACATCGCTCTCAACGAGCCGCTGGGGCCACCGTGCGCCGACTTTGGAACTGACTTTGGAACGGCCCCCTACCCGCACGGGGAGTCGAACCCCGGTTACCACCTTGAAAGGGTGATGTCCTAACCGCTAGACGATGCGGGCCAAGGGTCTCACCAAGCCTCGCCCTATACTCGCAGCCAGTGGGTGGCCAAAGGGAGTTAAGCGCGTTTGTCGCCTGAGCCCAGCCCCCGGCCGAGCAGGAGGCGGTCCCCGGTCGGTGCCGGCGAGCCGGCGCGGTATCCGAATCTGGGTACCGACGGGCTGCAGATCAGTAGCGCCGAGTCCGCAGACGTGTCGGTGCGCACCTCGCCCCTTGAAGGATGGCTGATCGCTGCCGGGCTGTTGCTGGCCGGGTGCGTGTCGATGGGGATCTACCTGGTCGTTCTCCATCATTGAGCCCGGGGCAGGGCGGACTGGCCGAGCCCGGCCAGCTGCCCGGACGGAGACGGTTGCGGTTCGCACCCAGCCCCACCGGCGAGCTCCACATCGGCAACGTTCGTACCGCGCTCTTCAGCTACTGCTTGGCCGGGCAAGAGGGGAGGTTCCTGGTCCGGATCGAAGACACGGACCGGGAGCGCTACCAACCTGAGGCGGTACCCCGTCACCTGGAGACCCTCCGCTGGCTCGGTCTGCGCTGGGACGAGGGCCCCGACAAAGGTGGCCCCTGCGCCCCCTACGTCGAGTCAGAGCGGCTGCCGCTATACCAGGCGGCCGCCGACCAGCTGATCGAGGTCGGGGCGGCCTACCACTGCTTTTGCTCCAAGGAGCGCCTGGACCAGCTCCGCGCCGCCCAGAAGGCGGGCGGCCTGCCCACCCGCTACGACGGGCGCTGCCGGGACCTCGGCGACGAGGACCGGAGCCGGCGCCGCGAAGCGGGCGAGGTCAGCGTGGTGCGACTGCGGGTGCCGCCCGGGGACACCGGCTGGGACGACCTGGTCCTGGGCGCCCAGCGCTTCGCCAACCAGGATGTCGACGACCAGGTGCTGCTGAAGTCGGACGGGTATCCCACCTACCACCTGGCCCAGGTGGTTGACGACCACCTGATGGGCATCTCCCACGTGGTTCGCGCGGTGGAGTGGCTGCCCTCCACGCCCAAGCACCTGATCACCTATGCGGCGCTGGGGTGGGAGCCGCCCCAGTTCGCCCACGTCGCGTTGGTGCTGGGCGCGGACGGCAGCAAGCTCTCCAAGCGCCACGGCGCCCAGACGGTCGCTGAGTTCCGCGAGCAGGGGTACCTGGCCGAGGCGCTGGTCAACTTCCTCGCCTTCCTGGGCTGGTCGCCAGGGACTGAGGAGGAGGTCTTCACCCTCGCCGAACTCCGTGAGCGCATGACCTTCGAGCGCCTGCAGTCGAGCCCAGCGATCCTGGATCAACAGCGCCTGGACTACCTCAACGGGGTCTGGATCCGCCGCCTGCCCACCGCGGAGCTGGCGACCCGATTGCAGCCCTACCTGCCGCAGGCGACGCCAGAGCAGTTGGGGTCCATCGCGGCCATGGTCCAGACCCGGATTCGCCGCCTGGCCGAAGTCCCGGGGCTGGTGGCGTTCGCCTTCCAGGAGCCGGAGCCCGACCTGGAGACGCTGCGGGGCCGGCTCACGACCGCCCAGGCGATCGCCTTCCTCGCCCGAGTCCCGGACCTCCTCGAGGCAGCCTCCGACAGCCTGCTGGAGCGGCTCCAAGGCTTGAGCCAGGAACTGGTCGAGCTGCCCGAGCAATTCAAGGCGCAGCATCGTGCCCACATGCAGGTGTTGCGGGTGGCGGTGACCGGGCAAACCGTGTCGCCCCCCCTGCCGGACTCGGTTTCCCTGATCGGACCGGAAGCCACCCAGCGCCGGGTCAGGCGGGCCCTGCGCCTTCTGCGCGACAGCTGAGGCCCCCAGCGACGCCCTCCCGGCTGGGTCGCGGCGCTAGGGGACGCGGAGGGTGAGGCGGATTGCAAGTTGGCTGGCGCTGGCAGTGGCAGCGCCGGTGCTGGCGACCTGCGGACCGGCACCGGTGCGGGCGCCACGGGCCACGGAGCAGCCGCGGTCCACCCCAACCCCAGCCTGCGCCCAGCTCTCGGCTCCGACCCCGGTGAGCGAGGTGAGCTCGAACTACCCGGTGCTTCAGCTCGCCTCCGGGTTGGACCAGCCCGACGACCTGACCTTCAACTCTGGGGCCGTGCTGGTGGGTGAGTTCGCCAGTGGCCAGATCGTGCGTCTCGACGGACCGGGAGGGCCGCAGTTGGCGCTCCCCGCCCGGGTGCCCGAAGTCGAGGGACTGGCGTACCTCGACGGGACCCTGTACGCCGCCAACCAGGCTCAGGACGTCGTCGACCAGGTCGACGGGGCGAGCGTCACCACCTTCGCGCGACTGGCGCCGGTGGCAGGGGTCGAGGGAGTCGACGGGATCGGCGTGGACGTCGGCCAGTTGGTGGTGCCGGACAGCCCCCACGGTGACATCCTCTTCCTCACCCCCGCCGGACAAGTCTCCAGGGAGCTCGGTGGCTTCGACCGGCCCACGGGCGTCTGGGCGGGGCCGGGCGGTTCGCTGCTGGTGGCCGACGAGAACGCGGGCACCGTGGTCTCGGTCGCTCCGAGCGGCTCGCGGCAAGTGCTCGCCAGCGGCATCGTCGAGCCCGACGATGTGGCCCAGACGTCGGCGGGCTCGGTCTACACCATCTCGATCACGTCCGGAGCCCTGCTCCAGGTCGCATCGGGAAGCACCCAGACAGTGGCTTCCGGGCTGCGCTCGCCCCAGGGACTGACCCTGGACGGGGCTGGGAATCCCATCGTCACCGAGTCGGGCGCGGGTCGGGTGGACTTGGTGGTGACGACCTTCGCCCTACCCCCGGGCCCCGTGCTGCCGGTGGCCTTGGGGAGGGGCCAGCCCATGTGCGTCGATCTGGAGCGCGGTCCGGGCTTCACTTCAGCCGTGATGCTCTCCGCCGGGGCCGGCGCCCGAGTTCTTCGCCAAGCGGGGAAGGGAGATCTGAGCGAAGTCGTGCCGCCGACCTGTGAGCTGGCCCAGTGCTCCCTTCACCTCGAGGCCAAGGCTGGGCCACTTCTCGGGCAGAGCTGGATCTCATATCGTGTGACCTGACTACGGGACTGCTGGTATGGTGCCTGATCTGAGAGCCGCATCCGTCCGCCCTGACGGCGCGGCACCCCCTTGGGGCGTTGCCAAGTGGTAAGGCGCCTGACTCTGGATCAGGTAATCGGAGGTTCGAATCCTCCCGCCCCAGCCATCCACTTCCAGTGGTCAGCCTGATAAATTTAAAGTGGCCTTGAAAGACACCGGTAAGTCAGATATAATCTGAGGAGTCAGGCGCCCTTGAAGGGCGCTATCTGCTGTAAAGGCGCCATTCGGGGTTAGGCGCCCTATTCATCTACAACGCCAACGGCCAGGCCGACGTGGTGGTCGACGTCGACGGCTACTTCTCCAAGGGCAGCACCCCGCCCGCCAACGCCAGCCTCTACACCACGGTCACCCCGGTCAGGGCGATCGACACCCGCTCCGGCAGCGGCGAGCCCGGTGCCGGAGACACCCTAGGACCGGGCGGCGTGGACTCGGACACGCTCTCCTGGATCGGCAGCCTGGGGTCCAACGTGACGGCGGTGGTCAGCAACGTCACCACCACCGACACCACCAACCCCAGCTATCTAACCGTCTATCCCGGCCCCAGCCAGCCGCTGTCGTCCGACCTCAACTGGCTGGGTGGGGAGACGGTGGCCAACCTGACCGTGGCCACGGTGGGCACCGACGGGATCGTCTACTTCTACAACGACGCGGGGGACGCCGACTTGGTCGTGGACATCTTCGGCTACTTCAGTAGCGCCCCCACCCTGACCAGCGGCGTCACCACCAGCGACAACTGGTCCGGCTACGTCGAGCAGAGCGGGCCCCAGACAGCCGTCACCGGCACCTTCACCATCCCCAGCCTCTACCAGGGGCAGACGGGGACCTACATGGCGGAGTGGTTGGGAATCGACGGCTGGCCGAGCACCGACCCGACCGTGATCCAGGCGGGAGTCGACGAGTACCCGGATCCGATGAACAACACCTTGTTCGATTACTTCCCCTGGTACGAGCTCTATCCCAGCCCACCGGTGGACCTGTCTGCCGACTTCCCGAACATGTTGCCCGGCGATCCCCTCACCGTCACCATCTATGAGAGCGGAAGCAACACATGGACGATCTCGCTGGACGACCCCAACCAGGGCGAGAGCTATACGACCGTCCAGAGCTACTCCGGGACCCTGAGCAGCGCTGAGTGGATCGTCGAGGCGCCCACCAACGCCCAAAACAACATCTACCCGCTGGCCCAGTACACGACGACCGAGTTCACTGGCATCAGCGCTTCCGGTCCCGACACCAGCGACACTGCCCTGGTGATGGAGCAGAACAGCGCCTTCGTCTCCTTCCCCTCGGCCCCGGGCGAGGGCGGTAGCAGCTTCTATGTCAGCTACGGCGGTAGCGCTCCCAATCCCCCGTAGCCGCAGGCTCCGGGGTCCCCGCCGCGCCAGCTGCCGGCTCCGCTCAAGTCGGCGGCGGGAAAGCTGGGCGAGCTGCCCGCATCGGGCCCGTGGTCGGGCTTGTCAGCGGCGCCATGGGTCGAGCGCAGTCGCGCAGCAGCGGCCCCGCCGCCCGCGCGCAGGTCAATGCCACCGCCACCCCAGGCCGCTGCAGCCGGTGACCACCACCCGCCCCGCCAGCAGCCGCAGCTGACCCCCCTCCCCGATCTCGCCCAGGAGCAGCTGCTGGGTGTAGCGCTCAACGGCGCGATCATCGAGGCTGGCCTCCCGTCGCGCCCGCGCACCGGGAGACGATCTCGTCCTAGTCGGCTAGACCCCCTCTACCACCCGGCGGCGAGCGTGCTCGGCGCAGGCGATGATCGCCACCTCGGCTTCCCCGAGCCACGCGTCGGCCCGCTCCTCGGTCACCCATCGTGGAGCAGCAACATCCGCACCCAGGCCCCGGCCCGGGCCCGCTGGCGGCAGTGCTCCCAGACCCTCTGGTCCTCGCAACCTAAAACCGTGACTTGGTGGCCGGAAGGCAGTGGTTCAACGGCCGCAAGTAACCTACCTGGGGAAGGAAAGGAGTCCAGCAGCGGTGCTCGGGCTCTCGATCATCACCCTCGGGATCTCCTACCTCGTCGGTACTGCAAGATCACCGCCGAGATCCACCAGCACGACCCGGACATCAAGGTCTCCCCCGGCCTGACGGTCTTGGCTCAGTTCTTCCCCTGAGGTCTGAGAGTGACCAATAAGCACGGTCCTGCAGAGGGCGGGATACGTTCGCATCCCCAGTTGAACCGCAGGGAAGTGGCTGAGGCGCGCGATGGACTCCAGCGAGTGCTCGAGGCGGTCGCCAGGGGCGAGCTGGCGGCGGGCGGCGCCTACACCGCCGGGCTTGAGGGTGCGATCGCGGCCCTGGACGCATTGCTGGAACGGCCCTGATCAGACCAACGGCCTGACTGGTTCGTCAGATGCGGTCCAGCAGTTCCGTTTTCTTGGCTTCGAACTCCGCCTCGGTCAGGATCCCGGCATCTCGCAGTTCGGCTAACCTCTTGATCTGATCGACAATCGAGACTGTTGGAGCAGACGACATGGCGGTCGGTTCCGAGGACACGGCTGCCTCGTGTCGCGGTCCTCCGGTAGCCAGAAGCCCCGTGGAGTCGACATGTGCCTGGGGCGGCGTAGTCCTTGAGCCGCTGCGGTTGAACAGCGGCGCGTTTGGACTCAGCTTGTAGTACAGTCCCACGCCGATCAGCGCAACCAAGCCGATGGTGATCAGAACGTCAGCCCAGAGCGGCGTCGATTCCCACGCATAGACGAACAGCCCTACGATCAGGAGCCATACGCATCCGCTCCTTGCGCAGCAGCCGTTGTTGTTGTTGCTCAGGGGATCCTGCTCCATAGGACGGGAATCCCGAACTCGCAGCCCAAAACTCTATGGCGGGAATGGCGATCCATGGGCGACACCGGCCGCCGTTCGCACTCCACCTCTTGGTCCTCGAGTTGATCAGTCCACCGACCAGCCGGTGCCGAACAGGTTTGGACTGATCTCGATATAGCAGCTTTGGTCCGCTCCCTCAGCAGTGTTAGTGCCGATGACTTTGCCCTTGACAGCTATGGAGCAACTGATGTTGCCGCCTGCACCGGTCAGGGAGGCGCTGAGGTTGTACTCAAGGTTACTGTCGGTCTTTGGGTTGCCCAGCGGCAGGATCGCGCTCCAGGGAACGCTGGTGCCACCTGCGTCGTTGGCCGTGTCTGAGCCGTAGGCGATAGAGACGGTGTCGCCGAACTCATCCACTGGGGCGCTGCCGGTCACGGTGAAGGTGACAACGTTGGCCGGGGCAGTCGGGATCGGGACAGAAGGCGGCGGTGAATATATTAAGGGCGTCGGCGTGGCCGTGGGGGTCGAGATCGGGCTTGGTGCCCAGACCTCGTGCCAGTCGTACTTGGTGCCCCGAGTCGCGACAACCGTAGCGGTCACTACCCCGAGCGTGTTCCCTTTGCTGTCATTGACGAAGCACTCGAACTTCTTGCCGGGGGTCCATGCTGACGGCAGGAAGCACAAGGCGCTGGCTGCTGAAGGCTCTTCCCAGTTGTTGTGGGCAGCTTTCAGGGTCTCCGACTGTACTTCTCTCGCTGTCGGGCCGTGCAGCGGAGCTGTCGGGCGGTGCAGCGGAGCGCTCTGGCCACCGCCACCGCACCCCGTAATGGCCATTGCCAATACGGCCGCACCTATGCTCGCTCCGAGTGCCCTCAGCATGGCGGCAATCCTTCTCGAGTCGGCGCGGCCTGAGGCGGGCCAAAGTTGGAGCCGAGCCGTGGAAACTCGGACACCGACTCTATCACCCCCACCTCAACTGTGCTTATCCGCTGGTGACCAACGAGGTTACCGAGCAGCCTGCCGTTCGTAGGCTCGATACACTAAAGGTCCCTTGGTCGCGGACCTGGCCCCCGCCGCCACTCGGGGCCGTTACATGGCGGCCTTCAACCTCTCCTGGTCCGCGGGCCTCCTGATCGGGCCCGCAGTCGGAGGCCTGGTGGTGGGCTCCTCCCTCCGCCCCGGGATGTGGCTGCTCTGGGCGGCGGCGGCGACCGCTCTGGTGGCGTACGCGGGCTGGCTGGGGCTCCGCCTCCCGCGGAGGTCAATCACCTTGCTCCCACGGGCTGAGCTCCCCCCGTACCTGACCGTGGCTCCGTTTGTCAGTGACCTGGCTTGACATCCGACGCGTCCATCCGGCCCTAGACGGTTGACGGCTCGATGCCCAGCTGGGGGCAGCGTAGGCTTTAAGGTGGAAGGGCGGCAAGCGCCCCACCAACCACGAGGTCGCGTCGGTTTGAGCCAGTGATCGAAGTGCCTGTGCCCGCTGGCGTCGAACGGGCGCTCCGTGCGTGCTTGCGCCAAGGCCTCGCTATCCGATCCGAGCGAGAACTCGCCGGTCGGCCCGGGAGCCACCACTATCACCTGGCGCTACCCGGCAAGCCTGGGACGCTGGAACTCAATGAGTGGCAGGGCAGTGTCTGGTTCTCGGTCAATGAGCGGCGTGACTGCGGATGGGTATCGGAGTTTGCGCGGGAGATTTCTGCGGCCATTCAAGGCAGAAGTACGCGTGTTTCCGCCACCGAGCAAGCACGACCGGCGACGCACTCAGCCATCGCCAGAGTCCGAGGTAAGGAGTAACCAGGCTCTGGCACTGCCGCGGGCAACGTAGCGCTGCACAAAGTCCAGGTAGGTGGCTTGGGCCCGCTCCACCACCTACGAGGCCACCCTGCGTCCGCAGCGTTCACTGGCCGCCGGCCCCGATTGCCGTGGGTCAGCGCCTCGAAACCTCTTGCGCGGTAGGAAGCCCGCACCTGCCGGACCTGGCTTGCCCCGAGCCCCAGGAGCTGGGCCGTCCGGCCTGAACTCCGGACCCCTGCCTCCAGCTGGTCCAGCACCAGCACCCGCCTCGGCTCAACCGAGTTCAAAGCGATCCTGTCTTCCATGGCTGGACAGAATCGCTGCACTCCTGGCGGCCATCCGCGCCGGGCCATCCGCGCCGTAGGATGGGACCACAAGCGAACAACCCTCGGCGGGCAAACGGGAATCCGGTGCGGGGCTCTCGCCCCCAGTCCGGAGCTGTCGCGCAACTGTGAGCGGGGAGCCCCAGCCAGGATGCCACTGGGAGAAATCCCGGGAAGGCGGCTGTCAGGCCTCGATCCGCAAGCCAGGAGACCGGCCCTCTGAGGTCGTAGCAACCCCCGCGCGCAACGGGAAGGTCGGCCTCCGGCGGCAGGTCCACTTCTGGCGCGGTGGCTCCAGAGGTCCGCCCGGAGGTGAGGCGATGGCATCGTCTCGAGCGGCCAGCGCGCTACTGGCCTCGTTGCTGGCGCTAGCGGCGGTCGGCTGTGGGGCCAGCCGCCCCCAGACGGACGGGGGGCGGTCCTGCGGTGCTGGGCACCGGGTCGAGGTGGTGGTGGAACTGGGCGACCACCACGCGGTGGACAGCTGCGTCTCCTTCCATGCGGCCCGGATCAGCGGCGAGGCGGCCCTGCGCCACAGCGGGATCGAGTTCGCCACCCAGCAGTTCAGCTTCGGGTTGGCCGTTTGCCAGATCGACCACGACCCCCGGTCCTACAGCCAGTGCCTGGCCAGCGGCCAGCCCTACTGGGCGCTCTTCATCTGGAGTGGGCACGGACCCTGGCGGTCGGCGAGCACTGGGATCAGCGGTGTCAGTCTTCGTCCGGGGCAGGCCCTGGGTTGGCGCTATGTGCCCAGTAGCGGCAGCGCTCCTCCCCCACGCCGACCGCCGGGGGCCTGAGCGATCCACCCCCGGGCGCTGGCCTGCTGGGTCGCCGCCGTCCTGCTGCTCAGCCTGGGCTCCGAGGACCCCTGGCTGAGGGCCTTGTGTCTGGGAGCTGCGCTGGCG
>JBOHUM010000080.1:0-54984 GCA_050734515.1 Candidatus Dormibacteria bacterium
TTCGGGGAGCCGGTCGAGGCCTGGGAGCCCCGAGGTGAGGAGCTACTGGTGCACAGCTCGGCCGCGCAGTACCGGGCCGACCGGCTGGTGCTGGCGGCTGGCGCCTGGACCCCGAGCCTTCTCGCCGGACTGGGCTTGCCGCTGGCGGTGGAGCGCCAAGTCCAGGTGTGGCTGGCGCCGCCCGAGATCGCCCCCTATCAGGCTCCGGGCCTCCCCATCTTCCTGGTAGAGCGGCCAGCCCCGGGGATGACCTTCTACGGCTTGCCTAGCCGCGATCGGCTCACGGTCAAGGTGGCGCAGCACCACGGTGGGGAGCTCTGTGAGGTCGAGTCGCTGCGCCGGACCGTCGCTGCCGATGAGCTCAGCCCGCTTCGGGACGAGGTGAGCCGGGCGGTGCCCGGGCTGGCGGGCGCGCCGGTGCAGCGCACCCAGGTCTGCATCTACACCAACACCCCCGACTACGACTTTGTGATCGGAGCTCACCCCGGGGCGGCTGGCGTGGTGATTGCCGCCGGGTTCTCCGGTCACGGCTTCAAGTTCTCATAGGTGGTGGGCGAGGTGTTGGCGGGCCTGGCCTTGGACGGTTCGACCCCTCACCCCGTCGACCGCTTCAGCCCGATGCGCTTCACTGGCGAGCGTCCTGGTCCGGCCCCGCCTCCAGTCGAACCCCGCTTTCCGCGGGGTAGCGCTCCCGGTCCGTGCTGGGGTCGACCCTTCGGGGGTGTTGCCAGTGGGTGTGCGCGATTCCAGTGGCCTGAGGGCAAGACGATCCCCTGGGAAGCAAGAGGCGCGCGCCGGAGCGGCGGTGCGCCAGCTACGGCAGGTCGAGTGCCGCCTGGCGGTCCCAGGGCCCTGGAGGTCGGCGAAGCCACCCTTCGCGCTGGGGCAATCAGTTCGGGGCATCGAGGCGGAGGACGCCCACGACTTGCGCCGGCTCAAGGGCGAGAACTGGCCCCTGAAGCGGATGGCGGCGGTCCAGGCGCTGGACATCCTGGTGCTCAAGAAGGTGGCCCGGCACCGGTGGCCCGGCGCGTGATCTCGGGAGAGTGAGTGCCCGAGTTTGACACTACCTCGCTCTCAGGGTAGACTTAGCAGTCACGCCTCCGGAGGGGCGTAAGTGGATCCGCGCCTGGCCGCGGCCCCGGAACGGCCAGAGTTCCTGAAGGTCGATTTCAACTTGCCCACCATCCAGCAGCTGGTCCGCAAGGGTCGCCAGCCGGTGACCAAGAAGACCAAGGCCCCCGCCCTCAAGGGTTCGCCGCAGAGGCGCGGGGTGTGCGTGCGCGTATTCACCACCACCCCCAAGAAGCCGAACTCCGCCCTGCGCAAGGTGGCCCGGGTGCGGCTCACCACCAAGGTGGAGGTCAACGCCTACATCCCCGGGATTGGCCACAACCTCCAGGAGCACTCGGTGGTGCTGGTGCGCGGGGGCAAGGTCAAGGACCTCCCCGGAGTCCGCTACCACATCATCCGAGGCACCCTGGACACCGCCGGCACGCGGGCCCGGAAGCAGGCGCGCAGCAAGTACGGTGCCAAGCGCGAGAAGCCCGGGCGGGCCTCCTGAGATGCCGCGCCGACAGCGGGTCTCCCGCCGGGTGATCGTCGCCGATCCCCAGTTCCACAGCGATGCGCTGGCCAAGTTCATCAACTCGGTGATGCTCAAGGGCAAGCGCAGCACCGCCGAGCACATCGTCTACGACGCCCTGGGCCGGATCTCCAAGAGCCAGCGCCGCGAGCCCCTGGAGGTCTTTGAGCAGGCGATGCGCAATGCCACCCCGATCATCGAGGTCAAGCCCAAGCGGGTGGGCGGCGCGACCTACCAGGTGCCGGTCGAGATTCGCCACGACCGCCGCCTGGCCCTGGCCCGGCGCTGGATCATCCGCAGCGCTCGCTCCCGCCACGGCCGGAGCATGGCCGACCGGCTGGCCTCCGAGCTCATGGACGCTAGCAACGGCCTGGGCCAGGCGGTCAAGCGCAAGGAAGACACCCACAAGATGGCCGAGTCGAACAAGGCCTTCTCCCACTTCCGCTACTGAGCCAGCCCAGATGAGCACCCAGGCCACAGTCGCCCCGCGCCGCGCCGGTGCCCCCCTGCGCCGGGTCCCGCTGGAGCGGGTGCGCAACATCGGGATCATGGCCCACATCGACGCCGGCAAGACCACTACCACCGAGCGGGTCCTCTTCTACACCGGACGGATCCACAAGATGGGGGAGGTGCACGACGGCGCCGCCACCATGGACTGGATGGTCCAGGAGCAGGAGCGGGGGATCACCATCACCTCCGCCGCCACCGCCGCGGAGTGGCAGGGCCACCAGATCAACATCATCGACACCCCAGGGCACGTCGACTTCACAGTCGAGGTGGAGCGCAGCCTGCGGGTGTTGGACGGGGCCATCGCCGTCTTCGACGCCGTGAGCGGGGTGGAGCCGCAGTCGGAGACGGTCTGGCGTCAGGCCGACCGCTACGACGTGCCCCGGGTCTGCTTCGTCAACAAGATGGACCGGGTGGGTGCCGACTTCGGTGCCGCGGTGCGCTCGATCCGCGACCGGCTGGGGGCTCGAGCCATCCCGGTGCAACTGCCGATCGGGGCCGAGGACGGCTTCGAGGGCGTGGTCGACCTGGTCCGGGATCAGGCCATCGTCTACCAGGACGATCTGGGCACCTCCCTCACCGCCACCGAGATGCCGGAGGCGCTCCGGGACCAGGTGCGGGCCGCGCGCCAGGAGCTGGTCGAGCTGGCGGCGGAGTTCGACGACGAGCTGATGCAGGCCTACCTGGACGACCAGCCCATCGCCCCGGAGCGGCTGAGCGCGGCGCTGCGCTCGGGCACGGTGGCGGCGGAGATCTTCCCCGTCTTCTGTGGGGCGGCGCTGCGCAACCGCGGCATCCAGCCGCTCCTGGACGGGGTGGTGGAGTTCCTGCCCAGCCCGCTGGACCGTCCCCCGGTTACCGGGATCGACCCCCGCTCAGGCGAGGCCGAGCAGCGGCCGGCCGCCGATGACGCCCCTTTCGCCGCCCTCGCCTTCAAGATCATGACCGACCCCTATGTGGGCAAGCTCACCTTCTTTAGGGTCTACAGCGGGGCGCTGCGCTCGGGCAGCTACGTCTACAACGCCAGCAAGGGGGAGCGGGAGCGGGTGGGCCGCATCCTCAAGATGCACGCCAACCGGCGCGAGGAGATCGAGCAGGTCCTGGCCGGGGACATTGCCGCCGCCATCGGCCTGCGCCAGGCGGGGACCGGCGACACCCTCAGCGACGAGGCCCGCCCGATCGTGCTGGAGTCGATCAACTTCCCGGAGCCGGTGATCTCGGTGGCCATCGAGCCCAAGACCAAGGCCGACCAGGACAAGCTGGGGGTGGCGCTGCAGAAGCTGGCCGAGGAGGATCCCACCTTCCAGGTGCGCACCGACACCGAGACCGGCCAAAACCTGATCTCGGGCATGGGGGAGCTCCACCTGGAGGTGATCGTCGACCGGCTGCTGCGCGAGTTCAAGGTGGACGCCAACGTGGGCAAGCCTCAGGTGGCCTACCGGGAGACGGTGCGCAAGCAGGCCAAGGGCACCGGGCGCTTCGTGCGCCAGACCGGGGGCCACGGCCAGTACGGCCACTGTGAGCTCCTGGTCGAGCCCAACCAGGTGGGCAAGGGCTTTGAGTTCATAAACAAGATCGTGGGGGGCACGATCCCCCGCGAGTACATCACCCCCGTGGAGAAGGGTTGCATCGACGCCCTCCAGGCGGGGGTGGTGGCGGGCTACCCGGTGGTGGACGTCAAGGCCACCCTCTACGACGGCTCCTTCCACGACGTGGACTCGTCGGAGCAGGCCTTCCAAATCGCCGGCTCGATGGGCATGAAGGACGGCCTGCGCAAGGCCTCCCCGGTGCTGCTGGAGCCGATCATGAAGGTGGACGTGACCGTCCCCGAGGCCAATCTGGGCGATATCATCGGGGACCTCGCCTCCCGCCGGGGGCACACCCTGGGCATGGAGAGCCGCCGCGGCATGCAGATCGTGCACGCCGAGGTGCCTCTGGGGAGCATGTTCGGCTACGCCACCCAGGTTCGCAGCATGACCCAGGGCCGGGCCAGCTACACGATGGAGTTCGACCACTACCAGGAGCTGCCGGAGAACCTGGCCGAGGAGATCACGGCCAAGCGCAAGCGCTGATGGGCCGAGGAATGCAGGCCGCCAACCGCTGAGGGCACAGGAAAGGGAATGGGCAAGAAGAAGTACGACACCTCCAAGCCGCACGTCAACGTCGGCACCATCGGTCACATCGACCATGGCAAGACCACGCTGACCGCGGCCATCACCAAGGTCCTAGCCGGGGACGGCCTGGCCGACTTCCGGGCGTTCGAGAGCATCGACAACGCCCCCGAGGAGAAGGCCCGCGGCATCACCATCGCCGCCTCCCACGTGGAGTACGAGACCGCCACCCGCCACTACGCCCACGTCGACTGCCCCGGCCATGCCGACTACATCAAGAACATGATCACCGGCGCCGCCCAGATGGACGGCGCCATCCTGGTGGTGGCCGCCACCGACGGCCCCATGCCCCAGACCCGGGAGCACATCCTCCTTGCCCGCCAGGTGGGGGTGCCCTACATCGTGGTCGCCCTCAACAAGGTGGACATGGTCGACGACGAGGAGCTGCTGGAGCTGGTCGAGCTCGAGGTCCGGGAGCTGCTCTCCAAGAACGAGTTCCCCGGCGACGACGTGCCTGTGGTCCGGGTCTCGGCGCTCAAGGCGCTCGAGGGCGACGAGGAGGCGGTGGGCCAGATCCGCCGGCTGATGGAGGCGGTAGACACCTACATCCCGGTGCCCGAGCGGCCCATCGACCAGCCCTTCATGATGCCGGTGGAGGACGTCTTCTCGATCGAGGGCCGGGGCACGGTGGTGACCGGGCGGATCGAGCGGGGACTGGTCAAGGTCAACGACACCGTGGAGATCGTCGGCCTCAAGGACACCAGCAAGACGGTGGTCACCGGCGTGGAGATGTTCCACAAGCTGCTCGATGCCGGCGAGGCGGGCATGAACTGCGGCTGCCTGCTGCGCGGGATCAAGCGGGAAGAGGTGGAGCGGGGCCAGGTGCTGGCCAAGCCCGGCTCGATCAAGCCCCACACCGAGTTCGAGGCCCAGGTCTACGTGCTGGGCAAGGACGAGGGTGGCCGCCACACCCCCTTCTTCAGCAACTACCGTCCCCAGTTCTACATCCGCACCACCGACGTCACCGGCCAGGTGACCCTCCCCGAAGGGCGGGAGCTGGTGATGCCCGGGGACAACGTCGAGCTCTCGGTGAACCTCATCCAGCCGGTGGCGGTGGAGGAGGGCATGCGCTTCGCCATCCGCGAGGGTGGCCGGACGGTGGGCGCCGGCGTCGTCACCAAAATCGACAAGTAAGCCGAGCCAGGAGGTAGAGGTCGGGCGATGGCGCAGCGGATCCGGATCAGGCTCAAGGCCTACGACCACCGCGTCCTGGACCAGGCCGCCGCTCGGATCGTCGAGACGGTAACCCGCAACCAGGCCAAGGTGGTCGGACCGGTGCCCATGCCCACCGAGATCAACAAGTACACCGTGATCCGGGGCCCCTTCATCGACAAGGACTCCCGGGAGCAGTTCGAGATGCGCACCCATAAGCGCATCGTTGACATCCTCGACCCCAACCCCAAGGTGGTCGACGCCCTGATGCACCTCAACCTGCCCAGCGGCGTCAACATCGAGATCAAGCTCTGATGTCCCACTCGTTGCTCGCCCGCAAGCTGGGCATGACCGAGATCTTCACCGAGGACGGCCGCTGCCACGGGGTGACGGTGCTGGAGGCTGGCCCCTGCCCGGTGGTGCAGCTCAAGATCACTGCCAAGGATGGCTACGAAGCTGCCCAGATCGGGTTTCTCGCCGCCGGGTCCCGCGCCTCCAAGCCCAGCCGGGGCCACTACGAGGCGGCGGACCTGGAGCCCCAGCGCCACTGTGCCGAGGTGCGGGGCCTGGGCGAGGTCAGCGTCGGCCAGGTCCTGACCGTCGAGGGGTTCCAGCCCGGCGCCCGGGTGGACGTCACCGGGATCAGCAAGGGCAAGGGCTTTGCCGGCCAGCACAAGCGCCACAACTTTGGCCGGGGACCGGTGACCCACGGCAGCCATAACATCCGCCAGCCCGGCTCGGTGGGGTCGGTGGACGCCGCCCGGACCTGGCGGGGGCTGAAGATGGCCGGCCACCTGGGCTCGGCTCGCCGCACCGCGCTGCGCCTGGAGGTGGTGCGGGTCGACCCCGAGCGCAACCTGCTCCTGGTCAAGGGGGCGGTCCCCGGCGCCCGCCAGGGGATCCTGCTGGTGCGCGAGTCCCGGGCCCGGATCCGCAAGGTCCGGGGGCACCGCTGATGGCCACCGCCTCGGTCCTCGACCAGGAGGGCGCCGCGTCCGGCAGCCTGGACCTGGCCGAGGCGGTCTTCGGGGGCCAGCCCCACGCCGGGGTGCTGCACCAGGCACTGCTGCGCCAGCTGGCCGGGGCCCGGCAGGGCACCCACGACACCAAGACCCGGGGTGAGGTCCGGGGTGGGGGCCGCAAGCCCTACCGGCAGAAGGGCACCGGCCGGGCCCGCCAGGGCTCGATCCGAGCGCCCCAGTGGCGGGGGGGAGGCACGGTCTTCGGACCCACCCCCCACCGGTACCCCCAGGGACTGCCGCGCAAGCAGCGCCGGCTGGCGCTCCGCTCATCCCTGGCCGCCCAGGCCGCCGAGGGCGCCATCCAGGTGGTGGAAGAGCTGGAGTATGCGGAACCCAAGACAGCCCGCCTGGCCACCTTCCTGGACCGGGCCGGCACCGGCCGCCGGGTGCTGCTGGTGGTCGGCGCCCGCCACCCCAACCTGGAGCTTTCGGCCCGCAACATCCCCCAGCTCAAGCTGCTGCTGGTGGCCAACCTCAACGTCCGCGATGTGCTCAGCGCCTCGAGCGTGCTCTTCACCCGCGAGGCCCTCGACCAGGTGGTGGAGCGGCTGTCGTGAAGGACCCCTCCCTGGTGCTGATCCGGCCGGTGATCAGCGAGAAGTCCTACGCCGGCATGGCCCACCAGCGCTACGTCTTCCGGGTGGCGCCCGACGCCAACAAGCTGGAGATCAAGGCGGCGGTCGAGGACGCCTTCAAGGTCAGGGCCTTGGCGGTCAACGTGATGACGGTCAAAGGTAAGCAGCGCAGCCGGATGCGCCGCGGTGGCCGGATCGTGGGCCGCAGCCGCGATTGGCGCAAGGCGGTCGTGACCCTGGGGCCGGGGGAAACCATCGCCAACCTCTTTGAGGGCGTCTGAGATGCCCATCAAGCGCTACCGGCCCACCTCCGCCGGCCGCCGCTTCATGAGCGTCAGCTCCTTCGCCGACGTCAGCAAGAAGGCGCCGGAGCGGGGCCTGACCGTCTCTTTGAAGAAGCACTCCGGGCGCAACGCCTCGGGCCGGATCACGGTCCGCCACCGCGGTGGTGGCCACCGGCGGATCTACCGCCTGATCGACTTCCGCCGGGACAAGGCCGACGTTCCCGGGCGGGTGGCCAGCATCGAATACGACCCCAACCGCAGCGCTCGGATCGCCCTGATCGTCTACCGCGACGGGGACAAGCGCTACATCCTGGCTCCCGAGGGCCTGGCGGTGGCTGACCAGATCATGGCCGGGGAGAAGAGCGACATCCGCCCCGGCAACGCCCTGCCCCTCTCCCGGATCCCCCTGGGCACCACCGTGCATAACATCGAGGTCCACCTGGGGCGGGGGGGGCAGCTGGTGCGCAGCGCCGGCGCGGCTGCCCAGCTGGTGGCTCGCGAGGGACGCCACGCCCAGCTACGCATGCCCTCGGGCGAGGTGCGGCTGATCGACGTCCGCTGCTCCGCCACCATCGGCCAAGTGGGTAACAGCGATCACTCCAACGAGACCTGGGGCAAGGCGGGCAAGAGCCGCTGGCGCGGCTTCCGGCCGGCGGTCCGGGGCGTCACCATGAACCCGTTTGACCACCCCCACGGGGGCGGCGAGGGCCGCTCCGGGCCCGGTGGCCATCCGCAAACGCCCTGGGGCAAGCCGGCCCTGGGCCACCGCACCCGCAACCACAAGGCGACCGATCGCATGATCGTCCGCCGCCGGAGGAAGTAGCCGGTGAGCCGATCGGTCAAGAAGGGCCCCTTCTGCGACGCCCCCCTGCTCAAGAAGGTGTTGGAGATGAATAAGGCCCGGGAGAAGCGGGTGATCCGGACCTGGTCCCGGCGCAGCGACATCTTCCCCGAGATGCTGGGGCACACCATCGCCGTCCACGACGGCCGCAAGCATGTGCCCATCTTCGTCAGCGAGGCCATGGTGGGGCACAAGCTGGGGGAGTTCGTCCCCACCCGTCGCTTTCGCAGCCACGGCCACCACACCGAGCGCAGCTCGGCGTTGAAGTAGGCGGGAGAACGGCAGTGCAGGTGCAGGCAACGGCCAAGTGGGTTCGGGTCCCGGCCCGCAAGGCGCGGCTGGTGGCGGCGGTGGTGGAGGGGCTGGCGGTGACCGACGCCCTCAGCCAGCTCTCCTTCATGCCCCAGGCGGCGGCCGAGGACCTGTCCAAGGTGGTGCGTTCGGCGGCGGCCAACGCCGAGAACAACTACAGCCTGGACCGGGAGCGGCTGCGGCTGCTCCGGTTGGAGGTTGACGGCGGCCCGACCATCAAGCGTTTCCGGCCCCGCGCCCGGGGCTCGTCGGCCTCGATCTTCAAGCGCACCTGTCACCTGCGGGCGGTGGTCGAGGACAGCCTGGAGCGGGTCCGTCCCCAGCGGGCCCCGGCGCGGGCGGCGCGACGCCGCCCCGCGGCTGACCCGGCGCAGCCGACGGTCGCGGATGGGGAGGAGGAGTAAGCGTGGGGCAGAAGGTTCAGCCCACCGGCTTCCGGCTCGGCGTCTACCGCAGCTGGGATGCACGCTGGTTCGCCAGCGGCTCCGAGTACACCAAGCTCCTCCAGGAAGACCTGGCCATGCGCCAGCTGATCACGAGCCGGCTGCGCAACGCCAGCGTGGCCCGGATCGAGACCGAGCGCTCCGCCAACCAGCTGACGGTGATCATCCACACCGCCAAGCCGGGGATCGTGATCGGCCGCAGCGGCGCCTCGGTGGACGCCCTGCGGGACAACCTCGAGCGGATCTCGGGCAAGAAGGTGCGGGTGACGATCCAGGAGATCAAGACACCGGAGCTGGACGCCCATCTGCTGGCGGAGAACGTGGCCAGCCAGCTGGAGAAGCGCATCGCCTTCCGCCGGGCGGTGAAGCAGTCGGTGATGCGCTCGATGCGGGCCGGCGCCAAGGGAGTGCGGATCCAGGTCTCGGGGCGGCTGGGCGGGGGCGACATGAGCCGGCGGGAGTGGGACCGCGACGGCCGGGTGCCGCTGCACACCCTGCGTGCCGATGTCGACTTCGGCCAGGCCGAGGCCAAGACCACCTTCGGCCAGATCGGGGTCAGCGCCTGGATCTACCGGGGCGACTTCAGCGAGGCGCCGCCCAGCGTGCCCGTTGCCGAGCCGCCGCCGGCGCCGCTAGCGGAGGTGGCCCCGGCGCTGGAGGCGGGCGCGGCCGAGTCTGTGCCCGAGGTTGGCCACCAAGCGCCGGAGCCGGCCGAGAGCCAGCCCCAGGCCGAGGCGGACGAGGCCGAGTCCGCGGCGGAGATGGTGTCCGAGGGCTCGCCGGTGGTGGCGTCCGGGCCCGCTCCAGCTGCGAGCAAGCCGCGCCCCCGGGCCAGTCGCTCGGCGAGCAAGCCGGCCGCCACCAAGGCTGCTGCTGCCAAGCCCGCCGCTGCCAAGCCTGCCGCCACCAAGGCTGCCGCTACCAAGGCTGCCGCCACCAAGGCTGCCGCTGCCAAGCCGGCCGCTACCAAGGCTGCCGCTACCAAGGCTGCCGCTACCAAGGCTGCCGCTACCAAGGCTGCCGCCGGTGCCAAGCCGGCGGCCGCCAAACCCGCGGCCTCACGAAAGGGCACCTCCGCCCGCCCGGCCCGGCGCCGAGCGTCCCAAGAGCCGGCGCTCGAAGAGCCTAGTGAGGGCGCCTGAGATGCTCATCCCCCGCCGGCCCCGGCACCGCAAGCAGCACCGCGGGCGCATGACCGGGGCCGCCCAGCGCGGGTCGGCGCTGGCCTTCGGCCCCTTCGGGCTGCAGGCTCTCGAGCCTTGCTGGATGACCAATCGCCAGATCGAGGCCGCCCGCCGCGCCATGACCCGGCACGTTCGCCGGGGCGGTAAGATCTGGATCCGCGTCTTCCCGGACAAGCCGGTCACCAAGAAGCCCGCCGAGACCCGGATGGGGTCGGGCAAGGGCAACCCAGAGGGCTGGGTGAGCGTGGTCCTGCCGGGGCGAATCCTTTTTGAGATGGATGGAGTGGGCTTGGACACTGCCAAAGAGGCGATGCGCTTGGCCGCGCACAAGCTGCCGGTCAGGACACGCTTCGTGGCCCGCGACGAGGCGGGCACCGCTGAGGCGAGCGCGTGAGCAAACGTCGCGCCGACGTGCAGCAGCTGCGGGAGATGGACGACATCGGCCTCGGGGAGGCGCTCCTGGAGCGCCAGCGCGAGCTGTTGCAGTTGCGCCTGCAGCGGGCCACTGGGCAGCTGGAGCACCATCGGCGGATCCGGGAGGTGCGCCGGGGCATCGCTCGCATCCACACTTTGGCCCGGGAGCGGGCCTTGGGCGATGCCAGCGAGGCCCCGGCGTGAGCGTGGCCCCAGGGTCGCCGCCGCGCCCCCGGCGCAAGGTGCGGGTGGGCTTGGTCCTCTCCGACAAGATGGAGAAGACGGTGGTGGTGGAGGTCGAGGACCTGCGGGCTCACCCCCTCTACCGCAAGGTGCTGCGGCGCCGGCGGCGCTACCAGGCCCACGACGAGCAGGGCCAGGCCCACGCCGGGGACCGGGTGCGAATCATGGAGACCCGTCCCATCAGCAAGACCAAGCGCTGGCGGGTGGTGGAAGTGGTGGAGAGGGCGCGCTAGCCGTGATCCAGCAAGAGACCGTGCTCAAGGTGGCCGACAACAGCGGTGCCCGGGAGATCCTCTGCATCAGGGTGCTGGGGGGGTCCTACCGCCGCTACGCCTCCCTGGGCGACATCATCGTGGCCGCGGTCAAGGTGGCCCAACCCAACTCCGGGGTCAAGAAGGGCGACGTGGTCAAGGCGGTGGTGGTCCGCACCGCCAAGGAGTGCCGCCGCCCGGACGGCACCAGGATCCGCTTCGACGACAACGCCGCGGTGCTGATCAACCCCCAGAACAATCCCCGCGGTACCCGAATCTTCGGGCCGGTGGCGCGGGAGCTCCGTGACCGCAACTTCATGAAGATCGTCTCCCTGGCGCCGGAGGTGCTCTGAGATGCCCAGCCGGCGGCGGCAGGCCCAGCCCCGGCCCCAGCAGCGGATCCTCGACATCCGCTCCGGTGACACCGTGGTGGTGATCTCCGGTTCCGAGCGGGGCAAGCGCGGCGTCGTGGCCCGGACCCTGTCGGCGGAGCAGCGGATCGTGGTCCAGGGGGTGAACATCCACAAGCGTCACCAGCGGGCCGGGCAGCGCCGGGGCGGCACCGCCGCCCTGCAGGGTGGCGTGATCGACTTCCCGGCGCCGCTGCACTACAGCAACGTGCAGCTGATCTGCGTCAACTGTGACCAGCCCACCCGTCTGGGCCGGCGGATCGAGGGTGACCGCTACGTCAGTTACTGCAAGCGCTGCGACAAGACCTACCTGAGGCCGCCCCGGGCATGAGCGCCATCCAAGCTGGATTGCGGCCCAGGCTGCTGGACAGCTACCGCGAGGCGGTGGTCCCGAGCCTGGTCAGCGAGTTCGGCTACCTCAACGTCATGCAGGTCCCCCGCCTCACCAAGGTGGTGGTCAACATCGGGGTGGGCGAGGCCAGCCAGAACGCCAAGGCGCTGGACGCCGCCAGCGCCGACCTGCGCACCATCACCGGCCAGCAGCCCAGCGTGCGCAAGGCCCGCAAGTCGGTGGCCGCCTTCAAGCTGCGCGCCGGGATGCCCGTGGGGCTCAAGGTCACGCTCCGGGGAACCCGTATGTACGAGTTCATGGACCGGCTGGTGAGCATCGCCCTGCCCCGGCTGCGGGACTTCCGGGGGGTGGTGGCCCGCTTCGACGGCCACGGCAACCTCACCCTCGGCCTCCAGGAGCAGCTGGTCTTTCCCGAGATCGACTACGACAAGATCGACAAGCTCCGAGGGATGGAGATCACCATCGTCACCACCGCCCGCTCGGATGCCGAGGGCCGCAGTCTGCTCGCCGCCCTGGGCATGCCCTTCCGGCGCTAGGAGAGAACTTGGCCAAGAAGTCCAAGATCATGGCCAGCCGGCGGCCGGCCCGCTTCCCGGTCCAGGCCCGGCACCGCTGCAATCTCTGTGGCCGTCCCCGTGGCTACATGCGCAAGTTCGGCCTGTGCCGGATCTGCTTTAGAATCCATGCCTCCCAGGGCCAGATCCCGGGGATCCGCAAATCCAGTTGGTGACCCCGAGATGCTGAGCGACCCCATTGCCGACATGCTGACCCGCGTCCGCAACGCCAACCTGGCTGGCCACGACCGGGTGGAGATGCCCACCAGCCGGGTCAAGGCCGAGATCGCCCGCGTGCTGCAAACCGAGGGCTACATCGCGGCCTTCGGTGTGGACCAGGGACCGGGCCATCCGCGGCTTTGGTTGGAGTTCAAGCGGCGCACTGCTAGAGGCGGCGCCCTCACTGGGCTGCGCCGGGTGAGCCGGCCCGGACTGCGCGTCTACCGTGGCAGCCAGGAGATCCCCCGGGTCTTCGGCGGCCTGGGGACGTCGGTGGTCTCCACCTCTCAGGGGATCATGACCGGGCGCGAGGCCCGCCGGCAGCGGCTGGGCGGCGAAGTCCTGGCGGAGGTCTGGTAGGCCGTGTCCCGCATCGGCAAGGCCCCGATCGCACTGCCTCAGGGCGTCACCCTCACCGTGGAGGGCAGCTCGGTGGCGGTGAGCGGCCCCCGGGGCGAGCTCAGCCGGCGGCTGCCGGCGGTGATCCGAGTGCGCCAGGAGGACGGCCAGGTGCTGGTCGAGCGCCCCAGCGACTCGGCTCCGCACCGCTCCCTGCACGGTCTGACCCGGACCCTGGTGGCCAACATGGTGACCGGCGTCACCAATGGCTACCGCAAGGAGCTGGAGCTGCAAGGGGTGGGCTATCGGGCTTCGCTGCAGGGCGCCGACCTGCAGCTGTCCTTGGGCTACTCCCACCCGGTGCGGATCACGCCCCCAGACGGGGTCAAGATCGAGGTCCCGGAGCCCACCCGGGTCGCGGTTGTGGGCAACGACAAGGAGTTGGTGGGGCAGACGGCGGCGCGGATCCGCGCCACCCGCAAGCCCGAGCCCTACAAGGGCAAGGGGGTGCGCTACCGGGGCGAGGTGGTGCGGCGCAAGGCCGGCAAGAGCGGCAAGGCCAAGGTCTGACGTGAATCCTCACCATCCCCAGGACCCCCGCCAGCGGCGCCACCGCCGGGTGCGCTCCCGGGTCGCCGGCCGAGCCGAGCGTCCCCGGCTCTGCGTCTTCCGCAGCCTGCGCCACGTCTACGCCCAGGTGGTGGACGACAGCAGCGGCCGGACCTTGGTCGCCGCCGCCACCACCGAGCCCGGGCTGGGTGCCCGGGGCTGCAACCGAGCCAGTGCCGCTCGGGTGGGCCAGGCGGTGGGAGAGCGGGCCTTGGCGGCCGGGGTGGCCCAGGTGGTCTTCGATCGCGGCGGCTACCTTTACCATGGCCGGGTCCAAGCCCTGGCCGATGCCGCCCGGGCCGCCGGGCTCAAGTTCTAAGGGCGGTGCCATGAGCATGAACATGGGGCGTCCCGACCGGGACGCCCGAGGCGAACTCACCGAGCGAGTGGTGAACCTCAACCGGGTCGCCAAGGTGGTCAAGGGTGGCCGCCGCTTCTCCTTCAGCGCCCTGGTGGTGGTGGGCGACGGCGCCGGCCGGGTGGGCGCTGGCCTGGGCAAGGCCGGCGAGGTGCCCGAGGCCATCCGCAAGGGTGTCGACGACGCCAAGAAGCACATGATCCGGGTGCCGATGGTGGGCCGGACCATTCCCCACGAGGTGCTGCGCAAGCAGGGCGCAGCCCGGGTGCTGCTGCGTCCCGCCTCTCCCGGCACCGGTGTCATCTCCGGGGGGGCGATGCGCTCGGTGGTGGAGCTAGCCGGGATCAAGGACATCCTCACCAAGTCGCTGGGGAGCGACAACCCCATCAACACCGTGCGGGCCACGATGACCGCGCTCAGCGAGCTCCGCACCGCCGAGACCGTGGCCCAGCTCCGGGGCAAGACCCTGGCCGAGCTGGCACTGCGGCCCTCCCAGGCCGCGAGCGCGGGCCAGGAGGCTGCCCGTGAGTGACCGGCCCACCCCGGTGCGGGTGACCTGGGTGAAGAGCGCAATCGGCTATTCGCGCACCCAGAAGCGCACCATCAGCGCCCTGGGGCTGCGCCGGCTGCAGCAGACCGTGGAGCACCCCGACA
The DNA here is from genome assembly GCA_050734515.1 of Candidatus Dormibacteria bacterium. GTDB lineage: Bacteria > Chloroflexota > Dormibacteria > Aeolococcales > Bog-877 > Bog-877. The sequence goes on from JBOHUM010000080.1 coordinate 14,480, forward strand.
GCCCGGCCCTGCGGGGCATGATCACGGCGGTCCGCCACCTGGTCCGGGTGGAAGGGGCGGCACCCGGAAGCGAGGCCGCGGCCCCCACGGGTCGGCGTCGGTGAGGCTAGACGAGCTTCGGCCGACCCCGGGGAGCCGCCGGCGCCGGCGTCGAGTCGGCCGCGGCATCTCCGCCGGGGCGGGCAAGACCGCGGGCCGGGGCCAGAAGGGCCAGGGCGCGCGCAGCTCCTGGAGCCTGCCCCGCGCCTTCGAGGGCGGTCAGATGCCCCTCACCCAGCGGGTGCCCAAGCTGCGCGGCTTCCACAATCGGTTCCGCATCGCCTGCCAGGTGGTCAACTGCGGCAAGCTGAGCCGCTTTCAGCCCGGTGAGGTCGTCGACGCCGAAGGCCTGCGCCGCGCCGGCTTGGTTCGCCAGCTGGGCAGGCCGATCAAGCTGCTGGCCGGGGGCGGCGCCCCCCCAGCGCTGACGGTCCGGGTCCACCGCGCCAGCCGCGCCGCCCGGGAGGCCGTCACCCGCGCCGGGGGGACGCTGGAGTTGCTCGAGTCGCCGCAGGGGGCGGAGCCAGAGTCGGAGCCGGTCGCGCCCGAGGCGGTCGAGCCGGAGCTGGCGCCCAAGCGCCCCCGCCGTGGGTCCAAGGCGGCAGCAGCAGTCGAGCCGGAGCCGGCAGCAGCCGAGCCGGAGCCGGCAGCAGCCGAGCCCGATGAGGCGAGGGACGGAGGGCAGGGACAGGAGCCATGAACCTGTTCGGGGCGCTCCGCGCCGCCATGGGTGTCCCCGAGCTGCGGCGCAAGCTCCTGATCACGATCGGACTGATCTGCGTCTTCCGAGCCCTGGCCACGATCACCATCCCCGGGGTCAACGGGGATGCGCTCCGGGCCTTGTTCTCCAGCAACGGCCTGCTGGGCTTGATCAACCTGTTCTCCGGCAGCGGCTTCGCCACCAGCGGCAGCAACGCCGGGATCTCGATCGTCGCCCTGGGCCTCAACCCCTACATCAACGCCACCATCATCATGCAGCTGATGACGGTGATCTCAACCCGGGTCAAGGAGCTCTCCAAGGAGGGCGACCTGGGGCGGCGCCGGCTCACCCAGTACGCCCGCTACCTGACCGTGATCCTGGCGATGCTCCAGGCCTTCGGCTACACCCGGCTCTTCGAGAGCTTCACCTACCAGGGCAACGCCATCCTCTCGCCCAGCACCTCCTGGCCGGTGATCCTGGAAATCGTGATCGTGCTCACCGCCGGCACCGTCCTGATCATGTGGTTCGGCGAGCTGATCACCGAGTACGGGCTGGGCAACGGGGTGTCGATCATCATCATGGCCGGGATCCTGGGCCAGATCCCGGGGACGCTGGCCACCTTCACCAACGGCGGCAGCGCCCAGACCTTCACCGTCTTCATGTTCGCCGTGATCGGGATCGTGGTGGCGGCGGGGATCATCTTCGTCCAGCAGGCGACCCGCAAGATCCCGATCCAGTCGGCCCAGCGGGTGGTGGGCCGTCAGGTCTACCAGGGGCGGAGCAGCTTCCTGCCCCTGCGGGTCAATCAGGCGGGGGTGATCCCGATCATCTTCGCCATCTCGATCATGTTCTTTCCCACCATTTTCAGCAACTTCTTCACCCCGGCCGTGGGCAGGACCGGGGGAGTGATCGGGTCCCTGGCCACCTGGTTTCACAGCAACTGGAACCCCTTTGGCCCGGTGCTGGGGGTGGACATCGGCTACGAACTGCTCTACTTCGCCCTGATCATGGGCTTCACCTTCTTCTACACCGCCGTCACCTTCGATCCCGAGGACGCCGCCGACAACCTCAAGAAGAGCGCCACCTTCATCCCGGGGATCCGGCCCGGGCGGGCCACCGCCCAATACCTGGCCCGGGTGATGGGCCGGATCACCCTGGCGGGTGCGATCTTCCTCGGGGTGATCACCGTGGTTCTGCCCCTGCTCACCGCCCTGCTCACCGGCCAGCAGCCCAGCAGTGGTCTCTACCTGGGGGGCACGGCAATACTGATTGTGGTCGGGGTTTCGCTGGACACCATGAAGCAGCTGGAGACCCAGCTGCTGATGCGGCAGTACCGCGGCTTCATCCGCTGAGCGGTCGAGCTCGTGGCTGATACGAACCGGCACAACCTGGCCCTCTTCGGCCCGGCGGGGTCGGGCAAGGGCACCCAGGCGGCGATGCTGAAAGCCCGCCTGGGGCTGGAGCACATTGCCACCGGGGAGATGCTGCGCCAGGAGCGGGCCCGGGGAACGCCGCTGGGGCAGATGGTGGCAACCTACCTGGACCGGGGCAAGCTGGTTCCCGACGAGGTGATCGTGGCCATGATCCGCCAGCGGCTCCGCTCCCCCCAGGCCGACACCGGCTTCGTCCTCGACGGCTTCCCTCGCACCCTGGCCCAGGCCCGGGCGCTGCAGGAGATGCTGCGGGGGGTGGACCGGCCCCTGGAGGTGGCGGTGGTGCTGGAGGTGCCCACCGAGCAGTTGGTCTCGCGGCTGGCGCTGCGGGCCCGGCTGGAGGCCCGGGAGGACGACACCCCGGGTGTGATCGCCGAGCGGCTGCGCATCTACCACGAGCAGACCGAGCCGCTGCTGGACTTCCTGGCGGAGTCAGTGCCGCTGATGCGCCTGGACGGCACCCGCAGCCCCGAGGACGTCGCCCAGAGCCTGCTGGAGGCGATCTCCTGATCACCCTCAAACGTCCCCAGGAGGTGGCGGTGATGCGCCAGGCGGGGCGGCTGCTGGCCGAGGTGCTGGAAGAGCTCGCCAAGCTGGTGGCGCCGGGGGCCCGTACCACGGAGATCGATCGGGCCGCCAACCGGGCGATCCGGCGCCGGGGTTGCTTTCCCGGCTTCCTCGGCTATCAGGGCTTCCCCCGGCACCTGTGCATCTCGGTCAACGAGCAGGTGGTGCACGGCATCCCCGATGGCCGGCGCCTGGCGGAAGGCGACCTGGTGAGCCTCGACTGTGGCCTGATCTACCAGGGCTGGTGGGCGGACGCGGGACTGACGGTGGGCTGCGGGGAGATCGCCCCCGAGGCCGCCCGCCTGGTGCGGGTGACCCGCGAGGCCCTGGAGCGGGGGGTGGCGGCGGCCCAGCCCGGCAATCGCCTGGGCGACATCGGCCACGCCGTCCAAAGCCACGTCGAGGGCAACGGCTATTCGATCGTGCGCGGCTACACCGGCCATGGCATCGGCCGGGACATGCACGAGGAGCCGGAGGTGCCCAACCACGGTCAGCCCGGCCGGGGGATCGAGATCCGCCCTGGGCTCTGCCTGGCGATCGAGCCCATCGTCAACGAGGGTGAGCCGGGCACCGCGCTGGAGCCCGACGGCTGGACGGTGGTCACCACCGACGGGCGCCGCTCCTGCTACTTCGAGCACACCCTGGTGATCGGGGCCGACGGCCCCGAGGTGTTGACCACCCTGGCCCGGGCATGAGCGCCCGGCTCTGGCTGGGAGATGGGCTATACTCTGACACGGGCGAAGCCTGCTCGGTTTCCGTGTGCCCGCCACCATGAACGACCCCGGCGGCCTCCGGGGCCGAGTCCTTGAGCCCTTGCCGAACTCGCTCTTCCGGGTGGAGTTGGAAGGCGGGGGCAAGCTGGTGGCCCACATGGCGGGCAGGGCGCGCCTGGCGAGTGTCCGGCTCCTGCCCGGGGACCGGGTCCTGGTCGAGCTCTCGACCACCGACCCGGGCCGGGGCCGGATCGTATCGCGGCTGGTTTGAATGGGCGCAAGGGCCGGGAGTCGGAATGAAGGTGCGGGCGTCGGTGCGGCGGATGTGCGACAAGTGCAAGGTGATCCGTCGGGAGGGCACGGTGCGGGTGATCTGCGAAAACCCCAAGCACAAGCAGCGCCAGGGTTGAGCGGGCGAAGCCGATGGTGAGGATCTCCGGGGTCGACCTGCCCCGCAACAAGCGGATCGAGGTAGGGCTCACCTACATCTACGGGATCGGGCTCACCACCAGTCACAAGGTGCTGCGGATCGCCCAGATCGACCAGGACATCCGCACCGACGACCTCAGCGAGGCCCAGGTGGTGCGGCTGCGGGACGTGATCGCCCGCGAGGCACCTCGGGTGGAGGGCGACCTGCGCCGCCAGGTGGCGCTGAACATCAAGCGCCTCATGGAGATCGGCACCTACCGGGGGCTGCGCCACCGGCGGGGGCTGCCGGTGCGCGGGCAGCGGACCCGGACCAACGCCCGCGCCCGGCGGGGTCCGCGCAAGACCGTGGGCGTGCGCCGGAAGAAGGGCAAGTGATGAACCCAGTGAGTAGCTGAGCGGAGTACTGGTTTGGCCAAGAAGAAGAAGGTGGTGCGGACCCGGCGCCGGGAGCGCAAGAACATTGCCGTGGGCAAGGCCCACGTCTTCAGCACCTTCAACAACACCATCGTCACCCTGACCGACCCCCAGGGCAACGTGATCGCCTGGGGCAGCGCCGGCTCCTCGGGCTTCAAGGGCTCACGCAAGAGCACGCCCTTCGCCGCCCAGACCACCGCCGAGGCCGCCGCCCGGCGGGCGATGGAGCACGGGCTGAAGGCGATCGAGGTGCTGGTCAAGGGGCCGGGGGCGGGCCGGGAGGCGGCGATCCGCTCGCTCCAGGCGGCGGGCCTGGAGGTGAGCTCGATCACCGACGTCACCCCGGTGCCCCACAACGGCTGCCGGGCGCCCAAGCGGCGGCGGGTCTGAGGAGAGCAGGCTTGGCTAACCCCCATCCGCCGGTCTGCCGGCTCTGCCGTCGGGAGGGCATCAAGCTCTTCCTCAAGGGCGACAAGTGCCTGGGGGAGCGGTGCACCTTCACCAAGCGCAACGCCACGCCCCCGGGTCAGCATGGGCTGGCGCGGCGGCGTCGAATCAGCGACTACGGTATCCAGCTGCGGGCCAAGCAGCGGGGCCGGCGCATCTACGGGGTGCTTGAGACCCAGTTCGAGAACTACTTCGACACCGCCGCGGCCCGCAAGGGAGTCACCGGCACCGAGCTGCTGCAGATGCTGGAGCAGCGCCTGGACAACGTGGTCTACCGGGCGGGTCTGGCCGCCTCCCGGCGGGAGGCACGGCAGCTGGTCGCCCACCGCCACTTCCAGGTCGACGGCCGCACCGTCAACATCCCCTCCTTTCGGGTCCGCCCCGGACAGGTGGTGGCGGTGCGGGAGCGCAGCCGGGAGCTGGCGCCGATCCGGCGGTCGCTGGAGTCGCGGGGTGGCCAGAACGTGCCCGCCTGGCTCACCGTCTACCCCGAGGAGCGCCGGGTCGACGTCTCCCGGCAACCGGAGCGAGGGGAGATGGAGACCAGCGTCGACGAGCAGCTGATCGTCGAGTACTACTCGCGCTAGCCCAGGGGCAGCGCCAACACCACGAGGGAACAGCTTCTGATGCCTGAGACAGCCATCCAACCGACGGTCCGCGAGGTGGAGACCGCCACCAATCACGGGCGCTTTCAGATCGAGCCGCTGGAGGCGGGCTACGGCACCACCCTGGGGAACTCCCTGCGCCGGGTCCTGCTCTCGTCCCTGACCGGGGCGGCGGTGACCGCGGTTTCGATCGAGGGGGTGGCGCACGAGTTCTCCAGCCTCAAGCACGTCAAGGAGGACGTGGGCGAGATCCTGCTCAACGTCAAGCAGCTCAACCTGGTCTGCCACAACCCCGACGGCGCCCACCTCAGCCTGGACGTCTCCGGGGGCCGCCGGGTGACCGCCGCTGACATCGGCCCCAACGCCGACGTGGAGATCGCCAATCCCGACCTCTACCTCTGCACCCTGGACGGGGCCCAGGCCAAGCTGCGCATGGACCTGACCGTGGAGCTGGGCAAGGGCTACTCCCCGGCAGACCGCAACAAGAAGGAGGGGCAGCCGATCGGGGTGATCCCGGTGGACGCGATCTTCACGCCGGTGGTCAAGGCCAACTTCACGGTGGAGAAGACCCGGGTGGGGCAGGACACCGACTGGGAGAAGCTGATCCTCGAGGTCAGGACCAACGGCACCATCGCCCCGGTCGAGGCGGTGAGTCGGGCGGCCCAGTACTACATCCGCCACCTGGATCTCTTCGCCACCTTCGGCGAGAGTGTCAACGCCGCCGCCAACGGGGCCGCGGTCAGCGCCGACCCTCGCAGCCGGCTGGCGGAGATACCGGTCGAGGACCTGGAGCTGAGCGTGCGCGCCCTCAACTGCCTCAAGGCCAATGACATCACCCGTCTGGGCGAGCTGCTGAGCATGCGGGTGGAGGAGCTGCTGGCTCTGCGCAACTTTGGCGCCAAGTCGCTCGATGAGATCAAGCAGAAGCTGGTGGCGCGGGGGTTCGTTCCCGAGGATGAGGTCGACGACCTGTTCCAGTCGGGGGAGCGCTGAGGGCGGTGCGCCATCTCAAGGCGGGGCGCAAGCTGGGCCGGACCTCGGCCCACCGCCAGGCGCTGACCCGCAACCTGGCCACGGCGCTCTTCGAGCACGGCCGGATCGAGACCACCGAGGCCAAGGCCAAAGAGGTGCGGCGCTGGGTGGAGCGGCTGGTGACGGTGGCCAAGACCGACGACCTGGCCGCCCGCCGCCAGGTGGCCAAGGTGGTGGCCAAGCCGGAGGTGGCGGCCAAGGTGTTCAGCCAGTACGCCTCTCGCTACCAGGAGCGGCCAGGGGGCTACACCCGGATCATCCGCCGGGGTCCCCGCCTGGGCGACGCCGCGCCGGTGGTGATCGTGGAGCTGCTGGACTGATGGCCAGCGGTCAGCGCTACCGCCTGGTGCTCGCCTTCCACGGTGGCGGCTATCACGGCTGGCAGGCACAGGTGGGCCTGCGCACCGTCCAGGGCGAGCTTAGCCGGGCGCTGTTGCGGCTTAGCGGCGAGTCGCCGCAGATCCAAGCCGCGGGCCGGACCGATCGCGGCGCTCACGCTCACGGCCAGGTGGTGGCCTTCAGCCTGCAGGCGGACGCCTGGGAGCCGGGCCGGATGCGCCGGGCCCTGAACGCGCTGCTGCCCGAGGACGTCGCCGTGCTCGCGGTCGACCGCGCCCAGGCCGACTTCGACCCCCGGCGCCAGGCGTGGCGCCGGAGCTACCGGTACCTGGTCCGCGACTCCGAGCAGCCGGCTCCGGTGACCCGGGGCCAGGAGTGGCGGGTGAACTCGGCGCTGGAGCTGCTGCCGATGCGGCAGGCGGCCCGGCGGCTGGTGGGGCGGCAGGACTTCGCCGCCTTCGGCAGCAGCCCCCGCCCCGGGGGCTCCACGGTGCGCACCGTGGACCGGGCAACGGTGGCGCGGGCGGGCGGCCTGATCTGCCTGGAGGTGCGGGCCGACGCCTTCCTGCGGGGGATGATGCGCAACTTCGCCGGGGCCCTGGTGGCGATCGGCCGCCGCCGCGCCGAGCTGGCGGACCTGGCCGCGGCGCTGGCCTGCCCCAGCCCGGGTAGGGCCTTGTGGGCGACGGCGCCGGCCCTGGGCCTGCACCAGTGGCGGGTGGAGTACCGCGGCCCGGAGGAGGCCTGGTGAGCTCGGTCGCCCAACGCTCCTTCGTGGCGGTGGAGAACTCCGGAAGCGAGACCTGGGTGCTGGTAGACGCCCGCGGCCAGACCCTGGGCCGGCTGGCGGTCAACCTGGCCCGCGTGCTGCGCGGCAAGCACCAGCCCAGCTACACCCCACACGTCCTCTGCGGCGACCAGGTGGTGGTGATCAACGCCGTCGAACTGGTGGTAACTGGGGCCAAGCGCACCGGCAAGGTGTATGACCGCTACAGCGGCTACCCCGGCGGTCGCCGGGAGCGCACCTACGAGGAGCTGGTGGAGCGGGACCCGACGGCTCCCCTGCGTCTGGCGGTGGCGGGGATGCTCCAGCACAACCACCTGGGCGCTCGGCAGCTGAAGCGCCTCAAGGTCTACCCTGGGGCCGAACACCCGCACCAGGCCCAGCGGCCGCAGGCGATTGCCTTCGGCGCCCATGGAGAGGTGATCAGGCTCTGATGGACCAGGACCAGGACCAGGCCCGCTACTCGTACGGCACCGGGCGGCGCAAGACCGCGGTGGCGCGGGTGCGGATCTACCGGGGCGAGGGCACGGCGGTGATCAACGAGCGGGACCCGCTGCGCCACTTCGGGCGGCGGGAGCTGGAGGAGGCGGCGCTGCGACCACTGCGGGTGGCGGGCGCCAGCGACCGCTTCCGGGTGTCGGTCAAGGTCCGCGGCGGCGGGGTGGCGGGACAGGCGGGGGCGGTCGCCCACGGCCTGGCCCGGGCGCTCTGCGCCTGGGACCCTGCCTTCCGAGTGCCACTCAAGGCGGCGGGACTGATGACCCGAGATCCGAGGATGAAGGAGCGCAAGAAGCCGGGCCTGAAGCGGGCGCGCAAGGCACCGCAGTACACCAAACGCTAGATCAACTACCAAGCAGACGTTTCAGCTACGAACCCCGCTCCCCTGCGGTGCGGGCAATTGCAAGAGGGTGACTTGGCCGCCGATTTGTACGGCCGCGACTTCCTGGCCGTTGCCGACCTCAGCGCCTCCCAGCTGCGGGGGCTGCTGAGGACCGCCGCCGAGCTCAAGGCCGGCGGGGATCCCGGGACCCCGCTGGCGCGCCGGTCGGTGGCCCTGGTGTTCCTGCGCCCCAGCAATCGCACCCGGGTCTCTTTTGAGGCGGGGATCCACCGCCTGGGCGGCCATCCCATCTCGCTCTTCGACCGGGAGATCGAGATGGGCAAGCGGGAGTCGGTCGCCGACGTCGGCCGGATCCTGGACCGGCTGGTGGATGGGCTGGTGGCCCGGGTGCCCTCAGACCGCGACCTGCGGGGGCTGGCCGCGAGCATGGAAGCCCCGGTCATCAACGCCATGACCGACCTGGGCCATCCCTGCCAGGTGCTGGCCGACTGCCTGACCCTGGAGGAGCAGCTGGGCCATCTGGAGGGGGCCCGGGTGACCTTCATCGGCGACGGCAACAACGTCTGCAACTCGTGGATCGAGGCAGCGCGGGTGGCCGGCCTCGACCTGCGGGTGGTCAGCCCTCCCGGGTACGGCCCCGGCGCCGGCCAGGGGGTTCCCGGGGTGCTGGTAACCACCGACATCGAAGTCGGCTTGAGTGAAACCGAAGTGATCTACACTGACGTTTGGACGAGCATGGGCCAAGAGGACCAGCATGAGGACCGGCGCCAGGACTTCGGTCCCTACCAGGTCAACGAAGCGCTCCTGGCCCGAGCCCCTGAGGGCACCAAGGTCATGCACTGCCTGCCCGCCCACCGGGGTGAGGAGATCACCGACGCGGTGATCGACTGTGCCCAGTCGGTGGTGTTCGAGCAGGCGGAGAACCGCCTCTGGGTGCAGATGGCCCTGCTGCTGGCCATCTTCGGCGGGGCGCCATGACCGCCGGCCAGCCCCTGCTGCTGGGACTGACCCCCCTGGACCTGGGCCAGGCGGCCCGGGTGCTGCTGCAGACGGTGGGCTGGCGCGACATCCTGGACGTGCTGATCATCAGCTTCCTGCTCTACCGGCTGCTGGTCCTGATCCGCGGGACCCAGGCGGTGCAGCTGCTGGTGGGGCTGCTCCTGATCGGGGCCCTGGGGGCGATCGCCAAGATCCTTGATCTGCCGGTTTTGCAGTTCATCTTCAGCAACGGCGGGGAGGTGATCCTGATCGCGGTGGTGATCCTCTTCCAGCCGGAGCTGCGCCGGGCCCTGGACCAGATGGGCAGCCTGGGCCGGCTCCGTCAGGGGCTGCTGGCGCCGGAGACCGCGGAGCTGCGTCGGGTGGTGGATGAGGTGGTGCGGGCCACCTCCCGGCTCAGCGAGAGCACCACCGGGGCGCTGATCGTGCTCCAGGGGGACATCGGCTTAGAGGAGATCGCCGCCACCGGGGTGCGGATGGAGGCGCTGCTCAGCGCCGAGACCCTGATCACGGTCTTCACCTACCGCTCGCCACTGCACGACGGCGCAGCCCTGATCCGGGATGGCCGCCTGGTGGCCGCGGGCTGCGTGCTGCCGCTGGCGGAGCAGACGGGCAGCCAGGGCCGGATCGGCACCCGCCACCGGGCGGCGATGGGGCTGAGCCAGGCCACCGACGCCGCGGTGGTGGTGGTCTCGGAGGAGACCGGCCAGGTCAGCGTGGCCCTGGGTGGCGAGATCCAGCGGGAGATGGACGTGGAGGCGCTCACCAACCGCCTGGGAGCCTTCTTCAAGCTGCCCCTGTACGAGCAGCACCGGCGCAGCCTGCGGCTTCTGGGCCGGGGCGCCCGGGCACCCCAGGCGCCGGCGCGGGCGGGCCGCTTCCGATGACGACGCTGAGGCGGCTGGTGACCCGGAACCTGCGCCTCAAGGTGATCGCTCTGGTGGGCGCCTGCGCCATGTGGGTGGGCGTGGTCTACGCCAGCAACCCCCCTCAGATCGCCACCTTCGACGTCGTCCCCCAGGCCGGGCCCCTCAAGGGTGGGCTGGTCCTGCTCCACCCACTCAACCCGATCCCAGTCAAGGTCGGGGGCATCGCCAGCAATGTGCGCAAGCGGGCCGTGGCCCACCACCTCTTCGCTCAGGTCAACCTGGGACACTTCACGACCCCGGGCGAGTACCAGGCCACGGTCAAGGTGGAGAGCAGTGACAGCAACGTCTTCATCTGGTCCTACCCCGGCAAGGTGCCGGTGGTGGTGGACCGTGAGACCACCCGCTCGCTGCCGCTGCACGTGATCGTCGAGTCGCCGCCCCCGGCGGGGTACAACGCGGCCACCGCCGCCACCCCCAACACGGTCACCGTGACCGGGCCGCAGAGCGTCCTGGCCCACCTTCAGGCCGAGGTGCGGGTCAACCTCTCCCAGGATCGGACCACCCTGACCATCCCCCAGCAACCGGTAACCCTGCTCAACACCGAGGGTGTGCGCCGGCTGGCGATCAGCCCCGCCCAGGTCAACGTGGTCGCCACCATCACCTCGGAGACCACCGAACGGGAGTTGCCGGTCCACCCGCTGCTGGCGGGGCAGCTGCCAACTGGCTACCAACTGGTCAGCCTGGCGCCGACACCGCTCACGGTGACGGCCAGCGGCGCCGCTTCGGCCCTGGTCGCTTTGAGCCACATCGTCACCGCCTCGATCGACGTCTCCCACATGACCTCCAGCCAGTCCGTCACCGTCGCCCTGGTGGCCCCCTCGGGGGTCAGCCTCTCCACCTCCTACGTGACGATCTCCCTCACCATCGCCCCGACCGCGACCCCGACCCCGGCACCGACCGCCAGCCCCACGCCCTGATCCACCCCGCGCCCAGTAACCTGGGCGGGCGGCGGCCCGTTGGCTGCAGCGAAGGGCCCGTGTGGGAGGGAGAAGTCACCGGTGTGCGGCATCATTGGCTATCTGGGCCCGCGCTCGGCGGCGCCGCTGCTGCTGGACAGCCTGCGCCGCCTGGAGTACCGGGGCTACGACTCGGCCGGGGTGGTGGTGCTGGAGCCGGACGGCCACCCCACCGCCGTCAAGGCCGCCGGCAAGGTGGAGGCGCTGCTGGCCGAGACCGAGGGTACTGACCTCCCGGGCCGGATCGGCATGGGCCACACCCGCTGGGCTACCCACGGCCGCCCCAGCTACGCCAATGCCCACCCCCACAGCGATTGCGGAGGTCGCTTCTTCGTAATCCACAACGGCATCATTGAGAACTTCGCTGATCTCAAGCGGGAGCTGCTCGCCGCCGGGCACCAGTTCAGCTCCGAGACCGACAGCGAGGTGGTGCCCCACCTGATCGAGCAGTACTACGCCGGCGACCTGGTGGCGGCCACCCGCCGGGCGGTGGCGCGTCTCACCGGCGCCTATGCCCTGGTGGTGCTCAGCTCCACCGACCCCGACACCCTGATCGGGGCCCGGCTCAACGCCCCCCTGGTGGTGGGGGTGGGTCGAGACGAGTGGTTCCTCAGCTCCGACCTCACAGCGATCATCCCCTACACCAAGCAGGCCCTGGTGCTGGGCGAGGGGGACATGGCGGTGCTGAGCCCGGTGGGGCCGGTGGTGAGTTCGATCGTCGACGGCAGCGAGTCGGTGCCCCGGGTGGTCCGCGTCGACTGGGACGTGATCCAGGCCGAGCGGGGCGGCTTCCCCAGCTATATGGCCAAGGAAATCCAGGAGCAGCCTGCCGCCCTGGAGAACGCGCTTCGTGGCCGGCTGCTCAGCGACGGCCGGGTGGAATTCCCCGACTGGAGCCTGGACGACGCCGCGCTGGCCCAGTTCGAGCGGGTGCAGATCGTGGGGGCGGGGACGGCCCACATCGCCGGCCTGTTGACCAAGTACGCGCTGGAGGACCTGGCCGGGCTGCCCACCGTGGTCGACACCGCCTCCGAGTGGCGGTACCGGCCCCAGCTTCCCGACGGCCGGACCCTGATGGTGGCCATCTCCCAGTCGGGGGAGACCGCGGACACCCTGGCGGCGGCGCGGGTGGCCCGGGCCCGAGGGAGTCACCTGCTGGCGCTCTCCAATGTGGTCGGCAGCACCCTCTGCCTAGAGGCGGATGCGGTGCTCAACCTCCACGCCGGCCCCGAGGTCTGCGTGGTGGCCACCAAAACTTTCGTCAACCAGGTGGCCTGCGGCCTGCTGCTGGCGATGCGCCTGGCCCAGGCGCGGGGATTGCATGAGGGGGACCGCCGCGAGCTGGCCTCGGCGCTGAGGGCGGCCGCCGAGGTCCAGCGCGAGATCCTGGCGCGTGAGGAGCAGATCGCCAAGCTGGGCCGCTGGCTGGCCGAGTTCCGCTCGGCGCTGTTCGTGGGGCGGGGCTACAACTACCCGGTGGCGATGGAGGCGGCGCTCAAGCTCAAGGAGGTCTCCTACCTCCACGCCGAGGCCTACCCGGCGGGGGAGCTGAAGCACGGCCCCATCGCCCTGCTCGACGAAGGGATGCCGGTCGTGGCCCTGGCCACGGAGTCCGCCACCCGGGACAAGATCCGCAGCAACATCCAGGAGATCCAGGCCCGGCAGAGCCCGGTGCTGGCGGTGGTCAACGACCAGGACGCCAGCCTGGAGGGGCTGGCCGACCATCTGATCTCGGTGCCGCGCCTGCCGGAGCCGGTGGCCCCGGTGGCCAACGCCCTGGTGGGCCAGCTGCTCGCCTACCATGCGGCCATGAAGCGCGGCCTGGACGTGGACCGACCCCGGAACCTGGCCAAGTCAGTCACGGTCGAGTGAGCCCTGCCGCCGGGGCAGGCGGCGAGCCCCCGGTGGCGGTGGGGGTGGACGTGAGCTCGGTGGAGCGGGTCCGCCAGCTGCTGACGCGCCAGCCCCGCTTTGCCACTAAGTACTTCAGCGCCGAGGAGGCTGCCTACTCCCAGGGGCGCCCGGAGCGCCTGGCCGCCCGCTGGGCGGCCAAGGAGGCGGTGCGCAAGCTCTTCGGCGGCTTGGGGCGGCCGCTGCCCCTCTACAGCGCGATCACGGTCAGGAGGCGCCCCGGCGGGGCGCCCCAAGTCCTGGTGGAGGGGGAGGTGGTCGCGGGCCTGAGCATCAGTCTCACCCATGACGCCGGGGTCGGCGTGGCGGTTGCCGCCCTGGCCGGCGGCGGGGACGGGGCGGGCGGCTGGCTGGGCGAGCTGCCCACCGACCTGGAGCTGCCGCAGCGTCCGGCTCGGAGCCACAAGGGAACCTTCGGCACGGTGCTGGTGGTGGCCGGAAGTGGGGACTTCCCGGGGGCGGCGGTGCTCTGCAGTCTGGGGGCGCTCCGAGGAGGGAGCGGCAAGGTCAAGGCAGTGGTGGTGGCCGGAAGCCCCGGGTCTGCCGGGCTGCCGGCGGAGGTGATCCGGGTCCCGGTGACCCCGAGCGGCCCTGGTCTGGACCGGGCCGCCCTGGAGCAGGCGGCTCCCGCCCTGGAGTCGGCCCAGGCGGTGGTCTGCGGCCCGGGGCTGGGCCAGGGGGCCGCCACCGAGGGCCTGCTCGATGCCTTGTTCGCGGCCGCCGCCGGGTCCTCCTGGGGCCTGGTGCTGGATGCGGACGCCCTCAACGTCTGCGCCAGCCAACCCCCGCTCCGGGCGCGGATACCCAGGGGCAGCGTGCTCACTCCCCATCCCCTGGAGGCCGCGCGCCTGGCCGGACGGGAACTGGCCGAGGTCCAGGCGTCCCGCTCGGAGACGGCGCGGTCCCTGGCGGCCGAGCTGGGCGTAGTGGTGGTGCTCAAGGGGGCGGAGACAGTGGTGGCCGACCCCGCCGGGGCCCTCTACGTTGACGGCCACGCCACCGCCGCCCTGGCCAGCGGCGGCACCGGCGACGTCCTGGCGGGTCTGGTGGGCGCGCTGCGCGCCCAGGGCCTGGGTGCCTTCTCGGCCGCCCGGGCCGGAGTGTTCCTGCACGGCGCCGCCGGGCAGCGTCTGGCGATGCGCCGGGGACGGGCGGGGATCCTGGCCAGCGAGGTGGCGGCGGAGCTGGTCGAGGTCCAGGAGGCGGTCCGCCGGCGGCGGGAACGGTGAGGTCGGGCTTGAGCCAGCCGGCCCGGGCGACCTGGGTGGAGCTGGACCTGGGCGCGCTGAGCCGCAACGTGGCGGCGATGGTGCGGGAGCTGGGCGGCGTTCCCCTGATGGTGGTGGTCAAGGCTCAGGCGTATGGCCACGGAGCGGTGCCCGTGGCGCGGGCGGCGCTCGCGGCGGGGGCCAGCCGCCTGGCGGCGGCGACGCTGGACGAGGCCCTGGAGCTGCGCCACGCCGGGTTGCGCTGCCCGGTCCTGGTCCTGGGGCACACGCCGGTGGAACGGATGGCGGAAGCGGTGGCCGAGGAGGTGGCCCTTACCGTCTTCGAGCCCGGGCAGCTGACAGGTGCCATCCAGGCCGGGACCCGGCCGGCCCCGGCCCGGATCCACCTCAAGGTGGACACCGGCATGAGCCGCCTGGGGTTCCCCCCGGAGGGGCTGGAGGCGGCGGTGGCGGCTGCTGAGTCCAGCGGCGCGGTGATTCTGGAGGGCGTCTGCACTCACTTCCGCAAGGGCCAGGACGATGCCGCCACCAAAGCCCAGCTAGAACGGTTCCTGGGAGCGCTGGCCCAAGCTGAGGCAGCAGGTCCGCGGGAGTGGCTGCGCCACGCCGGTAGCAGCGCTGCCTGGAGGTTGCCGGCCGCTCGCCTCGATCTGGTGCGCTCCGGGATCGAGGTCCTGGGAATGGTCACCCCGGACGGCCGCCGCCGGGAGCCGGTGCTGTCCTGGCACGCCCGGGTGGTCCAGGTGCGGACCATCGAGGCCGGCACCCACGTCAGCTACGGCGACTCGTTCACCGCTCGGCAGCGGATGCAGGTGGCCACCCTCCCGGTCGGCTATGCGGACGGCTTCCGCCGCGGCCCCCGCCACTGGGGGTCGGTCCTCTTGGGAGGGGTGGAGCGGCCGCTGCTGGGGGATGTGACCATGGACATGACCATGGTCGACGTCAGCCAGCCACCCCAGGTGGACCCCGGGGCGCTGGCCACCCTGATCGGCCGCCAGGGACAGTCGGAGATCAGCGCCGAGGAGGCGGCCAGGCGCCTGGGGACCATCAACTACGAGGTCACCACCCAGATCTCAGGGAGGGTGCCGCGAGTTGAGCGCGCCGCCGACTGAGATCGAGGAGCCGACCTAGAATGGCCCCATGTCCCAGGCGCGCGCGGCCGAGGTCGGCGCCGGGCCGGGCCGGCGGGCGCGCCTGCGCGCCGCCCGGCTGTACCTGGTAACCGACGACCACACCCCGGCGGCAGAGCTCCCGGCGTTGATCGCGGCCGCGGTCGCCGGCGGCGTGGAGGTGGTCCAGCTGCGGCGCAAGCTCGACCCTCCCTCGGAACTGGTGGAGCTGGCCCGGAGCTGCCGCCAGGCGGCCCAGGCCGGCGGTGCCCTGTTCTTGGTCAACGACCATCTCGAGCTGGCCGCCGCCGCCGATGCCGACGGTGTCCACCTGGGCCAGGACGACCTCGATCCCGAGGCAGCCAGGGTCCGTCTCGGTGCTGAGCTCCTGATCGGGCTCTCCACCCACGACTCGGAGCAGCTGCGGCGCTCGCGGCACCAGCCCGTTGACTACATCTCCGCAGGCCCGGTGCGGGCGACGCCGAGCAAGCCGGGGCGGGAGCCGGTGGGGCTGGAGTACGTCAGCCGCGCCGCGCGCTCGGCATCGGTGCCGGTGGTGGCCATCGGGGGCCTGGGGCCGGGCAGCGCCGCTGCGGCGATCGCCGCCGGTGCCGACCTGATCGGGGTGGTGCGGGCCATCTGCCGGGCAGCCGATCCCGGGGCGGCGGCGGCGACGTTAGCGAGCGAGATCGACGGCGCCTCAAGTTGGATCTGGCTGGAGGTCAACGGCGCCCTTCGCAAGTGTCCGGCGAAGGGCACGGTGGCAGCCCTGCTCGAGGGCCTGGAGGTGGACCCGAGCTCGGTGGTGGTGGAGCGCAACGGCAACATCGTCAAGGGGTTGGCGCTGGCCCAGCTGCGCCTGGAGCCGGGCGACCAGCTGGAGGTGGTCCGATTCGTCGGGGGAGGCCGAGGCTATGGGGGCTGACCGGCTGCGACTGGGGGCGGTCGAACTGAGCTCACGGCTGATCCACGGCACCGCCCGCTTCCCCAGCCCCGAGAGCTTGGCGGGGTCGCTGGCCCAGTCGGGAGCCGAGATGATCACCCTGGCGGTGCGGCGGCTCAACCTGGACGGCGACCGGCGCTCGGATCTGGCCGGAGTCGACCTGGCGGCGCATGTGCTCCTGCCCAACACCGCCGGGGCCACCACCGCCGCCGAGGCGGTGCGGCTGGCGCGGCTGGCCCACGCCGCCGGCCTGTCGGACTTCATCAAGATCGAGATCGCCGGCGACCCGGAAACGCTGCTGCCCGATCCGATCGCCACCTTGGAGGCGACCCGGGAGCTGACTGCCGCCGGTTTGCTCTGCCTGCCCTATGCCAGCGACGACTTGGTCTTGGCGCTGCGGCTGGCCGAGGCCGGGGCGGTGGCGGTGATGCCGGGGGCGGCGCCGATCGGATCGACCCTGGGGGTGCTCAACCCCCACAACCTCCGGGCGATCATCGAGAAGTGCCCGGTGCCGGTGATCGTCGACGCCGGCCTGGGGTCCCCCTCCGACGCCGCCCGGGTGATGGAGTGGGGCGCCGCCGGGGTCCTGGTCAACACCGGCATCTCCCAGTCCGCCGACCCGCCCCGGATGGGTCGCGCCTTCGCCGACGCGGTCCGAGCTGGGCGTTTGGCACACCTGGCGGGCCTGGCGGAGCGGAGAGGCGCGGGCGGCTTTGGAGCCAGCAGCCCCCAGGCTGGGCTCCCGGCGCCCCGAGCGGCGCAGGCCAGCTGAGCGGGCGCGCCCCGACTCCGGCCGGGCTGCGCCGGGCGGGCTGGGTGGGCGGCCCCGCCCTGAAGGGGGTGGGCGAGACCAAGTTGCTGCGCCAGTTCGCCGAGCTGGCGGCGCTGGGGCCCCGATCGAGCCCCCTGGGGCCGGGCGATGACGCCGCCGGCCTGGGCCTGGCGGGCGGCGGCTTGGGCCTCTGGACCATCGACTCGCTGGTGGAGGGGATCGACTTCGGGCGCGACTTCCAGGGGCCGTACCAACTGGGCCGCAAGGCCTGGAGGGTGGCTGCCTCGGACCTGGCAGCCATGGGCGCCCGTCCCGAGGCGGGCCTGGCGGCGGCGCTGCTCCCGCCGGGGACCTCAGCGAGGGCGGTGGCGGCGATCCAGCTGGGGCTGGTGGAGGCGGCGGCCGAGGACGGGGCCAGCCTGGTCGGCGGCGACCTGAGCGCGACCGCCGGCCCGCTGGCCCTGACCGTCTCCGCCTGGGCCCAGCTGTGGAACCGGGCACCGGTTCGGTTGGGGGGCGGACGCGCCGGCGAGGCGCTGATCGTGACCGGCGCCTTGGGCGGCGCCGCCGGGGCTCTGGCCCTGCTCCAATCGGGGCTGGAGCCGCCATCCCAGCTCCGGGCCCGGCTCTGCGATCCGCCCTCGCGCGGGGCGGCGGGGGAGGCCCTGGCGCGGGCGGGCGCCAGCGCCATGACCGACCTCAGTGACGGGCTGGTCCTGGACCTGGGGCGGCTCTGCGCCAGCTCGGGGCAGGGGGCGGAGCTCTGGCTGGACCACCTGCCCCTGGAGGCCGAGCTGGCCGACCGGCTCCCGGACCGGGCCCGGGAGCTGGCGCTCAGCGGGGGCGAGGACTTCGAGCTCCTGGCCAGCCTGCCCCGGGACCGGCTCGGGGAGTTGCGCCGGGCCTGGTCCTCAGAGCTACCGGCCCTGAGCGAGATCGGGGAGCTCAGCGCCGACCCCGGGGTTCGGCTCTGGAGCCGCCCCGGGGGCGAGCAGGTCCCGGCTCCCGGCCGCTCCGGGTTTCGGCACTTCTGAGCCGTGCGCGCCCTCAGTTTGGTCAGTACGTCGGAAGCGCGAACCCGGGCCATCGGCCACTGGCTGGGCGAGCACCTGCTGGCGGGGGATTGCCTGGCGCTGGCCGGGGAGATGGGGGCCGGCAAGACCGTGATCGCCCAGGGCGCGGTCGCGGGCGCCGGGGGAGTGACCTCGGTGCGCAGCCCCACCTTCGTGCTCCACGCCGTCCACCCTGGCAGGATCACCGTGCACCACCTTGACCTCTACCGCCTGGAGCCGGGGCTGGACCTGCGCCAGCTTGGGATCGACGAGGCCCTGGAGGATGGCTGCGCCGTCGTCGAGTGGCCGGAGCGCAGCCATCCCGAGTGGTTCACCGGCGAGGTCCGGGTGACGATCGTCGAACCTTCGGTGCGCCGGCTGGAGCTGCGCCTGCCCGACCACTTCCAGGGGGCGCCCTGACGCCGGGCCAAGGCGGGCTGGCCCTGGTGGTGGACGGCAGTCGCCGTCAGCAGCCCCTGGTGCTGCTGACGGACCTGGAGGGCACTCCTACTTGGGTGGCGGACGAGCCGGGGGACGCCGCCGCCTTGGTGACGGAGGTGGCGGCCGCGCTTGCCCAGACCAGCCCCGGTCAGCTGCTCCGGGTCGTGGCCTGCAGCGGCCCAGGCTCCTACATGGGGGTTCGGGCGGGGCTGGCGGCGGCCCTGGGGGTGGCCCAGGCGCGGGCGCTGCCCCTGGCACTGGTGAGCAGCCTGGAGCTGGTCCAGGCCCGGGTGGTCGCTGGCGAGGGGGCGCTGCTGGCCCTGCTCGACGCCGGGCGGGGCGGCACCTACGGCCAGGTGAGGCGAGGGCACGGGCCGCATCCGGTGGCGGCGGCGCTGCTGGGACGGGAGCAGTACTGGCCAGCGGCCTGGCTGGCGGCTCAGGTGGCTGCCGGGACCCTGGGTGAGGGGCGGCTGCAGCCACCGGGTCCCCGCTGGCTGGAGCCGGTGCGCAGCCTGGCTTCGGCCTGGGCTATGGTGGCGGCGGCCCACCCCGGCAGCAGTGACTACGATCGGGTGGCCGCGGAGTATCCCACCCCGGTTGGAGACGCGTGATGGTCCTGATCGGCGAAAGGCTGCAACTTCGACCGATGCAGGCTGAGGATATCGCCGAGGTCCGTGCCATCGAGCTGGCGGTGTTCCCCAGCCCCTGGCCGGGCAGTGCCTACCAGCGCGAGATCAGCAGCAATCGGGCCGCGTACTACGTGTGCCTCTGGAACCAGGAGCGCATGCTCGGCTACGGCGGGCTCTGGGCGGTGGGTGAGGAGGCCCACGTCACCACCATCGGGGTGCGGGCCGAGGACCAGGGGCGCGGTCACGGACGGCTGATCTTCGCCGCCTTGATCAACCGCGCCTACCAGCTGGGGGTGCAGTTCGTCAGCCTCGAGGTCCGGCCCACCAATGAGCCCGCCATTCACCTCTACGAGACGTTCGGCTTCAAGGTGATCGGGCGCCGGCGCGGCTATTACACCGACAACGGCGAGGACGCCTTGGTGATGTGGTCGGACCTGATCCACGCCCCCTGGTTCAAGCGCAACTTCATGGCCATCCTCTCCCGGCTCGACGCCCAGGGCCTGGGCCCGGCTCCGCTGGAGGCCTTCCCGGAGCGGTGAGGCTGCTGGCGGTCGAGACCTCCTGCGACGAGACCGCGGCGGCGGTGGTGCGTGACGACTTCGTGGTCGAGTCGTCAGTGGTGGCCTCGCAGGCGGCCGCCCACGCCCCCTTCGGCGGGGTGGTGCCGGAGCTGGCGGCGCGGATGCACCTGGAGCGGATCGCCTCCGTGGTTGCCGTCGCCACCTCGGGGTTGGGGGGTGTGGGCCCGGGGCTGGATGGCATCGCCGTCACCAGGGGCCCGGGGCTGGTGGGCTGTCTGGCGGTCGGGGCCGCTTACGCCCAGGGGCTGGCTGCGGCCCTGAGGCTGCCGGTGGTGGGGGTCAACCACATGAGCGGGCATGTCCTGGCAGCCCGGATCGAGGACCCCTCTTTGGAGCCGCCCTTCGTCGCCCTGGTGGTCAGCGGTGGGCACACCGACCTCATCCACTACCGCTCCCACTCCGACGTGGAGCTGCTGGGGGCGACCCGCGACGACGCCGTCGGCGAGGCATTCGACAAGGTGGCGCGGATGCTGGGCCTGGGCTACCCCGGCGGCCCCGCCATCGACCGGGTGGCCGACCAGGGCGACCCCCGCCGCTACCGGCTGCCCCGCCCGCTCCTCCCCGACTTCGGATTCTCGTTCAGCGGCCTTAAGACCGCGGTGCTCTACCTGACCCGGGAGCTTGGTGAGCTCGAGCCTGGTCAGGTGGCGGACATCGCCGCTGGCTTTCGCTTGGCGGCGGCGGAAACCCTGTGCGCCCAGCTGGAGGCGGCGGTGGAGCACACCGGCAGCTCTCGGGTGGTGCTGGCGGGGGGCGTCGCCAGCAACCGGCTGCTGCGCCAGATGGTTCGGGACCGGCTCCAGGGCATAGCCACCGTGACCATCCCCGACCCCCGGCTGTGCACCGACAACGCGGCCATGATTGGGGCGGCAGCGTGGACCCTGGTTGCTCGCCAGGGGTTCGGCGCCGAACCCTTCGATGTCGATCCGGGTCTGCGGGCCTATGCCTGAGAGGGCAGGGCGCACCAGCGAGCCGGCGGGCGGGGTGGCAGACAAGCGTCCCAAGGAACCGGGTCTCGGGGACGCTGGCCCTCTCACCTGCAGTTGGCCCGGGGCAGCTCAGCCGCAGCCGGGCCCGGTGCCGGTGCCCGCGACCCGGCCTAGCTCGAATCCGCCGTGGGTGCGGCAGCTCAGAGCCGAGTAGCCGTCCTGGCAACGGCTACTCCGCCTGGCTCGCCTCTGCTCGCGATCGCGGGGTGAAGTCCCAGAACGCGTCTTGCCGTGGGTACTCCACCTGGCAGCCCGGGCAGGCGGCCCGGTCTGGCCGCCATACCAGTCCCCCGCGGCAGCTGGGGCAGCACAGTCGCCGGGACAGTTCTCGCAGGGGCTCCGAGGCTGCGCTGGCGAGGTCATGCAGTTGGGGCCGGAGGGGGGTGGAGCGGCGGGCGAGCAGAAATTGGCTTGGGCCCCACCAACCTCTGCCCAGGCGCTGAAGCGCCAGCTCGCTGGGATACACCAGCGGGCGCAGCAACGGCACGGCGCGAGCCGGCAGTAGCTGGTCCCAGCGACGGAAGTTGTTGACGCTGGCGGAGACCTCGGAGCTGAAGCCGGCCGCCGCCAGCCGCCTTCGTATCCAGCCCAGCTGGAACGTGTAGAACGGGTAGGCGGTGCTACCGGTGACCAGCGGCGCCGGGCTCCGCAGCAGCTGGCCCTGCCCTCGGGAGCGAGCCGCGCGCAGCCGGGCCAGGAGGTGGTGCTTGATGGGGACGTCCAGCAGCCAGGCCCGACCGACGCTGCGCGCCATCTCCGCCAGCGCCGCCTCTGGCTCGGTGAGGTGGTGGAGAACCCTCACCACCATCGCCGTCTCGACGGCGCCGGCGACCAGAGGCAGGTGGGCCAGGTCGCTGCGCACCAGGAAGACCTGTCCCCGGGCGATCTGGTCTCTCAGCCGCTCCGCGGCCTGGCTCAGGTTGGTAACCGAGTAGTCGACCAGTAGCACCCGCGGCGCCACCTGCCGGTAGTGGGCGGCATTGCGGCCGAAGCCACCGCCGAAGTCGGCGAACCACTGCGCCCTCGGCAGCCGGCGGAGCAGCCTACGCAGCACCCGGTCCTCCACCCAGCGCTCGTAGCCGCGGTTGTCCCAGAAGCCGGGGTAGTCGAAGCCGCTGTCATAGTCGACCACCGCCGGGGAGGGCTGGCTGCGGTCTTCTGCCATCGACCTGCGATCGTAGCCGCTGGCCGGTGGTGGCCCTGGGGCGGCCCTCTGCCAAGTTGCGGAGAGTGGCCCCTCGGGGCTAGACTGTTAGCACTCACGAGTGGTGAGTGCTAACAAGGTAGGGAGGTAGGCAATGGCCCTAAAGCTGAGGCCGCTGGCTGACCGGGTGGTGGTGAAGCCGCTGGAGCGCGATGAGACCACCAAGAGCGGGATCGTGCTGCCCGACACCGCCAAGGAGAAGCCCCAGGAGGGCCTGGTGGAGGCGGTCGGCAACGGCAAGTACAACGAGCAGACCGGCCAGCGGGTGGCCATGGACGTGACCGTGGGTGATCGCATCATCTACGCCAAGTACTCGGGGTCCGAGATCAAGATCGACGAGCAGGACTACCTGATCCTCTCGGAGCGGGACATCCTGGCGGTGGTCGCGAGCAACGGCAAGGCCTGAGTGAGCCGAGGGCCCGCGGCTCCGCCTCGAGGCGGCCGCGGGCCCTGCCCCAAAGCCAAGGAGATCTGAGCAAGTGCCAGCCAAGCAGTTGAAGTTCGACGACCAGGCCCGGGCCGCCCTGCTCCGGGGCACCGCCCAGATAGCGGCCGCGGTGCGCCCGACCCTGGGGCCCCGGGGCAGGTCGGTGGTGATCGACCGCAAGTACGGTAGCCCCCAGATCACCAGCGACGGGGCCACCATCGTCAGGGACATCGAGTTGCCGGACCACTTCGAGAACATGGGCGCCCAGCTCCTGGCGGAGGCGGCCCGGCGCGCCAACGACACCGCCGGGGATGGGACGACCACCGCCGCCCTGCTGGCCGAGGCGCTGGTAGAGGAGGGCGTTCGCCACTTGGCCTCGGGAGCCTCGCCGGTGGGGCTCAAGCGGGGCATCGAGCGCGCGACCCGGGCGGTGCTCGCCGAACTCGACAAGCACAGCCGGCCGCTGGCGGGCCGGGATGACGTGGCCCGGGTGGCGACCATCTCCAGCGGCAGCGACGAGATCGGGGCGATGATCGCCGACGCCATGGAGAAGGTCACCTCAGATGGCGTGATCACGGTCGAGGAGTCCTCGGGCATCGATACCGAGGTCAAGGTGGTCGAGGGCATGCAGTTCGACCGCGGCTACGTCTCCCCGTACCTGGTCACCGACCAGCAGGCGATGGAGGCGGTGCTGGAGCGGCCCCTGATCCTGGTGACGCCGCGCAAGCTCTCAGCGCTGGCCGACGTGGTCCCCGCGATGGAGCTGGCGGTCAAGGCCAGCCGGCCGCTCCTGGTGATCGCCGAGGACATCGAGGGCGAGGCGCTGGCGACCCTGGTGGTCAACAAGCTCCGGGGCACCGCCCCCACCTGCGCCGTCAAAGCCCCAGGGTTCGGTGACCGTCGCACCGCCATGCTGCAGGACATCGCCGTGCTCACTGGTGCCGAGGTGGTCTCGGACGAGCTGGGCATGAGCATGGAGCGGATCAGCGAGCGCCAGCTGGGATCGGCGCGCCGGGTGGTGGTCACCAAGGACGACTGCACCCTGGTGGAGGGTGCTGGCGGCCCGGGCGCCGTCAAGGAGCGGGTGCGGGAGATCGACCTGCAGATGGAGCAGACCGACTCCGACTGGGACCGGGAGAAGCTCCAGGAGCGCAAGGCGCGACTGGTAGGCGGGGTGGCGGTGATCCGGGTGGGCGCCCCCACCGAGACCGCTCTGCGGGAGCGCAAGGAGCGGGTCGAGGATGCCCTGGAGGCCACCCGGGCGGCCGTCGCGGAGGGCATCCTCCCGGGCGGCGGGCGCAGCCTGCTGCTGGCGGCCAAGGCGGTCTCGCTCAGCGGCGACGATGACGAGCGCACCGGCGCCCAGATCGTCAAGCGGGCCCTGGAGGTGCCGGTGCGGCAGCTGGCGGCCAACGCCGGGCTGGAGGGATCGGTGGCGCTGGAGAAGACGCTGGCGATGGGTCCGACCGAGGGCTTGGACGTGGCCACCCTGGAGTACGGTGACCTGCTCAAGGCGGGGATCCTCGACCCCACCAAGGTCGTGAAGACCAGCCTCCAGAGCGCCGCCTCGGTAGCCGCCTTGCTGCTCACCACCCAGGCCCTGGTGGCCGACGCCCCCGAGCTGGCGCCCGCGCTCCACGCCGGGGGCGGCGGTGAAGGCGGCATGGGGGGGATGGATGGCATGGGCGGAATGGGCGGCATGGGGGGAATGGGCGGCATGGGCGGAATGGACGGCATGGAGGACATGGACTTCTGACCGTCGCCGGGGCGGAGAATGTCGGGGTGTCCGAGTCGTCCCTCAAGCTGGCGGTCGGCCAGTACGCCCCCCGGGTGGGCGACTTGGAGTTCAACCTCGCCCAGGGAGCCGCCTGGATCACCAGGGCGGCGGAGGCGGGTGCCCAGTTGGTGGTCCTGCCCGAACTGGCCAGCTCGGGCTACACCTTCGAGAGCGAGGCGGAGGCCGAGCGATCGGCAGCGGGGGCGGCGGAGTCGGAGACTCTGGCCCGCTGGGCCGGGCTCTGCCGGGAGTTGGGGGTCTTCGTGGCGGCCGGGTTTGCCGAGCGCGGCGCCCAGGGCCGCTACAACTCGGCGGCCCTGCTGGGACCGGGCGGCCTGATCGGGGTCTACCGCAAAGCCCACCTCTTTTTCGACGAGAAGACCTACTTCCTCCCCGGGGACGTGGGCTTGCCCGTCTTTGAGCTCCCCTTCGGTAGGGTGGGGCTCCTCGTCTGCTACGACCTCTGGTTCCCCGAGGCGGCCCGGACCCTGGCCCTGGGTGGTGCCGACCTCATCTGCGTCCCCACCAACTGGGTGGCCAACTTCCGGGGCCGCTGGCTGGACGACCGGGGCTGGACCATGGGTGACTACGCCTGCGTGGGCGCGGCCCTCCAGAACCAGGTCTTCGTGGCCGCCGCCGACCGGATCGGCAGCGAGCGCGGAGTCGACTTCGTCGGCTGTAGCTGCGTGGTAGGGCCGGACGGCTGGATGCTGGCCGGCCCCGCCCCCTACGCCAGCGAGGCGTTGCTGCTCGCCGACGTCGACCTGGAATGGGCCCGCCGCAGCAAGCGCCGCACCCCGCGCAACCATACCTTTGAGGACCGGCGCCCCGAGCTCTACCAGGGAGTGGCCCCGGCGCGGGACCGGGGTTGAGCCGCTCCCCCCACCGGGACGGCGTCGCCACCACGGCGGCGCCGGAGGCGGAATCGTCGCTGCTGCGGGGTCTCAACCCGGCCCAGCGCCAGGCGGTGCTGGCGCCGGAGCGCCCGCTACTGGTCCTCGCGGGGGCCGGCTCGGGCAAGACCCGGGTGCTCACCCACCGGATCGCCCACCTGGTCGAGGAGGGCCGGACGGTCCCGGCCCGGGTGCTGGCCGTCACCTTCACCAACAAGGCCGCCAAGGAGATGGGGAGGCGGCTGGAGGGTCTGTTGGGCGAGGAGCCCCACGGCATCTGGCTGGGCACTTTCCACGCCTGCAGCGCCCGGATGCTTCGCGAGCGTGGCGAGCTGATCGGGGTGCCCCGCAACTTCGTGATCTATGACGAGGTCGACCGGGCGGCGCTGGTCAAGGAGGCGATGCGGCGGGCGGGGATCGACGAGAAGCGAACCAGCGCGGGCACGGTGGTGGCGGAGATCTCCCGGGCCAAGAACGACCTCAAGGACCCCGAGGGCTACGCCGAAGGGGCGGTGGGCTACGTCGAGAGCCAGGTGGCGGCCGCCTATCCCCACTACCAGGGGTTGCTGCAGGAGGCGGCGGCGCTGGACTTTGACGACCTGCTCTTCCAGGCGGTGGAGCTGCTGCGCAACTCCGAGGCGGCACGCCAGCACTACCAGGCGCGCTTCGACCACGTCCTGGTCGATGAGTACCAGGACACCAACCGCGCCCAATATCTGATCCTCCAGGAGCTGGCCGAGGAGCATCGCCACCTGACCGTGGTCGGTGATCCCGACCAGTCCGTCTACAGCTGGCGGGGCGCCGACATCCGCAACATCCTCGAGTTCCAGCGTGATTACCCCGATGCCTTGGTGGTGCCCCTGGAGCAGAACTACCGCAGCACCCGGGCCATCCTGCGGGCGGCCCAGGCGGTGATCGAGGAGAACTCGGAGCGTCTGGAGAAGGGGCTCTGGAGCGACGGTCCAGAAGGGGTGCCTGCGGTGGTGGCCCAGCTCTACGACGAGCGGGAGGAGGCGGGGGCGGTGGCCCGCGAGGCGCGCCGACTGGTGGACCGGGGGGAGTGCGACTTCGGCGAGATGGCGGTGCTCTACCGCACCAACGCCCAGTCGCGGGCCCTGGAGGAGACGCTGATCCGGGCCCGGATCCCCTACCGCTTGGTGGGCGGGGTGCGCTTCTACCAGCGCCGTGAGGTCAAGGACGTGCTCGCCTATCTGCGGCTGCTGGCCTACCCCAACGACCGGCTCGCCTTCGAGCGGGTGGTCAACCTCCCCAAGCGAGGGGTCGGCCTCCAGTCGCTGAGCCAGCTGCTGCAGTTTGCCCAGAGCCACCGCCGCTCCCACTGGGAGCTGCTCGCCGATCCGGCCGCGGCCGGTGTCCGGGGGGCGGCGATCAACGGCCTGCGCGGCTTCCAAGCGCTGATCACGGAGCTGGCCGACTGGGCCGGCCCCTGGCCCCTGGTGGCCGTGATCGACCGCCTGCTGGAGCGCAGCGGGTACCGGGCGCTGCTGCGCGACGGCAGCGCCGAGGGGGACGAGCGCTGGGCCAACGTGGCTGAGCTGCGCGGGCTCGCCGCCGAGTATGGGGAGCTGCCCACCGCCGAATCGCTGCCCCTGTTTTTGGAGCAGGTGGCACTCGCCGGGGAGACCGACCAGCTCGAGGACCAGGCCCAGGCGCTGACCCTGATCACCCTGCACCAGGTCAAGGGGCTGGAGTTTCCGGTGGTCTTCGTCACCGGTGTGGAGGAGGGCCTGCTGCCCCACAGCCGCTCCCTGGACACGCTGAGCCAGGTCGAGGAGGAGCGGCGACTGCTCTACGTGGGCATGACCCGGGCGATGCGGCGCCTGTACCTCAGTCACTGCTTTAGGCGTCACCTCTACGGCAGCCCCGCCCCGGCCGTCCCCTCGCGCTTCCTTGCCCCGCTGGGTCGGGACGCCGGGGTGGAGCGCTGGGACGATGCCGTCGGCTCGCGGCCGGACGGGGCCAGCTCGGGAGAGAGCTTCGTGGCGCCGGTCGAGTCGCGCTCCCAGCCGCTGCTCCTGCGCCGGGCCCGGGAGGTGATCCTGGAGCGGGCCACCGCGCCCGCCCGGCCGCTGAGCGACCAGGCCCGCTTCCACGCCGGGGACCTGGTGGAGCACGCCCGCTTCGGGCGGGGCACCATCCACTCCAGCGAGATGACCGGGGGCGGGGAGGAGGTGGTGATCGACTTCCAGGCCTCGGGGCGGCGGCGCTTCGCCGTCAGCGACGCCGTCCTGCGCCGGGTTCCAGGCTAGACCGGTGGCCGGGGCGGCCCCACCCCTGGAGGCGCGCCGCCGGGCGGCCCAGCTGCGCGAGGAGCTGGCCCACCACAACTACCTCTACTTCGTGCTCGACGCGCCGGAGCTGGCCGACGCCGACTATGACCAGCTCTTCCGTGACCTGCAGGAGCTGGAGGCGCTCCACCCGGGGCTGCAGACCAAGGATTCCCCCACCCGGCGGGTGGGCAACCTGGCCCAGACGCCCTTCCGCAAGGTCCGTCACCAGGCGCCGATGTACTCCTTGCAGAACGCCTTCTCCCTGGAGGAGGTCGGCGTCTTTCAGGCCCGCCTCGAGCGCCTGCTGGGCACGGCACCGGCCCTGGTGGCCGAGCTAAAGATCGACGGCCTGGCGGTGAGCCTCACCTACCGCGAGGGGCAGCTGCGCCGAGGCGCCACCCGGGGCGACGGCCAGGTCGGCGAGGAGATCACCGCCAACATCCTGACCCTGGAGGGGGTGCCCAAGTCACTGGCTCCGGCGCCGGCCCCGCGGCTGCCCGCCGAGTTCGAGGTCCGGGGCGAGGTCTACATGCCCCGCTCGGTGCTGACCGACCTCAACCGGGCCAGGCAGGACCTGGGTCAGTCCCTCTACGCCAACTGCCGCAATGCCGCCGCGGGCAGCCTGCGCCAGCTGGACCCCGAGATCACCCGCACCCGGCACCTGGAGGCCTTCTTCTACGCCTGCGACCCCCACCCCCGCCAGCTCCGGGGGCAGCTGGAGCTTCTCGACTGGCTGGAGGCGGCGGGCTTCCCGGTCAACCCCCACCGGCGGCTGCTCTCCCACCCTGAGGAGATCGGTCCCCACCTGGAGCACTGGCGCGAGGCCAGGCATGAGCTGGCCTACGAGACCGACGGGGTGGTGCTCAAGGTGGACCGGCTGGCGCTCCAGGAGGAGCTGGGCTGGGACAGCCGCACCCCTCGTTGGGCGGTGGCCTTCAAGTTCCCCCCCGAGGAGCGCGAGACCACCGTCAAGGCGATCGAAACCAGCATCGGTCGCACCGGGGTGGCCACCCCGGTGGCGATCCTGGAGCCGGTCCTGGTGGCCGGTTCCACCGTGGAGCGGGCCACGCTCCACAACCAGGACCAGGTGGCAAGCAAGGACATCCGGGTGGGGGACCGGGTGCTGGTGCGCAAGGCGGGCGATGTCATCCCCGAGGTGGTGCGGGTACTCCGGGAGCGGCGGCCCAAGGGGGCGCGGCGCTTCCGCATGCCCAAGAGCTGCCCGGTCTGCGGTCAGACACTGGTCCGGGAGCCCGGCGAGGTGGCCACCCGCTGTGTGAACCCCCTCTGCCCGGCTCAGCGCTTGCAGCGGCTGCTGCACTTCGTCAGCCGGGGCGCTCTGGACATCGACCGCTGCGGGCCGGTGGTGCTGGGCGAGCTGCTGCAGCGAGGCCTGATCCGCTCTCCTGCCGACCTGTTCCGACTTACGGTCGGGGAGGTGGAGGCGCTACCCCTTTTCGGGGCCAGGTCCGCCCGCCAGCTGGTGGCGGCGGTCCAATCCCGCCGCCGGCCCAGCCTGGCCCGTTTGGTCTATGCCCTGGGCATCGTCCATGTCGGGGAACGAACCGCCCAGTTGCTGGCCGAGCACTTCGGCACCCTGGAGGCGCTGCGTGAGGCTCCCGCGGAGCTGGTGGCCGAGGTGGCCGGGGTGGGGGCGGTGGTGGCGGCGGCCGTGGCCAGCTTCTTCGCCAGCCCTGGCGGACAGGAGTTGGTGGACCAGCTCCTGTCCGCCGGCGTGGTCGCAGCGGTGGCGGAGCGCGTGGAGGGCCCCTGGTCGGGCAAGACCTTCGTGCTCACCGGCAGCTTGGGGCGCTGGAGCCGGGGAGAGGCTGAGCAGCTGATCCGTGGGCTCGGGGGCGTGGCGGCCAGCAGCGTCTCCCGAAAGACCTCGGCGGTGGTGGTGGGGGAGTCACCCGGATCCAAGCTGCAGGCGGCCGAGCGCCTGGGTGTGACAGTCCTCGACGAGGACCAGTTCGCCGCCTGGCTCGAGCACCCCGTGGGACGCTGAGCGGCGTCCCACGGCGAGGTCGAGGCTCAACCGTAACTAGCCACGCATCGCCCCCAGAGCCGGCGCCCGCTTCAGGGGCGGAGAGATCTTGCCGCCGGCAGCTGGCAGCTGCCGACTCCAGTCTGTGGGCGTGACCAGTGCTCTTCCCCTAGTCGGGAACGTGCTTCGCGCCCGCTGCGTGGGGGGCTGGCGGACACGCTCTGCGGCGCTCCCCGCTCCCTCGGACTAGGAGCGGGCCGCCTCCAGCTGAGCCAATGCCGCCTCCAGGCTGGCGACCAGCCCCGGCGGGGCGGAAGCAGGTGCCGCGGCGGCGGCCTCCAAGGCACTACGCAATGCTTCCTCCAGGCTCTCGAGCGCCGCCGTCAGAGCCGGCCCGGACCCATCTCGGGCCAGCGGCCCTGGGTCCAGGTCAAGGTCGGCTCGCAGGCCCTGGGCGAGGGCGCCCCAACGGTCGCGGGACTCCTCCAGCTTGCGAGCGCTCTCCTCCAACGCGGCCTGGGCTTTGTTACTGGCACGCCGGGCCCCGGGAAGGCCACGAGCGCTGACCACGGCCGCTGCCCCGCAGCGGCCCGCCGGGTCGAGCAACCGCCGCGCCGTCCGGGCCGAGGCCAGGGCGAGCAGTGCGGCCTGGAGAGCTGCCTGCTCCTGGGCCGCTTTCCCGGAGGGGAGGTCACTGATGGTCGGGCACTCCTTGGCCGAGTTAGCGCCAACCTATAATCCAGGCTCGGTGGCGGCCGAGGCAGCGAACTCATCCCCGACCTCGTCGCTGGGTGCCGCCGAGGTGGCCCGGCTGAGCGAGCTGGCCCGCCTGGGGCTGACCGCCGAGGAGCTGGAGCTGATCGGGGGGCAGCTGCGCACCATCGTTGGCGCCGTCGACCAGATGGCCGAGGTCGATGTTTCCCAGCTCGCCGCCACCGCCCAGGTGGGCGAGCTGCGCAACGTGATGCGCCCCGACCAGCCGGGCACCCCCTTGAGCCAGGCCGAGGCCCTGGCCAACGCCGCCGCCACCGAGGCGGGATTCCTGCGGGTCCCCGCCATCCAGTGACCCTGCTGGCGCGACCGATCCCCGAGCTGGCTCAGGGCCTGCGCTCGGGCGACTTCTCGGCCCTGGAACTCGCCGAGGAGGCCCTGGAGCGGATCGGCGAGCTCGACCCGGCAGTGGGCGCCTACCTGCGCACCACGCCCGAGCGGGCCCGGGCAGCGGCACAGGCCGCCGACAGCCGCCTGGCCTCCGACCCCGCCGGCAGCTCCGCCCTGTGCGGGATCCCCGTGGCCTACAAGGACGTGATCTGCACCCAGGGGGTGGAGACCACCGCGGGCAGCCAGATCCTGCGCGGCTACGTGCCGCCCTACAGCGCCACGGTGGTGGAACGGCTCGAGGCCCTGGGGGCGGTGCCCCTGGGCAAGCTCAACTGCGACGAGTTCGCAATGGGCAGCTCCAACGAGAACTCCGCCTATCAGCTGACCCGCAACCCCTGGGATCCGCAGCGGGTGCCCGGGGGCAGCAGCGGGGGCTCGGCGGCGGCGGTAGCGGCCCGGCTGGCCAGCTACGCCCTGGGCAGCGACACCGGGGGGTCGATCCGCCTCCCCGCCTCATTCTGTGGGGTGGTGGGGGTGAAGCCCACCTACGGTCGGGTGAGCCGCTATGGCCTCTGCGCCCTGGCGAGCTCGCTGGACCAGATCGGTCCCCTGAGCAAGACGGTCGCCGAAGCCGCCCTGGTAATGGAGGCGATCGCCGGCCCGGACCCCCGGGACAGCACCAGCCTGGATGCCCCTGGAGGCCGCCTCCTGGACTCCACCCAGCGCGGTCCCCGGGGACTCCGTCTGGGGGTGCCCCGGCAGTACTTGGAGCTGGGGATCGACCCCGGGGTCCGCCAGGTCTTCGAGCATGCCTTGGCGGCACTGGAGGCGGAGGGCGCGGAGCGGGTGGAGGTGGAGCTGCCCACTACCGAGCAGGCCCTGGCCGCCTACTACGTGATCACCCCGGCCGAGGTGAGCAGCAACTTGGCGCGGATGGACGGGGTCCGGTTCGGCCCCGGCTTCGGCAGTGCCAAGAACATCCGCGAGGCCTACTCCAGCGCCCGGCACCGGGGGTTCGGCGCCGAGGCCAGGCGCCGGATCACGCTCGGCACCTACGCCCTCAGCAGCGGCTACTACGACGCCTACTACCTGCGCGCCCAGAAGGTCCGCACCCTGGTGGCCCAGGAGTTCGCCCAGGCCTTTGCCCGAGTGGACGCCATCGTCTCGCCCACCGCCCCCACCGCCGCCTTCCTCCTGGGCGAGCGCACCGCCGACCCCCTGGCGATGTATGCCACCGACGCCCTCACCCTGCCCGCCAATCTGGCCGGGATCGCCGGGATCTCGGTCCCGGCCGGCTTCGCGGCGGGGGTGCCGGTTGGGGTCCAGGTGCTCGGCCCCTACCTCGGGGAGGCGGTCTGCTTCCGGGTGGCGGCGGCGATTGAGCTGGCGGCCGAGGTCTGGGGGCGTATCCCGCCGCTGGGGGGGATGCCGGCATGAGCGGATCCGGGTCCTGGGAGGCCGTGATCGGGCTTGAGGTCCATGCCCAGCTGCTCACCCGCAGCAAGATGTTCTGCAGCTGTCCCGCCGACTACCTGGGGCTGGCCCCCAACAGCAACACGTGCCCGGTGTGCCTGGGACTGCCGGGGGCCCTGCCGGTGATCAACCAGCAGGCGGTCCGGCTCACCATCCTGACCGCCCTGGCGCTCAACTGCCAGATCCCCGAGTACACCAAGTTCGACCGCAAGAACTACTTCTACCCGGACCTGCCCAAGGGCTACCAGATCTCCCAGTACGACCTGCCCCTATCGCTGCGAGGCAGCCTGGAGTTCGAGGTCGGTGACGAGGTCCACCGGGCGGCGATCACCAGGGTCCATCTGGAGGAGGACACCGGGACCCTGCACCATGCGGGCGAGATCCACAGCTCGACCTTCTCCCTGGTGGACCTCAACCGGGCGGGGGTGCCGCTCATGGAGATCGTGGGCGAGCCCGACCTGCGCAGCCCCGCCCAAGCCCGCGCCTATCTGTTCACCCTGCGCCAGACCCTGGTCTACATAGGGGTCAACGACGGCAACATGGAGCAGGGCAGCCTGCGCTGCGACGCCAACATCTCGCTGCGCCGACCTGGCGCCACTCAGCTAGGGGTCAAGGTCGAGGTCAAGAACATGAACTCGTTCCGCAGCGTGCAGCGGGCCCTGGAGTACGAGCTGCGCCGTCAGCAGGAGATCCTGGACGGGGATCGGACGGTCGCCCAGGAGACCCGGGGCTGGAGCGAGCTGGAGCAGAGAACCGTCTCCCAGCGGAGCAAGGAGGACGCCCAGGAGTATCGCTACTTCCCCGAGCCTGATCTGCCCCCGCTCGTGATCACCGCCGAGCAGGTGGAGGAGGTGCGCGCCTCCCTGCCAGAGCTACCTGCGGCCCGGCGGGCCCGCTTGCGCGGCGACCACGGACTGAGCGTCGAGACGGCCCGGCTGCTCACCGAGCGCCCCGGCGACGCCGACTACTTCGAGGAGCTGGTCCGCTCCGGCGTAGGCGCCCAGGTTGCCGCCAACTGGCAGCTGGGCGAGCTCCAGGGGCTCTGCAACGCGGCCGGGGTGGCAATCGCCCAGGCTCCGGTCGGGGCCGGGGCGCTGGCGGGCCTCCTCAAGCTGGTCGAGGCCCAGTCGGTCACCGCCCGGGTGGCCAAGGACTTGCTCGCCCAGGCCTTCGCCAGTGGCCGGGCGCCGCTGGATCTGCTCGAGGGCCAGGAGCTGGGCCAGGTGGACGACAGGGCCGAGCTGGTGCGGATGGTCGACGAGGCCCTGGACGAGCAGGCCAAGGCCGCTGCCGACTACCGCGCCGGCAACGCCCGGGCGCTGGACCGGCTCAAGGGCACGGTGATGGCCAAGACCAGAGGCCGCGCCAATCCCCGCCTGGTGGACCGGCTGCTCCGCGAGCGGCTGGACGCGCCCCCCCACTGACGCCCGCCACCCGCTCGGCGGGGGCGCCCGCGGGCCGCCTGCGTCCGGGTGACCTGGTCGAGCTGGACTGCTCGGAGCTGGCGCATCGCGGTCTGGGTGTGGGCCGACATCGGGGAATGGTGGTGTTTACCTTCGGGCTTCTCCCCGGGGAGCGGGCCCGGGTCCGGGTCAGCCAGGTTCGCCGGCGCCACGCCTTTGCCGAGGTCGAGGAGCTGCTCCAGGAGTCGCCTGATCGGGTCAGCCCTCCCTGCCCCTACTTCGGGCGCTGCGGTGGCTGCCAGCTCCAGCATCTCGCCTACCCCCAGCAGCTCCAGGCCAAGCGCATGGTGCTGACCCGCGCTTTGGAGCGCGCTGGGGTGGCGATGCCCCCGGAGGTTGAGCTGGTCTCTTCCCCGGACCAGTGGCGATACCGCTGGCGGGGCGAGTTCCACAGGGCCCAGGGAGAGCCCGGGTTGGGATTCGTTCAGCGGAGCTCGACCGCAGTGCTGGGGGTGGTGGACTGCCTGATCCACCATTCCACGATCACCCAGGCTCTGGGCGCCCTGGCCCGGCCGCTGCCGGAGCTCGGCCCCGCGGTAACCAACCTGCAGCTCACCGCCGGGGAGGGCGGGGAGCTGCTGGTCGGGCCTCGCCCGCGCTCGGCGGCGGCGGCGCTGCTGGCGGCGGCGGATCCTCACCTTCTCGCCGATGTGGCCCTCACCGACGAGGCCACCAGCTGGATCTACCGGGGCCGTAGCTTCAGGATCTTCCCCGACTCCTTCGTCCAGGTGAACCGCTCTACCCTCGAGCCGCTCTACGAGGGCGTGATCGCCTGGCTGGGGCCCGAGGTCAGGGGAGGCCATGTGATCGATGCCTACGGGGGCCTGGGGATGTTGAGCCTCCGCCTGGCTGACATCGCCGCCCGGGTCACCGTGCTGGAGTCCAACCCGGTGGCGGCCCGGCTCTGCCAGCTCCACGCCCAGATGCACCAGCTGAGCCGGGTGGAGGTGGTCTGCGGACCGGTGGAGACCGAGCTCCCCCGCTGCGACCCGGCCGAGGCAGTGGTCCTCGACCCGCCTCGAGCGGGGCTGAGCCCGCCGGTGCGGGGCTGGCTCAGCCTGGCCGGGCCGAGGACCCTGGTCTACCTCAGCTGCGAGGTCTCCGGCCTGGCCCGGGACCTCGGGACCCTATGTCGATTGGGACCCTACCGCCTGGACCAGCTGCGCCTGGTGGACATGTTCCCTCAGACCTACCACTTCGAGAGCGTGGCACTGCTGCGCCGGGCCTGAACCGCGGCCCCCGGCTGATGGCCGATACTGGGGCTGCCGGGGAGGGGCTGCCTCCCGCACCACTCTTCTAAGCTGCCAATGCCCTCAGTCGAGTTCGCCCACCTCCACACCCACTCGGAGTACTCCCTGCTGGACGGCGCCGCCCGGGTCGAGGCCCTGGTGGCCCGGGTCAAGGAGCTGGGGCAGCCGGCGGTGGCGGTCACCGACCATGGGGTGCTGGCGGGCGCGATCGAGTTCTACGACGCCGCCCGGGCGGCCGGGGTCACCCCGATCATCGGCTGCGAGGTCTACGTGGCCGCCCGTTCCCACCTGCAGAAGGAGGGCCGGGCCGACCGTGACCCCTCCCACCTGGTGCTGCTGGCTCGGGACCAGGTGGGATATGCCAACCTGGTGCGGCTGGTCAGCCGGGCCCACCTGGACGGCTTCTACTACAAGCCCCGGATCGATCACGAGTTGCTCGCCGAGCATGCCCAGGGCCTGATTGGGCTCTCCGGCTGCTTGGGGGGCGAGGTGCCCCAGCGGGTGCTGGCCGGTGACCTGGAGGGGGCGCGGGAGCTGGCTGGGGTCTACTCCGAGATCTTGGGCCCGGACGGCTACTTCCTGGAACTTCAGGACCACGGCATGGAGGAGGAACGAGTGGTCCGGGAGGGGCTGCTGGAGATCGCCCGCCGCTCCGGGATCCCGCTGGTCGCCACCAACGACTGCCACTACGTCGACCGGGACGACGCCGAGGCCCACGACGTGCTCCTCTGCATCCAGACCGGCAGCCGCCTGGAGGACCCCAAGCGGCTGCGCTTTGCCGGGTCCAGCTTCTACGTGAGCTCCGCCGAGGAGATGGCGGCCAAGTTCGACTACTGCCTGGAGGCGGTCGCCAACAGCGTCCAGATCGCCGCCCGCTGCCGTTTCCAGCCCGAGCTCGAGCAGCGGCTCCTGCCTCGCTACGACGTCCCCAGCGGCCAGGACGCCGACAGCCTGCTGGCCATGGTGGCCGAGGAGGGCCTGCGCCGGCGCTGTGGGGCGGAGGCGCCTCCCGACGAGTACCTGAGCCGACTGGCCTACGAACTGGGCGTGATCCGGGAGACCGGCTTCGCCCCCTACTTTCTGATCGTCTGGGACTTCACCCGGGCGGGCCGGGAGGAGGGGGTCAAGATCGGCCCCGGGCGGGGCTCCTCGGCAGGCAGCCTGGTCGCCTACAGCCTGGGCATCACCAACGTCGACCCGCTGCGCTACGGGCTAATCTTCGAGCGCTTCCTCAACCCGGAGCGAGTGTCCATGCCCGACATCGACATCGACTTCGATGTCGCCGGCCGGGCCCGGGTGATCGACTACGTCAACCGCCGCTACGGCACCGACCGGGTGGCCCAGATCGTGACCTACGGGACCATGGCCGCCCGGGCGGCGGTCCGGGACGTGGGCCGGGCCCAGGACGTGCCCCTGCCCGACGTCGACCTGCTGGCCAAGCTGATCCCCACCCGGATCGGGGTGACCTTGGAGAGCGCCCTCAGGGAGTCCCGGGAGCTGCGGGCGCTCTACGACGGCCAGGAGTGGGCCCGCCGCCTGGTCGACACCGCCCGCCGTCTGGAGGGGATCGCCCGCAACGCCGGTACCCACGCCGGCGGGGTGGTGATCGCGCCGGGGCCCCTCACCGACTACGTGCCTCTGCAGCGAGCCGCCACCAACAAGGAGGCGGTGGTGACCCAGTTCGACATGAACGGGGTGCAGCGGATCGGGCTGCTGAAGATGGACTTCCTCGGTCTGGAGAACCTGACCATCCTCGAGGAGACCCTGGTCAATGTGGAGCGCCAGCGCGGCTTCCGCCCCGACCTCGACCAGATACCGCTGGACGACTCCGCCACCTACGAGCTGCTGGCCCGCGGCGACACCCTGGGCGTGTTCCAGCTGGAGCAGCCCGGCGGCCGCCGGATCGTGATGGAGATGAAGCCTCGCTCCATCGAAGACATGACGGCGGCGGTGGCCCTCAACCGCCCCGGCGTGATCGAGGGGGGTGCCACCGACCTCTACATGAAGCGGCGCCGGGGGGAGGAGCCGATCACCTACATCCTGCCCGAGCTGGAGCCCATCCTCAAGGAGACCCACGGGGT
Source organism: Candidatus Dormibacteria bacterium (assembly GCA_050734515.1). Classification (GTDB taxonomy): domain Bacteria; phylum Chloroflexota; class Dormibacteria; order Aeolococcales; family Bog-877; genus Bog-877. Next base: position 51,313 of record JBOHUM010000080.1, read on the forward strand.
GATCGTCTACCAGGACCAGGTGATGCAGATCGCCGCCCACGTGGCCGGCTTCAGCATGGGGGCGGCTGATGTGCTCCGCGCCGCCATGGGCAAGAAGGACAAGGCCAAGATGGCGGCGCAGCGGCGCCGATTCATCGAAGGCGCCACCAGCAGGGGGGTGGCGGAACAGACCGCGGCCGAGCTCTTCGACTACATCGACTACTTCGCGGGCTACGGTTTCGCCAAGGCCCACTCGGTGGCATACGGCCTGATCAGCTATCAGACCGCCTACTTCAAGGCCAACTTTCCCTTGGAGTACATGGCGGCTCTGCTCAACAGCAAGGCCGGCGACCAGGACCGACTCAAGCGCGCCATCCAGGACACCCAGGCCCGGGGGATCGCCGTCCGGGCCCCGGACGTGAACCGCTCCGAGGCGGCCTTCAGCGTCGTGGTGGCCCCGGCCGGGGCGGAGGATCCCGGACCCGCGATCAGCTTTGGCCTGGAGCACATCAAGAACGTCGGCGAGGCGGCGGCACGCGCGCTGGTGTTGGAGCGCTCCGAGGGCGGCCCCTTCACCTCGCTGCTGAGTCTGTGCACCAGGGTGCGGGGCCGGGACCTCAACCGCCGCGCCCTCGAGGCCCTAGTGCGCAGCGGCGCCTGTGACGGCTTGGGCGACCGCGGCTGGCTCCTGGCCCAGCTCGACAGCGCCATGCGCCGCGCCGAGGTCGCCGCCCGGGAACGGGACTCGGGCCAGATCCTGCTCTTCGCTGGCGACGGTGACAGGTCTGAGGGAGCAGGCGCTGTCCTCGAAACCTGGGGGGTGCCGGAGCCACCTCGGATCGAGGTTACGGCCGACATGCGCCGGGAGCGGCTCGCCTGGGAGCGGGAGCTGCTGGGGATCTACCTCAGCGACCACCCACTGCAGCGGTTGAGCGCTGAGTTGGCCAGCCGCACCGACGCCCAGCTCGGAGACCTGAGCCAGCTGGAGGGGACCCTGGTCCAGGTCGGCGGCGCGGTGCGCGACTGCCGCCGGGTGCAGAGCCGCCGAGGCGAAGCGATGGCCTTTGCCCAGCTCGAGGACCTGACCGGGCTCTGCGAGTTGGTGGTCTTTCCCTCCGTTTACCAGGAGGCGGCCAGCCTGCTCCAGCCCGACACCTTGATCGTGGTCCGGGGCCGGGTCGAGGTTGGCACCCGCCGGCCGGTGCCCGCCGGGAGCGGCAACGGCCTGCCGGGAATACCCTGGGAGGGGGAGGAGGGTGCTGACCCGGCCCCGGGCGAGGAGGCGCTGGAGACCCGGGTGATCGCCGAGGCCATCCTGCCTCTGGAGTCGCCGGAGCTGGACTCCTGGCGCGCCGCCTCGGTGGTGCACGTGCGGGTCGGCGATGGCAGCCCGGAGATCCTGGAGCGCTTGGCGACGGTGCTGCGCTCCCATCCGGGCGGCTCACCGGTGCGGCTGCAGCTGTGTGACGGTGAGGGGGAGCACGAGCTCGAGCTGGGGCCCGACCACCTGGTCGACGCTCAGCCCGGCCTGGAGGCGGCGGTGGTAGCGATCTGTGGACCCGGCTCCTACCACCGGGAGGCGGTGCGCACCGCCGCCCCGGCCAGGACGCCCAACCGGGCGCGGCGCCCGTGACCTCCAGGAGCGCTTGTCCGGAGGCGCCCTAGGCCGGCCCCAGGCCTCCCTGGATGGCGGGGAAGAGGAACTGGGTGAGGGCGATGTAGACCGCCACCGTTACCACCAGCCCGATCACGGCCGCCAGCTCGCCTTGGACCCGGACCCAGCGCTGGATGGGAGCCAAGAGTCCGTCGGTGAGGCGCTTGATCGCCGAGACCAGGGGATGCCAGGGGTCCACCTGCAAGAGCCCGATCACGACCCGGATCAGAAGCAGGATCAGGATCACCAGGACCAGGGCCTGGATGAAGTAGAAAACCACGGTGACGATCGCGGCCAGCGGGTCGACGAAGCCGCCCTGAGCCAGCTTCTGCAGCAGCTCCGCCACCGCATACACCAGAACCAAGGCGAGCAGGGGCGAGAAATCGAGCCCGGCGATGATCGGGACCACCCGGCGTAGCGGCCGCACCACCGGCATGACGATGTCCTCAAGCAAATGCCCCAGCGGGCTGCTGTAGGCGTCCGGGAAGAAGGACATGAAGGCCCAAACCAGGATGCACAGGGCGTACAGATCGAGGAGGAAAGCGAGATCGTTGACCAGCACCCGGGCCACGTGCATGGCGGCGAGTATAGGTCTGCCCCGATTGGCGGCCTTCGGGCCCCGCCCCCTTGGGGCCGCCCGGCCTGGACCAGCGGCGGGGTGGACCTGCCTGGGCCCGGGCGGCCTCGGCTCCGGGCGCCCCGCCGGCGCTAGAGGATAGCGGAGACGACGATCCCCGGGCCCACACGGGGCGCTGATCCGAAGATCTGACCCAGGCTGAAGCTGGCGTCCCGGAGCACGAAGATTCCAACCCCGTAGGCGATGATCTGATCGGAACGCAGCCAACGGGAGGTCGTTAGTCTCTCCGAGCGTCTCAGGACTTGATGGGACCGCTCTTGGGAGGTTGGCAATGCATGTCCAGTTCGTCACCAGTGTCACTCCGATCGTCCGTGACGTCGAGGCGGCGCGGTCCTTCTATCAGGAAGCCCTGGGACTGTCCTTTGAGGGCGCGGAAGGCAATTACGTGTTCACCCACGAGTTGGCGGGGACAAAGCATTTCGGACTGTGGCCGCTCTCCGAGGCTGCCATGGCGTGCTTTGGCAGCCCGGAGTGGCCGACCGACATTCCAGCCCCTCAGGCGAGCATCGAGTTCGAGGTCGCCGACGTCGCCGCCGCGGCCGGGGAGCTCAAAGCCAGGGGCTATCGGCTCATCCACGAAGCCCGCACCGAACCGTGGACCCAGATCACTGCGCGGCTGCTGACCCCGGAGGGACTGCTCGTCGCGGTGTGCTACACGCCTTGGTTCCACGAGGCTCCCGACGGTGAGGTGACCTAAGCGCGTTTTAGGGGATCAGTCCTATGCCAACGAACCACGAGACAGCCGAGAGCTTGCTCCGGGAGCTGCGCCACCTCCATGACGAGGTGGAGGCGCTAATAAGAGGCCCCCGGCCGGATCAGATCGCCGACCAAGATATGGTGAGTGGCCGGCAGGGCCACGCGCTCTATCTGATCAAAGCAGGGGCCCAAGGCATGGGCCAGCTGGCCGCGGGGCTTGGGATCAGCCCGGCGGCCGCCACCGCGGTTGCTGACAGGCTCGTGGAGCTGGGCTTGGCGGAGCGGGCCCGCTCGGGTGACCGCCGAGTGGTGCAATTGCAAGCGACCGAGCGGGGCCTAGGGCTGATCAGAGACCGCAATGTGTGGGAGGGTCAGGCTATCTGGGCCCTGACTAGGGCTCTTGAGCAGGTCGAGGCTGGACGTGCCCAGGAAGCGGTCAGCACCTTGCTACAGATCCTGGGGACAGCCTCGGACGACGCGGGAGGGCCGACCGTGCAGCCCTCTGGGGAGGGGTCGGAACTGAGGTCACTTCTGTCCGTGGCAGTAGAGGAGGACGCCGTCAGTGCAATCGGCACCGCTCCCAGCGCCTGGTCCGATTAGCCGAACACGGTCGTGGGCCAGGTCGACCCGTCCGGCTGCCGTGGCAGGAGCGACGAGGAGCCGGTAGCGGAGCGCGGGGAGCGCAGGGAGTCGCCTCCCCAGTCAC
>JBOHUM010000081.1:0-1508 GCA_050734515.1 Candidatus Dormibacteria bacterium
GTGGGGCTGCTGCGGCTGGCGGCGGTGGGGGCGGTCGACGACGGCAAGTCGACCCTGATCGGGCGCCTGCTCCACGACACCCAGCAGCTGCCGGACGACCAGCTGGCGGCGATCCGGCGGGCCAGCCGGGCCCGGAGCGACGGCGGCCTCGACCTCTCCCTGGCCACCGATGGCCTGCGCGCCGAGCGGGAGCGGGGGATCACCATCGACGTCGCCTACCGCTACGCCGCCAGCGGTGGCCGCAAGCTGGTGATCGCCGACTGCCCGGGGCACTTCGAGTACACCCAGAACATGGCCACCGGAGCCTCCACCGCCGACGCCGCCGTGGTCCTGGTCGACGTCAGCACCGGGCTGCGCCGCCAGACCCGCCGCCACCTGGCGATCGCCGCCCTCTTCGGCATCAGCTACTTCGTGGTGGCGGTGAACAAGATGGACCTGGTCGGCTGGGACCGGAACCGGTTTCGGGCGGTGGAGGAGGACATCCACGACCTGCTCGGCCGCCTGGGGCCGGTGCAGGTGGTGGCGGTGCCGGTCTCGGCCCTTCAGGGCGCCAACGTGGTCGGGCGCAGCCGGGAGGCCGACTGGTACCGGGGCCCGACCGTGCTCGAGGCGCTGGAGCAGGCACCGGCCGCCTCCTGGGCGGGCTCGCGCTCCGGGGGTGCCCGGCTCCCGGTGCAGTTGGTGATTCAGGGGGAGCACGGCCCGGCCTACGCGGGGATGCTCGCCGGAGGCAGCCTGCGCCCCGGCGACGAGGTGGTGGTGCTTCCCCAGGGAGCGCGCAGCCGGGTGGCCTGGATCGAGACCCTGGCCGGGGAGCGAGGCGAGGCTCACCCGCCCCATTCGATAACCGTTCGGCTGGCCCACGCCCTCGAGATCGGCCGGGGTGACGTGATCGCCGACGCCGCCGACCCACCCCAGGTCCTGGAGCGGGCGCTGGTCACGCTCTGCTGGTTCGCCCCCACCCCGCTGGCGGCCGGGGCGGAGTTGGGGATGAAGCAAGCGACCCGCCTCACCGGGGCCAGGGTGAGCGCAGTCGAGTCCCGGCTCGACCTGGACCGGGTGGAGCTGCGGGAGGCCGATCGGCTGTCCCCCAATGGCATCGGCCTGGCCCGTCTGGCGCTGGACCGGCCCGCGGTCGCCGACCCCTACACCCGCAACCGCATGACGGGCGCCTTCGTCCTGGTCGAGCCGGCCAGTGGCCGCACCGTGGCGGCGGGGATGTTCGGGCGGCCCGCAATCGCAGGCTGAACTCGCAAACCGCGGACCCTGCTCGGGGTCTGTTCGGATCGTGGCCGCCGCCGCCGGAGCCGGTCTGGGTCAGCCCTGACTGTCCGGGGGGAAGTCTCCGGTCATGCCGTCGATCCGCTCCCGAAGCAGGTCGGCGTGGCCGTTGTGGCGCGAGTACTCCTCGATCATGTGGTTGACCATGTCACGGGCCGAGATCGCCGGATGGTGGCGGGTGCTGAAGGTGCGATCAAGAGTGTCCAGCCGGCGGAGCACATCCCTGG
>JBOHUM010000082.1:0-3152 GCA_050734515.1 Candidatus Dormibacteria bacterium
CGCCATCCCTACCCCCTCAATCCTCCGCGATGGGCCCCCCCCGATCCTGCGGGCCGACCGCATCCGCAGTGAGTTCCCGGTGAGTTCCCGGGGGCCCGGGGGCTGAACTCCCACCCCCCTCCCCGGCCCCGGGGGCGGCCAGCGGGGGGACAGCAGCCACGTGGGCCAGGGGGAGCCGGGGGCGGGGCAGCGCCGGCTGGGGCCGCCTCCCCCGGTGCCGCCCGGGCTGCAGCCGGCCCCCCCTCGCCCGGCCGAGGAGGCGACCCTGCTCGAGGCGGCCGAGCTCTTCTGGCGCTCCTGCAGCAGCCGGAGCACGCTGGAGGAGTACCGCGGCTGCACGCTCCGGCTCTGCCGCGCCTGGGAGCGCCGCGGGGCCCGGCTCTGCTCCCAGCTGAGCCCGGAGCTGGTGCTGCGACTCCAGGCCGAGCAGGGCCACCTCCAGGCCACGACCAGGCGCCACCGGGCCTACGTGCTCCGCCTCTTCCTGCGCCTGCTGGAGCGCTGCCAGTGGTGCCGCCCGGGCCTGAGTGCTCTGGTCTCGATCCCCCCCTTGCCGCTGCGCTACCCCGGGCCGGCGATGGCGCTCCCGGACCAGCGCTCGCTGCTGGGGGCGGGTGGGGACGCCCGCAGCCGGGCGCTCTGCTGGCTGCTGCTGGGGACCGGGGCCCGGATCGGGGAGCTGCTCTCCTGCAGCTGGGGCGACCTGGACGGGGAGATCCTCTTCCTCTGCGGCAAGAGCGGGGTCCGGGGGGTGCCGCTCTCGGACGGCTGCCGGGCGGCCCTGGGCGAGTACCTGGGGGGCAGGGGCCGCTACCGGTCCACGGCGCCCCTGATCTCGGGCCGCCAGGGCCCGCTCTCGCGGCGCCAGGCGACCACCCTGCTCCACCAGGCCTGCCAGAGGGCCGGGCTGCCCCCGGTCTCGCCCCACCGCCTGCGCCACGCCGCCGCCGCCCGCTGGCTGAGCCACGGCATCCCGGTCGTGGTGGTGGCCCAGATGCTGGGGCACCGGCGGCCCTCGACCACCCTTGACCACTACAGCTCGGCGACCGCCAGCGACTTGCTCCGGGGGTTGTCGGCCGACCCCCTCTGGGAGGGCGCCGGGCCCGTCCCCTAGATCGGGCGCCGATCGATCCGCCCGAGACCCTGGCGGGGGCGCCCGACCGCCGGCGAGCGGGCGGGGGAGCCCCCATCCGACCCGGCCGGCGGCCGGCTCAGCTCGGCGAGCGGGCCTCGATGCCGATGGCTCGGGCGCCGGCGGCCATGCTCTGGTCATAGGTCAGGACCGGGCCCAGCTGGTCGCCCAGGGCCAGCGCCGAGGCCAGGTGGATGGCGTCCAGGGCACGCAGCGTCCAGGGCTCCAGCTCTGCCGCCCCGTCGAGCAGCTCCTGGTCCAGGCGCAGGAGGTGGATGCTGGACAGCTGGCGGCGGGCCACCGCCACCAGGGCGGGCAGGCCCGCCCGGCGCACCACCCGCAACAGCTCCAGCTGAAGCAGGGCCGAGGAGGCGCGCCGGGGCCACCGCTGGAGCTCGGCCCGCAGGGCCGGCGACTCCGGCTCGGGGACCAGCAGCCTGACCACGGCCGAGGTGTCCAGGTAGGCGATCTCAGCGTTCATCCTGTCTCAGTTGGGCGAGCACCTGGGAGAGGGGAGTCCGGCCCGGTCCCAGTGGCGGCCCGGGGATCTTGAGGAGGTCGCCCCGGGCCTGGGTGGCCCGGCCCTCGGCCAGCAACCGCTCCAGCGCGCCCTGGCCGGGGGGGATCGGCACCATCCGCAGGACCGGCCGCCCGTGGTTGGTCACCTCCACCGTGCCGCCCTGCTCGACCACCCGGATGATGGCGCTGGCCCGCTGGCGCAGCTCTCTCACACCAACCCGCAACATCTGCACATGATGGCACAAATTGTGCAGCTCAGTGTACTCAACGGGGCCCAAGCCCGGAGGGGAACCGCCCTGACCCGGGCTGCGCGCGGCCGGACGGTGGGGAGGGGTCGAGGTGGTGGCGCGGGTGCCGGGGCGTGGGCGCCCCTCGACGACGCCTGAACACAACCAGCGGCGATCGCTGCCGAGCTGCTCAGGAAGCAAGCCGGTCCGGGGGAGCTTGCTTGGTCCGGGGCGGGGGCCTAGCGCCGACCGCTTTGAGCCCGTCCTAGGAGTGGTGCAGGGCCAGCTCCGTGTGGCGGGCCAGGATCTCGAAGTCTGAGTCCTGGTGCAGCAGCGGCAGCTGGCACCGGATCGCCACCGCCCCGATCAGGCAGTCGACCAGGCGCCGGACAGTCTCCCCCTGCCGGTGGCAGCTGCGGTAGAGCAGGGCGGCGTTCTCGAAGTCCTCCGGGCGGCAGTGGCGCATCTGGGCACGCCCCAGCAGGGATCGCAACCGGTCGGCGTGGGGCGCATCGCGGGCACCGGCGAGCACCTCCATGAGCACCGGATCGGTGGTTGCGATCTCGGCGCCCAAAAGGCGGTCCACCTCCTCACAGGCCGTGGAGCCGGTGTCGCGAAGGAACTCCACCCAGGCCGAGGTGTCGATCAGGATCACTGGCCACCGGCACGGGTCTGGCGCATCTCCGCCAGATCCCCCAGCCAGCCCGCTCCGCGAAGCTGGCGGGCCTCGGCGACTGAGATCTCGGCAGCAAGGTGGCGGAGGGCGAAGTTGACTGCGGCCCGCTTGCTGGGGAGCTCATAGCGCTCCATCACCCTGGAGCACGCCCGCTCGTCCAGATCGATGTTGGTGCGACCCATGCACATACCGTACACCATGGATGTCGGCGCCCCCCAGGGCGCGCGGTCCATGGCCCGCCTGCCGCCATCAGCAGGCGCCAGTCCCGGCCTCGGGCACACCCGCTCCGGGCGCTTGGTCAACTCCTCGGCCAGTGCGGTTAGCGTCATAGGGGCCCAGCGCCTCGGCAGGCAGCGATGGTAAGGCCGGCCCCGAAAGCGGCTCGCACGGCCAAGATGCGCCGCCTGGGGCTGGGGTATGGGTATCCAACCTCCTTTCGCGAGGAGGCCTCGCCCTCACTCGGCCGCGAGTATCACCGCCGGCGGTCAGCCCCCGGGGAGGGACACGCCCGCGTCGGTGCCGGTGGCCGCGAGCGGGCGTCGTGGGGATGCGGAGGCCCGAAGGGGTTGCCTCCGCCCTGGACCGGAACTCCTGCCAT
>JBOHUM010000083.1:0-1928 GCA_050734515.1 Candidatus Dormibacteria bacterium
GCTCGAGTTGGGCCGGGTGGCTGTCTCGGGCTCCGCGGCCCAGCTACTGGCCGATGACCACGTCCGGCTCGCCTATCTGGGGCACGGCATGGGGGAAGCGGAGTAGTGCGCTGGATCCCCGACGAGGAGGTGCGCCGGCGGCTCGACATGGCCACCGCCATCCGCCTGGTGGGTGAGGCGCTCCACGCTCACTGCCTGGGCGCGGCCAGCATCTCCCCCCGGGTGGCCCAGGAGGAAGGCGCCGGCTCGCTGATGATGATGCCCGGGCGGCTGCCGCAGGTGACCGGGCTCAAGGTCCTGACCATCCGGCCAGACAACGCGTCCCGCAGTCGGCCGACCATCCAGGGAGTCGTGCTCGCCTTCGATCCCACCACAGGCCAGCCCCGGGGGGCCCTGGCCGGGGACAGCCTGACGCGGATCCGTACCGCCGCCATCGCTGGCTACGCCACCAAGACCCTGGCCCTGCCCGGGGCCGACACCCTGTTCCTGGCCGGGGCCGGAGGGAAGGCACTCGACCAGGTCGAGGCGGTGCTGGCGGTCCGGCCCAACCGCCGGGTACTGCTGTGGAACCGGACCCGCGCCCGAGCCGAGGCGTTGGCCAAGAGCGTCGCCGCCGCCCACACCGGGCTGGAGGTGGACGTCGCTGGGAGCCTGGAGCTGGCTCGCCAAGCCCAAGTTGTGACCCTGGTCACCGCCAGCCCGGAGCCGCTGCTCCGACTCGGCGACGTCGGCGCCCAGTGCCACATCAACGCCATGGGGTCCTTCCAACCCCATCGCCGCGAGGTGGCCAGCGACCTGGTCGCCGCTTGCGAGGTGTACGCCGACACCGTCGCGGGCTGCCTGGAGGAGGCCGGCGACCTCCTCATCCCGCTCGCAGCCGGCGAAATTGCTCGGGAGGCGATCCACGAGCTGGCTGACGCCCGCCCCGGGAGTGGGCCGCGGACCTTGATGAAGAGCGTCGGCTCCGCCCTCTTCGACCTCGCCTGCGCCGCCTGGATCCTCGACCAGGCCTGACCCACAACGCCGGGGTCTCGCCCAGCACGCCCGCCGTCGGCTAACCCGCGGTCCTCCCCCGAGCCCCAGCTACGCCCCGGGACGCCGGCCGCCACGGCCCCGGAGAATTGCCGGGATGGCCTGGAACCGGCAGTGGTACCTCCAGCTCAACCAGCTCGCCCGGCACTCGGCCTGGGCCCACGGGATGGCCGCCGACTACGCCGTCTACGCCGGCCTGGCGGTTTTGGCCCTGCTGCTGATCCTGGGGGCTCTGGCGGCCCGGCAGCATTCCCCAAGGCGGTTGGCAGTGGCCCTGGCGGCGGGAGCCGCGGCGGTCGTGGCGTTCGTCGTCAACCAGCCCATCTCCACCTGGATCGGCGAGCCCCGCCCCTACGCCACCCTCCACCACGTCCTGGTTCTGGTGCCGCGCAGCCACGACTTCGCCCTTCCCAGCGACCACGCCGTGGTTGCCGGTGCGGTCTTCGTCGGGCTGCTCTTCTACAACCGCGCCCTGGCCGGGCTGGCGCTCTTGGCCGGCCTGGCCCTGGCCTTCGATCGCGTCTACGTCGGCGCCCACTACCCCTGGGACGTGATCAGCGGCCTGCTCCTGGGCGGGGCCCTGGCGGGCGTCCTGGTGCCGCTGCTGGGCTGGGCCCTGGCTGAGCCCCTGAGCCGGCTGGCCCGGGGCCCGGTCAGGTGGTTGCTCACCCCGGCGGGCTCGTCGGCGGAGCGCTCCTAGCCCCCCTGGGTTGAGGCTACCCGGCCCAGTCCTGGCGGGTGAAGAGCCCGGCGGCCACCACCAGCAGGACCGCGGCGAAGACGGCCCCCACCAGGAGGGCGTGGGGCAGGGTGACCATTGGGCTGGGCATGGCCCCGTCGAGGAAGTCGAGTTGGCGGGCCAGGTCCACTGGGATGGCGTGATAGAAGGCGGCGTT
>JBOHUM010000084.1:0-8700 GCA_050734515.1 Candidatus Dormibacteria bacterium
CAACTTCGAGGTTGGTTAGTCACGTGTTACTCACCCGTCCGCCACTAGGCCTTGCGGCCTCGTTCGACTTGCATGTGTCAGGCACGCCGCCAGCGTTAATCCTGAGCCAGGATCAAACTCTCCGTCAGTACCAACCCGGCCGAAGCCGGGTAGGTGGCAAAGAATTTGTTGGACCCCTTCCTGTAGGGGCATGTGGACGCAGAATCGTCTCCACTCTTCAATTGTCAAGGTGCAAGCTGGAACAGCCCTGGGGGAGCTGACCAGCCACCGAACCCCGGCGGGCTCGGCGCGGACCCCGAAGTATAGGCGGAACTCCATCCGAAGTCAAGGCTCGGCTTGAGGTGGTAGTGGGTCAGCTTGAACCGGCCCGGGCCAAACTCCCTGCTAGGCTGGAACCCATGCCCAAGCGGTCAAGGAAGCCCGCTGACCTAAACCGCCTGGCCGCCTCGATCCTGGAGGAAGCCACGGACCCGGACTTCGACCCCTACCGGGGCAAGAACCCGGCAGCCGTGGAGCTAGGACGGCTGGGGGGCAAGAAGGGCGGGACGGCCAGGGCCGCCAAGCTCAGCCCGGAGGAGCGCCGGGAGATCGCCCGGAAGACAGCGGCGGCTAGGTGGAGACCCCACAAAGGCCTGGCTAACCCGTACCCCCGGGCCCCAGCGATGGCGGCGGGGGTGGCGGATTACGTTTGGCCAGTAGACGAGATCGTCGGGCTACTCGGCTAGGTGGCGTCAGTTAGTAGTTGGTCGAGTTCGTGGATCCCTATCTGGGTTGTCCCTCGAGCGTTCTGAAATACCTTAAGAGCACCGGGTAGATCATCCTCTTCCTTTGGCCCGGGCTTGCGCGCCCCGAAGTGTAGGCGCGGCCCGTAGCAGATCGGAGGGAGGCCGCGCTGGCTAGTGACTCTCAAACTGACCCACTACCCCCGAGGCCAACTGACCCACTACCCCGGGGCTCGGGTGGTGGATAGCCCACGGTGTTCAGCCAACCCACGTGCCCCGAGGAACCGACCCGGGCCCGGTCGGCCGAGCGCAGTCCGGGCACGGCAGTACCCAGCTCTCACCCGCCCTGGGGCCGTGAGTCAGCGCGCCGGCCGGCTATCCTCGCAGTTAGAGCGGCTGCTCGATGAGGTTGCGCAGGACGAGCGCATTGGGCACCTCGATCAGTCGGCCACCTTCGCCGATTCGGCCCAGATGCACCGCAGCCAGGCCCAGATCGCCGACGAGCTTCGCCACCCGTTCACCGGCATCCAGCGAGTCGGACGCGATGAAGATGACTCGCCTGCCCAATTCGGGGTCAAGCTCGGCAGCCAGGGTCTCGGCTGGCAGCTGGTTGAAGGCCTTGACGACGTCGGCACCGGCCAGCTTCTCAGCAACATAGTGGGTGGACAGCCTTGCCTGCAGGCTGCTCACCGAGTTGGGCGCGTAGTGCGCGTTGGTGGTGTCGACGACCGTCTTGCCGCTCCAGCTCGGCAGTGACGCCCCGAACTGGTCTACCGCTTGGAACGGAATCGCCATGAAGATGACGTCACTTTTCAGCGCCTCCTCTAGCGGTACGGCGCGGACGCCAGAGCCGAGGGACGCGACCAGGGAGGCGAGGGACTCCGGCCCGCGGGTGTTGGCGATGGCGACCTCGATGCCGGCCCGGGCGAACAGCCGGGCCAAGGCCGAGCCGACGTGCCCGCTGCCCACGATGGCGTACCGCGTGGCGGTGGTCAAGTTCGCCTCCAGCCCTTTCGCAAGCGGGACCGTCGTCACGGTGCGTACCGCTGACGACGCCAAGCTCCCACCCTCAACAACAGGAGTCAAGACCCCTGCCGGACTGCCTCGACCTCGATCGTGGCTTTGAGCCGGCCACGGACCACGCCGCCGTCACCGTCACCGTCAAGCGGCGACGCGAGTCAGCAACCGGCGGGGCCCGGCCCGAGGCAGATCGCAGCACAACAGGAATTGAGGAGATTTGGCACCCTGTCTCCTCCCGTGTAGCATGACTGCTACACTCAGTACCATGACTGACATCCCGGCGAGGGAGCTTCGCAATCAGGTCAGTGCCGTCCTAAGGCGAGTGGAGGGCGGCGAATCGTTGCGGGTGACCGTGAGCGGGCGTCCGGTCGCCGAGCTGCGCCCCCTGACCCCCAGGCCCAGGTCGATGCCCTGGAGCGCGTTCTTCGAGGGCAGCCAGCGCTGGCGGGCTGACCCTGGGCTGACTCGCGAGCTCGCCCGGCTCCTGCCTGGTACGACGGACGAGGTGTCGGGCAGGTGAGCGGCCCGGCTGAAGGTGTCGTGGGCGAGACTGCCCTTGCCGACACGTCGGTCTTCATCGCTCGCGAACAGCACCGGCCGCTCCCCTCGGCTGTGCCCCAGCAGGTCGCGGTATCGGTCGTGACCGTGGGCGAGCTGTGGCTTGGCGCGCTCGCGGCCCGCGGCGGCAAGATCCGGGCGCAGCGGCTAGAAACGCTCGCCGCGGCAGCCGCGCTCGAGCCTCTCCCGGTCGACGAACCGGTTGCCCACGCCTGGGCAGCGTTGCTGCTCTCGCTGCGCGACGCGGGTCGCAGGATGCCGGTCAACGACTCCTGGATCGCGGCCACGGCGATCGCCAACGGACTGCCCGTGGCGACGCAGGACGATGACTACGATAACGTTCCCGGCCTCAAGGTGATCCGGCTCTGAGCCGAATCGACGGGGCGGTCTCTAAGACCTAGCCAGACAGGTGGGGTCTCCCGCCGGGGACGGTCGAGGGGCGACGGGCTCCCGCCAGCGGGTCAAGACCGCGCATAAGTTCGCCTCGGTTCCGATCGGGGCCGCGTTATGATCGGCGAGCCCGAGCTGTAGTTGGCGGGAGCGCTCCCTTCGAGGGCGCTCTCTGGCCCGGTGGAGAGGATGGCCTGTCCGAACTGCCACGCCGATAACCGTCCGGGACGGAAGTTCTGCGCACAGTGCGGGACGGCGCTGGCTCGCGCCTGCCCCGCCTGCGGGGCGGGTAACGAGGAGGACTCCCGCTTCTGTGGTGAGTGCGGGGCGGCGCTGGCGCCGGGGCCAGCGGTTCCAGCTGGGGGCGACCGGAAGACGGCCGCGCCGGCCACTGAGCGCCGCCTGGTCTCGGTTCTGTTCGCCGACCTGGTCGGCTTCACCACCGTCGCCGGAGGCCGCGATCCCGAGGATGTCCGGGAGCTGCTGTCCGCCTACTTCGACCGCGCCAGCCAGGTGATCCAGAACTACGGAGGGACGATCGAGAAGTTCATCGGCGACGCCGTGATGGCGGTCTGGGGCGCCCCCGTCGCTCAGGAGGACGACCCGGAGCGAGCCGTCCGCGCCGCGCTTGACCTGGTCGCAACGGTGGGTCAGCAGCAGGACGGGGGCGGTCCCGGGCTCAGCTGCCGGGTCGGGGTTCTCACCGGAATGGCGGCTGTCAACCTGACCGCCCCCGGCCAAGGGATGGTGGCGGGCGACCTAGTCAACACCGCTTCGCGGATCCAGGCCACGGCGGCACCAGGGACCGTGTTGGTGGGCGAGTCGACAATGCGCTCGACCCAGGCCTCGATCGTTTACGAGGCCGCCGGCGAGCATGCCATGAAGGGGATGCCGGAGCCGGTGCCGGTGTGGCGGGCGCTGCGGGTGGTGGCGGGGATCCGGGGCGCCCTTCGCTCCAGCGGCCTGGAGGCACCCTTCGTGGGCCGCGACCGAGAGCTGCGGCTGGTCAAGGAACTCCTGACGGCAGTCAGCGACGAGCACCGGGCCCACCTACTCTCCGTGACCGGCGTGGCCGGGATCGGCAAGTCCCGGTTGGGGTGGGAATTGTTCAAGTACATCGACGGCCTGACCGAGCCGATCTGGTGGCACCGGGGCCGCTGCCTCTCCTACGGTGAGGGGGTCACCTACTGGGCGCTCGCCGAGATGGTGCGGATGCGGGCCGCGATCGAGGAGGGCGACGACCCGGCGACGGCCCGGCGGAAGCTGGCCATGACGGTGGAGACCCACGTCCGCGAGCCGGACGAGCGCCGTTGGGTTGAGAGCCGGCTGGCCGACCTGCTCGGGCTGCAGCAGCTCCCGACCCGCGAGCCCACCGACCTCTTTGCCGCCTGGCGGCTCTTCTTCGAGCGCCTGAGCGAGGTCAGCCCCACCATCTTGGTCTTCGAGGACCTGCAGTGGGCAGACTCCGCGCTGCTGGACTTCATCACCTACCTGATTGAGTGGTCGAGAGACCATCGGCTCTTTATCGTCACCCTGGCCCGCCCGGATCTGGCCGAACGCCGCCCCGACTGGGGCGCCAACCGCCGTGCCGCCACCGCCCTGTACCTGGAGCCCCTCCGCCCCAAGGCGATGGAGGCGCTGCTAGACGGCCTGGTTCCCGGGCTGCCCGAGCGGGTCCGGGACCAGATCCGCGCCCAGGCCGAGGGCATACCCCTCTACGCGGTGGAGACGGTGCGGATGCTGCTCGACCGCGGTCTCCTGGTCCAGGAGGGCGACGTCTACCAACCGGTCGGCGCGGTCGAGGGCCTGGAGGTCCCGGAGTCACTCCAGGGCCTGATCGCCGCCCGCCTGGACGGTCTCAGCCCTGAGGAGCGCGGCCTGCTCCAGATCGCCTCGGTGGTCGGTAAGGCATTCACGGCGCCCACCCTGGCCCAGCTGAGTGGCAGCCAGGAGAAGGATCTGGAGCCCTTGCTCGCTGCCCTGGTGCGCAAGGAGATCCTGGGCATCCAGACCGACCACCGCTCACCGGAGCGCGGGCAGTACACCTTCCTCCAAGACCTGGTCCGCCGGGTCGCTTACGGCACTCTGCCCCGGGCCGAGCGCCGCCGCCATCACCTGGGCGCCGCTGAACTGTTGGAGGCGGGCCGGTCTGCCGC
Organism: Candidatus Dormibacteria bacterium; assembly: GCA_050734515.1. Taxonomy (GTDB): domain Bacteria; phylum Chloroflexota; class Dormibacteria; order Aeolococcales; family Bog-877; genus Bog-877. The sequence goes on from JBOHUM010000084.1 coordinate 4,847, forward strand.
TGACGAGGAGTTGCAGGAGATCGCCGCCTCCCACCTTCGGGAGGCGTATGAGGCGGCTCCCGACGCTCCGGACGCCCCCGAGATCCGCCGCCGGGCGGGCAGGGCCCTGGCCGGTGCGGGCCAGCGGGCCGCCTCCCTGGGGGCGAGTGCCGAGGCCGAGCGCTTCCTGGCCGAGGCAGCGTCCCTGGCCGACTCTCCCGGCGAGGCTGCTCCGCTGGAGGAGGAGGCGGGGATGATGGCGCTGCGGGCCAACCGGTTCGACGCCGCCGCCGAGCATTGGAAGCGAGCGGCCGAGGGCTATCAGGCCAGTGCCGCTCCCCGGGCGGCGGCGCGGGTGGAGGTCCGCCAGGCCGAGATCGACTGGATCCTGGGCGAGGTGGAGACCGCCGTGGCGCGGACTCAGGCCGCCTATCGCCAGCTCAGCGATGGCCCCGACGATGCTGACGCCGCCCAGGCGGCCGCCCAGCTCGCCCGCTGGCATGTCTTGACTGCCAACTTCGAGCTGGCCGCAGCTCCCCTGGAGCGGGCGCTGGAGCTCGCCGGCACCCTCGACCTGCCCGAGATCCTGGCAGAGAGCCTCAACACCAAGGCGCTGGCCTTGCGGGGCGCCTCCCGCCGCGACGAGGCCGTGATTGGCCTGCAGGGATCGGTCGCCCTGGCCCTGGCGCGAGATCTGCCCCACGCCGCCCTGCGGGCGGCCAACAACCTGCTGGAACTGCTCATCCAGTTCGACCGCCAGAGCGAAGCGCTACCGCTGATCGAGCAGTTCCTGGCGCTGACCCGGAGGGTGGGCCATCGGCTCTACGAGGACGCCTTCCTGGGCGACCAGGTCCGGGTCTGCTTCGATCTGGGTGATTGGGACGAGGCCCTGCAGCAGGGGGCGCTGATGCTGAACCGCGAGGGCGGAAGCAACTCCCAGTTCGAGGACTACTCCTTCGCCCTGACCGCGATGCCCTCGATCCACCTGGCGCGGGGCCAGCTCGCCCCCGCCCGGGAGCTGATCGAGCGCTTCCGTGATCTGGAGTCCTCGCCTTACGCCATCCTGCGCCAGCAGCTGGCCCTGGGGCAGGCCAAGCTCTACGCCGCCGAGGGACGGTGGAGCGAGTCCCTGGCTGCAGCGCACCGGGCCCTGGCGGCGAGCGTCGGGGTGATCGAGGTGACGCCGGAAGACAGTCCCGCCAACGTCGAGGCGCTGGAGGCGGCCTACGCCACCGGGGATCGGGCCTGGGCGGAGCAGCGGCTGGACCTGCTGGAGGCCCTGAAGCCAGGCCAGCTGCCCCCTTCGCTCAAGGCGCACCTGGCTCGGCTCCGGGCCAAGCTGCGAGCGGGAGTGGGAGAGCGCGACGAGGCGCGCGCCGGCTATGCCAGCGCCGCCGAACGATTCCGCCAAATCCGCCATCCCTTCCCGCTGGCCATCACCCTGGTCGAGGCCGCCGAGCAGCTCCAGGGACCGCCCGAGGAGGCTGAACAGCTGATCGGGGAGGCGCTGCCGATCCTGGAACGCCTGCAAGCGGTGCCCTGGACCGAGCGGGCCCGGAGGGCGCTCGGGGCGGGCGCCACCGCCTCAGAGCCTGCGGCCACAGGCTAGACGGAACAGTCCACAAGATCTGGGGACAGCCGGGCCTGTGAAGGGGTTCCCAGAGACAAGGAAGGCGGCCTATCCTTCGGGTCCCGCTCCGGCACGATCATGTGAGCCAGTTCATGTCCAAGGACTACCAGGCGGAGTCAAGTTCGTCGGCATGACGAGCTCCCCGGCCCACGTCCGGGAGGGCGCCGGGAGCGGGGTGGCGGAGCGATTCATCAGGACCCTCAAAGCGCAACTGCTCTGGGTGGAAGGCTTCGAGGCTCTGCACGCCTTCAAGGAGCGCTACAACCGGACCTGGCTGGTCGAGAAGCACCGCCGCCTCATGCCGGCCGCGGCTCGCACCGCGCTGCTCAACGACAAGGCAGCGTCGCCCGCTGATGTGTTATGGACAAGCGTCCAGGTGTCCATGGATCGGGTCTGCCCTCCACGACGTCATATGCGGAGGTCAATATGAGTTGCCCTGACATCGAAACCGCACGATTGACCCTGCGTGGACCGACGGGGGCCGATCTGGAAGATTGGGTGGCGACCATCTGGGGTGATGCCGAGGTCATGCGCTTCATGCCCAGGAGCACCGATGCGCCCCCTGTGCGCGCCCAGAACACGTTGGCGTACTTCCAAGAACTGCGGGATCAGCAACAAGTCGGTGCATGGGTCATCGCCAGGAAGAACGACGGCCGCTTCATGGGGCATTCCATCCTGGCCCACCGGGAGGCGTTCGGCGAAGCTGAACTGGGCTACGCACTCGGGAAGGCGTTCTGGGGAAACGGCTATGCGACGGAGGTGGCGCGTGCCGTCGTCTCCTACGCCTTCGAGCAGGCTGGCCTACCACGGATGTTCGGGGTGTTCCCAGAAAACGAGCCGTCTTGGCGGATCCTGAAGCGGCTCGGCTTCGTATATGAGAGGGACGTGGTCCACTATGACCTGCCGCTCGCCTACTACGGCATACAGCGGGAGCAGTTCCTCCGGGACACGAATTAGCCGAGACGCCCGCCGGGGGCGAGCGCCCTTCCAGGCGCGCCGGCCTGCCGCTGGCCGGAGGGCTCGTTAGAGCGCGGCTCAGGCTCGGGCGGCGGTGGGCCGGCTGCGGCCGTGCCCATCCAGGGGAGCGCCTCTCGCCAGTTGGATGGCGCTCGTCGGAGCCATCGGCGGCAATGAATCCCGGATATTAGACTGGGCCGGACGTGAAGCCGCGGGGGCGGTCCCGAGGGTGGTATCGGCGGCGTGCTTGGCGCTGGCCAGGTACCTGGCCGAGGTTGCTCCGCGGTTGCTGTGGCTGCTGCTCCGGCTGCCTGATCGCCTTCCTGGCACTGTGCGTGGCCCTGCTGGTCTTCACCGTGATCCCCAACTCCTACCCGGCCTTTCCCCACCAGGCGCACGCGGCTTCCAGCCCAGCCGCCAAGCGGGGATTGCCCTGGCTCCACAGCAACGGCCGGGCGATCGTCGACAGCTCGGGGCGGGAGGTGCTGCTGCGCGGCATGAACGTGACCGGGCTCCTGCAGGCCAAGGACATGAAGCCAGGGCCGGTGCCCACCTCGTCCGACTTCGCGGAGATGGCTGCCGACGGCTTCGACTCGATCCGGCTGCCGGTGAGCTGGTCACTGCTAGAACCGCGCCCGGGGCGCTTCTCCGCCCGCTACCTCAGCCTGATCAAGGCGGTTGTGGCCGATGCCGCCGCCCACCGCATCTACACCATCCTCGACCTGCACAACATCGACTGGAGCATTTACTACGGCGGGGACGGGGCCCCCAGCTGGCTCACCGCCGGGGGCCTGCCCCGGAGCTTTCCCTTGGGCTCACCCTGGAACCGCCACCTCGCTCCGGGGGTGCTGGCGAGCTACGGCATCTTCTGGGCCGACCTGGGTGGTTGGCAGGCTGACGTGACCGGGGTCTGGAGCCGTCTGGCGGGAGCCTTCCGCGACGACTCGGCGGTGGCGGGCTTCGACCTCTGGAACGAGCCGCATCCCTTCCCGGCGGCGCCGGGGCTGTTCGAGCGCAAGCTGCTGCTGCCCTTCGAGGCCCAGCTGATCACCCATCTGGCGGCGATCGCCCCCCGGCAGATGTGGGTTACCGAGCAGACCCTGGACTTCGGGCTGCCCACCTACGTGGGTCGGCTCCCCTACCCCAACCAGGTCTTCTCCAGCCACGTTTTCGCCACCCTGCTCGAGCCCCCCTGGCAGAAGCCCACCCCCGAGTACTCGATCCCCCTGCGACTGCTCGCCGACCAGGCCCGCGAAGCCGGCGCGGCCCCCTGGGTGGGCGAGATCGG
>JBOHUM010000085.1:0-20673 GCA_050734515.1 Candidatus Dormibacteria bacterium
AGGGGGGCAAAGTAGCACACGAGGCTGATCTGGCATGGGGCCGTTCCGCCTTCGAAGCCCTCCCGCACTAACCCTAGCCGCCCACCTCGCCCCCGATAAGCATGGCGGTTAGCCGCGGCGGTCGGTCGATCAGCTAACAAGGTGCGAGACCAAAACGCACCCTCGGATCATTCACCTGGGTTGAAGTCGTGGCCCGGACCGGAGGTGGATGGCACTGCTGCACAGGCCACGCCCGATCCAAGTTCCGGCACCTCTGGGCGAAGTCGAGGCCCGTTGCCTGTGCGAAAAACGCTAATGCACGCTGGGCCACCGTGGGCAAGTGGCTGTTTGTGCTCAGGAACCCTCGCCCCTTCCCCAGCGCTACTCTCCTGTCTCGGACAGTTCGGGTTCTCGGAGTTTCCCGACGAGCTTACTCGGGTGGAGGACCCTCGGTAGGGTCGCCAATTGGTATGGATCCGCACACCCGGTACTCACAGCACCGCGGTTGGAGAGGGAGGCACTATGAGCGATGACGATGACTTTGATCCCGAAGGTGCGGAAGCCGACTGGGTAAGTGACCACTACATTCAGTCGGGTGCGTTCGACGACGGGTTCTACTGGAAACACTCGCGTGAGCGAACCCGACAATACCTCATGGACCACGGCGACGACCTTCAGAAGCGAGTCGATTCACTCCTGACGGAGGCGACCGTCCTTGCCAAAGAAGGGCACTCGTCTTCCGCTCTCGTCATGGCCATGACCTGCGTGGAATTGATCTGTCGCGACCTCATCCTAAGGCCGTTGCTGAGAGGATTGCCCTTAGACGACTTCGCGGACGCGATGATGGATCAGTTGCTAGGTGGTCGGATGAGTGCTCGCGTACGTACTGCCCTGATACCGGACTTGTTGGAGTCGCAGGGATTACGCCTCTCAGGAGACGAATCAATGGGGCCGCCTTGTGAAGGACCTCGCGATGACAGACGGCGCCAACCTTTGGAAGAGGCTCAACGGGTTACTGAGCAAACTTTGGCGTATAAGCGCAATGCAGTCGTCCATGAGGGCGAGGCCGCTAGCGCAAGGGATGCAACACTAGGTCTTGAGGCGGCGTCGCTTCTCCTAGAGAGAGTCGTAGCTGTGGTGGCCGCTCACTATTCCCTGCCCTGGGTACCGGGGGGAAGTTGGCTACAGCCCGATGGACCTAGATAGCGGGTTGGCCTTCCCGGATGTTGCCGTGGCACGCGGAGACCGACCGTGCACCGTCCAAATCACCACTGAGCGATGCCACCCCCTCCCCGCTTCGCCAGCACCAACGACGCCAGCGCTCCTGCTGCACACCAGTCCCGCAGTGGGCAAAAACTGGCAGACGGGCGCCGGCGTCGGGCGCCGTGGGCCTTACGGCCCGCTGGGCACCCCCTCTGAGGCCGCGCGCTCCGCGTCTCCGCGGTCAGCGATGACCTCCACGTCGAAGGGCCCGTGGAAGAGGATGACGAAAAGGCACCCGCCCCCGGGGCCGGGCTCGTGGTGCATCGGTTGGCCCCCGGGGAAGTGGCAGTACGCCCCGCCCTCCAGGAGCTGGCCGTTGGCCATCAGGCTGCCCTCCAGGACGACGAGTGTGAGCCGCGGTGTGCCGGTGCCACCGGGCCCGCATCCCCGCCGGGTAGCGGACCAGGTGGTGCTCCTCCCCGGTAGCCGCCGCCTGGTAAAGCTGCTTTAGCCCAATCGGCCGGTCATAGGGGGCGAGCTGGCTCGGCTTCAGCTCCAGCGACCCAAGCCGACCCACCAGGGTCGGCGATTCCTCCACCACCAAGCCCAGCCTATCCCGCTCCGGGGACGCCCAGGGGGAGGGCGAACGCCGCCGCGGCCGCGTTGAGGCGCGCCTGACGCAGCAGTGCGGGGGTCAGTCCCGCCCGAGGAGCCGCGAATGCAAACTCCGAGCTCAGGGTGACGCCGCTGATCGAGGGGTTGTCGGTGTTGAGAGTCACCCGGACCCCGGCCTGGAGCAGGGCCGCGGCGGGATGATCCGAGAGCCGCCCTACGGTGCTGGTCTGGACGTTACTGGTGAGGCACATGTCGAGCGCGATCTGCCGGTCGGCAAGGTGCCGTACCAAGGTCGGGTCCTCGATCGAGCGGGTACCATGGCCGATCCGCTCCGCCCCCAGATGGGAGATGGCATCCCAGACGCTCTCGGGGCCCGCGCCCTCGCCGGCGTGGGCGGTCAGCCGCAGACCGGCTGCGGCGGCACGACGAAAGTGAGGAATGAAGAGGTCGCAGGGATGGCCGGCCTCGTCACCGGCGAGGTCCAGGCCCACCAGTCCCTGAACCTGCTCCAGGAGGGCGGCGAGCTCGGCCATGCAGGCCTGCGGTCCGTAGGTGCGGCTCAGAATCCCCAGCAGCGCCACCTCGATGCCGGTCTGCGACTTCGCCGCGCTGACCCCATCGCGGACCGCGGCCACCACGGCGTCGGTGTCCAGGCCATGTGCCCGGCCGATGTAGGCGGGACTGAAGCGCAGTTCCAGGTACTCGACCCCGTCCCCGGCCGCATCCTCCACCGCCTCCCGGGCCAGGCGCCTGACCGCCTTCAGGTTGTGGAGCACTCGCACCGCCAGATCCAGGCGGCCCAGGTAGGGCAGCAGGCCGCCGGCGGCTCCGGCCACCCGGGTGGCATGCTCCCAGCCGCCCGGCGGCGACTCCAGCCCCGCCTCCTGGGCCAGCTCCACCATGGTCTGCGGGCGCAGGCAACCCTCCAGGTGGCGGTGCAGGTCGATCACCGGCCAGGGCTCCTCGCGGACCAGGGGGTCCATCTCAGCTCCCGGCGCTGGCGGGGTCGAAGCGGAAGTTGCGCACCGCCACCACCAGCACCGCCAGGCCGATCCCGACCAGCACCAGCAGGTCCACCCCCACCTGGCCCAGGGATCGACCCTCGGCCATCAGCGCCCGCAGGCCGTCGCTGAAGTAGGTGAGGGGCATGATCACGCTCAGATTCTGGAGCCACTGGGGCGCCCCCGAGAGCGGGTAGAAGACCCCGGCCACGAACAGCTGGGGGAGCGAGATCAGGTTGAGCATGACAATCGCCGCCTGCTCCCGGCGGGCGACGCCGGCGATCAGGAAGCCACCCGCCAGGAAGCAGAGGCTGCCCACCAGCAGCATCAGCAGCACCGGCAGCGGCACCGGCCCTAGGCCGACGCCGTACATCAGGTGGCCGACGCCCAGCAGTACCACCACCTGGATCACGACTAGGACCAGCTGGGAGATGATGCTGCTGCCCAGGAAGGCCCAGACCGGCATGGGCGTGGCTCGGACCCGGCGCAGCACTCCCCGCTCGCGGTCGCCGACCAGCCGGATCCCCGCCCCCAGGCCGGCGGTGAGCACCGCGTAGGCGAGGATCCCCGGGGTGAGGAACTGGATGTAACTGTTGTTGGCCAGGGACGCGCCTCGCGCCTGCCCGGAGGGCTGGATCGGGTCCACCTGCGGGATCGCCGCCGGAGCGGTGTGCAGCAGCTCCTGGTTCAGCACTCCCACCGCGGACTCGGCGACCGCGGTCAGGGAGCCGTTGGAGGTGATGTTGCTCCGGTTTTCCAGGACCATGACCCGCAGGGGCGCGATCTCCGCTGCGGGTACCACCAGGGCGAAGTCCGCCTTGCCGTTGACCACGTCCTGGCGGGCACGGGCCGCCGAGACCTGGCGGACGTCGAAGGACCGGGCCGCGAGCACCAACCGGAAGGCGGCGGCGGCCCGGGCGGGCGCGGCCAGGTCGACCGTGGTCTTGCCGCCCTGGAAGAGCCCGCCGAAGATGACGATCAGCAGGAGTGGGACCAGGACGTTGAACACCATCACCTGGCGGTTGCGGGCTAGGAGCAGCAGGTTGGCTCGGGTCAGGGAGAACAGGGGCAGCCAGGGACTGTGGGTGCGGAAGGTGGCCAGCGGCGGGCGGGCTCCTGGGCCGCCCTGGCTCACGCGTCTGCCCCAGCGGCGATGTGGTGTCCGGTCCGGGCCAGGAAGACGTCTTCCAGGCTGGGGGGCCGCACCGCCACGTCGCGGAGGCCGTCCTCGCCCAGGCGCTGGTTGAGTGCCGCCAGGATCACCCCCACCTCTCGGCCCTGGAGCTCCCAGCGGCCCTCCCGCCACTCGGCCCGGAGCACCCCGGGGACGTCGTCAAGGCGGGCGTCCTGGGCACCGGCGACGCTGATGGTGGCCGCTGCGCCGAGGTCCTCCACCAGCCGCTGGGGGGTGCCCCGGGCCACCACCTGACCTTGGTCGATGATGAACACCGACTCCGCCAGGCGTTCGGCCTCCTCGATGTAGTGGGTGGTGAGCAGGACGGTCCGGCCCTGCTCGTGGAGGCCCTCGATCATGGACCAGGTCTGGCGCCGGCTGAGGGGATCGAGGCCGGTGGTGGGCTCGTCCAGGATCACCAGCTCGGGGTCGTTGCACAGGGTGAGGGCGATCTGGAGGCGGCGCTTCTGGCCCCCGGAGAGAACCTCGGTGCGGCGATCGGCGGCCTCGGTGAGGTCAACCAGCGCCAGCAGCGCGGCGGGGTTGGCCTCCCAGCCGTAGAGATGCCCGAAGAGGCGCACGCTCTCAGCGCAGGTGAGATCGGCGTAGAGCGCCCCCTCCTGGAGCTGCACTCCCACCCGGCCCCGGGCCTGCTCTGGCGACCTCCCCAGCACCCTGACCTGGCCCCGGTCGGGGCGGCGCAGCCCCTCGATGATCTCCATGGTGGTGGTCTTGCCGGCGCCGTTGGGACCGAGGAGAGCGGCGATCTGGCCGCGAGCCACGTCCAGGTCGATGCCGCGCACCGCCTCCACCGCGCCGTAGTTCTTGCGCAGCCCCCGCACCCAGACTGCGGCATCCGCTTCCACCGGCTGCGTTTGCGCGATCTGAGATCCCCTAATGGGCCGAGCACCTCCCCCGCCCGGCGGCGCGGCAAGGGTACCAGCCGTCCCGGCGGCCGGCTTCCAGCTGGGCTCGAGCCGAGATCCCCAAGGCGGCACCCCCAGACTCTCCACTAGCGTCGGCACCGTGAAGGCGTGGCTGCGCCGTTTGCGACGCTGGCTGCCGGTCCGGGTGGCCGCCCGCTACCTCAACCGCGGGGGGCCCAACCAGGCGACGCTGGTGGCCTGGAACATGCTCTTCTCCTTCTTTCCGATCATGGTTCTGGCGGCCACCCTGGCCAGCCTTATCCCAAGCCGGGGTGCGGCGATTGGTCGGGGCCTGGACGCCGCCATCGCCAGCGCCCTTCCGGGCGGGCGGGGGCAGGCGGTGGCCCGGGCCCTCAGCGCCTTCCACCACAACTCCGGATTGCTGGCGGTGATCGGCGGCCTGGGGCTGCTCTGGGGGGGCTCGGCCCTCTTCGGGGCCATGGACCAGGCCTTTGCCGCCCTGGCCGACGCCAAGCCGCGGGACTTCCTCACCCAGAAGCTGATGTCCTTCGGGATGATCATCCTCTTCGCCGGCCTGGTGGTCCCGGTGGTGCTGAGCTCCAGCCTGCTGGCGGTGCTGGAGAAGGTTCCCGGGATCCCCTCAGTGCTGGCGCATGGCCCCGGCGCACTGGTGCTGCAGATCCTGGTCGCGGTCCTGATCGGCACGGTGCTCTTCAGCGCCATCTACGCACTGGTTCCCCGACAGCGCCGCCGGGCGCGGGCGGTGCTCCCGGGCGCCTTGGTGGCGGCGGTGTTGTTCGAGGCCCTGAGCCTGCTCTTCCCCCTCTACTTCCGGCTTGCCCACGGCTTCAGCACCTACGGCACCACCTTCAGCCTCTTCTTTCTGATCCTCACCTATGTCTTCTTTCTGGCCCAGATCACGGTGGTGGGCTTCGCCGTGGTCCTGGAACGCTCCGCCGGGCCCGGGACCCACGATGGCCCCAGCTCTGGGGCCGCCAACGCTCAGTCGCTGCCGGCGGCGGCTCCCCCGAGCGAGTCGCCCGCCGTCCCACGCTCCGGCAGCTGAGGCCCGCGGGGTCGGCACGCGGCCATGACCACGCAGGCGATCAGCAGCAGGTTGGCCAGGTTGCCGATGGCCTTCCGGTCTCGAGCAGCTGGCTGCCCACCCCGATCAGGGACCATGCCAGAACCACCAGACCGACCCGCCTGGGATTGAGCCGCAGCCGGCGGTTGAGGCCGGCGGCCCGCTGCTGTCCTTGGGGGAGTGGCCCAGGTCAGGCTTCCGGGCTGGGCGCGGGCCAGGGCCCCGCCCGATAGAGGCGGCCGGGCAACTGCCGCTGCAGCAGCCCCTCCAGGCCCTGGGCCACTCCGCAGAGGCCCTCGACGTCGGCGTGGACCGCGGCCCCCGACCGAGCCAGCAGGTTGAGCAGGTCCTCACTGCAGACATTCCCAGTGGACCGCGGGGCGAAGGGGCAGCCCCCAAGGCCCCCGACCGAGCCCTCGAATCGCTTCAGGCCGGTCCGGTAGGCAACCAGGGCGTTGGCCAGGCCCAGGCCCCGGGTGTCGTGAAGGTGCAGCGCGAGACGGGCGAACGGCAGTCGCTGCCCCAGCAGCTCCACCATCCGGCCCACCTGGTCAGGGTCGGCGACGCCGATGGTGTCGGCGACGCTGATCTCCGCCGCCCCCATCCCGGCGAGCTCGCCGGCCAGGTCCAGCACCACCTCAGGGCGCACCGGCCCCTCGAAAGGGCAGCCGAAGGCGACGCTGATGCTGGCATCCCAGAGCGAGCCGCTGGAGGCGGCCAGCTCGGCCACCCGCTCGATCTCAGTCAGGGTTTCCCGCACCGGCCGGTTGAGATTGCGGCGGTTGAAAGAGTCGGTGGCGCCGACGTTGACGATCACCCGGGCGGCGCCGGCGGCCAGGGCCCGCTCCAGGCCCCGGCGGTTGGGGACCAGGACTCGGATCCGGGCCAGGGCGTCGGGGCCACCGCGAGCTGCCAGCTGAGCCAGAACCTGGTCGGCGTCAGCGAGCTGCGGCACCCAGTCGGGGGAGACGAAGGCGGTGGCCTCGACCTGGTCCACCCCGGTCGCCAGCAGGCCCTCGATCAGGTCGACCTTGGCCGCGGAGTCGATCTCCCGGTCGAGGTTCTGGAGTCCGTCACGCGGCCCCACCTCGGTGAAGAAAATCGCCGACTCCAGCGCGCTGCCCATGGCTTGGGCAGTTTAGGCGGGGGGGCGGCGCCCCGAGCGGGGTGGCCTCGTCTGGCGGGCATCCTCGGCCGCCGATGCCTGGGCCCGCCGGGCCCGGAAGGCGGCCACCTTGGACCGATTCATGCAGCCCGCGCTGCAGAAGCGGCGGCTGCCGTTTCGGGACCCATCAACGTAGACCCGGTCACAGCCGCTCGACCGGCAGACCCCCAGCCGGGCCGCCCCCGGGGAGCCCAGGACCACCGCCAGGGCGGTGGCGCACATGGCGCCCCGGGCCACGGCCCTTCCCGCCTCCCGGCCCTGGCTGTGGAAGTGGAGGTGCCAGGGCTCGCCGTCGTGGCGGGCTAGCTGGGGAGCCGCCTGGTAGCGATGCAGCAGCCGGTTGACCAGACCGGCCGCCCGTTCCGGGTCGCGCTCGGCGGCGGCGGCGAAGACCTGGCGCAGCTCGTCGGCCAGAAAGATCAGCCCTTCCGCCGCCTCCGGGCTCAGCCTGCCTCGTCGCCCGGTCAAGGTCGCCTCCACCCCGGCGGCCAACTCGCAACGCGAGCGCTCGTCGGGGGGCAGCTCCAGCCGCCGGCCGCACTCTGACCCCGGGCTGAGGCGATTGACCAGTTCCGCGGCAGCCACCACCCCTCGACCCGTGTAACTCTCAAACTTCATTTCGGTCGGTACCCAATGCTATACTGTTACTGGCGATCGATCAATAGCCGGTTACCAAGGAGATAGGCAAGTGTTCGGTGCTGTGATGGCGCAGCTGGTCGAGGAGCACAACCGGGAGCTGCGCCGGGCCGCCTTCCCGGGTCGCCGTTCTGCGATCCGGCGGGCCGAGGCTGAGATCAGCCGCGGCCGCGACCATCGGGGCAGCCCGACCGCAGCCGGCTGAGCCCGGCCCGGTCGTCCCCACTGCTGGGGGATGGCGGTGCGGCCTTGGCCCGCGGGCCCCGATCGGGCTGCGAAGTCCAACTTGGTGAACGCCACCGGCTCGCGTGCTGTACCCTGCCGGGCGGGATCCGGAGTTGAAGATATTGACTGCAACCTATAATTCGACCCGGATGGACGACAAGGTCATGGTCGACCTGCTGGAGCGGGTCGGCAACCTCTTCACGTCCAGCCTGGACCTCAAGGTCAACATCGATTTCACCTTGAGGGCCCTCTCCCAGCTGGTGGCGTGCGACGGCGCCACCGTCTTCCTACTCGACGAGGACGAGACCCGGCTCACCGCCATGGTCACCTTTCCCTACACGGAGCAGGTTGGCAGCGTCGCAGCCTTCGGGATCGGCGAGGGGATCGTCGGATGGGCGGTGGCGCAACGCAAGGCGGTCCCCGTCGACGACGCCACCCTCGACCCCAGGTTCAAGGAGCTGTCCGCGCCCCATTCGCCCCGCAGCGTCCTGGTGATGCCCCTGGAGTCGCCCAACCGGGTCGTAGGCGCGCTGACCCTCACCCGCAAACGGGTCAAGCCCTTCACCGACCTGGAGCAGGCCCTGGTGCGCGTGATATCCAACCAGGCAGCGATCAGCATCGACAACGCGGCGCTGCACGCCGCCGTCCAGCGCCAGCTGCAGGAGATCGCACTACAGAAACACGAGTTGGAGGTCGCCAACGCGCAGATTCGTGAGAACAGCCGGCTTAAGAGCGAGTTTCTCGCCAACATGAGCCACGAACTGCGTACACCGCTCAACGCCATCCTCGGTTTCAGCGAGATTCTCAAGGACAACCTGGCTGGCAAGATGACCGCTGCCCAGCAGCACGAGTGCCTGGAAAACATTCACTCCAGCGGCCGGCATCTTCTCAACCTGGTCAACGACGTCCTCGACCTGAGCAAGATCGAGGCTGGACGGCTCGAGCTGCAGTACGAAGAGTTCCCGCTCGGACCCTGCATCTCCGAGGTCCTGACGGTGGTGCGTCCGCTGGCCGAACGAGGCGGAGTCACCCTCGAGGTGGAGATCGACAATGAGACCGCGCTGCTGCGGGCTGACAAGGGTAAGTTTAAGCAGATTCTGTACAATTTACTCAGTAATTCGATAAAGTTCACCCCATCCGGGGGCCAGGCGACCGTAAGGGCCAGGGCCAAGCCGCGAGCCCAGGAATTGGTGGTGGCGGTCAAGGACACCGGGATCGGCATCGACCCCCAGCATCACGACCAGATCTTCAGTGAGTTCTTCCAGGTTCAGGCCGCGGACGATCGCCAGTTCGAGGGGACCGGCCTGGGCCTGGCCCTGGTGCGTCGCCTGGTCGGGCTTCACGGCGGCACCATCAAGGTTGACAGCCAGCTAGGGCGGGGCGCAACCATGACGGTCACCCTGCCCCTACACGGGTTGCGCCCCGACGGCCAGATGCGCAACCGCATCCTCGTGATCGAGGACAATCCCAGCAGCCTCGAACTCTCTACCATCGTCCTGCGCGGTCAGGGCTTCAAGGTGGACACTGCCACGGATGGCCAGGAGGGCCTGCAAAAGGCCAAGTCGCAAGCGTACGACCTGATTCTCATGGACATCCAGCTACCCGGGATCGACGGCCTGACCGTGACCCGCCTGCTCAAGGCGGACCCCCGCACCGCGCTCACCCCGATCGTGGCGCTGAGCGCTCGGGCAATGGTGGGCGACGAGAAGGAGGCGCTGGAGGCGGGTTGCTCCGGGTATATCACCAAGCCAATCGAGGTCAAGAACTTCGTCAGCACGGTAACTGAATACCTGGAGGCGCAGGGTGCATGAGCGGCGGTAACAAGACCATCCTCCTAGTCGAGGACGACCAGGCCACACGCGACATCGTTCGGATTGCCTGCGAGCCCCAGCACTACAACGTGGTCGAGACCGCCACCGGGCTGGAGGGGCTGGAGATGGCCGAGCAGAGCTCCCCCGACCTGATCATCCTGGACATAAATCTCCCAGGCATGAGCGGCCTGGATGTGTGCCGCAAGCTCCGCGCCGACGGCTACAAGGTGCCGATCATCATGCTCACCGCCAAGAGCGACACCATCGACGTGGTGGTGGGGCTGGAATTGGGGGCGGACGACTACGTCACCAAGCCCTTCGAGGTCCGCGAGCTTGTGGCCCGGGTGGGCGCCCACCTGCGCCGCTCCGACGTCGCCCCCACCGATCAGCTCAAGGAGCGCTTCGAGTTTCCCGGGCTGACCATCGACCTCCGCCGGCGCCAGGTCTACCGCGACGCCGACGAGGTCCAGCTCACTCTCACCGAGTTCAACCTGCTAGCACTCCTGGCCAGCCGGCCGGGACAGGTGATGAGCCGCGCGGAACTGCTGCGCCGCGTCTGGGGCTATGAGGTGGAGATCGAGACCAGGACGGTCGACGCCCACGTCTACCGGCTCCGGCGCAAAATCGAGCCGTCGGCGGACCGGCCTTCCTACATCCACTCCGTCCCGGGGATCGGATACCGCTTCGCCGGCTGACCCGGGGCGCAGCCTTCTACCGCAGCTGCGCCCTAGTAGATGAAGCCGACGAACCCATCCATGCCGGGGCTCATGGTGCGGGTATCAACGACCCCGAATCCGGCCACGTTCATCTCCGACTGCACCCAGCTGCCGTTGGGGAGCACCTTGGTGACATAGGCCACGTGGCCGTCGTAGCCGTTGTCGTAGACCGCGACCGCCCCCACCACCGGCACCTGCCCCTCAGGGGCTCCATAGGCCTGGGCGTTGCCCCACCAGGCAATCGCGTTGCCCCGCCAGGGAACCTGGCGTTGGCTGGCCACCCAGTAGGTGCACTCGCCCCAGGGGAACGCGTTGGCGGCGCTGGGTCGGCTGGGAGTCACCTCGGGCACCCCCACCTCCAGGGGCACGAAGTCGGCCGCCGGCAACGAGGTCGGGGACACAGCGAGGGGCATGAGCAGGAAGCTGTCCGGCGCCAGGGTGGTCCCCGAGGTCAGGGAGTTGTAGTTGAGCACCACCCCGGTGCTGACCCGGAAGCGGCTGGAGAAGGAGCTCAGGGTCTCGCCCGCCAGCACCCGCACCAGCACCGTGGGCCCGCTCGGGGGGATGAGCAGGTCCTGACCCTCGGCCAGGTTGGCCGAGGCCGCGATGCGGTTGCTCCAGGCCAGCTCCTCAGGGGTGGTCTGGTATTTGCCCGCCACCGACGCCAGGGTGGCGCCAGCGGGCACGCTCACCACCGGGGCCGGCACCTCCTGGATCGAGCCCGGCACCGCAGCCGGCTTGTCGTAATACTGGCCAGCCTGGAAGTCGGCGGGGGTGGGCCAGACCGAGGCCGAGCTGGCCACCGTCTGAAGGCCGCCGCGGGCTGCCGACACCAACCCCGCCACCAGCACGGCACAGCCGACCACGACGACTGCCACATGGGTGAAGCGGCGATCTGGAACCGGCAGGAGCCTCTCCCCAAGCTACCCACTTCGAATGGAACGCCAGGCGCCGCCACTCCCTCAAGCGCGCCGCCTCGGGGGCACCCTAGCAGAGCTCCGACGGGAGTGTCAAAGGCGGCGCCCCTCCGGTGCACCCTCATCCCGCAAAGGAGGGGAAGTGAGCGGCTCCTGCTTCGGCGACTGCCGGCAGCTGGGGCGGGCTTCCCGCAGTTCGCCGGTGCAAGCAGGGCAGAGGCGCCGATGCGCGAGGGCGAACCGCGGGTCCCTGAGCCGTTGCCGCTGGCGCAGAGGCGGGATTCCCTGCCGATCCGGGGCCGAGGCAGTCGACCGAGTCCGGTCCGGGCGGACGGTGGCGGGGCTACTCTGGGTTGCCGATGCCCAGCCCCGCCCCGTTCACCGCCCACCACTACGTGGCCCCGGCCCAGCTGGTGGACCGCGATCGACATGCCGCCTACGCCCGCGCCGTCGGGATCGGCGACCCCGCCGGGCTCGACCACCCGCTGGCCTGTTTCGCCGCCGTCTACCTGCTCTGGCCGCTGGTAGCGCTGCTCTTCTCCGATCCCCGGCTCGACCTGGACCTCGCTCGGCTCCTGCACGCGGAGCAGGAGTTCTGGTTCGAGCGGGCGATCCAGTTCGGTGAGTCGATCCAGCCCCGCGGGCGGGTGGAACGACTGGAAACCCGTCGGGGGATGACCTTCATCGGCTTCGCCTGCAGCGGGCGCGATGCCGGTGGCCAGTTGGTCGCCCACTCTCGCAGCCTCTTTCTGATCAGGGAGGCAGCCTGATGGGCGAGCCTGACGGGCCTTTCGCCGCCGCTGCCGAGCCGCCCCCCGCCACCCAACGGCTCACCCAGGAACGGATTGACGCCTACGCCCGGGCCTCGGGTGACCACAACCCGATCCACCTCGACCCCGCCGCTGCTCGCGCCGCGGGCCTGCCCTCCACCATCGCCCACGGCTTGCTCACCCTGGGCGTGGCCTGTGCCCGGATCGAGGCCTGGGGCGGCGCCGAGGCCTGGGTCCAGCGTGTGTCCTGTCGGTTCGCCGCCACGGTCCCGGCGGGGGAGGAGCTCACCTGTAGGGCCCGAGTTGCCTCCCGCGACGCCGACCAGGTGACCTTGGAGCTCGAGGTTCGGATCGGGTCGGGGGAGCCGGCCCTGAGCCGGGCCCGGGCCGAGCTGCGGCGCCGCGCCTAAGCGCCCGCGCTGCGGTATTCCAACTCAGCGCAAAGGAGCGGGAGATCCGGGAACTGTCCCGCCAGTTCTCGGCCAGCTCCCTGCCCGGGCCGGGATCGTGGCGGCGGGCACGGGGCCCGAATCGGCGCTCTCGGGCCGAGCTCTGCGATCCACAACCAGGTGCGCCCGGTGCAGTGGGGCTGAGCGAGCCCGAGTTGGGCCCCGAGGCCCGGCGTGGCTCACCTAGCCGGTCGGGTCAGCCGGCCAGCAGCGATTGCAGGCTGAGGGCGTGCTGGGGACGGTGAACCCCGAACCGGGCTCCGAAACGGTTGAGATGGATCAGGGTAGGCCCGGGCTGGTCGCCGCCCAGGAGGTAGGGCGGTCCGCTGGTGGCGACCCAGAAGACCGCTCCGCCGGGCTCGCGGACGGTGATCGCTGGTTCCCCGCCCACGTTCAGGGCCGGACCCCGGAGCGCCCGGGCCTGGCCCTGGCGAATCAGCGCCGCCAGCTGGGTTGGCGAGGTCAGGCTGGCGAATGCCTGGGTGAGCTGCAGGGCGGTGGTGCTGTTGGCGGCGATGTAAACCCAGCGGTCGCCCAGGGCGGTCTGCAGGGCGCTCCCGCCCACCTGGGCCCAGAGATCGCGGCTGCGGAAGTAGTCGGTGCCGCCCACCTCCTCCGCCTCAAAGCTGAAGGTGCCGGTGGAGAAGCTCCCCCGGCCGACGTTGGCGGCCTGGACGTCAAAGGTCATCCGCTTGCTGGTGGTGCCGCTGCCGTACTGGGCGACGATCTGGTAGCTGTGCGCCCGGGCCATCGCCTGGGCCGCGGCCTCGAGGATCTTGGCCCCGGACTGGTGGGCCACCCCGTTGGAGCTGGCGCAGGCGGTCGCCAGGAGGCAGGCCAGGGTGGTCAGCAGCGCCAGCCAGGGCCGCGGGGCCGGCGGCCGCCGGGCACGGGTCGAGCCCCCGCCTGGCCCACTGCGGCGCGCGCAAGGAGGGTGCAGGGGGACGCCTTCGATGACGCGTGGTGGGCAGGGCAGCGGGCTCAGGATAGCCGCGCCGCCGGCGGGCTACACTCGAGGTCAGATGGCGATGTTCGATCTGTCGGGCAAGGTGGCACTGGTCACGGGCGGATCCCGGGGGCTGGGCCGTGCCGACTGCCTGGCCCTGGCAGCGGCTGGCGCCGACGTGGTCGTGACCGACATCCTCATCGAATCCGACCCCGAGCTCCAGCAGATCGCCCAGCGCAGCGGCAGCGTCCTCGCCCAGGTGATGGCGGCCCAGGGCGTGGTCTTTGCCGAGCAGACCGCCGAAGAGATCCGGCGCCTAGGGCGGCGGGCCATGGCGATCCAGATGGACGTCACCGACCGGACCCAGGTCCAGGCGGTGCTGGATCGGGTGATGAAGGAGTTCGGTCGCCTCGACATCCTGGTCAACAACGCCGGCACCCTGGACCACACCGGTCAGATCGGCGACCAGTCCCAGGACCTCTGGGAGCGCGACCTGCGGGTCAACCTCACCGGAGCCTTCAACTGCACCCAGGCGGCCTGGCCTCATCTGAAGGAAGACGGCTATGGTCGGCTCATCTACATGTCGTCGGTGGCCGGCACCCTGGGCGGCTTCGGCCAGGCCAGCTACAGCACCACCAAGGCGGGTTTGCTGGGCCTGATGCGGTCCGCCGCCCTGGAGGGGGCACGCCATGGGATCACCAGCAACGCGGTCGTGCCCGGGGTGATCGCCACCGAAGCCTTCAAGACCAGCTCCCCGGCCATGCAGGAGCGGATGGTGTTGCGCACCGCCATGCGGGCCCCGGGACAGCCAGAGGACGTGGCTCACGCCATCTGTTTTTTGGCCAGCCCGGAAGCCTCCTACATCACCGGTGTCGAGCTTCCGGTTGCGGGCGGGATCGAACTCTTTACCTTCTAATTCCTACTTAGCCCGCATCTCCCGCGCAACTGCTATAGTGGCGGCCGCCAGACGACCCGGGCGGCGATTGGTAGGCACGGCCGAGCAGTACTGGCAGACAGCACGATTTGGGAGGATGCTCGGTTGAGCCTGGTCGACGTTACCCTGACCTGCCGCGAGTGCGGCTCGGAATTCATATTCACCGCGGGCGAGCAGCAGTTCTATCAGTCCAAGGGGCTGATGAACCAGCCCACCCGATGCCAGCCCTGCCGGCAGCTGGCCAAGGCCGCCCGCCAGGGAGGCAACGGTGGCTACGCCAGCAGCGGCCCCCGACCGCCGCGCCAGATGTACGACGTGGTCTGTGCCGACTGCGGAACCATGACCCAGGTTCCGTTCCAGCCCAAGTACGACCGCCCCGTCTACTGCAGCAGCTGCTTCGAGACCCATCGGGCGGCGCGCTGAGGGTCAACCCGCTCCAGGTGGGCTGAGCCCTCCCAGGACCCGGGTGATGGGGCGCCTTGGCGAGCGCCTCAGCCGACCGGTGCCGCTGGCGCCCGGCGGCGTAGATCGGCCAGCGCCTGGAGCAACTCCTCTTGGCTCGGGGCGCTGACCCGGATCACCACTACGCCACCGCCCTGGGGATAGGAGCCGAAGCGGGCCCGAGGGTGGAGCGTCTCCAGCTCGGTGAGCACCGGGAAGAACAGGGACTCAGGCACACCGGCGAAGTGGAGCTCCTGGTAGCAGCGACCCACGCCCGTGGGGGCGTAATAGCGCGGCAGGACCTCCTCCTCGACCACCGCCCGAAGCTCGACCGGGACTCCGGGGAGCACCAGCAGCCAGCGCGCTTCCTGGCCGCCGCCCAGGGCGATCGCCAGGGGCGGCGCGCCGCCCACGGGATTGCTCAGCAGCTCGGCCCCCTCCGGTACCAGGGCCATCTTGAGGGTGCCCGGGTTGGGCTCCGGGCTGGCGCTGAGGCCCTGGCGGTGGCGTAGCGCCACCCTGGCCCGGATCCGCCGCAGGACTTCGGGGTGCTCCACCAGCGCCACCCCCAGCATCCGCGCCACCCCGGCCAGGGTGCGGTCGTCCGGGGTGGGCCCGAGGCCGCCGCAGCAGAGGATCCGCTGGGCGGGGCCGGCTGCGGCTGTGAGCAGCTCGGCGGCGATCTCACCGACCCGGTCCGGAACCACGACGATGCGCGAGCAGGGGTAGGGCCCCTGGCTGAGCCGCTGCGCCAACCAAGCCGAGTTGCCGTCGACTGTGTGTCCCGAGAGCAGCTCGTCGCCCACGGCGATGATCCAGCTGCTCGGCTCAGGCGCCACCGGCGGGCCCCCCGGTGCGCGCGGTAGATGGCCGGAGCAGCCGCCGGGCCAAGCACGCGGACCGGCTCACTCCGCCGGGGTGAGGCGGACCACCGGCAGTTCCCGGTCGGTCTTCTCCTGGTAGCCGGCGTACCTGGGGGCGATGGCCACGATCCTCTCCAGCGCCTGGCGCCGCTGCTCGCCCCCCAGGGATTCGGCGCACACCCGCAGGCGGCGCGGGCCGACTTCGATCCAGATCCGGTCGGGGTTCCGGGCCATGTTGAGGAACCAGGCGGGATGGCGGCGGGCCCCCCCGGCCGAGGCGACCACCAACCAGGCCTCCGGCCCATCAGGGAAACCGCCCAGGGGCACGGTGCGCTCCCGGCCCGAGCGGGCGCCCACGGTGGTCAGGAGGAGCGCGGGAAAGCCCATCAGCCGCGGCTGGGTCGGGGCCTTGGACCTGCGGTACTGGGCCACCTGCAATCCGAGCAACGGGGTCAGAAGGCGGTTGAGGAAGCTCATCAGCGCCGATCCGCGCGTGCCCGAAGGTGGGACCCGGATGCCCATGCCTATCTCCAACGATCACAGCCGGGGCCGGGGGCCTGGGCTGGCTTCCTACATGGTGCGCCGACCTGGGCGGCCGGTGCCATCCGCCACGGCGCTGGCGGCGAGGCCGGCTAGACGCGCAAGCGACGTAAGATCCCCAGGATGGTGGCAGGGCGGGATCTGCTTCTCAGCCAGATGGACAAGGCGTTCTCCCGACTTTGGAACCGCATCGAAGGTCTGGGCGACGCCGAGTACTTCTGGCAGCCGGTGCCGCATTGCTGGACCATCCACCGCGATGGAGCCGGCGCCTGGGTTCACGACTACGTGGAGCCGGATCCGGAGCCGCCTCCCTTCACCACCATCGGCTGGCGCCTGGCCCATCTCGCCGATTGCAAGGTCATGTATCACGAGTGGGCCTACGGGGCCCGCAGGCTGACCTTTCCCGATCTTCCCGCGCTGGCCTCGGTGGGGGCCGCGCGGGAGGGCCTGGAGCGCGGCCATCGACTGCTGCGCGCCGATCTTGAGGGGCTGGCCGAGGGCGACCTGGATCAGCCTCGGCTGACCAACTGGGGAGAGCTCTGGCCGGCCTGGCGGATCTTCTCGGTGATGACTGATCACGACGCCCACCATGGCGGTGAGATCGGGACCCTGCGCGATCTCTACCGCGAGCTCGAGGGGGCCGCGGCCGGGGCAATTTGAACTAGGCCCAGGCCGGCCGACCGGTGAGGCGGGCTGTGGCGCCGATATAATTCGGCGGCCCTGGGGATCGCCGCGCGGTGGCCGCTCCCCCGCCACCGCGCCTGTTTGTTGCAGATGCCGCCGCGCGCGGCCAGGAGGCAGATCGTCCGATGACGCGAACCGTGCTGATCCCGGTGCTGCTGGCCGGGCTTCTGGCTCTGGGCTACGCCGGCGTGCTGGCCCGCTGGGTGATGCGCCGCCCCCCCGGCAACGAGCGGATGCAGGAGATCGGCAATGCCATCCGCGAGGGCGCCTCGGCTTACCTCAATCGCCAGTACACGATCATCGCCGCCATCGGGGTTGTGCTGGCGATCGTGCTCACCCTGGGCGGCCTGCTGACTCCGGCGCTGGGCTGGAAGACGGCCTTGCTCTTCGTCTTCGGTTCCACTCTGTCCGCCAGTGCCGGCTACGTGGGCATGAATGTCTCGGTGCGCAGCAACTACCGCACCGCCGAGGCCGCCCGCGCCGGGCTGGGGCCCGCCCTGAGGGTGGCCTTCAACGGGGGTGCCGTCACCGGGCTCGTCGTGGTCGGCTTCGGCCTGCTGGGGGTGACCATCGCCTTCTGGATGCTCGACCAGCCGTCGGCGATCGTCGGGCTCGCGTTTGGCGCCTCCCTGATCTCGGTCTTCGCCCGCCTGGGCGGGGGCATCTACACCAAGGCCGCCGACGTTGGCGCCGACCTGGTGGGCAAGATCGAGGCGGGAATCCCCGAGGACGACCCGCGCAATCCGGCGGTGATCGCGGACAACGTCGGCGACAACGTCGGCGACTGCGCCGGGATGGCCGCGGACCTGTTCGAGACCTACGCCGTGACCGCGGTGGCGGCGATGCTCCTGGGGGGCCTCGAGTTCCACAACTTCGGCCTCACCGTCTATCCCCTGCTCTTGGGGGCGATCTCGATCGTGGCCTCGATCCTGGGCACCCTCTTTGTGCGCATCGGCCCCGGGGGCTGGATCATGGGGGCGCTCTACCGCGGCCTGGTGGCGGCAGGCCTGCTGGCGATCGCCGGCTTCCTCGGCATCACCCTGGCCCTCCAGGCCAACGGCGGCCTCTCCAGCCGGGTGTTGGGCCACCCGGTGCTCAACCTCTTCTGGGCCGGGGTGATCGGAGTCGTGATCACGGTCCTTATCGTCGCCATCACCGAGTACTTCACCGGCGGCCAGTTCAACCCGGTCAAGAGCGTGGCCAGAGCCTCGCGCACCGGACACGCCACCAATATCATCGCCGGGCTGGCGGTGGGCCTGGAGGCGGCGGCGCTACCGGTCCTGGTCATCGGCATCGGCATCCTGGGCGCCTTCGCCCTGGCCGGGCTCTACGGCATCGCCATCGCCGCCATGAGCCTGCTGAGCATGGTGGGGATCGTGGTAGCGATCGACGCCTATGGCCCGATCACCGACAACGCCGGCGGGATCGCCGAGATGGCCGACCTGCCGGAGTCGGTCCGGGCCATCACCGATCCCCTGGACGCGGTGGGCAACACCACCAAGGCGGTGACTAAGGGCTACGCCATCGGCTCTGCAGCTTTGGCCGCGCTGGTGCTCTTCGCCGGCTACACCCAGACCCTGGGCAACCACCACTTCAACTTCAGCCTGAGCAACCCCCGGGTGATCGTCGGCTTGCTCTTCGGCGGGATCCTGCCGGTGCTCTTCGCCTCGCTCTCGATGCAGGCGGTGGGCCGGGCTGCCGGCGGCGTGGTGGAGGAGGTCCGGCGCCAGTTCCGGGAGATCCCCGGGATCATGGAGGGCACCGCCAGGCCGCTCTACGGTCGCTGCGTGGCAATCGTCACCAAGGCCGCTCAGCGGGAGATGATCGTGCCCGGCGTGATCCCGGTCCTGGCGCCGATCCTGGTCGGATTCGTCCTGGGCCCGGTGGCCCTGGGCGGCCTCCTGATCGGGACCATCGTGGTGGGACTGTTCCTGGCCCTGCAGATGACCTCGGGCGGGGGCGCCTGGGACAACGCCAAGAAGTACATCGAGGAAGGGAACTTCGGCGGCAAGGGCACCGAGACCCACGCCGCCGCGGTGACCGGGGACACGGTCGGCGATCCCTACAAGGACACTGCCGGGCCGGCGATCAACCCCATGATCAAGGTGGTGAACATCATCGCCATCCTGATCGCCCCCATGATCGCCACCAACTACCTCCTGCACTGATCCGCGGAGGCTCCACAGCAGCGCCGAGGCAGGCAAATTTGGAAGAGGACGAGCCGCCCGAGTACGTCCAGGAGATCAGCGAGCTCCAGGGCAAGCTGGCCCAGTTGATCGAGAACGAGGCGGAGGGCTCGGTCATCGAGGAGTACACGACCGAGATCAGGGTGCTGTCAGCCCTGCTCGATGCGGCCAGGCGGCTCGAGGTCCAAGTGCGAGCCAGTCCACAGCGGCAGACGCAACTGCTCACGCGCGGCTTTCAGCCCGCGCGCTTCCGCGACCTCTACGCCTTTGTCTATGAGCGCTCCCTGGAGCTGCCGTCGGCGGGGCGTGAGTACGCCCACGAGGTGGGCTCCACGGACTTCGCAGCGCTCCTGGGACCTGACTAGGCTAAGTACCCGCTGCTGGTCTTCGACCAGGCAGGCCGCGCCCGGCCCGTCTCACCGACTGCCGGATCGGTGAGAACAGCCCGGCAAGGGCGGGAGCGAGTCGATGCTCAAAAACGAAGTGGTGCCCCGGGGGTTCAACTTGGACCCGTCAGGCGCGCCGGCGTAAGCCTCCACGAGCAACTCTTGTCCAGTGGCGGACAGCCACTCCCAATTCACCGCGGCATACGATCCCGAGCGCAGGTCGGCGACGTACTGCTGGTCCACGTCCCCGTCCGAGAGCGACTGGGATACCCAACCGAAGAGCCGTCCCGCTGACCTCCCGAACTCGGGGCCGCTGGACGAGATCAGGACCACTGGCCCTGTTTCCCCCGCGGCCCAGTCCTTGATCCCGCCTGCGGTCCGGTCCGTCCAGAAGACTCCCCGCGACGTCACAACCGGCTGGTCTCCCTCGTCGAGACTGGCACGGATACCGTCGCCGGTGCCCACGGGAACGTTGGTCGAGGCCCATCCGGGGACAGTGAGCGCGGCTATTTCCAGCGGGGTGGTGGCACCGTAGAAGGCATGGCGACCGAAGGTGTAGACGTAC
Source organism: Candidatus Dormibacteria bacterium (assembly GCA_050734515.1). GTDB lineage: Bacteria > Chloroflexota > Dormibacteria > Aeolococcales > Bog-877 > Bog-877. The sequence continues at coordinate 20,178 of JBOHUM010000085.1, forward strand.
CGGTCAGCAATGAACCAACCGATCGCCCCCGCTCCTGAGGTGGTGACGCTCTGGCCGATGCCCGAATTCAGACTGCGCACAAAGAACTGCGTGGGTCCGGCCGAAATGTCGTCAACCACCGACCACGCCAGGTCGCCGTCGCTGGCGCCACGCCCCGCGGTCGCCACGGTGAAACCGACCACCTGGGTTGCAGCCTGCGCAGACACCAAGGTGGTGACGGTTCCAGCTCGGCTGTCCCACGCCATCAGCGACAGTGGCTCGGGGTTGACGATCTGCGGCGAGAGGGTCCACACCAGCCAGCGCCCGTCGAACTCTGCCTGGTAGACCTGGTACTGGGGCGCGGGAAACTCATAGATGCGGTGCATCGCACCGCTGGAGCGGGCTATCTCGACGATCCCGGACCAGCCTGCGGTGTAGTAATCAGCGAAGTACGCCGACCCGTCGTCGGTCACGGCGACGGGATCCGGGCCCGTGCTGAGCGCCACCGTCGGGGTCT
>JBOHUM010000086.1:0-18713 GCA_050734515.1 Candidatus Dormibacteria bacterium
GGCCACAGGTCGGAGGTAGCCGGCGGTGCCGCGAAGCATTAGTACTCCGGATTGAGGGTGTCGCCGCCGATGTCCAGCCTGTCGTCAACACGTACCCTGAGGGCCTCCAGCCCATCGTCGTTCAGCATCTGCTCCGCCCCTGCCTCGCTCAGGCCGACGAGCGTGGAGTCGAAGTCAATCTCGGTGGCACAGCAGAAGGCACGTGCCGTGCTGGAGGGGTGCGCCTCATGCTAGATCCTGGCCAAGACCAACCGCGAAGATGCGCCCTGATCGGCCCGGTGGAGTTACATCTCCGCGGGCTGCGCCAAAGCAGCCCGCGGCGCATGCAGCGTTCTCCGAAGCGGCACCTCTTTCAGCAGCCAGGTGATGGCGAAGGCCAGGATGGCGAACGGAACCGCCCACAAGAACACCGGATGCAGAGAAGTGTTGACCGCTTGGATGTAGCCGGAGTGCACCCCCGCAGGCAGTTTGGCCAGAGCGGCGGGACTGGCGCCGGCGGCACCGCTGAATCCGGCCGGTAGCCTGGTGCCGGCCAAGTAGCGGGCGAGGTTGCCGGTCAGGACGTTTGCAAAGATTGCCCCGAAGATCGCGGTCCCGAAGGAGCCGCCGATGGACCGAAAGAAGGTGGCTCCCGAGGTGGCCACGCCGAGGTCGCCGTAGGGAACTGCGTTCTGCACGGCAATCACCAGGACCTGCATTACACCCCCCAGACCGAGTCCGAGGACGACCATGAAGAGCGAGATGGTCAAGGTGCTGGTCGAGAGGCCCAACAGTGAGAAGAGGAAGAGTCCCACCGTCATGACCGCGGTTCCAAAGATCGGGAAGATCTTGTAGCGCCCCCACCGGGTGATTAGCAGGCCGGAGCCGATGGATGTGACCAGGAGACCACCCATGAGCGGTAGCAACTCGAGCCCCGATCCGGTTGGGCTCGCGCCTCGGACCACCTGGAGGTAAGTAGGCAGGTAGGTGATGGCCCCGAACATGGAGAAGCCGACGATGAAGCCGATCGCACTGCCGGCGGCAAAGACGCGGTTCTTGAACAGGTGCAGGGGCAAGATCGGCTCGGCCGCCCGCCGCTCTACGAAAACGAATACGGTCAGCAGGGTCGCTCCCAGCACCGCCAGGATGGCGATCGGTGCGGAGCCCCACGGATAGGTGGTGCCTCCCAGCGTGGTCAGCAGGACCAAGCAGGTGACCCCGCCTGCCAGGACGACAGCTCCGAGGTAGTCGATGATGTGCTTGACCCGCCGCAAGGCACTGGGTAGGGCGCCTGTGGTCACTATCAGGGCCAGCGCGCCAAGCGGCAGATTTATGTAGAAGATCCAATGCCAGGAGAGGTTCTGAACGAAGAAGCCGCCGAGCAACGGCCCAGCCACGCTCGAGAGTCCAAAGACAGCGCCGAAAATGCCCTGATATTTACCGCGATCACGGGGCGGTACCACGTCACCGATGATGGCCTGAGCCCCGACCATCAGCCCTCCGGCGCCGAGGCCCTGCACGGCCCGGAAGGCGATCAATTCGAGCATCGACGAGCTCAGGCCTGAGAGCGCGGACCCCACCAAAAAAATGACGATGGCTGACTGGAAGAAGACCTTCCGGCCATACATGTCACCGAGCTTGCCCCACAGCGGGGTCGACACCGTGGCCGCTAGCAGGTAACCGGTCACCAGCCAGGAGAGGTGAGACAGTCCGTGCAAGTCTCCAGCGATCGTGGGCAGGGCGGTGGCGACGATGGTCTGGTCCAGGGCGGCTAGGAGCATCCCGAGCATCAGCGCGCCGATGACCAAGAGCACACGCCGCTGGGGCAATACGGGCACGTCGGTCGCTGGAACTTGGTCGATCATGAGCGAGCCGTCTGCCGGCTGGAGGAGCGTGGAGGGCGAAAATCCCCCACCGGCGGATCGGGATCCAGGGCTTGCCCATCTATGCCCATCCGCAGGGCGGCAACGGCCGATTCGGGGACGGTTAGACCTGCCTGGACGCGAGTCATGGCCGCCTCGACCAGGTGGGACAGTGAACGCTCTCCCTTGCGGGTGCGCCAGTGCGTCATTGCCACCCGAAAGGCGGCGATGGCGACAGCGGCGACCAGGGCTGGGTAGAGGTCACGGTCGGGATCCGTGGCGGTGCGCTCCGCCACCGCTTCGACCAGGCTCCGCTCCTGCGCCGAAAAGGAGGCGAGCATGCTGGGAAGCAGGGTTGGCTCCTGCCGAACCACCTGCATGTGCAGAAGCCAGTCCTCTTGACGGTCGGCGTAGGGGATTGCCAGATCGATCAGGACCGCCTGGAGCGCCACCAAAGGGACCTCCTCAGCAGGCCGGGCGAGCAGAGCCAGTCGCAGCTCTGCGGCAACCTCTGGCGATGGCCCCACGATCGCCTCCTCCTTGGACGAGAAGTAATTGAAGAAGGTCCGAACCGAGACGTCGGCCTCTGCGGCAATGTCCTCCACGGTCACGTTCTTCAGCCCGCGCGCGATGACCAGCCGCACCGCCGCCGATCGGAGCGCCCGACGCGCCGCCAGCTTCTTCCGCGACCTGAGGCCTAGGTTCTCTGCCACTCCGGCACCCTATCACAATTATGCACTGTGTGTAAATCTGCAGTACAAGCAACGATCTGGAAAGAACTGGCGCGGAAGCGGCGGGGCCTATAGGGCCCGCCATAACCGTTCGTGCTTCATCCAATCGACCCCAGGCGACGGCGGGAGGAACGGACTCCGACCCCCACCAGACCAGTTCATGGGCTGGAGGGCCAGGCCGCGCCCAGCCCCGTCGATGACCGGTGGGGCCCGAGCCGGCTCCCGAGCTAGTTGTCTGAAGGCGCTGCCGTCCGACGGCTGCGCCAAGCCCATCCGATCAGGGTGATGCCTATCACCAGCAGCACGCAGCCAATTCCCAACCACAGACCCTGACCGCTCATCTCCGAACCATGTATCAGATTGCTGCCCTGGCCGATGAAGACGATCCCCACCAAGGCGAGGATTACCCCGATGATTCCCCGAGCCCACATGGCGCACCCCACTGGTCCTGTCCCGACTGAGGCAGTCTAGCCGGGGCAAGTCAGGAGCGAAGGGGAGCTGCTGGCAGTCGCAATCGGGTCGTCCGCACCGGCCTGCTGAGGAGCTCCCTTTGGTGGCGCGTCGAGCTCAGGGTGGCCACCGCGGACCGAGGCCTTTAGTGGAGGTCCCTGAGCCACGACGACGGCGATGGGTACCAAGGCGATTCCGGGGAACTCAGCCGCCAGTTGACTCCCTACGGCTGGTGCTGAATCCGCCGACGTCAAGAATTGGGCCGCGCTGAGTCGACCAACGTGACGTACTCATCGGCGCTCATCAGGCAGTCGACCTCGGATGGGTCGGATAGCTGCACTAGCGCCACCCATCCGCTGCCGTACGGGTCCTGATTCGACAGCTCGGGTCTGTTGACGAGGCTATTATTTACGGCAACGACGGTGCCGGACAAAGGTGCGTAGACATCGGAGACGGCCTTGGCGGATTCGGCCTTGGCGTAGGCTTGGTCCTTGGCCACTGTGGATCCCGTCTTCGGTAAAGTAAAGAACAGAACCTCGCCGAGTGAATCCTGTGCGTACCACGTGATCCCCAGCCTCGCCTCACTTCCTTCCAGGCGCGCCCAAACATGCTCGGAGTGGTACCTGAGGTCCTTTGGGTAGCGACTATGGTTCATATAGGAGTGCGCTTGTTTAGCGACACCAGGTTACCTCCAAACCGGCGCGATTGCAACGGACACCTCAGCTCGACCCCGCATCCGCGGAGGATTCCGATCGCTCAGCCTAAAGAGGGCTCCCATCGAGCAGGTAGTCGACATCGACGTTCCCGCGGAACCCATTGGAGTACGGGCAAACCTGCTCAGCCTCTCGGATTAGCTCGGCAGCCACCTCGCGCTCGCTGACGGAGGGCATCGAAACGTCCAGAACGGCTGCGAGTTTGAAGCCTCCACCTTCTGTTGTGTTGAGACTTACCGCCGAGTCGATCGCGACATCCCCGGGATCGAGGTGTCGACGACGAGCGACGAGCCCAAGTGCGCTCTCGAAACACGCCGCCCAACCGACGGCGATCAGTTCCTCCGGGTTCGTGCCGCCTCCAGGTCCACCAGCCTCTTTCGGCACGCGGATCTCTACGTCCAATTGCCCGTCCGTCGAGCGACCATGCCCGTTCGCGCGGCCGCCCGTTACATGCGCATGGGCCGTGTAGTAAACCTTAGCCATCCGTGCTCCTTTCGCGGCACCGGCACCCAGTGCGACCGAGCAAGCATCGCGCCTCACTGGCGACCATATGGGGCCTCAGGCCATCATCTGGCTTGTCGCCGGGATCTGACCCGCGGGATCGATAGCGGCAGGGCCGAGCGGTCCAGGGCTTGGGCCGGACTCCACAACCTTGGTGGCACGCACGACGTCAGATGCGGGAGGTCCTTCCATGCCTACCTACGGGCCTGGCCCGGCAGCTGCATCGCACCTCACTCCCTTTGACCCCGAAGTGACGAGCATATTGCCCCGACGGGACGAAGTCAATCGATCACCTTGGCATCGTCGGATGGACGCCCGATGGGTAGGGTGGAGGCGATGGCCGACCCCTGCGAGGCCAGCGTCGAGCGCGCGCCGTCGCCAACCGGGAGGCAGGCTCGATCTCCGAGCCATGCGCGGCCGAACCGGCCCGAGGGCGCTGGCGCCCTGCCTCCGGCTGGCGGGCTCCAGTCTCCGGCTGCCGGGTTGCGGGACGGACAATGCCAGGGGCCGGTCCGCTGCCCCGCTTGCCCATTCCGTCTGGCGAGCCAGCCACGGTAGGGAGCTGGGGGCTCTCGGGCGGGTCGGCGAGGGAGGCGGCCGAGAGAGCTTGGCGGGGAAGCCACAGGCGCCGTGCCCACGGATCTCTGGTCCAGATTGAGTGGCCGAGCCCTACTCAGGTACCACCGAAAACCTCGTCGTAGACATCCTTGCCAAAGCTGGTCGGCAGTGCGGCTCCTTCTCGCACCTTGAAGGTGCGCGTACCGTCGGGTAGCCTCTAGTGCCGACCAGCCGAGGTCGAGCTAGTGAGGCCAAAATGAGAGACGAAGCCATAGTCGTGTTTCGGGTTCAAGAGCAAGATCGCGCGATAGGCAGGGCGGCTGTCTAGACTCTCTACACGTAGCTCGTAACGTTAATCGGGACCGCTATCTCAAGGAGACGCTGCAATCCGAGTGCCTTTGGCCTTTTCTTGGAGTGCCGGGAAGGACTCTGCCTTCGCCCTGTGGACCCTGCTTCATGACCCTCGCTTCGAGGTGAAGACCTTACTGACCACCCTCACCGAGGGCTACCGGCGGGTAAGTTTGTCCGGCGTCCGAGAGGACATGTTGGACCGACAGGCGCTTGCCCTCGACTTGCCGCTGACCAAGGTTTGGATACCTCCGGCCTGTCCCAATGAGGTCTACGAGGAGCGGATGGCGGACGCGCTGGGGGCGGAGCCGCTGGGGGGCATCCGAACCTTCGCGTTTGGCGACCTCTACCTGGCGGACGTCCGCGCCTACCGGGAGGAGCGCCTCGCCCAGGCCGGAAGGGCGGCTGTCTTCCCACTCTGGGGGCGATCCACGGAGGGGCTGGCTCGGGAGATGATCGCGTCCGGGTTCAGGGCGACTGTTGTTTGCGTCGACGCCCGGGTCCTGCCAGCCTCATTCGCTGGCCGCGACTTCGACCAGCATTTCGTAGCCGCTCTACCCGAGGGGGTTGACCCGTGTGGTGAGAACGGCGAGTTCCACACGTTCGTCTGGGACGCGCCAGTCTTCTCGTACCCAATAACCTCCCACGCGGGGCGAGTCGTCTCCCGGGGTGACTTCGTGTTTGCGGACGTGGTGCCAGGTGCTCGGCCCAGGGATGCACAGCGCGCGCTCCAGGAGGAACGGACGGGGCCAGACCAGGCTAGGGGCCGCCTTCTAGGGAATACGCAATCAGAACGCCCTTAGTCTGTTTCTTGGCGCTGGTTGGGGCTCCGGCTCCGACGATCAGCATGTTCTGGCTGACGGCCGGGAAGGAATTGATCCCTACCGGCGCCTTGGCTGACCAGAGAACCAAGCCGCTGGTGGCCGAGAGTGCGTAGATGGTGCCGTTGAAGGTGGACGTGAAGACGACGTTGTCTGCGACCGTGGCCGCCCCTACGTCCAAGTCCTTGAAGAGGTGCTTCCACTCAACAGCTCCCGTCGCCGCGTTGACCGCCGCGAGCCCACCGGTCGCCACCTTGCTGTAGCCGGTCAGTCCCGTGGCCTTGCCCTTGTAGCACCAGTCGACCCAGGGGACGTAGAGGGTCGACCCGGACTGGGCCATTGGGGTCACGACTCCCCCCAGCGAGCCCGGGCAATAGGTCACCGGTTTGGGAGGCAGCCCCCCGTACTCGTACTTGTTGTGCTTGCCGATGTTGAGCGTCCAGAGCCGCTCCCCGCTGCTGGCGACGAAGGCAACCACTTTCCCCGACTTGCCCGCGCCGATCACTATCTCGGTCGGGACCCCATTGACGTCCTCAGTGCTGATGATCGGGGAGTCCTGGAAGTCGTAGTCACGGATGTCGTGGGGCGTCACCTGCCGGTACCAGAGCAACGTGCCGGTCGATCCGTTGAGCACCACGAGCGAATCGGTGTAGAGGTTGGGCCCGGGGCGACTCTTGGCGTTGGGATCGCTGGCCGACGGGTAAACAGGGGAGGGGTTGCCGACGCCTAGGAAGACCCGTCCGGCGCTGTCCACCGCGGGCGGGTACCAGAGCCCGCCCCCTCCGTTCACCTTGGGGTCGCCCCAGAGCTGCTTGCCCCCCTTGATGGTCGAGAAGGTCCAGACGGTGTTTCCGGTCTGGGCATTCAGCGCGTAGACGATCCCGTAGGCGCCTCCGGTATAGAAGGAGGTTGAGTTCCCAGGGATGGTTGAGACCAGCACCTTGTCGCTGTAGACCAGCGGTGCCATGTCGATCCCCTCGTTGCGTCTCGAGGTGAGTTTGTGGATCCAGACCTGCTGCCCGGTTCTCGCATTGAGCGCGAAGGTGGAACTCTCCGTCACACCGAACAGCAGACCGTAGCCGATGGCGACGCCGTTGGGGCCTCCCGACGGAGCCGCAGAGTTGTACTTGTGCTCCCAGACCAGCGCTCCGGTGGACTGGTCGAGGTCGAACACGTCTGACTCGGGGTTCTCGAAGTAGACCTGGCCGCCGAGTACGAGCGGGTTGGTGGTGAAGGCGCCGTAAGCCTCCGCGTTGGCGAGTTTGAAGGTCCACAGCGGTTTGAGTGTCGAGACGTTGCTCGCGTTGATATTGGAGTTGAGGTCTGCTCGCGTGTTCGAGAGATCGAAGTTGTGGGCTGGCCAACCGCTGACGGCGTTGGCTGCTATCTCGGGAGGCGCCGAGCCGGCCTGTGGTGGTGACGGAGTTGAGGAGCCGGCCCCAACCAGCAGGGCGGCGCCTAGGAACGCGATCCCAACGCGGCCAGGGCGGTGCCCTAGGCGCGCTCGCCAATCTCGGACCTGATCAACGCTCGTGGCGCTCATTCCTCTCTCAGTGCAAGTGGATCTGAAGCGTGCCAACCCCCGCCGACACGATGGCTACTCGCTCGGGAGTCTAGTCGATCGGGGCCATATTGGAGAGTCTCGGATCCCGGCATGGGTGGTGGGCCCTACTCAGGTACCACCCAACACCCGTGGTAGACATCCTTCGCAAAAGCTGGTGGGCAGTGCGGCTCCTTCCCGCACCTTGGGGGTGCGTATCGTAGGTCAGCCTCTCGGGCGCAAAAGTCGAATAAGGGCTACGAGATACAGGTCTAGGTCCGGTGCGCTGGATCCGTCCACCGTCCATCGGTTTCGCGAGGTGATGGGCCCAAGAAACGTTCATTTAGAGAGCGGACGCGCACCTCCTTTCGTGCTCAAGCTCAAATGTGGCATTCCTGCGACGCGGTCTGGAAGGCGTGAATCCGAGCCCCGACTATTTGCGACTCCCTACTTTCTTTCATTCGGCCTTGGGAAGGTGAAGATACATGCTCTGGATGCCAACGCGGCCCGGTCCCTGGAACCGGTTGAAGACCAGTTCACCAACACCGGCAAAGATGCCGGTGCGCAGCCCGTAGATGGTTGGGCGCATTCGCACCTCTGGGTCCATGTAGACCCACCCGCCCGGCTCCACGTCGATCTCCTCCCTCGGCTCGAGCACCTTCTCGAAGACGTTGCCAAATCCGTGAAGCCAGATCAGCCCGTCCCCGTCCTGCGCCTGAAAGCGGTCGACCCAGAAGCCGCTGCCGCCGAAGAGGTTGTTGCTGATGCCCTTGAGGTGGCTGGCGCTGTAACGGACGGACGCGGTTGCGGCCAGGAACTGGTGCTCGCGCACCAGGATCGCTGCGCCCCGGGGCAGCTCCAGGGGGAATACGTGACCCGGGGCGTCCCGGGAGAAGGCGATGTCGCCCCGGCCCCGGGCCTCGGTCAAGAAGACCTGCCGTCCGGCCACCATCCGCCGCACCGCCCCTCGGACCGCCTTGAGCTTGATCGTCAGCTGAGGGTCCTTCCAGAGCACCACGTGGTGCTCGAAATAGACCGGCATCGAGCCGTCCAGGGTGCAGTGCAACATGGGGACTAGTTCACCCTCGATCAGGTAGGTCACGCCGGGGGCGAGGCCCTCCCTAACCCGGGTGGGCAGGATCTGGGGCGGGTTCACTCTGGATCCCTCCTTGGCGGACGGGCTGGATGCCGATGGCGTCCCCTGAGGCTTCCGGCGATGCCCACCTCAGCCGCCGGGGACGGCCACCAGCTTGACGTGGGGTGAGGAGCGGAGGCGTGCCCACGCCTCGGCCACGCGGTCCAGGGGAACCTGCTCCACATCCAGGTGAAGCTGGCCCTGGGCCAGGAGCCCCGCCACCTGCTGGAGCGCCTGCAGGCGGAGCTCCCAGCTGGTTGCCTGGTTGGCGTGGCCGACCAGCCGCAGCTGCCGACCGCGGATCACGTTGGAGGGCAGGCGGGCATGGGGGCCGGCGCTCTGCCCCAGGTTGACGATCCGGGCCTCAGGGGCGCAGGCCAGCAGCGCCGCCTCCAATGGAGCCCCCCAGACCGGGTCGAAGACCACGTCGAACCCTCCCTGGGCGGCGTCGCTGAGCGCGGCCGCCATCTCCTCGGGCGGGCGGGAGTCCAGGGACACGGTGACATCGGCGCCGGCGGTGAGCGCGGCCTGGAGCCTCTGCGGATCCCTCCCGGCGGCCACCACCCGGCCGGCGTCTGCCAGCTTGGCCAGCTGCACCGCCAGGTTTCCCACCACCCCGGTGGCCCCGAGCACCAGCACCCGCTCCCCCGGCCGCAGGGCGGCCCGCTGATGGAGGGCCAGCCAGGCCGCGCTGCCGGCCACCCCAAACCCGGCCGCGGTGGGCGCGTCGAGCTCCACCTGAAGGCAGCGGTCCTCGTCGACCGCCGCCAGCTCGGCCAGCGAGCCACTGGCAGGCCCGGTCTCGAAGCGAACTCGGGCGCCCGGGGGCAGGCGCTGCCCCTGCAACACCCGCCCAGCTCCCTCTATCCCGGGCACGTAGGGGGGGTCGGGAACCCGCGAATAGTGGCGGCCGCTGGCGACTGAGACATCGACCGGGTTGAGTCCCGCCGCCTCGACCCGGATCAGCGCCTGCCCCGGCCCCGGCGACGGGTCCGGCACCTCGGTGACGCGCGGCGCCCCGGCCAGGGCCTCGATCAGGGCGGCGCGCATCGGGACCGGCTCGGTCGGCGGTCAGGCCCGGGCGGTGGGCGAGCCGCCCGAGGAGACGTCGAACGAGTCCCACATCCCCGCCTGCTCATGCCCGGGGACCAGGCAGGTGACCCGGTAGGAGCCGACCTGGCTGGCGGTGAAGGTGAAGCTGGCCGTTTGCCCCGGCGGCGTGCCCGCGGTGGGGTTGGGGGTCTCGGCGCCGGGGAAGGCGGCAGTGGTGCCACTCGGCGCCACCACCGCCGCCGAGTGGTTGATGCTGGCGACGTTGCTGAAGTCGACCACCACCGTCCAGCCCACCGGCACCGTCACCAGCATCGCCCCGCTGCTGTCGCCGTCGAAGTTGAGCCCGTGGTTACGGCCCTGGTACCCGGCCACCAGCTTCCAGGTGAGGGTCCTGGTGGCGCTGTCGTAGCTGACCCACCTGTCCAGGGTGACGGTGCCCGAGGTCGGGGAGGGGGAGGCGGCGGGCGAGGCTGAGGGGGTGGGCTTGGGGCTGGGCGCCACCCTGGGCACCCGGAACTGGGGCTTGAAGACCAGGGCGCCGTCGACCGTGACCGACAGGCTGGGCGCACTCAGCCGGGCCCGGCCCAGGCGCCAGCCGGTGAAGGGATGGCGGCTGGGCTGGGCGGCCTGGGCGGAGAGGTGGGCCTGAAGTCCGCAGGGCACGGCGACGGTGCCGAAGTTGCGGTTCACCAGGTGAACCTCTCCCTGGGCGCGGACGCGCACCCGGCCCAGCAGCTGGTCGCCGTAGGCGGGGATCTGCACGGTCACCGAGCAGCCCACCCCGGTGTCGGGAGCGGAGATCGGGCCCTGGCCACAGCCGCTGAGCAGCCCTGCCAGGGCCAGGCTCAGGGCTGCTGGAACCAGCACCGCGCCGGGCCCCAGCAGACCTCGCCGGGGGCGGGCGCGGGCAGACCAGGCCATCCTTGCCAGGGTAAGGGATGCTCCCGGGGCGGCGACTTCTGCGGAAGTGCCCCGGTGGTGCGCCTCCGCCGGGAGCGGTACCTTATTTCGCCGTGAGCGCGGTCGACGAGCTGCTGGTGCGTGAGACCGGCACTGGCGAGCGGTCTCGGGAGCGTCGCGATCGGCCCTGGCGGGTGGTGGTGTGGAACGACCCCGTCACCCTGATGAGCTACGTGGTCTTCGTCTTCCGCCGTCTCTTCGGCTACGACCAGGAGACCGCCACCCGGCTGATGCTCCAGGTGCACAACGAGGGCAAGGCGGTGGTGGCCACCGAGCCCCGGGAGCGGGCCGAGGTCTCCGTCTCCCAGCTCCACGCCCACGGCCTCCAGGCGACCCTGGCCCGGGACTGACCTTGGCCCAGATCTGTCGCCAGGGGGAGCAGGTGCAGCTCCGGGTCAGTCGGGGCGAGCGCCGGACCCTGGTGCAGATCGTTGACCGCCTCGAGCCGCTGGTGGAGCATTGCCACTGGGCCCGGCCCCATGCCTACCAGGACCCCGAGGCCGAGGCCGAGTACCAGCGCCTGGTGGGGGCAGAGCTGGCCGGGAGTCGGGCGGCCGACCTGGCCCGGGTGCGGGGGCTGTTGCAGTCCGACCAGCCGATCCTGCTCAGCTCCGACGATGCGGTCGCCTGGCTGCGAGCCCTGAACCTGCTGCGGCTGGCGCTGGCGGAGCGCCTGGGCATCAGGACCGACGGCTGGGAGGAGCAGTTCAGCTCCCAGCAGCACCGGCGCAGCCCCCTGGCCACGCTGCACCTGCTCAGCTGGGTGCAGGAGGAGCTGGTGCTGGCGCTGAGCGCCGACTGAGGCCGCCCTAGGGAGCGACCACCACCTCGGCGCCGTCGGGGGTCCAGCTGTAGAGGAACTGCATGGCGTCGTGGGGGGTGTGGACGCAGCCGTGGCTGGCGTAGGGGCCGTTCTCCGAGCCGGGCCCGAAGGCGGAGCCGGGCTCCCAGTAGGCGTCGTGGATGAAATAGCCGTCGGGGGCGAAGTTGAGCACCCAGGTCACCCAGGTGTCGGGGTACCAGTAGGGGCTGCCCGGGGGCCAGGGCGAGATCATCTCGAAGGGACTCTGGTGGAAGTGCACCGAGTCCAGGCCGATCGGGGTCTGGAGCCCGGCGCGGCCGGTGGTCACCGGGGTGGTCAGCACCACCTGGCCGTTGTCATAGGCGGTGAGCGACTGGGCCGCGAGCCGGACCACGATCACCTTGCCGGGGCCGGGATCGGCGGCCGCCATGTTGACCCGGAAGGTGAGCAGGTTGTTCTGGAGGTTGCTGATGATGCTGTCCACCTGCGCCCCCGAGGTGGCCGTGTGGATCTGGTCCTGGGCCGACTGAATCTGCTGAGCGGAGGTGCCCGGGTCGACGTTGTAACTGGCCGCCTGGGAGACCAGCTGCAGGTCCTGCTGCAGCTGGCTGGCCGCCGAGCTGGTCGAGGCCGCCAGCTGGCCGGCCCACTCGTCGGCAGCGGTCAGCTTGGCCAGCACCGCGGTCTGGCGACTCAGGGGGACCGGGCCCTCGAGCGCCAGGCCCTGCTCCTGCTGGCGGACCTGGTTCTGGAGGGCGGGCAGGCCCTTGATCACCGCGGCAAACTGGGCCTTGGCCTCCACCCGCACCTGGTCGATCCCGGTCATCCCCTTGCGCCAGCTGGCCAGGTCGGGCTGGAGCCGGGCGACCTCCTGGCGGATGGAGGCGGCCTCGGTACTGAGATGCTGGCTGACCGGGCCCCCGCCCAGGAAGAGGGTCAGCGCCGTCCCGGTCCAGGTGGGCAGCCGGCTCTCGGCCAGGCTCCGGGCCAGCTCCGGGGCGCCCAGGCCGGCGGCGCGAGCCTGGGCCAAGGTGCGCTCGCCCAGGACGTGGGCAGCCTGCAGCTGGTGCCGCTGCCGGTTGCCCGCTCCCTGGGCGGCGTGGATCCCGACCGTGGACCCGATCCCGATCACCAGCAGCACCGCCACCGCGACCGCTATCCAGCGCGGCCGGCGCAGGCGCGCCCACCCCCGGGGAGTGGGTCCTGGGTTCGCCACCTGTCCTACCAGTTCCAGTCGCCTCCAGCCAACGATCGCACCCGACCAGCCTGGGGGAAGCCGGGGGCATCCTCCGGTGACCCGGCCGCTAAGAGTATGAAACGCAACAGCGACGCCGGGGTAATGGGCGCTCGGGGGCTCAGGCGGGCATCTCCGAGCCGGACCAGATCCGTGCCATCCAGGCTTCGAGCTCGTCGGGATGGGAGGGCAGGCCCCGGCTGAGCAGGCGGTAGCCCTGGTCGGTGACCAGCACGTCGTCCTCGATCCGCACCCCGATCCCCCTCAGCTCGGGGGGCACGGTGCCGTCGTTGACTTGGAAGTAGAGGCCCGGCTCCACCGTGAGCACCATGCCCGGCTCCAGACGGCCCAGCCGGTAGGCCTCGGCCCGGGCATGGGCACAGTCGTGGACGTCGAGGCCAAGCATGTGGCTGACCCCGTGCAGGGTGTAGCGCTGGTGCAGCTGGCTCTCCGCCCCCAGCGACTCCCGGGCGCTGATCGGCAGGATCCCCATCTCCTCCAACCCCTGGGCCAGGACCTCCATGGCGGCGCGGTTGGGGGCGGTGAAGTCCTGTCCCGGCCGCACCTCGGCGAACGCCGCCTGCTGGGCCCGGTAGACGAGCTCGTAGACCTGGCGCTGGACCGGATTGAAGCGGCCATTGATGGGCAGGGTGCGGGTGATGTCGGCGGTGTAGTAGCGCCGGGTCTCGACCCCGGCGTCGAGGAGCAGCAGCTCCCCAGGCTCCACCTCGCCGTCGTTGCGGCTCCAGTGGAGCACGGTGGCGTGGCTGCCGGCGGCGGCGATGGTGGAGTATCCCTCCTCGTTGCCCTCGGTCCGGGCCCGGGCGTGGAAGGCCACCTCAACCTCGCGCTCGGTGCGGATCCGGGGCAGGGCCCGGACCACATCCTCGAAGGCCTGGCGGGTCAGGTCGCAGGCCTCCTGGAGCAGCTCGACCTCCAGCCCGTCCTTGATCAGGCGCATCTCCGAGAGGTGCTCCGCCAGCTCCTGATCCGGACCCGCCAGGTCGCCTGCCAGCCGGTCCACCTTGGGGTCCAGGCCTCGGAGCACCACCCCGCGGTCATGGCGTCGGATCACCTGCTCCAGCTCCACCAGCGGGCGCGCCTCGACCCCCAACCGGGCCCGCGTCGCCTCCAGGCCCCGGCCCGGTCCCACCCAGAAGCTTCCCTTGACCCGGTCGGTGAAAAAGTCGGTGGAGCCGAAGTCGGTGCTGGGGGTGGTGAAGACCCGGGCGCGATGGCGGTCGCTGCCCTCGGGCTCCAGCACCAGGACCTCGTCGGGCTCGCCCTCGCCGACTAGATGGAGGTAGTCGGTGCCGGGGCGGAAGGCGTAGGTGGTGTCGTTGGCCCGCACCTTCTCCACCCCCGCGGGGACCACGATCAGCTGTCCGGGGAAGCGGCGCGATAGCCGCTCGCGCCGCTGCCGGTACTCCTCCAGCCCCGAGAGCGCCTCCTCCGCCGGGGCGGTGGGCGCCTCCCAGCCCCGGACCAGGAACCCGAGCAGGGCCTCGGGGGGCGCCTGGTCGTGGGCGGCCCGGCGCCGTCGCTCCGGATCGTCCTCTCCTGGCAGCGACTCCGGCTCTACCGGGACCTGGCTCACGCCCCGATCTTAGCCGCAGTTGGTCCCAGCTCCGTGGCCGGCGGGCGGGGCGGGGCGGCTTCGGTTAAGTTGTCAGGGATGCGCCCGGTCGAGCGGTTTCGCGTCGAGGTCGCCCCCGCCCGTGCCGAGCCCCTGGCACCCGGCTCCATGCCCCGGGTGGCCTACTTCTCGCCCGAGTTCGGCGTCAGCCAGGACCTACCCCAGTACTCGGGCGGCCTCGGGGTGCTGGCCGGTGACTACCTGCGGGTCTGCTCCGACGAGGGTTGGCCGCTGGTTGGGGTGGGGCTCTTCTACCACCTGGGCTACTTCCACCAGCGCCTGGATCCCCAGGGCTGGCAGCAGGAGACCTACCGCGAGGCCGAGCCCGAGGATCTGGGTCTGAGCGCAGTCGCCGGCGACCCCGTGGATCTGGAGCTGGGCCAGGCCACGGTCCGGGCCCGGGTCTGGCGCCAGCAGGTGGGCAAGGTCCCGCTCTACCTGCTCGACACCGGTTCCGCCGACAACCCCGAGGAGCTGGCTCGGATCACCGATCGGCTGTACGGGGGCGACACTGAGCACCGCCTGCGCCAGGAGATCCTCCTGGGCATGGGTGGGGTGCGCGCCCTGGAGCGGGCCCACGAGCAGCCCTCCCTCTTCCACAGCAACGAGGGCCACGCCGGCTTCCTGGTCCTGGAGCGGATCCGGCAGCTGGTCCAGGAGCAGGGTCTCGACTTCGAGGAGGCGCTGGAGGCGGCCCGGGCCGGGACCATCTTCACCACCCACACCCCGGTGCCGGCGGGAATCGACCACTTCCCCCGGGAGCTGATGGAACGCTACTTCGGCAACTGGTGCCAGGCGGTGGACATCCCCCTCGAGCGCCTGATGGCTCTGGGGCACTTCCCCGGGCAGGCGGCCGATGAGCCCTTCAACATGGCGGTGATGGGCCTGCGCCTCTCCGGCCAGGCCAACGCCGTCTCGCGACTGCACCAGGGGGTGAGCCGGCGGATGTTCAGCGGCCTCTGGCCGGATCTGCTCCCTGAGGAGGTGCCCATCCAGGCCGTCACCAACGGGGTGCATGCCCGGCACTGGATCTCCCCGGAGATGGGCCATGTCCTGGAGCGCTATGTCGGGCCCCGCTGGGATGTCCACGGCGGCGGCGACTGGGAGCGGCTCAAGGCCGCCTCCGACCGGGAGGTCTGGGAGGCGCGTCAGCCGGGTCGGCGGCGCTTGCGCGAGGAGGCCAGGCGCCGCCTGGAGGCGGCGGGGGAGCAGCGTGGCAGCCCCCGCGCCCAGCTGGGCTGGACCCGGGCGGTCCTCGACCCCGATGCGCTCACGATCGGGTTCGCCCGTCGGGTGGCGGAGTACAAGCGGGCGCTGCTGCTGTTTTCCCAGCCGGAGCGGCTGCGCTCGCTGCTGCTCGCCCGGGAGCGCCCGGTGCAGCTGGTTCTGGCGGGCAAGGCCCACCCCGCCGACGAGCCCGCCAAGCGGATCATCCAGGCCCTGGTGGAGGCGACCCAGGCCCCGGAGCTCCGCCAGCGGGTGGTCTTCCTCGAGGACTACGACATCGGCCTGGCCCAGCTCCTCTATCAGGGGGCCGACCTCTGGCTCAACACCCCCCGCCGGCCGATGGAGGCCTGCGGCACCAGCGGTCAGAAGGCCGCCCTCAGCGGCGCCCTCAACTGCTCGATCCGGGACGGCTGGTGGGACGAGGCCTTCGACCGCCTCAACGGCTACGCCATCCCCTCCTTCGAGGAGATCGGGGCCACCGAGGAGCGCGACCGGGCCGAGGGGGACGCCCTCTTCCGCCTGCTCGAGGAGGAGGTGGTGCCCGAGTTCTTCAGCCGCGACCAGGAGGGTCTCCCCCGGGCCTGGCTGGCGCGGATCCGCCACTCCCTGGCCACGGTGGGCCCCCTGGTGCTGGGGTCGCGGATGGTGGCCGATTACGTCCGCCGGATGTACCAGCCGGCGGTGGATGCAGCCGTCTTCGCCCCCGCCGACCGCCACCTGGTCGCCCGCCAGCGCAGTGCCTGGTGGGGTCGGGTCCGGCGCGACTTCGCCTCGGCCCGGGTCTCCGCCCGAGCCCTCTCCGCGCCCACCCAGGAATCCCACCCGGAGGGGGAGGAGAAGGTGGTGGAGGCGCTGGTGGAGCTAGGCCCGCTTCGGCCCCAGGACGTGCAGGTGGAGCTGCTCCACGGCCCCATCAGCGGGGACGGCCACCTGATCGACCCCAGGGTCGAGCCCATGGTCGCCGACCAGCCCCACTCCAACGGCAGCTACCGCTACCTGGGCAGCCTGGTGCTGGCTGAGGCCGGCGATTACGGCTTCACCGTCCGCCTGCTGCCCCGGCCGCCGGCCAACGACCCCCTGCCCGCCGAGACCCCGGTGCGCTGGGCCGAGCCCACCAGGATCCCGCGGTGAGCACGGCCCCTCCGACCCGGTGAGCTCCGCCCCGGGGAGCGGCGCCCCCGATCCCGGCCAGGAGCAGGTCGAGCTCTACGTGCGAACGTACCGGACGGTGCTGCGCTCCTCGGGCGAGATCCGCCTCCAGGTCCTGGAGCGGGCCCATCTGAGCATGGAGTCGGCGCTGCACCTGCTGGGGGGGCAGGAGCTGCTGGACAGCGGCGCCCTGCTCTACGCCCTGCACCGCCTCCCGCCGGTGGTCCTGGAGCTGGAGCACGTGCGCATGGGCCAGGCGCCGGACCGGCTGCTCCGCTCCGCCGCCAGCCAGCCCGGGGACTGGCGGCCGGTGGTGGCGCCCGCCCGCCGCCGGCGCTGGTGGTGGAACGCCAAGCAGCGGGCGCTGGCGGTGGCCCTGGCCAGCAGCTCCGACCTCGACGACCTGGTGCCGACCCTGGTTGCCCTGCAGATCGAGTGGAACAAGGCCCATGCCCTCTTGGTGTCGGCCGCCCGCCTGGAGCCCGAGCTCCCCCCGAACCGGGCCCAGGCGGCCCTGGGGGTCGAGGACGGCGACTGGGCCCGGCTCGAGGCCCACTTCGGGGAGTCGCTGGGCGCCTTTCTGGACCGGCTCGCCAGTGGCCCCCTCGACCTGGGCCTGCAGCTCCTGGGGGGGACCCAGGTTGGCTACGCCCGGGCCACCCGGGAGTGGTGGCGGCCGGTGGGCGACGTGCTCCGCCGGGAGGAGCTTCAGGACCGCCCCCTCTACTTCGTCAGCAGCAACGGCCACTGCCTGGTCAACCTGCTCTCCGGTGTGGCCCGGAGCCGCGCCCAGGCCATCTCCGGCTGGGTGCCCGCTTCCGGCGACCCAGAGCTGATCCAGATCGCCGGCGAGCTGCGCCAGCCCGGCTCGCGGCACTCCGCCGACAACTTCCTCTACTACGCCGCCCGTCGCTGGTTCGAGGCCCACGCCGACGAGCGCGGGCGCCGCACCGAGGAGGAGCTCCAGGAGGGCATCTTTCACATCCCCTCCCAGTCCGGCACCGACGTCGCCGCCCAGCTGATCGTCCTGGACCGCCTCCGGCCCGGGCGGATCGACCCCCGGCTGAGGGTGGACGCCACGCGCGCCGCCGCCCTGGCCGCCGCCCCCCACGTGGTCCTCAACATCCAGTATCCCCTGGGCCAGGGCGCCTACCACATCCTCCGCCAGGTGCTCGAGGCCACCGACCGGGTCGAGGGTGTCTACGTGCTGGGCAAGGCCGCCACCCTCAACGCCGATGTCGGCGACGTCATGGTCTCGGACGTGGTCCACGACGAGCAGAGCGGCAACACCTACTGGCTCAACAACTGCTTCGACTTCGCCCAGGTCTCGCCCTTCGTCACCTCGCGTTCGGTGCTGGACCGGCAGAGGGCGGTCTCGGTGCGCAGCACCTTCCTGCAGAACCGCGCCTACCTGGACCGCTACTACCGCGACGCCTACACCGTGGTGGAGATGGAGGCGGGGCCCTTCCTGGGGGCTGTCTTCGAAGCCGGGGACAGCTCCCGCTACCCCGACCGGGAGCAGGTCGACCTGACCCGTCCGGAAATGGAGGTGGGGGTGATCCACTACGCCTCGGACACGCCCTACACCCAGGCCCGAACCCTGGGCGCGCGGGGCCTACACTTCGAGGGGATGGAGGCGACCTACGCCGGAGCACTGGCGATCGCGGCCAGGATCTTGGACCGCTCGGTCGGCTCCCAGGCGCAGGGGTAGGAGCTTGCCGGAGCTGGCGCGCGAGCGCTGCCAGGCTTGCACGGGCGAGACCCCCAGGGTGGAGGGGGAGGAAGCCCGGCAGCTGCGGGCCGAGCTCGACCCCGCCTGGGAGCTCGGCCCGGACAGCCTCCGACGCCGCCTGGGCTTCGCCAACTTCGCCTGGGCCTTCACCGCCGCCACCCGCCTGGCCCTGATCGCCGAGCGGGAGCAGCACCACCCGGCACTCGGGGTGGGCTGGGGCTATTGCGAGATCGAGCTCACCACCCATGCAGTTGGCGGACTGAGCCGCAACGACTTCATCCT
>JBOHUM010000087.1:0-7073 GCA_050734515.1 Candidatus Dormibacteria bacterium
ACATTGCTGGCCACCTTGAGGTCATGGTGCACTCTCTGGCTGATGTCACGACCACAGCCCACTCTCCAACTCAGGCCTCGGTCCCCCTGCACCCCGCCATGACCCTCGTCGGTGCATTCAGGCTAAGGTGGTCGGGGCGGGCGGGATCGAACCGCCGATCTCCTGCTCCCAAAGCAGGCGCCTTACCGCTAGGCCACGCCCCGCTCGAGAAATGGTAACTCCGGCGCTGCACCGCAACCGTCGGCCACCACTGACACGATTAGCTACGGGATCCGCGCTTGGGCTAGCATTTCTAGCAGGCTGCGCACCGCCATCGCCCGATGGCTAATTTCGTCCTTGTGGGCTCGGCTCATCTCCGCCATAGATCTCTGCTCTTCATCAGGAACAAAGATCGGGTCGTACCCGAAGCCGCCGCGTCCGCGCGGCTCGGTAAGGAGAGTTCCAGAGAGCTTCGACTCTGCGACTATCAGATCGATCGTACCTCCTACACCCGATAGTCCGAGAGCAAGTGAGCAAACGAACACCGCACGGCGACTCTCCGGAGGAAGGCTCAGGACCCGCTCGGTCAGACCACGCGTCAATTGGGCTGGTGTCGCGGAGTCGCCCATCCACCTCGCCGTGTGGATCCCTGGCCATCCACCCAGAGCCGGGATCTCGATCCCGCTGTCATCTGCCAGAGAGGGAAGACCAGTTCCGGAACAGACCGCGCGAGCCTTGATCTCCGCGTTCTTCGCATATGTCGCCCCGTCCTCGACCCAGTCGAGCTCATTACCTCCAGGCGCCTGGTCCAGCTCGAGTAGCCGCCATGCTGTCGCGTGGAGTAGCCGGCGCAGCTCGGCGGCTTTACCGGGGTTGCGGCTGGCAACTACCACATGGAGCGCCTGACCGGCCAATCCCTTCGTCGGCGCCGCGGATAGACCCGTCAGTAGTCGGGAGCCAGGGCTCGAGTTTGGGCCGCGACAATTTCCACTATCCCACCTCGAGCAAGCCCGATCAGCACCCCGAGTTTGTCCTCGCTGAACGGCTCCCGCTCGGCGGTTCCCTGGACTTCGATCAGCCCGCCGTCGGCGCTCATGACTAGGTTGATGTCGGTAGAAACTCGAGAATCCTCCAAATAGTCGAGGTCGAGGATAGGGGTGGAGTCCAGTAGCCCGACACTCACCGCGGCCACCTGCCGGACGATAGGGGAAGTTTGAACCATGGCCGCCTCCTGGAGCTTCCGGCAGGCGAGAGCCAGGGCGACGTACCCGCCGCTGATGGCAGCAGTTCGAGTGCCACCGTCAGCGTGAATCACGTCACAGTCGATGGTCACCGTGCGCTCTCCCAGCCGACTAAGGTCAACCGCCGCTCGCAGGCTCCGTGCGATTAGTCGCTGGATCTCCTGAGACCGACTGTCGATCCGTCCGCCTCTCTCTCTGGGACTGCGCTCGTGAGTCGACCGGGGTAGCATCGCGTACTCGGCGGTGACCCAGCCGGTCCTAGAGCCCCGGCGA
This sequence comes from Candidatus Dormibacteria bacterium, assembly GCA_050734515.1. Lineage (GTDB taxonomy): Bacteria > Chloroflexota > Dormibacteria > Aeolococcales > Bog-877 > Bog-877. The sequence continues at coordinate 1,494 of JBOHUM010000087.1, forward strand.
TGGGGCGGAACCCGATCCTCGACGGTCGCGGAGCAGAGCACAGTGGTTGCCCCCATGGTGATGAGAGCCGCCCCCTCGGCCCAGCTCCGGATCGAAGTGTCGATCAGCACCGGGCGCAGCTGATTGCACTGACGGCCGTCTTGTCGATCCATCAGCGGTGCAGCCCGTGACGGATGACCAGGATGCTGAACTCGTACAGCACGATCAGTGCCACCGACAGGAAGGTGGGAGTGAACGGATCAGCTCCCGGGGTGACGATCAGCGAGACCCCCACGATGACGAAGTACGCAGCCTTGCGCCAGTGGCGCAGCTTGGCGCTGCTGAGAATCCCCACCGCGCCCAGGGTGCAGAGCACCACCGGCATCTCGAAGGTGACCCCGAAGATCAGGATCACCAGCGCCAGGAAGGAGAGGTAGGCGCTGAGGTCGGGCAGGTAGACGGCGTTGGCGCCCAAGAAGGTGGCCAGGAAGGAGAGCCCGATCGGGAGGATGAAGTAGGCGAAGAGCCCGCCCAGGGCGAAGAAGAAGAGGGTGCCGAAGATGAAGGGGAAGGCCAGATGGCGCTCGGTCCGCTTGAGCCCGGGACGGACGAAGTTCCAGATCTGCCACACCGTGATCGGCAGCGAGAGCACGATCCCCCCGGCCGCCGCCACCTTGAAGGGGATGGAGAGGCCCTCGATGGGGCTGGTGACCACGACCCGCTGCCCGAAGGGCGAGTGGGTGTGCACCAGGGCCAGGTGCAGGGGCCGCTCCAGGACCCAGATCAGCTGGTGGTTGAAGGCGAAGGCGACGCCGGTGGACACGCCCCAGGCCACCAGGCAGATCAGCACCACCCGGCGGAGCTCCTCCAGATGCTCCATCAGGGTCATGGGCCGGTCGTCGGCCTCGGGCAGCGAGCCCTGAGGCAGCGCCTGCCCCTCCAGCCCCGCCAGCCCGCCAGTGGTCATCGAGCCCGCCCGCTAGGCCGGCGTGCTGGCGACGGCGACTGGCGGCGTCGCTTCGGCTGGCCGCAGCCTTAAGGTCGGCGGGGCGAACTCGCAAGCGCTCAGCAAATAGCCTCCTCCGTGCGCCGAGTATACCTTGGCCTGAGATCGGGCTCGCCCCCGCCTGACTTCGAGGTGGCCTCGTACCCCGAGTCGGCCGGGACGCCCGCGACTACAGGCCCGCCTCCCAGGCCCCGACCACCCGGTCGATGTCCTGAGGACCGTGGCAGACGGAGAGAAACGCCGCCTCGAAGGCGGAGGGCGGCCAGAACACCCCTCGCTCCAGGAGGGCCCGGTGGACCCGGGCGAAGCCCGCGCGATCGCATCGCTGGGCGCTGGCGTAGTCGTCGACCGGCTCCTCCGAGAGGAAGGCGGTGAGCATCGATCCCTGGCGGTTGACCTGCACCGGGACCCCCCGGCGCTCGGCCACCTCCAGGATCCCGGCCTCCAGTTCCGCACCCAACCGCTCCAGCTGGCTGTAGGGGTCGGCCCGGTCCAGCTCCTCGAGGACGGCCAGGCCGGCGGCCACCGCCAGCGGGTTGCCGCTCAGGGTGCCGGCCTGGTATACGGGGCCCACCGGCGCCAGCTGGGACATCAGCTCCGGCGAGCCCCCGAACGCCGCCACCGGCAGGCCGCCGCCGATGACCTTGCCCAGGCAGGTCAAGTCGGGGGTGATCCCCAGCAGTCCCTGGGCGCCGGCGGGGCCGACCCGGTAGCCGGTGATCACCTCATCAAAGATAAGCAGGGCCCCGTGCTGGCGGCAGAGCCGGGCCAGGAGCTCCAGGAAGCCGGACCGGGGCAGGACCACCCCCATGTTGCCGGCCACCGGCTCGACGATCACCGCCGCCAGCTCCTCGCCACGGGAACGGAAGGTGGATTCCAGGACCTCGGCGTCGTTGAAGGGCAGGACCAGGGTATCGGCCACGGTGGCTGCCGGCACCCCCGGGGACCCGGGGATCGAGAGCGTGGCCAGCCCCGAACCCGCCTCCGCCAGCAGGGAGTCGCTGTGGCCGTGGTAGCAGCCGGCGAACTTGGCGATCAGGCTGCGCCCGGTCGCCCCCCGGGCCAGGCGCACCGCGCTCATCGCCGCCTCGGTGCCGCTGCTGACCAGCCGGAGCATCCCGATCCCCGGCATCCGCGCGCAGATCCGCTCCGCCAGGGTGGCCTCGGCCTCGGTGGGGCCGCCGAAGGCGTCGCCGCGGCGGAGCTGGGCCTCCAGGGCCGCCACCACCGCCGGGTGGCGGTGGCCGAGGATCAGGGGGCCGTAGGCCAGGACCATGTCCAGATAGCGGTTGCCGTCGACGTCGGTGAGCCACTGGGCGTCGGCATCGGTGAAGAAGGGAGGCGTGCCGCCGACCGCGCGGAAGGAGCGGACCGGGCTGTTGACCCCGCCAGGCATCACCTTTTGAGCGCGGGCCAGGGCGCGCTCGGAGCCGTCCAGCTCCAGCCCACCCCGGCCCGGGCTCAGGCTCAGGGCAGCTGCTCGCGGATCGAGATCTGCATCGGCTGGCCGCGCCGGACCTTGCCGGCCACGTCCAGGCCGGAGATCACCTCCCCGAAGAGGTTGTAGCTGGGGGAGAGCTTGAAGGTGGCCAGAGTGACGAAGAACTGGCTGCCGTTGGTGTTGGGGCCGCTGTTGGCCATGGCCACCGCGCCCGGCTGGTAGGCCTGGCCGCTGTAGAGGGGGCTGCTGACCGACTCGTCCTTGAACTTGTACCCCGGACCCCCGGTGAGGTCGTTGTGGGGGCTGCCGCCCTGGATCACCGGCCCCCCAGGAGGGGTGGAGGGGTCGCGGCCCCAGAGCAGGCCGTCGAAGAAGCTGTTGCGGGCCAGGGTGACGAAGTTGTTGACCGTCTCCGGGGCCCAGCCCGGGACCAGGCAGACCACGATCACCCCGGCCGGGCCGGTGATGGTGGCCTCATAGAGCCGCTGGGGGTCGATGGTGAACTTGGGGGGGTGCTGGTAGTGATGCACGGAAGGCGGCGCGTCGATCGGCCCCAGGGGGGCGCTGAAGTTGGCACCGGCGCAGTCGGCAATGGTCATGGGGGTGCTCCTCCTGGTGGCAGCGACATTGATGAAGTAGGCGCTCACCCCCACCAGCGCCGTGACCAGGGCCGCGGCCCCGGCCTGGGCCAGCAGCCGCCCGCGGCCCATCAGGCGGCCTCCGCCAGCCAGCGGCAGATGTCGCGGGCAAAGTAGCTGAGGATGAAGTCGGCCCCGGCCCGGCGGATGGCGATGTGGGCTTCCAGCACCGAGGCCCGGAGCTCCAGGCCGCCGGCGGCGGCGCCCGCCTGGAGCATGGCGTACTCGCCGCTGACGCTGAAGGCGCCCAGGGGCAGCTCGAAGCGGCGCCGGGCCGCGGCAATCAGGTCCAGGTAGGGGAGCGCGGGCTTGACCATCAGCATGTCCGCCCCCTCCAGCATGTCCAGGCCCAGCTCCCGCAGGCCCTCGCGGAAGTTGGCCGGGTCGAGCTGGTGGCCGCGCCGGTCACCGAAGCGGGGCGCCGACTCGGCCGCCTCGCGGAAGGGGCCGTAGAAGGCGGAGGCGTACTTGGCGGCATAGGCCAGGATGGCGGTCTCCCCCAGGCCGGCGCCGTCGAGGGCGGCGCGGATCGCCCCCACCTGCCCGTCCATCATCCCCGAGGGGGCGACCACGTCGGCGCCCGCTCGCGCCTGGCTGATGGCGATCCGGCTGTAGAGCTCCAGGGTGGCGTCGTTGTCCACCTGGCCGGACGAGTCGAGCAGGCCGCAGTGGCCGTGGTCGGTGTACTCGTCAAGGCAGAGGTCGGCGATGAGCAGGAGGCGCTCCCCCAAAGCGGCCCGGATCGCCAGCAGCGCCCGCTGCACCACCCCCTGCTCGGCCCAGGCCTCGCTGCCCTGGGCGTCCTTGCGGGCGGGCACCCCGAAGAGGATCACGGCGGGGATCCCCAGCTCCGCCGCCTCTCCGGCCATCTCCACCGCCGACTCCACCGTCTCCTGCCGGACCCCGGGCATGGTGGGGATCGGGCGCGGCGCCGAGACCGCCTCGCTGACGAAGATCGGAAGGATCAGGTCGGCGGGGCCTAGGGTGGTCTCCCGGACCAGATCTCGCAGCCGGGGATGGCGACGCAGCCGGCGCGGGCGCTCCTGGGGGAAGCTCATGGGCGCGGATCATTCTCGGGCTTGGGGCCCAGGCGGGACTCCAAGGCGGTGAGCAGGCCTGCCATCGAGTGCTCGCTGGCGACCAGGTCCGGGGCCAGGCCGGCCCGGCGGGCGGCGTCGGCGGTGACCGGTCCGATGCAGGCGATCAGCGCCGAGCGCGGCAGCTCCGCCTCCCCCCGCAGGGACTGAAAGCAGTCGACCGAGCTGCCGCTGGTGAAGATCAGGCCGTCGAGGTCGCCGGCACTGAGGGCGGTGGCCAGCGCCGCCTGCGACTCCCACTCCGGCTCCATCTCATAGATCTCGATCAGGTCGAGCCGGGCGCCGGCGCGCCGGAGCAGCTGGGGCAGGACCGGGCGGGCGCCGCGGGCTCGGGGCAGCAGCACCCGGTGGCCGTCGATCCCCTGGGTCAGGACCCGGGCCGCCAGCGACTCGGCGATGAAGGTCTGGGGCAGCGGCTCCGGCGGCCAGCCACGAGCGCTCACCGCCGCCGCCGTCCCCGGCCCGATGGCGAAGACCCGGACCGCGGGGCAGGGCTCCGGCGCCACCGGCAGCGCCAGGCCCACGGCATTGGCGCTGGTGAAGACCAGGTCCTGCCACTCCCCGGCCAGGATCCGACGGCCCAGGGCCTCGATCTCGGTCCCGGCCAGCAACCGGCGCAGGCGCATCACCGGCACCGGCACCGGGATGGCGCCCCGGGCCTGGAGCAGGAGGGCCAGCTCCGGCGCCTGCTCCGCGGCCCGGGTCACCAAGAGCCGCCGGCCCCGGAGCGGGCCCTCCCCGCTCAGCGCAGCTCCCCGGCCAAGGTCTGGGCCAGGGCCTCCAGCCCGGCCAGCGGCGCCAGCCGGTTGACGCGGCGGACCTCGGTCGGCGACTGGGCCGCCCAGGCCACCGCCATCCGCACCAGCTCCGGGCCCACCGGCTGGGCCAGGACCCCCAGCGCCAACCGGCAGCCTCCGCCCATGAGGCGCAGCAGCAGGCGCTCGGCCTCGACGCAGGCCCGGGTGGTGGGGTCGTCGATCGCCGTCACCATCTCCTCCAGAGTCCCTCCCGCCCGGACCTGCACCGCCACCGCGCCCTGAGCGGGCGCCGGGGTGCACTCCCAGACCGGGTCCAGGCGGCTGGATTCGACCCGCAGCCCGAGACGGTCCAGGCCCGCCTGGGCGAGCAGGCAAGCGTCCAGCGTTCCCTCCGCCACCCGGCGCAGCCTGGTGTCGACGTTGCCGCGCATGGGCACCACCTCCAGGTCGGGACGCAGGGCGTGGAGCTGGGCCGAGCGCCGAGGCGAGGAGGTCCCCACCCGACCGCCCCGAGGCAGGTCCTGCCAGCCGATACCTGCCGTCGCCACCAGGGCGTCGCGGGGATCGGCGCGGGGCAGGTAGGCGCCCACCCGCAGCTGGGCCGGGGAGTCGGTGGGCAGGTCCTTGGCGCTGTGCACTGCCCCGTCGACTTCGCCGCGGA
>JBOHUM010000088.1:0-1746 GCA_050734515.1 Candidatus Dormibacteria bacterium
CCGCACCGCTGGCAGGGCCGGGCGCCAGGCCGCGGCCGGTGCTGCCGGCGGCGCCGCTCCCAGCTGCTCGCCAGAGTGCTGGGCATCACCGGCACTGGGGGCGGGCGGGACCGTCCCCTGAGGCTCAGCCGCGGGCGACGTCGACCCCACCCGCAGCAGCGGTTCGCCCACCCGGACTCGCTCCCCGGGGCCGACCAGCAGCGCCTCCACCCGCCCGGTGAAGGGCGAGGGGATCTCCACCGTGGCCTTGTCGGTGCCCACCACCACCAGCACCTGGTCCTCGCTCACGCTGGCACCCTCCTCCACCCTCCACTCCAGGACCTCGCCCTCGGTGACGCCCTCGCCCAGGTCGGGTAGCCGGAATTCGGGCACCGCCGGCCTCAGTAGCTGAGCAGGGCCCGGGCGGTGGCCACCACCCGGGCGGCCGAGGGCAGGGCGTCGTCCTCGTTTTGGAAAAGGGGGAAGGGCATGTCCATCCCGGTCACGCGCAGGGTCGGGGCCAGAAGCCGGTCCGCGGCCTGCTCCTGGAGCAGGGCCGCCACCTCCGCCCCCACCCCGCAGTGGCGGGGCGCCTCGTGGACCACCAGCACCCGGCCGGTCTGCTCGGCCGCCTGCACCAGCCGCTCGTGGTCCAGGGGATAGAGGCTGCGCAGGTCCAGAACCCGGGCGCCGACACCGTCCTCGGCCAGGGTCGCGGCCGCCTGCTGGGCCACCTCGACCATGGCCCCGTAGGCCACCAGCGTCAGGTCGTCACCCTCGTGGACCACCTGGGCCCGCTCCAGGTCAGCAGGCTCGAAGTGGCTGGGAATCGCTTGCCGGCCCCGGCGGTAGAGGCGCTTGGGCTCCATGAAGATGACCGGGTCACCGCATTGGCTGGCGGCCAGCAGCAGCTCGCCGGCAGACCGCGGATCGGAGGGCACCACCACCCGCAGCCCGGGCACGTGGCTGAAGAGCGTCTCGGGCGAGTCCGAGTGCAGCTCGGGCGCCTTGGTGCCACCGCCATAGGGGAGGCGAAGCACCATCGCCAGGCCGTAGGCCCCCCGGGTGCGCCAGCGGAAGCGTCCCGCGTGGTCCACCAGCTGCTCGAAGGCCGGGTAGACGAAGGCGTCGAACTGGATCTCGACGATGGGATGGAGGCCGGCCAGGCACATGCCGATGGCGGCGCCGACAAAGCCGGCTTCGCACAGCGGGGTGTCGACCACCCGCTCGGCACCGAACCGGGCCTGGAGGCCAGCCGTCGCCCGGAAGACGCCACCGTTGGCGCCAATGTCCTCGCCAAGCAGGATCGCCTGCGGGTCCTCCTCGAGGATCTGGGCCTGGGCCCGGACGATGGCCTCGACCATGTTGACTTCGGCCACGTCGAGCTGGACCGCGCTCACCTGGGGGGCGGCGCCTCGGCAACGGTCCACGCCGGTTCGCGCAGGCTCCCCGGCGCCAAGGTCCAGGGGGTCTGGCGGTGAACGCCCTGGGCCAGCTCCTCCACCGACGCCGGCGGCTCCCGCTCGAGACGCTCGCCCACGTTGCGCAGAGCCTCGGCCTGTTGGCTGCGGATGCCCTCCAGCTCCGCCGCGCTCGCCAGGCCCGCCGCCTCCAGCGCCTGGGCGCTGCGGGCCAGGGGCTCGAAGCGCTGCCAGAGCCGGTCGAGCTCCGGGTCCCGGTAGAGGGAGGGTTCGTCGGCGGTCCCGTGGGGCCCCAGGCGGTAGGCCACCGCCTCCACCAGGGTGGGGCCGCCGCCGGCGCGGGCCC
>JBOHUM010000089.1:0-53794 GCA_050734515.1 Candidatus Dormibacteria bacterium
ATCTTCAGCTTCTCGCCGAAGTGGAGCCTCCTGATCTCCGCCCACTCCTCCACGCCCAGCATCTCCTCCCTCCTGGTGGTGGCCAACACCCCCAGGAGGACTACGACTACCGGCCGGGAGGGGTCAAGTTTCCCCCGGCGCTACGGGGTCAAATTTTCGTCGGCGCCGACAGGGGCGGGGGTCTTGGTACCTGTCTGGCCTGAGGATGGCTGAGCCAGAGGTTGTGCGTCGCCACTGCCAGGGTAACCAGCAGGGTCACGCGCATCAGGCCGCGCCAGCGGATGCTGCCATCGTGCAGCCCAATCGCGTCGCGGTTCTTGATCAGGTTGAAGCCACGCTCGCTGCTGGCCCTGCCGGCGTAGAGCTCGAACCAGGCCTTGGAGCCGAAGTGGACCGCCGAGAAGCAGGCCTCGGTGCGCGTCGAGAAGTCGGCCCACCAGGTGGCGTTCTTAAGCCCGCAGGCCTGGTCCGGACGGTGGTTCCCCGGACACACTGCCAGGTCGGGATCCCGCCACCGCAGTGTGTGGGCGAGCTCCGGGTGCCGGCAGCCGGGGCCACGTTCACCAGCTTCTCCGGGGGTGCGGAGAGCCGGCGATGTCACGCGGACCCTTTTGGCATCGAGGCGCTGCTTGAGCTTCAGGGCGTACCGGTCCCGCTCCAGAGCATCTGAGCCTTCCATGTGCGGGCGGCTCTTCACACCGCCGAGCATGTCAGGGGGGACTACTTCGCCTCCGATCTCCGCGCCGCTCTATCCGTCTCCGGAGAGCTGGGCACTATTCGTGATCAGGTCTGAGCACTTCTCGTGATCGCCTACAGGCGGGATCAAGCGAGCCGAGAGTGACCAGATGAGCGGTGCGTTTAGCGGCAATTTGGCGGGCACTGGATTCGATATCCGGCTCGCGCCGGGAGAAAGGAGGTCAATTGCCCTAGTTGTAGGGACCGCGTCCTGCGGGCCCAACGAACTCTATGTTCCACCTCCCGGTGTGTACGAAGTCGTGGCCGCCGTTCCCATCCGTCGGCGACGGCCCATACGAGGGGAGCCATGGCCACAGCTCATCGCCAGGGGCGCATGGTTGACGCTGACGACCTAACGGTAGGATCTCCCCGAGACCAAACGCACGTTCGCCAGCAGATTCCCAACCGCTGCCCCGGGCAGGTGGCCAGGCAGGCGACTCCGCTGGGCCTGCGCTCGGCGACCCGCCACCGGGGGCCCAGGAGGCGCGCCAAGCCGACCCGATTCCGACTTGCCTGCCTGTCGGTGGCTAACGTGGGGTGATTACGAGCGACAGAGGACCTGCTACCAGCAGTCCGACCAATGCGACGTAGTACACGGCATACCAGCGAAGCAAGTACCTACGCCGCTGGTGGTACGTCGCTTGGATTTCAGACGATCTCCGTGTAAGACGAGCGAATGTAGCCAGCGGAAGCAGGAACAGGATTGCGGCGCCGATCCCGACGGGACCGGCGATGGGAACGGGGGTCTTTCCCCCCCAGATGTCGCCCGCGATCGCCAGCCCCACCACTAGGAGCACGACCAGAACGGGTAGTGCGGCCCGGCGCTCCACCAAGCCCAACGGGCCTCGGGGCTGAGCTGTCGAGTTTGAGAGGGGAGGCGACTGCTGACCCATACAGGACTCCTTGTGGGTCAGTGATACACCCACAGTGGGTATGGCCAATGCCTCTCGGCAATGGGTAACTGAGCTGTGACACAAGGCACTTGCCTGCTGCTCGATCTGAGATCATCCGCAGCCAGCGGAGCCCGGCCTAGGTGTACTTCCCACGTAGGTTGTTGACACGTGTCACGGGAGCGAGGCCGCTCAGCGCGGTGTGGGCTCGGTGGTAGTTGTAGCGGTGCAGCCAGGGGAGCAGCAAGCGGAGCCGGGCCTGGTTGCTGAGGTAGGGACGGACGTAGGCCCACTCCTCCAGCAGGGTCCGGTTGAACCGCCCCACCTTGCCGTTCACCTGGGGGTGATAGCGAGGAGTGAGCAGCTGGCTAAGGTGCAGGTCGGCCAGAGTGTCCTGGAAGATCCGGGAGTCTCGGTAAGACTTGGCGTTGTCGGTCATCACCGCCTCGACTGAGACGCCATGGTCGCGGTAGAAGCGCTCAGCCCGCCGCAGGAAGTCGGCGCAGGTAGGCCCCTTCTCGTCCGGGAGCGCTTCCACGAAGGCCAACCGGCTGTGGTCGTCCACGGCGCAGTGGAGGTAGTCGTAGCCCTGGCGGGTGTTGTGGCGCACCCGTCCCCGGCCCCAGACCCGGTGGCCGCCACCAGGCTGGATCCGGCCCAGCTTCTTGACGTCCAGGTGGACCAACTCCCCGGCCACCTTCCGCTCAAAGCGGCGGATCACCCGCCCGGTGGGCCGGTCCAGGAAGTCCAGCCGTTCCAACCCGTGGCGGCGCAGCACGGCGTAGCAGGTGCTGCGGGGATGCCCTGTCAGAGCTGCCAGCCGGTGAGGTCCCAGCTTGCGCTCCCGGCGCAGCCGGCAGATCCGGGCCTCGGCCCCCAGCCCCAGCCTCCTGGGGCTCCTGAGCGGCGTCGAGCTGCGGTCCTCGAGTCCCACGCCACCCTCGGCCTCGAAGCGGCGCAGCCAGCGGTACACCGTCTCCCGGGAGACTCCGGCCGCCTCGGCTGCGGCCGCCGCTGTCCAGCCTTGCCCATCCACCCGCATCACCAGCAGCCACCTGCCGTACACCGTCAGCCGAACTCTGGGTCTAGCATTCCGCACGAGGGCCCCTCCACGATCTGGATCCAACACCCAAACCGTGGTCAGCGGGCCCTCACTCTGTCAACAAGGTCTGTGGGAACTACACCTAGGTAAAGCTGCTGCAATCTCTGGAGCGCGTCCCAGCGGGCACGCTGATCGGCGCCTGGCGGATCGGCCTCGGCCCGTTTACTGGACGCCGCCGCCACCGCGCTCACCACGGGGAGATGGCGGTACCGAAACGTATGTGCCGCAGAGTTCCGCCGTGGGCACCTTCTCGGCCAGCCTTGGTCTGAGATCAGCTTGATCTTGTGTACAGATTTCCCCCAGCAGCGTGTACAAGGCGGGTTCTGAGCCCGGCGCCTACGTCCCTCGGTGGGTTTCCGCCGAAGTCAGCTGAGGAGGCCGCCACAACCTTGGAACAACCCTAGGGGGCTGGTTCCAAAGTCAGTTCCAAAGTAGGCTCTGGAGGGGCTCTTGGGACGGTCTCACCCGGCTTGAGTACGGGGGGGAAGGGCACTTAGCAGCCCGCCCCCGGCCGGATCTGCCCGGCAGGGCGAACCGAGTACGGTACAGCGTCAGACCTCGGGGCGCGTTGAAGCCGCCGAGACGTCGGCGGCCGTTCAGCCGGCTGGGCTCAGGCGGCCAGAGGTGGAGCCGACACCTCGGGGGATCCTGATCCTCGGTGCCCCCGCGGACTAACATCGAACGCGTGAGTGACCAACCCGCACGATGGAGCCAGGCAACCATCTACCCAGACATGTGGGCTGACCCGAACGACGACCCCCGCGACAGCGAAGGGGACCGTCCGGAGGGCGAGCTTGCGACGCTTCAGGCCTACCTCACGAACTACCGATGACCCTGCGGATGAAGTGCGAGGGCCTGGATGCGGAGCAGCTGGCGCGTCGGTCGGTTCCGCCGTCGACGATGTCGCTGCTGGGCCTGCTTCGGCACCTCGCCGAGGTGGAAAGGGACTGGCGCAACTGGATCAGCGACGGTGATCCGCTGCCGAATCTGTACGGCGAGTCTGACGCGGACTTCGACAGCGTCGTCGCCGAGCGGGCCGAGGTCGACGCTGCCTACGCCGCTCTGGCGCGCGAGCAGGCCGCGACGGACGCCGCGCTGGCCGAGCACTCGGATCTGAGCGAGCGTCTGGGGAGGGTCGGGATCGCAGTTCGGGAGCTGATGGTGCACCAGATCGAGGAGTACGCTCGTCACTGCGGGCACGCCGACCTAGTGCGCGAGTGCATCGACGGAAGGGTAGGCCAGTAAGGAGGCCGGGGGTTGCATCGGCCCTCGGAGGCGCGGACCTAGGAGTGCGGTGAACGACAATTGGGCGCGGACGCGCCTCACCATCCAGCCAGGTTCCCCGCACTAGTCGAAGCCGGAGCGCAGTTCGTCCCCACTCAGAGGAATCTCGTCGCTCCTAGCTGAGATGCGTCAGCCTGTCACTCCCCTCCACTGTGCCAGCAGGAACGGACCGCAAACCACGTGTGGGATGCCATCACTCGTAAGCATGAAGATCCCGCCGACCACGGTGCCGCTCATCCCGGCACTGCCTAGTAAAGTCAGCAGGTTGGCCATGGTCATGTGATCACTGTGCCCCCGCAGACACCTAAGGTGCCAACCCACGACCCGGGCGGTGAGGGACGCTGGTGGCGAGGTCGGGGGGAGGTTGACACCGACCGCCCACCCCACGCTTTTTCCCTCGTCGGCGGTGGGTATCACCGAAACCTCTCAATATCCTTGGCGTTGTCGAACTCGAGGCCGTAGACGTCCATGATTCCCCAGCAGTCCGGCCTGGAACCGTCGACGTCGGTGAGGTCGTAGGTGTCGGCCAGCTGGCGAGAGCTGAGGATCTGGCCGGCGAACCGGGACACCTCGGGGTCGCCAGCCATAGCGGCCACACCCACAGCTATGTAGGCGGGCGATTCAGAAACCGCAAAGCCTGGGCTATCACGGCAGGCGTCGCGCCAGTTGGCCTCCCCTACGCCAAAATTCTCCAGCATCCGCTCCGAGCGCAGCCACCCTGGCGTGACCCCCAGGGCGGTGACGCGGTGATCGGAGAGCTCAAAGGTGAGGCCTTTGACGATGCGCTCCACGTTGGCCTTGACGAGGTCGTAGTAGAAGCCGACGTTCTGCCGGAAGTTGGAGTTGAAGCTGGACGTTCCATCGGTAACCTCGACCACCAATCCCCGGTCGGCGCGGAGCAGCAGGGGGAGGGTGAACTTCAGCGTGATGAGGTGGGTATCGACCCCCATCCGGAGCATCCGCAACCCCCCGGCGAGGTCGTGCTCCCAGAGAGGTTTGTCCCACTGCATGTAGCGGTCGCCGCCGAAAATGTCGTTGACCAGAAGGTCGAGGCGGCCGTGGGCCTGCTCGATTCGCTGCGTTAGGCCATCCACCTGCTCCGCATCCAGGTGGTCCACCCGCACGGCCTCGCCACTGCCGCCCGCCGCACGCAGAAGGTCCCCGGTGTCCTCGATCGTCTCCGGACGGTCCAGCTCCGAAGGTCCGGTGCTGCGACTGCTACGCCCGGTGGCGTAGACGAAGGCCCCGGCCCGGGCCAACTCGATGGCGATTGCGCGACCAGCCCCGCGGGTGGCGCCGGCGACCAGTGCCACCCGACCGGTCAGTGGCCGATTCGCACCGATGTCCGCCATGGGCTTGTTAGCGCGGGCCGGCCAGTGCGCGTGCGGTCGATCGGTCGGCGGCCTCCTGCGCAGCCAGCGAGTCCAGCAGCCTGGACCCCCGCAGGGCCAGCTCCAGCCGCAGCCGGTCCTCGGCCTGCTCCCAGCTCCCGACCAGATCCTGGATCCGCTCCATGCGGTAGAGGAGGGTGTGCCGGTGCACTCCCAGAGCGCGCGCTGCCGAGCTGGGCCCGTCGTGGCCAAGGACGGCCTCCAGGGTTGCGCGCAGTGGTGTGCTCCGGATCCGCTCCCGCTCCAGCAGCGGTCCCAGCGCCGACTCCACGAATTCCCGCAGACCATCCAGGTCGTGGATCCAGCCCAAATAGGGATGGAGCCGAGCGGCGTCGTGCACTGCCGCCTGCGGCATCAGGATCTGGCCCACGGTCAGGGCGTCTCGAGCGGCCCGGGCCGCCGCGGGCACCTGGCCCAGACGCTCGGCGATCGGCCCCCAGGCGATGGGCCAGGGAGCCGGCTCAGAACCGAGTGCCACGCGAAGCAAACGCTGCAGCGTTCCCAGTTTGACCTGGCCCGGCACCAGCGCCACCACCAGGGACTGGTAGAGGGCGACGTGAGCACCGACCACCATCCAGGCGGTGGCGATGGTGGCCTCGGCCGAGGTGTCGTCGGCCCCCACCACCACCAGGCGATAGGGAAACTCCAGTACGGTTCCGTCCCGGGAGGCCTTGGCCACCATGTCTGCGTCGGCGGTGCCGGCCAGGACCTCGCTGAAGAACTGGTCGTACTGGCGGTCCTGCTGCCGGCGGATCCGTTCCCGGGTCTCCAGGTAGCTGGTGCTGACGGCGACGCTGATCGCGTCCAGATAGTCGAAGAGGGGACCAACCGCGGTCAGCACCGATTGGGGCTCGATCTCGGGGTGGATCCGGACCGCATCGACCACCTGCTGCCAGATCACCAGAGCCGCGACCCGGTAGGCGCGGAGGATGGCGTCCAGGGGCATCCCCGTGCTCGCCAGCCGGCCGCCCATGCCCGAGAGCTGCTGCAGCTCGGGCTGTGAGGGTGGCCGCGATTCGGCCCAGAGGGAGAGCAGGGTGCCCACGCCCTCGCGGCAGGCGGCGAGGACCTCGCTGCGGAAGGCGGAGCCGCTGCCCACGCCCTCCTCGATGGGGATGGTGCGACCGATCTCGATCGCCATCCGGCGGGCCACCCGGTCCACCCGCCGGCGGAGCGACTGGATGATGATCGGGCTGACCGAGGGCAGGGCTGAGTAGCCGCGCCGGTCCCGAGGTGCCGCCATCCGGGCCTCCGCCACCTTGTTCACCTCGCCGAGGATAGATCACCCGGGCCGTGCCGGCTCTGCCAGGATTCGAGCGCGGGCGGGAAGGTCCTGGAGGGCGCGAGGTGGGGCGGGCGGCGGCTTGCGGTTTGGCGCTGCTTGCCGGGTTGGGAGCGCTGGCGGGCTGCACCGGACCCCCTGCCAACTCCACCCCCCAGGCCCAACCGGGGACCGATTGCCGGCTGGTGGTGGCGATCACCACCAGTCACGGGACGACCTGGGGCACGGTTGCGGCCCGGGTCGGTGGGCGGCGCCTCGCGTTCACCGGCCCGGAGCGGTCGGTGGCGGTGAGCTGCCGGGTGACAGCGCGGTTAAGCGAGACTCCCACGGACTCCGCGGCCTGGCCCTTCGCCGCCTGGCTGATCGGAAGCCACAGCACCGCCAGCGTGCATGCCTCCACACTGGTGAACGGCGTGGTCCGGGTCAGGGCCGTCTACGCTCCCGCGGCAGCGGCTTCGCCGGGGGAGGGTCCCAGCCCGGGCTAATCGCCGCCGGCCCTCGGTGGCTCAGCTTGCTGGGGAGGTTCGTCGACTGCTAGCGGTGTACTGCGACTCGGTGGGGCCCGAGCGCCCTCTCGACCATCTCCGGGTCGGGGAGCGGGAGCGTCCAGAGCCTGGCCCGGGGTGGGTGCGGCTGCGGGCGCGGGCGGCATCCCTGAACCACCATGATCTCTGGGTGCTGGCCGGGGTTCCGGCACCGCCACTTCTGCCTCGCATCCTCGGCTGCGACGTGGCCGGCACCGTCGACGCCTGGGGCGACGGGGTGGCTTCACAGTTCGAGCCAGGGACGCCAGTGGTGGCCCACGCCGTCGTCACCTGCGGTCGCTGCGCCGCCTGCCTGGGGCCGGACCAGACCGCGTGCCCGGAGTTCACCCTGCTCAGCGACGGTCCCTACGAGGGCACCGAGGCCGAGTACTGCCTGGTCCCGGCCGCCAACCTCTTCCCGCTGCCCCCGGGCCTTACCTTCGAGCAGGCCGCCTGCCTGCCCACCGCCTACCTCACCGCCTACCGGATGCTCTTCGTCAAGGCAGCGGTCCAACCCGGAGACACCGTCCTGATCCAGGGCGCCGGGGGAGGGCTCTCGACGGCCGCCGAGAGCCTGGGGCTCGCCGCCGGCCTGCGTGTGATCGTCAGCAGCCGCGACCAGATCAAGCGGGAGGCGGCCCTCCGCCGTGGGGTACAGCACGCGGTCGCCAGCGGCCGGCCGGCGGCCGCCGAGGTGCTCGAGCTCACCGGCGGGCAGGGGGTGGACGCCGTGATCGAGTCGGTTGGCGAGGCCACCTGGGCCACCAGCCTGCGGGCGGTGCGTCGGGGGGGCGCGGTGGTGGTGGCAGGGGCCACGTCGGGTGCCAATCCCGGGGCCGACCTGCGCCGGGTCTTCTGGAACCAGCTTCGGGTCCTGGGCTCGACCATGGGCACCCGAGCCGAGTTCGGGCGGCTGTTGCGGATGGTGGAGACCACCGGGCTGCGGCCGCTCATCGACTCGACCTACCCGCTGGCAGCGGCCGCCAGCGCCTTCGAGCGCCTGGCGGCCGGGAACGTCACCGGCAAGCTGGTCCTGTCCATGGGCGCCTGAGCGCCTGAGTCTCCGGGGATCGCGGGCACTTCCCGGGTCCACGTTCGCGGGCGGCTTCCAGGCCGCTCGCCTCGGGCCATCCCAGGGGTGGGCCGGGCTTGACCCGCGGCCCGGAGTCGGCTAGGATACATAACGTTGCCTTTATGAAAGATTTGTTTAACTGAGGTTCGCCGTGGCCACCAGTTCCCATCCGCCCCGGCGGGTGCTGCCCCTGGCTCTCTCGGGCGCCCACCAGGGTGAGCTCGGCGCCTACTTCGAGGGCCTGGCCAATCCCACCCGCCTGCGCATCGTCGAGCGATTGGCTGAGGTCAAGGAGGCCCGAGTCTCGGACGTCGCCCTGCTGCTGGGCATCAGCCAGCCCCGTATGTCCTGGCACCTGCGCCTGATGCGCCGGGCCCGCATCGTCACCACCCGGCGCGATGGCCGGGAGGTCTTCTGCCGGCTGGATCGGGAGGCGATTGCCGCCAGCCTGCGGAGCTTCTATCAGCTTCTCGATCCCGGCTCGGAATCGCCCGCGACCCCCGAGCCCCGCGACGCAGTCAATCAGGCGCTCCCCACCCCGGTGGCGGAGCGCTCCTACCCAGAGGTAGTTGGATGAGCAAGAAAGTTCGGGTCGCCATCATCGGAGTCGGCAACTGTGCCTCGTCCCTGGTCCAGGGCGTCGAGTACTACCGCCAGGCCAAGCCCGACGAGCGGGTTCCCGGCCTGATGCACGTGGACCTGGGCGGCTATCACATCAGCGACATCGAGTTCTCGGCCGCCTTCGACATCGACAAGGAGAAGGTCGGCTACGACCTCGGTGAGGCGATCTTCCGGGGGCACAACAACACCGTGACCTTCGCCAAGGTCGGCCAGCTGGGGGTGAAGGTCCACCGGGGCATGACCCACGACGGCCTGGGCAAGTACCTCTCGGAGATCATCGAGAAGGCGCCCGGGCAGACCGCCGACATCGTCGGCATCCTGCGCGAGACCGGCACCGACGTGGTGGTCAACTACCTCCCGGTCGGCTCCGAGGCGGCCACCAAGTGGTACGCCGAGCAGATCCTTGAGGCGGGGTGCGCCATGGTCAACTGCATGCCCGTGTTCATCGCTCGCGAGGACTACTGGCGGCGGCGGTTCCAGGAGCACCGCCTGCCCATCATCGGCGACGACATCAAGTCCCAGGTGGGTTCGACCATCATCCACCGGGTTCTCACCCGCCTCTTCCAGGAGCGCGGGGTGGAGATGGAGCACACCTACCAGCTCAACTTCGGCGGCAACACCGACTTCCTGAACATGCTGGAGAGGGAGCGACTGGTCTCCAAGAAGATCAGCAAGACCAACTCCGTCATCTCCCAGCTGCAGCAGCCGATGGCGGCCGAGGACGTCCACATCGGGCCCAGCGACTACGTGCCCTGGCTCAAGGACCGCAAGTGGGCGCACATCCGGATGGAGGGCAAGTCCTTCGGCGACGTGCCCCTGACCGTCGACCTCAAACTCGAGGTCCACGACTCCCCCAACTCGGCCGGGATCGTCATCGACGCGGTGCGCTGCTGCAAGCTGGCCCTGGACCGGGGCTTGGCCGGCGCCCTTGAGGGGCCCTCTTCGTACTTCATGAAATCCCCGCCCTACCAGGTCTCGGACGAGCGGGCGCATGAGCTGACTGAGGCCTTCATCACCGGCAGGGTGGCTGCGGCCTGCATCAGCGATCCCGAGGAGACTCCCCCGGCCCGCACCCCGGCCGCGGCGGCGGAAGGCCACGGCATCCCCCAGAGGCTGCCCGTCCCCGAGCGGGACGCGACCCCGGTCGGGGGGGACTCCTAGGCGGGCAGGGGATGGGGCTTGGGGTGATGGCATGACCTCAGCGGGGCACAGCGAGGCTGCGCTACCCGTGGTCGCGGCCGCCGAACTCCCGCCCCCGGCACGCGCCGCGCGCCCCCACCCGGAGGGCGGTTGGTGGGCCAGGGGTGGCCATCTGGGGCTGGGCCTGCGGCTGGCCACCCTGCTGGTCGAGCCGATGCCCCGCTGGCTCCGCTATCTGCTGGCCGACATCGGCGGTGAGGCCGCCTACCGCCTCCTGCCGGGCCGCGCCCGCCGGGCCCGGCGCAACTACTCCGCTTTCACTCCCGGGGACCGGGCCGCCAGTGCGCGCCTGGCTCGGGGGGCCTATCGCAACTACTCGCGCACGGTGATGGATTTCCTGGTGCTGGAGCGGCTTGTGGTTGAGCAGCGGCGTAGCGCCCAGGCGGACTCCCTGCTGACTCTGCAGCAGGCGCTCGACGGTGGTCATGGTGCAATCGTGGTGACTCCGCATCTAGGAAACTGGGACCTGGGCGCGGCCATGATCGCCACCTGCGGCCGGCCCGCCCACGCCATCACTGACAGCTTCGGGCCGCCGGCGGTCGACGGCCAGGTGCGCGCCGTCCGCCAGCGCCTGGGCGTGGGCGTGATCCCGACCGGCCCCAGCAGTGCCCGCCAGGCGCTGCGGGCGCTGCGCCGCAACGAGGTCCTCTGCCTAGCCTGCGACATCGACAAGGGCGGGGCCGGGGTGCCGGTGCGCTTCCTGGGGCAGGAGGTCTTCCTCCCCGGGGGGCCGGCCCTGCTGGCATTGCGGACGGGAGCGCCGCTGATCCCCGGCTACATGCGCCGCCTCCGCGGCGGCGGCCACGAGTCCCGACTCCTGGCACCGTTAGGCCAGCCGGGGCGAGGCAGTGCGGTGGAGCGGGTCGCCGAGCTCACCCAGCAGATCGCCACCAGCTTCGAGGGCATGATCCGCCAGGATCCCGCCCAGTGGTTCGCCTTCCACCCCCTCACCCGCGGGGCCCCGGGGCGAGCGAGATGAAGCTGGCCGTCGAGGCCCCGGCGCCCAAGCTGGAGACGAGCCCGGAGGATGCGCCCTCGGTGAGCAGCACGGCCCGCCGGCAGCACGATCCGCTGCTGCCCTACGTGGGGCTGCGGGCGGCAGAGCTGGTACTGCGCACCGTGGACCGGCGCACCGCCTACCGGTTGGCGGCACCGCTGGCGGCGGCCCTGACGCTGTGCTGGCCCAGCCACTGGCGGGGGCTCCGGGCCAATCTCCGGGTGGTGCGGCCCGACCTCGACCGCAAGGCACTCCGCCTCCTGCTCCGGGCCAATGTCCGCAACTTCCTCAAGGCCTGGATCGACGTCCTGCAGATGGCCCACCGGCCCCTGGAGGACTGGCGGGAGCTGCTGGAGCTGCAGGACAACCACTACCTCCAGGAAGCCCGCGACCATGGCCGGGGCGTGATCATCGCCAGCCTCCACCTGGGCTCGTGGGAAGCGGCCATCGCCTCGCTCCGCGACCAGTTCGCCTTCAGTGAGGGGGGGCTGGCGCTGCTGGCCGAGCAGGTCCGGCCACTGCGCTGCTTCGACTGGCTGGTCCGGGCGCGGCGCAAGGTGGGCTGCCAGGTGATCCCCCTGAACGTGGACGCGGTCAAGGCGGGGGATCTGGAGGCGGTGCGCCACTCGGGGGCGGCGGCGGTGCGGCAGATCTTCCGGCTCCTCTCCAAGCAGGGCGTGGTCGTGATCGCCGTGGATCGCGACCTGCTGGGAACCGGTGAGGCGCTGCCCTTTTTCGGCCACCAGGCCTCGATCCCCCTGGGAGCGGTGGAGATCGCCGCCCGGACCGGAGCCCCGATTCTGCCGGTGTCGCTGCTGCGCCAGGCGGACGACACCTACCTGGCCCGCGGGTTCCCGCCGATCGTGATCGAACCGAGCCGGGAGGGCCGGGACGAGGTTCGGCGGGCGGCTCGCCGCCTGCTCCAAGTCCTGGAGCCCGAGCTCCGCGCCCACCCCGACCAGTGGCATGTGCTCAATCCCCTCTTCGGGCCTCCGATGGCGGAGCTGGAAGCTGCCGAGATGAAAGCGCTGGCGGGCGCCGGGGCCTCGGCACCGTGAAGGTGGCCCTGGTCTCGCCCTACGACTACCAGCGGCCTGGTGGGGTGGGCGAACACGTCCGCCACCTGGCCGGAGAGCTCCGCTCGCGCGGGCTCGAGGTGGCGGTGCTCGCACCTGGTGGGGGCCGGGGCGGGGCGGAGGCGGCTCCCGGGCTGATGCCTCTGGGCAGGCCCATCCCGGTCCCTGCCAACGGGTCGGTGGCCCGGATCTCGCTCTCCTTCCACCTGGCCCGACGGATCCGCCAGATCCTCGCCAGCCAGCGCTTCGACGTGGTCCACCTCCACGAGCCGCTGATGCCGGCCCTGCCGGTGACGGTGCTGCGGCTCAACGGTGAGGGGGCCAATGTGGGCACCTTCCACGCCTACGCCCGCCAGAACCTGGGCTACTACTACGGCCGGCCCCTGCTCCGGCGCCTGTTCCGCCGCCTGGATGCCTGCATCGCCGTCTCCGAGCCGGCCAAGACGTTCGTCTCTCGCTACTTCCCCGCCGACTACACCGTGATCCCCAACGGGGTGGACTCGGTGGCCTTCCATCCGGGGATCCCGGCAGCCCCGGTGGGCCACCCCCGGCGGCGGACGATCCTGTTCCTGGGCCGGCTCGAGGAGCGCAAGGGGCTGGACACCCTGCTCGACGCCTACCAGCTGCTGCGCCAGGTGCGCGCTGACTGCCAGCTGCTGGTGGCGGGCGACGGCCCGCTGCGGCGGGGGTACGAGCGGCGGGTGGAGGAGGAGGGCATCCCCGACGTCCGCTTCCTGGGCTTCCTCCCCGAGGCAGCCAAGGCCAGCTACTTCACCGCCGCCGACATCTACTGTGCCCCCAACACGGGCAAGGAGTCGTTCGGGGTGATCCTGCTCGAGGCCATGGCCTGCGGGCGGGCGGTGGTGGCCACCGCCATCGACGGCTTCCGCCAGGTGCTCAGCGACGGCCAGCAGGGCCTGCTCGTCCCTCCCGGCGACGAGGCCCGCATGGCCGCTGCCCTGGCCCGGCTCCTCGACCATCCCCAGCTGCGCCGCCAGATGGGCGAGCGGGGCCGGCTGTCGGCCGAGGGCTACGCCTGGCCCCTGGTCGCCGACCGGGTCCTCTCGGTTTACGAGCAGGCTCTCCGCCTGCGAACTCGCAGCGAGGTGAATCCCCTTGTTCAGCAGGCTGCTGCAGGCCTACGTTAGGGCCGGGGCCCAGCGCCTGGCGGCCGCCGCCAGCCTGGTGCGCTTCAGCCCCAACGCCATCACCCTGGCCGGCCTCGCCGTCACGATCGGGGCCGCGGTCCTGATCGCCCTGGGGATCCTGCTCCCGGCCGGGATCGTGCTCCTGGTGGCAGGCTCCCTGGACATCCTCGACGGGGCCGTGGCCCGGGTCTCGGGCCGGGTGCACCGCTACGGAGCCTTTCTCGACAGCACCGCCGATCGCTATGGCGAGGGTGCCGTCTACGTGGGCCTGCTCTACCTCTTCCTGGTCCGCCAGCACCAGGATGTCCAGGTCTTTCTGATCGTGGCTTCGCTGCTGGGCTCGCTCCTGGTCAGCTACGTGCGAGCGCGGGCCCAGTCGCTGGGCTTCAAGTGCGACGGTGGCTGGTTCGCCCGCCCGGAGCGGGTCGTGGTCACCGCGCTGGGCCTGGTCCTGGGCCAGTTGACGATCGTGCTCTGGCTGCTGGCGGCGGGAACCAACCTGACCGCGATCCAGCGGATCTTCAGCGTCTGGTCGCAGCATCGCGCCCAGCTGCGGAGCGACGACGAGGGCGCCGAAGGCGAGGAAGGCGCAGCGTCACTGCCGGCGCCCAAGGTGCGCCGCCGGGCGGCGCCCAGCTGAGCCCGGCAGCCTCAGGTCATCGGGTCGGGGCGCTTCGTGTCGCCGTATGGTGCCGCTCGCCGGAGGTGATCGCAGGCTGGAGGCGGAGGGCGGCGTGAGCGGCGCGAGGCCACTGGTGGGCGTGGTGATGGGCTCGAAGTCGGACTGGGAGACGCTCCGCCACGCCGCCCTGACGCTGTCGGAGCTGGGGGTCGCCCACGAGTGCCGGGTCGTCTCCGCCCACCGCACCCCCGACCTGCTCTTCGAGTACGCCAGCAGCGCCGAGGCCCGAGGGATCCGGGTGATCATCGCCGGCGCCGGGGGCGCCGCCCACCTGCCGGGCATGCTCGCCGCCAAGACCCACCTGCCGGTGCTGGGGGTGCCGGTGAGCAGCCGGGCGTTGCAGGGGGTCGATTCCCTGCTCTCGATCGCCCAGATGCCCGCGGGGGTGCCGGTCGGCACCCTGGCCATCGGGGTCCCGGGCGCGGTCAACGCCGCCCTCCTGGCCGCCTCGATCCTGGCGCTCAACGACCAGGCCACCCGCCAGGCCCTGCTGCACTTTCGAGCCCACCAGACCGCCGCGGTCCTGGAGGACCCCGACCCCAGCCTGGCCGACGATCCGGGCCCCGACCGGACCTAGTGGCGGGCACGCGGATCGGCTGCCTGGGAGGGGGCCAGCTGGGCCGCATGCTGGCCCTGGCCGGCTATCCAATGGGCCTCAGCTTCACCTTCCTGGAGCCGGCACCGGGCTCCTGCGCCGGGCAGGTCGCCGGGCAGATCCAGGGCGCCTACGACGACCCCAGTTCGCTGGCGCTGCTCCAGGAGCGCTCCGACCTGGTCACCTTCGAGTTCGAGTCGGTGCCGGACACTGCGGCCCGCCACCTGGCCCGGCGACTGCCGGTCTTCCCCCCGCCCGGGGCTCTGGCGGCGGGCCAGGACCGGCTGCAAGAGAAGCGGCTCTTCGCCGAGCTGGGCATCCCCTCGGCCAGCTTCACCGAGCTGGAGAGCGCGGCCGAGCTGGGGACCGCGGCCACCCGGGTGGGCCTGCCGGCGCTGCTCAAGTCCCGCCGGCTCGGCTACGACGGCCGGGGCCAGCGCCCGGTGGCTGCGGCCGGGGAGCTGGCCAGCGCCTGGTCGGAGCTGGACCGGGTGCCCGCCATCCTCGAGCGCCGGGTCCCCTTCGAGCGCGAGGTCTCGGTGCTGGGGGTGCGCTCCGCCAGCGGCCAGCTGGCCACCTATCCCCTGACCGAGAACCACCACCACCAGGGGATCCTCCGCCTGAGCCTGGCGCCAGCCCCGGGACTGGCGCCGAGCTTGCAGTCCCGAGCCGACGCCATCGTCACCTCGATCATGGAGCGCCTGGAGTACGTCGGAGTGCTGGCGGTGGAACTGTTCCAGGTGGGCCCTGAACTGGTGGCCAACGAGATCGCCCCCCGGGTGCACAACTCCGGTCACTGGACCCTGGACGGCGCCGAGTGCAGCCAGTTCGAGAACCATCTCCGGGCCGGGCTGGGCTGGTCGCTCGGCTCCACCCGGACCAGCTCCTACAGCGCCATGCTCAACCTGGTCGGCGAGCTCCCGTCCCCGGCCCAGGTGGCGGCCATCCCGGGCGCCCACCTCCACCTCTACGGCAAGCAGCCCCGCCCCGGGCGCAAGCTCGGCCACGTCAACTTCGCCGGGCCCGACCCCCGCCAGGTGACCCGCGGCCTCCTGGAGCTGGCGGCGAGTCTGGGCGCGGCCCTACCCCAGCCCGGGTACCCCGCCTCCTACTGGCCCCTGTGAAGGCCGCGCGCAGGACCGCCTTCGCCGGTGGACTGGCGGAGGTCATCGGCCACGCCCCGGCGCTGGGGCTGCTGCGCCGCCAGCTGGCCGCGGGCGGCCTGGCCCACGCCTACTGGGTGACGGGGCCGCCCAAGGTGGGCAAGACCACGCTCGCCCTGGCGGCCAGTGCCGAGCTCCTGGCCGCCGAGGGCTGGCCCGGCGGGCTGCTCAGCCATCCCGACCTCTGGCTCGACGACGGCGAGACCGCGCTCGGGATCGATCGGATTCGGACCGGGGACTCGGCCGCCGAGCAGGGGCCCACCCTGCAGCACTTCCTCAGCCTCTCCAGCTTCGCCGGGCGGGGCAAGGCGGCGGTGATCGGCAACGCCGAGCGGCTGACCCTGCCCGCGGCCAACAGCCTGCTGCGGCTGCTCGAGGAGCCGCCCCCGGGATCGGCTCTCTGGCTCTGCACCTCCCGGCCGGACTCCGAGCACCTGCCCGCCACCCTGCGCAGCCGCTGCCAGCCCCTGGGCCTGGGCCCGGTGGACGCTGCCGAGATCAGGGACTGGCTTGTGAGGGTGCACGGCCATGACCCGCAGACCGCGGCCACCGCCGCCGCTCTGGGGCTCGGGCGCCCGGGGCTGGGCCTGGAGCTGGCGGCCGACCCCGGGCTCGCGGCCCGCAGCGACGCCCAGCTCGACGCCTGGCTGGCCTGCGCCAGCGCCGGGCCCGCCGCCTGGCTGGAGTTCAGCCGCCAGCTCGCCGAGCGCGGCACCGACAGGGAGCTGGCGGTGGCCGCAGTGCGGGTCTGGGCCAGCTTCCTGCGCGACTGCTGCCTGCGGGCGGTGGGGGCCCCGCAGCAGTGCGGCTGGCCCGCCCGCGAGGGGCAGGCGGCGGCGTGGGCGGGGGCGCTCGGCGCTCCCGGGTGTGCCAGGCGCTACGATCTAGCCTTGGACGCGCTCGCCCGCCTGGGCGAGGCGGCGACGCCCAGGCTGGTGCTGGACCGGTTGCTGCTGCTGACCTTCGGCGATGACCAACAACCCGCGGCGGGCCCGGACCGCGTCTGAGCGCCGGCCGCTGCACGAGGTGAGTGAATGCCCCTAGCAGTGGGGGTCAAGTTCCGCCGTCACGGACCTCTCAACTACTACGCCCCCGGCGACGAGGAGCTGGTGCCCGGCACCCGGGTGGTGGCCGAGACTGCCCGCGGAGCGGAGATCGGCGAGGTGGTCATGGAGGCCGCGGAACTGGACCAGCGGATGTGCCCCAACCCCATGGTGCCGGTCCTGCGGCGGGCCACGGCCGAGGACCTGGCGAGACGGGCCGAGCTCGATGCCCGGCTGCCAGAGGTGATGAGCGCCGCCCGTGAGCTGGTGCGCGAGCGCGAGCTTCAGATCAAGGTGTCCCGGGCCGAGTTCAGCTTCGACGGCGCCCGGGTGCTCTTCGATTTCACCGCCGAGCGCCAGGCCGACTACCAGGAGCTGGCCCGGGAGCTGGCCAGTCGGCTCCGCTGCCGGGTGGAGCTGCGCCAGGTCGGGGCCCGCGACGAGGCCCGGGTCCAGGACGGCTACGGCCCCTGCGGCCGGCGGCTGTGCTGCTCGTCGTGGCTCAAGGAGTTCGTCCCGGTGACGATCAAGATGGCCAAGGAGCAGGGACTCCCCCTCAATCCCACCCGGCTCAACGGCATGTGCGGCAAGCTCAAGTGCTGCCTCCAGTACGAGAACGAGCAGTACGTCGACCTCAAGCGGCGGCTGCCCCTGCCCGGGAGCGCCCTCGAGGTGGAGGGGCGGAGCGGGACCGTGGCCGAGGTCAACGTGGTGCGTGAGCAGGTGCTGGTCACCCTGACCGAATCGGGCACGGTCGTGGCCGTCCCCGCCGCCGACCTGCTCTCGGAGCCCCGGCCTCGAAGCGACCCGGGGGCAGGCCGACGCCGCCGCCCCCGCTCGCGCCGTCCCTGAACTGAGCTAGGCGGGGGAGGGCGTCAGCGCCGCCGCCGCCAGCGCCAGATTGCCAGCGCGCCTGCCGCCGCCGCCGCCGCCCCCAACGCCGCCGCCAGGGGGAAGGTGCGTGGGGGCCGCTCCGCCGGGGGGACCACCTCCAGCATGGGGTATGTCTGGGGGGCGCGCGGTCCAGCTTGCGGGCCGGCGGGCTGGCCCCGGGCGGGCCGGCCCGCCTGGGTGCTCCTAAGCTCCCCGGCCGCAGCCCGGCCGAAGCGGTTCAGGGTCGCTAGCAGCGCACGCTCCTGCTCGGCCGCCTCCACCTCCCCCAGCCGGCCACGGCCCTCGACCAGCACCGTGAGCCGCAGCCCGGTGCCGGTCTCGGTCTCCTTGAACCGGGCCCGGATCTCGGCGTGGGCCCGACCCGTCCCCCGCACCTCCTTGCCGCTCAGGGTCCAGGTGACGTGGCGGCCGTCCTCCTCGACGTGCTGGCGGGCGTAGCCGCGGTAGGTGACCGAGTGTCCCCCGAGCACGATCCGGAGCGTGCCCCGGCCGGCGGCGCCGACCGTGAGCCCGGGCGCCAGCCGCAGGGCTCCGCCCTGCTCCACCAGCAACCGCCAGGCCTGGGCGGGGTCGCCGGGGAGGTCGAGGGTGTGGATCAGGGTCACGGCGACCCGGCTCCACCCTCAGGCCGCGGGGGGTCCGGCGGAGGCTGCGCCACCGGATCCCAGCCCGGGAGGTGGCCGCCGCGCGCCGCCAGCGGCGCCGGTGGCGAGCCGGGAGACATCTGGTTGGGCAGCCTCCCCAGGAGATCGTCGAGCGAGTGCCCCACCGCGTCCTTGCGAACAACGATCGTGTGCGCCAGCATGTCCTCCGGGCCGCGGTGGTCGGGCCGGGCCATGAGCGTGATGGTGCCCCCGACGTAGACCAGGATCCAGATCCAGAACCCGATCACGGGGATCAGCAGCGGCACCCAGAAGACCAGGGAGCGCAGCACCGCGTCCGAGGGGCGCATTGGGTTGCCGTCGGCCCGGGTGATCCGCAGGCCCATGGCCATCTTGCCCAGGGTGGTGCCGACGCCGAGGTACATGCCTATCAAGTAGATCGCGGTCACCACCTCGGAGACGATGAGGAAGTGGAATCCGGCGGACGAGAACTGGTGGGACAGGGTGTGGAAGCCCGGGGTGGTGGCCAGGTGATTGTCGTGAGGGTGTGCCCGCAGGAACTTGGCGTACCGGCCCACGACGTGGCCCAGCAGGATGATGAAGATCACCACTTGGGGGATAAGCAGGACCAGGAAGTCGACCACCGCCGCGGCCAGGCGTTCTCCGGACGGCAGGGTGCTGGCGCCGGCGCGCATGGGGACCGGGGGGGTGGTGGTCAAGACGATCTCATCAGCACTTTGGCAGGCTACCTTCTGGGGCGGGCGGGCGGCTGGTCGGCTCCCAATAGTAGGAGACCCCCGCCGCCCCAGCGCGCTCGCTGCCCTGGCAGGCGGGTAACAGTCCTGGATAAGGGGGATCCAGAGCGCGCGGGCGGGCCTATCTTGAGGGGATGCAGAACCCCATCAAGGGGCTTCGGCGGCGACTGGGTCACGGCGCCCAGTGGGCCCGCGTCCGCGCCTGGGCTTACCCAGTGCGTCGCGTCCGGAGTGGTTCCCCGGGACAGGGGATGGTCGAGTACTCGTTGGTCCTGCTCTTGGTGGCCATGGTCGTCCTGGTCATCTTCGTGGTGATGGGTCATCGGGTCTCCGACCTCTACTCCAACATATCCAACGGCGTCAATACGGCATCCGGCTGACCTGTCCCGGGGGCCCTCCGGGCCTCTGCTATCCTGAGATCGACTCGCCTCTCTGAGGAGCGCGCCGCGATCTGGGCTCAGGAGTCCTGCCGCAGATGACCTATGTGATCGGCGAGACCTGCGTCGACGTCAAGGACAAGTCCTGCGTCGAGGTGTGCCCGGTCGACTGCATCATCGGCGCCGACGAGGACCGGATGCTCTTCATCGACCCCCAGGAGTGCATCGACTGCGGCGCTTGCGTGGACCCCTGCCCGGTGGACGCCATCTACGCCGAGGAGGACCTCCCGCCGGAGTGGGCGGAGTGGACCGAGATCAACAAGATCTACTTCCAGGACCCCGACCAGGCGCGTAGCCAGGTGGACGCCAAGACTCCCCAGGGAGCCACTCCCAGCTGAGTTACGCCGTCATGGTCTGAACCCGGATTCTCCCGGAGAGGATTCGGTGTCCTGACACGATGGAGTGGCCTCCCCCGCCTGCTAGGCTGGCCCCAGGGCTTGTGGAGAGCCCGATCGGCCCAGGAGGTGCTGCATGGCCATGGCGGTCGGGGGCAGGCTGGAATCCCAGAGCGGTACCGAACCCCAGGCGGTGATCGCGTTTGCCAGGGACCAGGGCATCAAGTTCGTCGACCTCCGCTTCAGCGACCTGCTGGGCCAGTGGCAGCACTTCAGCATCCCCACCTCGGAGCTGACCGAGGCGGTTTTCGCCGAGGGGGTGGGCTTCGACGGCAGCAGCATTCGCGGCTTCCAGCACATCCACGAGAGCGACATGCTCCTGGTCCCCGACCCCCGCACCGCCTTCACCGACCCGGTGCTTGAGGTGCCCACCCTATCCCTGGTCTGCGACATCGTCGATCCCGTTTCCAAGGCCCGCTACAGCCGCGACCCCCGCTATGTGGCCCACAAGGCAGAGGCCTATCTGCGCCAGAGCGGGATCGCCGACACCAGCTACTGGGGCCCGGAGCTGGAGTTCTACATCTTCAACTCGATCCGCTACGACCAGGGGATCAACGAGGGCTACTACCACATCGACTCCAACGAGGGGATCTGGAACAGCGGCAAGAACGGTGTGCCCAACCTGGGCTTCAGGCCCCGCCTCAAGGAGGGCTACTTTCCCGCGCCGCCGGTGGACCAGCTCCAGGACGTGCGCAGCCGGATCGTGCTCGCCCTGCAGGCCGCCGGGATCGACGTCGAGGTGCACCACCACGAGGTCGGCACCGCTGGCCAGACCGAGATCGACATGCGCTACGACAGCCTGGTGGCGATGGCGGACAAGGTCTTGGTCTACAAGTACATCGTCAAGAACGTCTGCCAGCGCGAGGGCCTGGTCGCCACCTTCATGCCCAAGCCGCTCTTCGGTGACAACGGCAGTGGCATGCACACCCACCAGTCGCTCTGGAAGGCGGGGGTGCCCCTCTTCTATGACCGCAACGGCTACGCCATGCTCAGCGACCTGGCGCGCTGGTACATCGGGGGCCTGCTGGCCCACGCCCCGGCGCTGCTGGCGCTGGCGGCGCCCACCACCAACAGCTACCGGCGGCTGGTGCCCGGCTACGAGGCCCCGATCAAGCTGGCCTACAGCGCCCGCAATCGCAGTGCCTGCATTCGCATCCCCACCTACAGCGACCGGCCCCAGTTCCGGCGCCTGGAGTTCCGTTCCCCCGACCCCACCTGCAACCCCTACCTGGCCTTCGCCGCCATGCTGATGGCGGGACTGGACGGGATCAGGCGCCAGACCGAGCCCCCCGAGCCGGTGGAGGCCGACCTCTACCACCTCGAGGGGAGCGACTCCGCTCGGATCCAGGACCTGCCCGGAAGCCTGGACGAGGTGCTGCTGGCCCTGGAGCGGGATCACGACTTCCTCCTCGAGGGCGGGGTCTTCACTGAGGATGTGACCCGGACCTGGATCGACTGGAAGCGCGAACACGAGCTCGATCAGGTCAAGCTCCGGCCCCATCCCTACGAGTTCATGCTCTACGCCGACGCCTGAGCCCTGAAGATCGGTCCGGCGGGGTCCGCCGGCGGTGCCGGCGGAGGAGGGAGAGAGGGCTCCCGAACAGGGGAGATCGCCGGGGAGAGCCATCCCGCAGCCTAGCCCCGGCCCGGGGCCGACGGAGGCGGCTTCGCGGGATCGTCAATTTCCGTGACCGCCCCGTAAGGTCAGGGGCTGCCCGAGGTCGCCAGCGGCGCCCGCGGTGCCGGGCGGCGCTGGCCGACCACCGTGGTGACTCCGCCCAGGATCAGCAGCCCTCCCACCAGGGTCGCCAGCCCAGGCCGCTCACCTCGGATCAGGACCGCCAGGGCGGTGCCCAGGAGCGGCTGGATGAAGAGCAGCGGGGCGGTGGCCCCGGGCATGACTCGGCGCAGGCCGTAGAGCCAGCCCCAGTAGCAGAGGGCGGTCCCGACCGCGCCCAGGTAGATCGCGCCCAGCCAGCCGGGGCCGCTCAGGCCGGGCCAGCCCCGGACCGCCAGGGCGGCCAGGCCGGCGGGCCACCAGGCCAGGAGGCTGCCGGCGACCACCGCTGCGGTGATTAGCAGCGGCGGGTAGCGTTCGACCACGGTCTTGCCGATCACGGTGAAGCCCGCCTCCAGTACCAGCGAGGCCACCACCAGCAGGTTGCCCAGGCTGTGGGAGCCGACCAGGGCGGGGAGGCGCAACCCCCCCTCCACCACCAGGTAGACCCCGGCCGCGCCCAGCGCCAGGCCCAGGCCCGCCAGCCGGCGCAGGCGCTCTCCTAGCAGGGCGACGCTCAAAGCCACCGTCGCCAGCGCCTCGGCGGCGATCAGGAGCGCGGTGTCGCTGGCCGTGGTCAGGCTCAGCCCCAGGTATTCCAGCGCCTTGTTGGCCACGAAGCCCAGCAGGCACATGGCGAGCAGCCGCCAGCGGTCCCCACGCTGGCGGGGGAGGAGGTGGCGCTGCCGCCAGAGCAGGGGGGCGAGCAGCAGGCTGGCGATGGTGAAGCGGAGCATGTTGAGGCTGGCAAAGGGCCAGTCGGCGAGGGCGGTCTTGCCGGCCACGTAGGACCCCGCCCAGAGGCAGTTGGTGGCGATCAGGACCAGCAGCGCTCGCTGCCGCCCCCCGCTCACCGGCTCAGTCCGTGGCCAGCCAGCGCTCCAGGGCGCCCAGCGGGGGCGAGCCCGCACCCAGGACGCGTTGGTGGAACTGGCGCAGGTCGCCCCGGCCTTCTGTCAGCCACCGCTCCCGCCAGTGAAGGATGCGCAATTTGCCCAGGGTGTAGACCAGGTACAGGGGATCGAAGGTGCCCCGGGACGACTCCCGGCGGGCGGGCAGCTCATCGATCCCGGCCCGGTCCATGAAGAGCCGGGTCCCGTCCTCGACGCTCCAGCCTTCGGCGTGGAGCCCCAGGGTGTTGCGGTAGCGGCAGGCCCGCACCAGGGCATCCTCCAACTGGGCCAGCTCCAGGAGGGGATCGGACTCCGCCAGTCCCGCCTCCACCATCAGCTGCTCGGTGTAGTGCGCCCAGCCCTCGCCGAATCCCGAGGACCAGAAGAAGCGGCGGATGTCGGCCCGCTGGCGGAGCACGTGCAGGGTGTGGACGTGGTGGCCGGGGTAGACCTCGTGGACGCTGACGTTGGTCAGAGCGGCCCGGTTGAGGTAGCGCAGCCACTCGTCGACCTCGCGCTGGCTCCAGCCCGGCTGCGGGGTGGTGACGTAGTAGAGGCAGGGCAGCGGTCTCGACTCCAGGGGGCCGACGCTGTCATAGGCGGCGCTGACCCAGGCGGACATGAAGCCAGGGGTGTCGCGGACCCGGCAGGGCGGACCCTCCGGGACCGGCACCTGGGCCCGCTCCTCGACGAACTGGCGCAGGTGGGCCAGCATGCCCGCGGTGTTGGCGATCAGGTTGTCGCCCTGGAAGTGGTCCGCCTCCATCCGCCGCCGGGCCGATCCCAGGTCTTCGCCCCGGAACCGGTCCGACAGGACCTGGTCGCGGCGCTCGGTGAGCCGGTCCAGTTCCTGATCCGCCTGCTCGCGCAACTGCGCCAGGCTGAGGTCGATCCCCTCCTGGGCCCGGAGCATGGCCAGCAGCGGCTCGGCGCCGAGGCCCGCGCTGGCCTGGGCGTGAGTGCTGCGCGCCTCCAGCTCGGCGGCGATCCGCTCCAGGGCCGCCTGACCGGCGGCTACCGCCTCCTCGAGGCGGCGCCGCAGCTGAGGGTCGCTGAGCTCGCCGCCCACGGGGCGCACCTCGGCCTCCAGGAAATGGCGATGGCCCGCCAGGCCCTGCCTGGCCAGCTCCACCAGCGGCCGGGGGAGCTCCGGAGCCAGGTCGGCCAGGCTGGCCTCGATCCAGTCCTGGGACTGCTGCAGCTGCTGGCAGAGGGCCCCCACCCGGTCGGGCAGGGGGGCGTAGTCGCGAAGCAGGTAGCCGCCCACCTCCAGCGGTGAGTCACTCTCGAGCAGCACGGTGGGATCGTGCAGCCACCGCTGCCGCACCTGGAGGTCGAAGAGCTCGGCTTCCAGCAGGCAGCCAGCCCAGTCCCAGTCCAGGCGCGCATCCCGGGACCGCGGCGGTGGCAGCGATCCCAGCCGAGCCCGCAGCTCGGAGAGGGTGGCCACCCGGGCCGCGCGGGCGGCCGCGCCCGCCGACGCCACCCGGCCGTCGAGGGAGTGGTCACCGTTGGCCCGGCCCAGGGCGGGGTGGGCCTGGAACTGGTCCGCCACCACCGCCGCCAGCACCGCCTCGAGGTCGGCCCCGCCGTCCCCGGGGAGCTGGGGTTCAGCCAACCGCGCGCGCCCCAGGCGGTGTCACCTCTTCCCCGCCTTCCAGGGCGCTGATGGCGGCCTCGGCCACCCCCTCCGCGGTCAGGCCGAACTCGGCCAGGAGCTCGGCCTGGGCGCCGTGGGGCAGGAAGCGATCCGGCAGCGCCACCTGACGCAGGGGCCGAAGCAGGCGCTGCTCGGCGAGGGACTCCAGCACGCTCGCCCCCAGACCGCCACGGATGGAGTTGTCCTCGACCGTCACCAGGGCCCGGTGGCGGCTGGCCCAATCCGCCAGGCGACGGTCGACCGGCTTGATGAAGCGGGCATTGACCACAGAGGCGGAGACACCGTTGGCGCCCAGCAGGGCAGAGGCGTTGGCGGCCACCGCCACCATCTTGCCGGCGGCAAGGATCAGCACGTCCCTGCCGCCCTCCTCGACCATGTCCCAGCTGAGGCTGGGCAGCGGCCGGACATCGATGGCGCCATCGCCGGCCGGGCCCCTCGGGTAACGCAGGGCGAAGGGACCGGGGTGGCCGAGCCCAGTGGCCAGGAGCCGGCCCAGCTCGGTGGCGTCGCGGGGCGTGGAGACCACCATGTTGGGCACCAGCCGGAGGTAGCTGAGATCGAACATCCCGTGATGCGAGCTGCCGTCGGGTCCGGTCACCCCGGCGCGGTCGAGGACGAAGGTCACGGGCAGGTTGTGGAGCCCGACGTCGCACATCACCTGGTCGAAGGCACGCTGCAGGAAGGTGGAGTAGATGCAGACCACCGGGTGGAGCCCGCCCAGGGCGAGCCCGGCGGCGAAGGTGACGGCGTGCTGCTCGGCGATGCCGACGTCATAGAAGCGGTCGGGGAAGCGCGCCGCGAACTTGAGCAATCCGGTCGAGGAAGCCATGGCAGCGGTGATCGCCACCACCTTGGGGTCGGCCTCGGCCAGCTCCAGCAAGGCCTCCTCGAACACGTCGGTGTAGCTGGCGCCGCTCCCGCCCCGGGGCTTGCCGGTGGCGACGTCGAAGGCCGCCACCCCGTGGAACTTGTCGACCTCGTCGGCGACCGCGGGGTCGAACCCCCGGCCCTTGTCGGTGACCACGTGGACCACCACCGGCCCCGGGAGTCGGTTGGCCAGGGCCAGGGTGCCCTCGAGCGAGCGCAGGTCGTGGCCGTCGATCGGCCCCGAGTACTTGATCCCCAGGTCCTCGAAGAAGACATGGGGCGCCACCAGCTGCTTGACCCCGGTCTTGATCCGGCGCGCCATCTCGTGCGCCGGCTCGCCCACCGCGGGCAGGGCGCTGAGGAAGCCGCCGATGCCGCTCTTGGCCGCCTCGTAGCGGGGGTCCAGACGCAGGCGGGCGAAGTGGTCCGCCAGGCCGCCCACGGTGGGGGCGTAGGAGCGGCCGTTGTCGTTGAGGACGATGGTGAGATCGGGGCGGAGGGCGCCGATGTTGTTGAGCGCCTCGTAGGCCATGCCCCCGGTGAGGGCGCCGTCACCGACCACCACCACCACCCGTCCCGGCTCGGCCCGACGGCGGCGGGCCTGGGCCAGGCCCAGGGCGTAGCTGAGGCCGGTGGACGCGTGGCTGTTCTCGACTAGGTCGTGCTCGGACTCCTGGCGGCTGGGATAGCCGGAGAGCCCTCCGGCCTGGCGCAGGGTGGCGAACTGGTCCCCCCGACCGGTGAGGATCTTGTGCACGTAGGCCTGGTGGCCGGTGTCGAAGACGATCCGGTCGCGGGGGCTGTCGTAGACCCGGTGCAGGGCCAGGGTGAGTTCGACCACGCCCAGGTTGGGGCCCAGATGGCCGCCGGTCCGCGACACCTTGTCGATCAGGAAGGCACGGATCTCCGCCGCCAGCTGGCGGCACTCGTCCACGCTCAGCGCCCGGCAGTCGGCAGCGCAACGGATGCGGGATAGCACCGAGGCCGGCGCCTGCCCGGAATCCCCACTCGGGCCTGGCATGGACGGATTATAGGTGTGGTTGGAATTCGCTCCGGCCGGACAAAGCGGCGCTGCTCGAGTTCCACCGCTCCAGGCATCCGGCATGATGTGCCCGTGCCCCAGCACCTGCGGCGGTCGCTGCGCCCGCCGTCCCCGCCACTGCCGTGCTGACTCAGCCGCGGCGCCAGCGGCGCAGCCTGCCCACCCCGCCAGCGACACCGGCACCAGGCCCGGGGGACCAGGCCTCGGAGTGGCGGGTGCGGCTGGCATGGGCGCTGCTGGCGGTGGCGGCGGCGGCCCTGCTGGGCGATGTCCTGGCGGTGGTGGCGACGCTGGGGGCTATCGTCCACCTGGGTGCTCTGCGCGGGCCGTTGGAGTTCGCCCTGGTGCTGGTGGGGGCGGTGCTGGGCCTGGTGGGCAGCGCGGCGATGGGCACAGGCTCGCTGGCGGTGGTCCGCCCCGACTGGACCTTCGCCGGAGACCCCCGCTCGGTGCTCTGGGGCCTGGGCCTGCAGCTGCCCGCCGCCGCCGCGGTGGGGGTGCTCCAGGCCTCCTGGCCCTTCACCGTGGTCTACCTCCTGCTGCTGCTCGCCCTGGGCTACTTCTGGATCCGGACCAGCCCACTCGCGGGAGCCCGTCCCAGCGCCCGCCACGTGGCCGCCGAGTCCGATCCCGACTCCAGTCCCCGGCCGGCGAGCGTGCCCACCCGCCAGCCGATCCCCTGGATGACCTCGGCTCCCCCGCCCCCCTCGGCCCCGGAGAGTCGAATGCCGCCGGGAAGCCCGCCGTCCCGGAGCCGCTGATCCTCAGCACCGACCCGGCCAGCCCCCCGACGCCGCCTCCGGGACAGGTCACCTGGGGGGTCCGGGAGATCGTGGTCGGGGTGCTGCTGGCGATCCCGGCGGTGCTGGCGGCCGCCTTCATCCCGCTGGTGGTGGTCCTGCTCCTACACCAGGTGGGCGCGGTTCGAGCGGTCTCCGGGAAGGCGGCCAACGGCATCCTCCCCTACTTCAACTTCGCCACCAGCGTGATCTTCTACGGCCTGCTGCTGGCGATCGTGGCCTTCCTCGCCGCCCGCCGCTGGGGTCGCCCCTGGGCGCGGCTGGGGGTGCGCCGGCCCCCCCTCTGGGTGCTGGTGCTGATGCCGCCCCTGGCCCTGGGGCTGCAGATCCTGACCGGACTGATCTCGATCGTCCTCTCCCCGCTCCTGGGCGGGATGAAGAACCCCCAGGTGTGCAGCATCTCCCAGGGGTTCGGTGCCGAGCCATATCTCGGGGTGATCTCCATCGCCGTGATCGCCCCGGTGGTCGAGGAGGTGGTCTTCCGGGGCTTCGTCTACGGCGGCCTCCGTCATCGGCTCGGCGTGCCGGCGGCTCTGGTGATCAGCTCAGCCGTCTTCGCCCTCGCCCACAGCCTCTCCGTGGGGGGATCAATCCTGCTGCTCGCGCCCTCGCTCTTCATCGCCGGCCTGGTGCTGGCCTGGGTATACGAGCGGACCAAGTCACTCGTGCCGGGCATGCTGCTGCACGCCACCTTCAACCTGATCGCCGTCCTGGCTATCTTCGCCGTGGGCCATAGCGCCGCCTCCTGTCACTGAGGTCGTAGCCGAGGTCTGGTCCCGCGCTCTGGCCGGCGAGGAGCCGCCGAGGGGACGCACGGCAGCCGGTGGGCCAAGGGAACTCGATTCCGGGCTCATCGGTGGACCTTTCAAATGACCGCTTGCTCAACTCACTCCGTACAGTCACTCTGGGGTCGGAGCTGGCCCCATCAACCGGCGAAATGGCTGCCGCAGAGCGTCAGTGTGGCGCCTGAGTACTCACTCTCTGGACGCCGCCTCGCCTGACCCTTGCCGCAGAGAGCAACGTTGTGTCGTCGGAGACGCCGATCCAATGCCGCGCCGTTCACGCCGACTTTTATTCGAGCTGGCCGATGCGGATCTTGTTCACTGGGCACGAACTTGTCGCTGCGATTCGAAGCCGATATCAGAGCAGCGGCGTATGTAGTCGTCTGGCTTGCGGCGGTGCACGTTTGCATTTGCGAGCTTGGGGGACGTCGCGACGGACATTGAGCACCGGCCCTGGCACTTTGCGCCTGATCGATCGCTGCAGCTGTGGATGAGCATCTTTCGCGAATGCCTGCTTGCGTTGGCTCATCGGCAGGCGCCACCGCGCATCCGGTGTTCAGCTCCCACACACAAGGCGAATGGCTCGCCGCCGGGTGCGGCGGCTCTCAGGGCGCGCACGGGGTCCGGGGTCCGTGGATCGGTCTCCTCAGGCGCCGCGGGCGAGCAAGGCCCGGCCCAGGACGGCGGCGGCCAGCCCGCCGAGCCCGGCGAAGGCGAGGCTAGCCACCAGGAAGGCGAGCGGGTCCCCGTACGGGGGGTTGCCGCCCAGAAGCAGTTCGAAGCCCTCCTGGAGGTAGCTGAAGGGGAGCAGCTGCGCGATCCAGTAGCGCCAGCCGGCCGCGGGCACCCCGGTGAAGAGCCCCGAGAGGAATAGCAGTGGGGCGAGGACGACCGCCAGGTAGAGCATGGCCTCGCCCGGGTGGTCGGTGAGGGCGGCGACCGCCAGGCCGACGGCCCCGGAGAAGGCCAGGGTGGCCAGGGCCAGCAGCCAGGTGGTGGCCAAGGTGGCGGGGTCGGGCCGCTGCGCGATTGCCACCACCGCCACCACCAGGCTGCCCTGGACGGCGTCCACCAACCAGCCGGCCAGGAAGATCTCCAGCCCCACCCGCCAGGCCGGTATCGGCAGCACCGCCAGCCGGTCCAGCCAGCCGCTGCCCCGGGCCCGGGTGATGGTCACCCCGGTGCCCACCGTCCCCACCATGGCGATCAGGACGGTGAGGAGCATGGCGGCGAAGAACGGGGGGGCGCCGGTGGTGGCCAGGGGGATGGCCAGGACTAGGGGAAAGGCCAGCTTGAGCAGCAGGGCGCGGCGGCGGGCCAGGTCGGCCAGCAGCTCCAACTGCCAGAGGTGGCGGGGCAGGTTGCGATGCTCGGCCAGGCCGGAGGCCGGGGCCCGGCCCGCCAGCACCTCCCCCGACCTACTCACGCAGCCGCCGTCCGGTGAGCAGCAGGAAGCACTCGTCCAAGCCGGGGTCGCGGATGGTGATGTCGGCCAGATTGGCGTCCAGGTCGCCCAGGGCCCCGATCACGTCGGCTACCAACCCCTCCCGGCGCCGGGCTACCAGCAGCAACTCGTGCTCCCCGACCACAACCTGCTCCACCTGGGGCAGCTTCCGGAGCCTGCCCTCGGCCCGGGGGTCGCGGCAGCGGATCGTGATCCGGCGGCTGCCCCGAACCTCGCCTAGGAGGTCATCCAGGGTGGCGTCCCGCACCAGCTCGCCATCGACCAGGAAGCAGACCCGGGTGGCCGTCTGCTCCACGAAGTCGGTGTCGTTGGTCGCCAGGCAGGTGGCCAGCCCCGCCTTGGACCGATGCCGCAGCGAGTCCTCCAGCCAGCGCCGACCGCTGACGTCGAGGCCCAGGGTGGGCTCGTCTAGCAGCAGCAGTTCCGGGTCCCCCACCAGGGCCTCAGCGAGGAGCACCCGCCGCCGCATCCCCAGGGAGAAGCCTGAGAGGGGCTCGTCCGCCACCTGCGCCACCGAGGCGGCCTCCAGGCTGGGCTCCCAGAGCTCCCGTCCCACCCCCCGGACCGCGGCCACGAAGGCCAAGTTGGCCCGAGCGCTGAGCTCGTCGGCGTGGGCGGTGGCGTCGAAGACCACTGCCAGGCGCCCCCGAGCCAGCTGGCGCTCGGCGTGTCCGAACCAGAGCAGGGTCCCGGCGTCTGGCTCAGAGCGGGTCGCCAGGCAGCGCAGCAAGGTGGTCTTACCGCTGCCGTTGGGGCCCACCAGGGCGACCACCTCCCCTGCGCCCAGACTGAGGCTCAGGGGACCCATCCCGCGGCCGTTGCCGTAGCGGCGCTTGATCCCAGCCGCCACCAGGCAGGGCGGGTGCGGGGACAGTTCAGTCAATGAACTCGATGACGGTGCTGTGGGTGACCTCCACCAGGCCGTGGGGGACAGTGAAGGCGACTTGAAAGACCAGGATCCGCTCGCCCACCTCAACCTGGTGACCTATCAGCCGGGACCGGACCAGGCGGGTGATGAAGTTGGGGGCTCGCCGGTTCACCTTGCGCAACACCACCCGCTGCGCCTGGTCCACCGGCCCCGGGGGCAGGATCGGAGGCACAGAGCGGAGTGTACGGGGCGCCGCTGCCGGCGGACGCTTCCCAGGGGCCCTGCCGGTGGTGCATATTTGCGGCGATGAGAGTCCTCCACTGCGCCGACGTGCACCTCGACCGCGTCTTCCGCGACCTGGGCCCGGAATTCGCCCGACGCCGGCGCGACGGCATCCGCCAGGCCTTTGGCCGAGTGGTCGACTTGGCCGCCGAACTCAAGGTGGACGCGCTCACCATCGCTGGTGACCTCTACGAGGACGAGCATTCCCGCCAGGACACTGGCAGATACCTGGCCGCGACCCTGGGTAAGCTCGCCTGCCCGGTCCTGGTCGCCCCCGGGAACCATGACCACTTCCATCCCGGCTCGCTCTACTCCAGCCAGGAGTGGCCCGACAACGTGCACATCTTCCAGGGCGGCGAGTTCGAGGCGGTGGAGGTGGCGGGCATCCGCTTCTTCGGCATCGCCCACACCAAGCCCAAGGGCACCCGTAACCTGCTCCAGGGCTACCAGGTGCCAGAGGGCGCCAAGGCGGTGGCCCTCCTCCACGGCTCCGAGCAGGGGCAGCTGCAGTTCCAGGAGGAAGGCAAGCAGGACCACGCCCCCTTCCGGGAGGCCGACCTGGGCAAGGCCGGCTTCGCCTACGCCCTGGTGGGCCACTTTCACACCCCCCGCTCCACGTCCATGCTCCTCTACCCCGGCAATCCCGAGCCGCTCACCTTCGGCGAGCAGGGCGAGCGGGGGGCGGTCGAGGTCGACTTCGCCCAGTTCCCGCCGGCGGTTAAGGTGCACCAGGTCAACACCTTCACCGTGACCGAAGCCGAGGTTGACGTCGGCTCCTGCCAGCACTCCGACGCCCTGGTGGAGCTGGTGCGGGCGGCCCTGCCCACCGCGGACGCCTCCGCCTGCCGAGTTCACCTGGTCGGGGAATTGGCCCTGGGGGTACGGCTAGGTCCCAGCGAGCTCCAGGCGACCCTGCGCCAGCAGGGACAATTGGTGAGCGTGACCTCGGCCACCCGACCTGCCTTCAACCTGGAGGAGCTGAGCCAGGCGCCGGACATCCGCGGGCAGTTCGTGCGCGGCCTGACGGAACGACCTGACGCCGACTCCCCGCTGGTCCAGGACGCCCTCCGGGCCGGGCTGGAAGCGCTGCGAGGCGAGGAGCCCGCCATCCTGTGACCCCCATGGGCACGGGCCGGCGGGAGGGCGCGGAGTGAAGGTGCTCTCGGTGCGGCTCAACGGCTTCGGTGCCCTCCAGGGCCGCTTCAAGCTCGATCCCCAGCTGACCATCGTCGGCGGTCCCAACGAGTCGGGCAAGAGCACCCTCCACGCCGCCATCCGGATGGCGCTCTGCGGGGTCGATCTGCCCGCTCGGGGTCGCATGCCCAAGGACTCGGAGGAGACGCTGCGGCGGTTCCGGCCCTGGTCGGGCGCCCACTTCGCGGTCGAGGCCGAGGTCGAGCTGGCCGGTGCCAAGTACCGCTTCGTGCGCGACCTGGACCAGCCGGACAACTGCCAGGTCTTCGACCTGGTCAAGGGCGGCGACGTCAGCGACAAGTTCCGCCGCGGCCGCCACGTCGACATCTCGGTGGGGATGGGGATGAGCCGCGAGGCCTTCCTGGCGGTCTCCACCGTGGCCCAGGACCAGGTGCTCCACCTCAACGGAGCCGCTCTCCAGGAGGACCTGCAGCGGGCAACCTCGACCTCGGGCAGCGACAGCACCGCCCGGGCGGCGATCGATCTCCTGCAGAGGTGGCGCCAAGAGCGGATTCGCGGTGACCACACCCGGGAGCGGCCCCTGGACAGGCTGCCCAAGGTGCTGGGCGAGGCCGAGAGCAAGCTCCGCCAGGCGCTCGCTGGCCGCGAGCAGGTGGCGGAGGAGCTGGGCACCCAGGAGCGGCTCAGCGCCCAGCTGGCGGCGCTGGACGCCGAGGCCGGGGCCCGGGAGCGTACCTGGAAGGCGGCCGAGCTCGCCGAGCTGGAGCAGGATCTGGCGGCGCTGGCGGAGATCGACCAGGCCCTGGCCGCCACTCCCGAGCCGAAGATGCCCAGGGATCCGGCCGCACTGCGCGACGCCGCCACCGGCGCCCGAGGCCTAGCCCAGCAGTTGAAGCAGGCCGAGGTCAAGGCCGCCGAGATCCCCAGCCCAGGCGGGGACCTGGAGCGGCTGGCGACCCAGTCCACCGCCCAGGAGCTCAACTTCCTGGTCGGTGCCCTGGACCAGGTGGCACCGGAGGTCCCGCCCCGGGCCGACGAGCTGGGCCGGCTCGACCTCCTCGACCACCGCCGGGTGGCGCTCTACCGCTGGGGCTCCAATCTCCTGGCCCTGGCGGGCGGGGTCCTGGGCGTC
The DNA here is from genome assembly GCA_050734515.1 of Candidatus Dormibacteria bacterium. Taxonomy (GTDB): domain Bacteria; phylum Chloroflexota; class Dormibacteria; order Aeolococcales; family Bog-877; genus Bog-877. Next base: position 32,612 of record JBOHUM010000089.1, read on the forward strand.
CTCCTGATCCTGAGGGGGATCGGGGTGCTGAAGATCCCCTCCGGCTCCGCCAACATCGGCTACCTGGCCGGTGGGCTGGTGCTGCTGGTGCTGACCGGCTCGGTCTTCCTGGCGCTGCAGGGGCAGCTGCGCCGGCTGCTGGCAGTGGGCGGCCTCACCTCGGTGGCCCAGTTCCGGCGGGCGTCACGGGCCAAGGACCCCGAGACGGAGAGGGTCATGGCCGCGCGGGAGAAGGTGCTCACCGAGCGCGCCCAGGCGGGCAAGCGGCTCAGCGAGCTGGGCCTGGGACGCGCCGACCCCGACCAGCTTCGCCAGCTGGCGGCCGGGCTGCCCCAGGCCCAGGAGGCCCAGCAGCAGCGCGCCTCGCTGGAGGGGATGGCGCAGCGCTACCGGGCGGAGCTGCTCTCGCGGGCCAAGCGGGTCGGCATCAGCGGCAGCGATCCCGAGGTGCTGTCCCAGGAGTTGAGCCGTCACCTGCAGGAGCTGGACCAGGCGGCCGACGCCCGTCGCAATCGCGCCGAGCTGGCCGCCCGCCGGGTCGACCGCCTGGCGGGCCGGGACCTCAAGGGACTCAACAAGCGCGCCGAACAGCTGAGGGAAGACTTGGCCAGCCTGCCCTCGGGGGAAGCCGCCCCGGGCCCAACGGAGGCCTCGGGGCAGCTGCGGGTGGCCTACGACGACGCCCGTGCCCGGGCCGACCAGGTCCGGGGCGAACTCCTGCCCATGGCGGGCCGACTGGCCCAGCGGCTCACCGAGCTGGGCGACGTCGCCGAGCTCGAGGAGCGGGTGGCCGAGTTGCAGGCCGAGTCGGATCGCCTGACCCGCACCGAGGCGGCGGTCAAGCTGGCGATCGCCGAGTTGCAGCGGGCCGAGGGCCTGATCCACAACGACCTGGCTCCTCAGCTTGCCCAGGGCCTGGCCGAGCGCCTGCCTCTGATCACGGCCAACCGCTATCTCCAGGCCTGGGTCGACCCCGCCGACCTCGCCATGCATGTCGCTGCCCAGGACTCGGGCAACCAACTGGCGGTGGCCGACCTCTCCCAGGGGACCAGGGAGCAGATCTACGTCTGCCTGCGGATGGCGCTGGCCGGCCTCCTCTCCCCGGATCGGGAGCCGATCCCCCTCTTCTTCGACGACCCCTGCGTCAGCTCCGACGACGCCCGAGCCGTCGCCCTCCTCGACACCCTGCGGGAACTGGCCCGAACCTCACAGGTGGTGGTGTTCTCCCACGAGAGCCGAGTCGGCGCCTGGGCCAAGCGCAACGAGGTCCCGGTGCTCACACTCTCCATGGTGCCGGCCTTCGCCACTCCCACCACCGCCCCCAGCGAGGGCCCCAGCAGCTCCTGAGCCAGCCCAGAAGTGCGCATCGTCTCCCTCCTGCCCAGCGCCACCGAGATCTGCTTCGCGCTGGGCCTGGGCTCAAGCCTGGTGGGGGTGACCCACGAGTGTGACTTCCCTCCCCAGGCCGGCTACAAGCCGATCCTGACCCGCAGCCAGCTCGATCACCGCCAAGCCTCACCCAAGGACATCGACCGCCACGTCCGGGCGGCGCTCCACCAGGGCAGCAGCCTCTATGCGCTCGACCAGGCGCTGCTGGCCCGGGTGCGACCCGACCTGATCCTGACCCAGGAGCTTTGCAAGGTCTGCGCCGTCGCCTACCCGGAGGTGATGGAGGCGGCACGCCTGCTCCCGGGACGCCCCACCCTGGTGTCCCTGGAGCCCACCACCCTGGCGGCGGTGCTGCGCTCGGTCATGGATGTCGGCCAGGTCACCGGCACCAGGGAGCGGGCGGCCGAGCTGCTGCGGGGGCTGTGGGCCCGCCTGGACGCGGTGAGGGGGGTGGTGGCGGGGCGGGCCCGGCCCCGGGTGGTCTGCCTGGAGTGGCTGGACCCGCTGATGGTGGCGGGGCATTGGGTCCCCGACCAGGTGGACTGGGCCGGAGGCAACGACGTGCTCGGCGAGTCCGGGGCCCGGTCCCGGGTGATCGAGCCCGCCGAGCTGGCGGCGGCCCAGCCGGAGGTCATCCTGAGCCTCCCCTGTGGCCTGCGCCTGGCCGAGGCCAGCCAGCAGACCCGGGCCCTCAGCTCGCTCAAGGTCTGGGCCAAGCTGCCCGCGGTGAAGGCCGGCCGGGTCTATGCCCTGGACGGCTCCTGGTACTTCAACCGCCCCGGTCCCCGGGTGGTCGACGGGGTGGAGATGCTGGCCCGCATCCTCCAGCCCGACGCCTGGCGGGGACCGGCCCCCCAGGCCTTCGAGCGTGTGGTCCCGGGGGAAGTCGGCGGCGCCGCGAGCGGCTGACCGCCCCCGGGCCGACGCTCAGGCTATCGCTCGCCCAAAGGAGCGGGCCGCCCAGGCCACCGCCAGCACCGCCAGCACCGCCATGATCACCGCCCCCTGGACGACGTCGGGGTCGCCGAGGTGGTCGAGGAAGGCGGCGCGGTTGGCGGCCACCACATGGGAGAAGGGGTTGACGTTGGCGATGGCCCGTAACCAGGCGGGTGCCAGGCTGATTGGCAGCAATACCCCGGAGAGCAGCAGCAGGGGCAGGTTGGCCGTGAACAGCAGGGGGGCGAAGGAGTTCTCGTCCTTGAGCACCAGCGCCAGGGCGTAGGAGACCGAGGCGAAGAAGAGCCCGATCAGCACCACCAGCCCCAAGGCGATCAGGATCCCGGCCGGCTCCAGGCTGAGCCCGAAGGGCAGGGCCAGCAGCACCAGGATCACCGCCTGCACCAGCAGGGTGAGCACGTCCCGCAGGGCCCGGCCCAGGAGCAGGGCCAGCCGGCTGACCGGGGTGACCCGGAGCCGTTCGACCGTCCCGAAGCGGAGCTCGGCGATCAGGTTGAAGCCCACGCCCGACGCGCCGAAGATCCCCAGCTGGACCAGGAGCCCGGGGACGAAGACGTTGTAGGCGCCGCCGTGGGGGAAGCCCGGCACCGCCGCCACCGTCTTCAGCAGCGGGGCGAAGAGCAGCAGATAGAGGACGGGCTGGATCACCCCCACCGCCACCCAGGCGGGGTTGTGGATGAAGAGGCCGAAGTAGCGCTGGAAGACCAGCCCGGTGTCGCGAAGCACCTTCACCGTGGCTGGCTCCTGGCTCAGCCGGCTTCCGACTCGCGCAGCGAGCGGCCGGTCTGGCGCAGGAAGACGTCGTCGAGGCTGGGCCGGCTCAGCGCCAGCGTGGTCAGCTCCAGGCCCTGGCCGTCCAGGAGCCGGATCACCTCCGGGGCCGCGGTCTCGCCCCGGTCGACGTAGAGCCGGATACTGCCGTTCTCCAGGGAGGCCTCGCGCACGAAGGGCTGCTCGCGGAGCATGGCCAGCACCGGGTCGACCTCGCCGCCGACGCCCACCGTTACCACGTCCCCGGCCACGGCGCGCTTGAGCTCGTCAGGCGTGCCCTCGACCACGATCCGGCCCTGGTCGATGATGGCCACCCGCTGACAGAGGGCGTCGGCCTCGTCCAGGTAGTGGGTGGTGAGGAAGACGGTGGTGCCCGAGTCCTGCAGGCGGCGCACCTCCTCCCACATCCGCACCCGGCTCTGGGGGTCAAGGCCGGTGGTCGGCTCGTCGAGGAAGAGCAGCTCCGGTTGGTGGACCAGACCCACGCCCATGTCCAGACGCCGACGCTGCCCGCCCGAGTAGGTCTTCATGGGTCGATCGGCGCAGCTCTCCAGCTCCAGGGCCTGAAGCAGTACCTGGGCCCGCTCCCGGGCCTGGTCGCGGCCCATCCCATATAGGCGGCCTTCGAAGATCAGCTCGCTGCGCCCGGTGATCGCGGGGTCGCTGCCCCCCTGCTGTCCCACGTAGCCGATCCGCTGCCGCACCGCCTGCGGTTGGCGGAGCAGGTCATGCCCGGCCACCATCGCGGTGCCCGAGGTGGGAGGCAGCAGGGTGGAGAGCATCCTCAGGGTGGTGGTCTTGCCGGCTCCGTTGGGGCCGAGGAAGCCGAAGATCGTTCCCCGCTGGACCTCGAGGTCGACCCCGGCGACCGCCTCCACCTCTCGCTTGCGGGTCTTGAACACCCGTCGCAGGCCATGGGTCTCGATCGCCAAGCCGTCGGCCGCGTTCAGCGGGGCGCCGCCAGCCGGCCGGGCCGGCTCCTCCCCCGCCCCGGGCGCGGCCGGGTCCCGGTCGGAGGGGAGGTGGGCACCAGCTGACCGCCGCCGATCGGGTGGAACCACTCACCCATCAGTTCCTCGGATCCGGCGGCGGCGCTGGCGAGTGCCTCCAACCACTTGCGGTCCACCTTGAGCGCCCCGGCTCGCAGCTCCGCGATCAGTTCGCCGACCCAGTTGAGCTCCGCCTGCCAGAGGCTGCGCTCGTACTCCCTCTCGATCAGGAACAGCCGCGGCAGCCCGAATCGCTGCTGCAGGGCGCGCAGGACGGCGTCGATCCGGGCGATCAGGCCCTCCAGGCTGGCCTGGCGCTGGCTCAGCGCCTGGATCACCTCCTGGCGGCGGAGGTAGCCGATCAGGCCCACGGTGGCAGAGAAGATGGGCGACTCCACCTGGGGGCGGGCCAGAAGGTCGAGCAGCCAGTCGTGGCACTCCTCGCGGCCGGCGTCGGTGACCTGGTAGACGGTCCGCTCCGGGCGGTTGCCCTCACGCACCGTCGCCAGTGGCTCGATCAGGCCCGCCGCCGCCAGGCGGTCGACGGCGTGGTAGAGCGCCCGGGGCTTGCCCTGGGCGAAGTCCTTGTGCCGCTCCTGGAACTTGCGCTGCATCTGATAGGGGTGGAGCGGGCCTTCGCAGAGCAGGCCCAGGACGCCGAGCGCGATCAGGGCCCGCTTGGGCCGCCTCCAGACTCCTGCCATAATGCGCCGCGCATTATAGCGGGAGGCACTAGCGAGGGACGGCTCAGGTGGGGAAGCCGGAGCGCTGGCGGCCGCTGCCGCCAGTCAGCCGACCAGGGCGGCGTCGGTGCCGGCGAGCTGCCGCAGATCTTCCAGCGTGTGGTGCTCGATCGGGCGCTTGGTGTGACGCTCGATGTCGCGGATCTTTAGGATCTCGATCGGGGTGATCAAGGTGAGGGCGACGCCGTCGCGGCCAGCCCGGGCGGTGCGGCCCACCCGGTGCACGTAGTCCTCCGGAGTCGACGGCACGTCGTAGTTGATGACGTGGCTGATGTCGTCGATGTCGATCCCCCGGGCGGCGACGTCGGTGGCAATCAGGAAGCGAACCCGCGAGCCGCGAAAGCGGCTCAGGGCCTGATCTCGCTCCTTCTGGGAGAGGTCGCCGTGGATCACGGTGACGTCGTAGCCCTGCCCCAGCAAAGTGGCGTGAAGGTGGTCGGCGTTGCGCTTGGTGTTGGTGAAGATCAGTCCCAGCGTCACCCGGGGGCTGTCCAGGAGCATGGCCAGGGCCTCGGCCTTTTCCGACCAGGAGCACTCGATGCACCACTGGCGGATGGTGGGCACCAGCTCGGTGCGGCCGCTCACCGAGACCGTCACCGGCTCGCGCATGTGCCGGGCCGCTAGGCGGTGCACCCAGCCGGGCACGGTGGCCGAGAAGAGCATGGTCTGGCGGGCCTTGGGAGTCTGGGCGAGGATTCGCTCCACGTCCGGGGCGAAGCCCATGTCCAGCATCCGGTCGGCCTCGTCGAGGACGGCGAAGCTCACGCCGCGCAGCGAGAGCGTGCGCCGCTGCAGATGGTCCAGCACCCGGCCCGGAGTACCCACCACCACCGCCGGCCGCTGCTTGAGCCCCTCCAGCTGGCGGCCGATGGGATCGCCGCCCACCACGGCCAGGATCGCGGCGGCGTGGTTCTCGGCCAGACGGGCGAACTCGGCGGTCACCTGGGCCGCCAGCTCGCGGGTGGGGCAGAGGACCAGTGCCTGCACCTCGGCAGAGGCGCGGCTCAGCCGTTCCAGAATCGGCACCGCGAAGGCGGCGGTCTTGCCGGAACCGGTCTGAGCCTGACCGATCAAATCACTCGCCGAGAGCGCCACCGGCAGTGCCAGGGCCTGGATCGGGGTGGGCGTCTCGTAGCCGACTTGCTCCAGGGTGCGCAGCATCGCTCCGGACAAGCCGAGCTCGGAGAAGCTGACAGTTGGGGTCGGATCCGGCTGGGCTACTTCATCGGGGGCCGTGGGGGCGAGGCGATGGGCGGGCCGGAACGGACGTCTGGAGCGAATTGGCAAGAGACTCAATATAACCGAATTCGCGCCGATCGCCCGGCCGCCCCCTTCCGGGCATCGGCGACAATTTCCCGGTTGTGCCCAGAGTCGTCATGACCCTCCCGGTGCCCGGCCCGGCCGCGGACCGGCTGCGGGAGCATTGCCAGTTGGAGATCCTGGGGGCGATCCTCCCGCCTGAGCAGTACCGCCGCGCCATCGCCGGCGCCGACGGCCTGCTGCCACAGCTCCGCGACCTGATCGACGAGCCGGCCCTGGAGGCCGCGGGGAGGCAACTGCGGGTGGTCTCCAACTACGCCGTGGGCCTGGACAACGTCGACCTCGAGGCATGCACCCGACGGGGCGTCTTTGTGGGCCACACGCCGGAGGTGCTCACCGGGGCCACGGCTGACCTGGCCATGACCCTGCTGCTGGCCAGCGCGCGCCGGGTGGCGGAGGCAGATCAGGAGATGCGGCTCGGCCACTACCACGGTTGGGAGCCCGACTATCTCCTGGGGCACGAGGTCAACGGCAAGACCCTGGGGCTCCTGGGTTTCGGCCGGATCGGCCAGGCGCTGGCCCGCAGAGCTCACCTGGGGTTCTCGATGCGGGTCCTGGCCCATGACCCGCTCGGAGTCGGGCCGCTGGCCGGAGTGGTGGTCGAGGCGTCCGGCTTGGACCGAGTCTTGGCCGAGTCCGACTTCGTCTCCTGCCACGTGCCCCTGACCCCGGAGACCCACCACCTGATCGGCGCCCGGCAACTGGCGGCGATGCGGCCCAGCGCCATCCTCATCAACACCTCCCGGGGCCCGGTGATCGACGAGGCGGCCCTGGTTGAGGCGCTGCGGGCGGGCACCATCGCCGGGGCTGGGCTCGACGTCTACGAGCGGGAGCCGCTGATGGCTCCGGGACTGGCCGAATGCCGCAACGCCGTGCTGCTTCCGCATCTCGGCAGCGCCACCTGGGAGACCCGCTCGGCCATGGGCGAGCTGGCCGCCCAGAACGTCCTCGAGGTACTGGCCGGGCGACCGCCCCTGGCATGGGCCAATCCCCAGCTGGGCAGGCCTCATTGAGGCCGCGGCTGCTGGTCTCGGACCTGGACGGAACCCTGCTCGACCGCTCCCTCACCCTCGACCCCCGGGACGTCAGCGCCGCCCGGCTGGCCGAGGACCGCGGAGTGCGGGTGGGAGTGGCCACGGGGCGCATGTACCGCTCCGGTCTGCCCCACGCCCTCGAGCTCGGCGCCACCCTGCCTCTGATCTGCTACCAGGGCGCCCTCATCCAGGAGCTGCCCCAGCTCTCCGAGGACGGCCGGGGCCCGGTCCCAGGGGTGGTCCTGCTGCAGCGGGAGGTGCCGGCCGCCCTGGGGCTCGAGGTGCTGGAGCTCTGCCGCCAGCACGGGTACACCCTCAACGTCTATCAGGACGACCGCCTCTTCGTGGAGGAGACCAACGCCGACGTTCGCTTCTACACCGACATTGCCCAGGTGGAGGCGGAGGCGGCCGGCGCCGCCGGCCTTGAGCGGCTGCTCCAGCGGGGCAGCACCAAGCTGACCGTGGTGGCCTCCAGGCTGGAGAAGTTCACCAGGGCCCTGGAGCAGCTCAAAGATGCGATCGGGGACCGTGCCGAGGTGACCCGCTCGGTGGTCGGTTTCTGCGAGATCACCGCCCCCGGAGTGGACAAGGGCCGGGCGCTGGCCTGGCTCTGCCGCCACCTGGGCGTGGACCCCGCCGAGACGGTCGCGCTCGGCGACGCTCCCAACGACCTGCCCCTGCTGGAGGCGGCCGGCTTCAAGGCGGCGGTGGAGAACGCTGCCCCCGAGGTGCGGGCGGTGGCCGACCTGGTGGTCCCGGGCCCGGGCGGGGGCGGGCTGGCGGAGCTGGTCCGCCACCTCGGCCTGAGCGCCGCCACCGGCTGACATCGGAGTGAGCCTCTCGGTGGGGATCGTCGGCCTGCCCAACGCGGGCAAGTCCACCCTCTTCAACGCCCTCACCAAGGCCCAGGTGGCGGTGGGCGCCTTTCCCTTCACCACCATCGACCCCAACACCGGGGTGGTCCCGGTGCCCGACCCCCGCCTGGCCCGGCTGGCGGCGGTCTTCTCGCCCCCCCGAGTGATCCCCGCCACCGTCACCTTCACCGACATCGCCGGCCTCGTCCGCGGTGCCCACCAGGGTGAGGGGCTGGGCAACCAGTTCCTGGGGCACATCCGCTCCGCCGACGCCCTCGCCTTAGTGCTGCGGGTCTTCCAGGCGGCCGACGTTGGCCACGTGGAAGGGAAGGTCGACCCGCTCCGGGATCTGGAGATCCTGGACCTCGAGCTGTCGCTGGCGGACATCGCCACCGTCGACCGGCGCCTGGAGCGTGTCTCCCGCACCGCCCGGGCTGGCGGGGCCAGCCGGGAGGTGGTGGCCGAGGTGGCGGGGCTGACTCGAGTCCGGGAGGCGCTGGACCGGGGTCGTCCCGCCCGGACGGTGAGCCTCAGCGCCGAGGAGCAGGTGGGTGTGCGGGAGGCCCAGCTGCTGACAGCCAAGCCGGTGATCTACGTCGCCAACGTCGACGAGGCCGACCTGGGCGGGGACCCGGCCACCGGCCCAGCCGCCGGCCTGGCGGCGCGGGCCGGCACCGAGGAGGCTGAGTTCGTGATGGTGTCGGCCCGCCTGGAGGCCGAGGTGGGTGAGCTGGAGCCCGCGGAGGCGGAGGACTTCCTGGGCAGCCTGGGGCTGGGCGAGTCCGGGCTGAGCCGGCTGAGCCGGACCGGCTATCGGGCCCTGGGCCTGCAGACGTTCTTCACTGCCGGCGAGAAGGAGGTGCGGGCCTGGACGGTGCCCCGGGGCGCCACCGCCCGCGAGGCCGCCGCCGTGATCCATACCGACTTCGCCCGAGGGTTCATCCGCGCCGAGGTCTGCGACTGGGAGCAGCTGGTGGAGGCGGGAGGTTATGCCGGGGTCCGGGAGCGGGGCCAGCGGCGCTTGGAGGGGCGCGAGTACCCGGTCAGGGACGGGGACGTGATGCACTTCCTCTTCAACGTCTGACCGAGCCGAGATCAACCCCTCTCGGCACCCAAAACTGCCCACCCCAAGGGCTTGCGCTCCCACCACATGGTGTGGTTGAATACCACTCCGGGCACAAGATGTGGCCCCACACACATCGCCCACGCAGGCAGTGGGCGCTGGCAAAAACACTTCGTCCCCCTCCTTCGCCAAGCTGACCCCCCCACCCGCCGGTGCTCGCTGCCTGCACTCCCCGGGCCGATCTGGTCCCGCGGGGCCTTGGTTACACTGGCCCGGCCCCCATCCAGCGCTCTTGCGGCGCTCACCCTCGGAGCCCCCATGGCCAGACGCAACCGGCGACGCGGCCCTGCCTCCCGGCGGCGGCCGCCGGGGCCGGCGCCCGGTACCCGGCCGTCCTCTCCCGCGCCGGTGGCCGAGCGCGGCTCGGGCGCTCAGGAAGAGGAGCCGGCAGAGGTCGGCACCGCCGCGGCCGGTTCATCGCTCCTCCCCCGCCGCGCCGCCCCGGCGGCGCCCTCGGCGGCCGCCGCCGCCCCGCCCCAGGCCGCTGCCCGGGCACTTCCCAGCGAGTCCCTCCTCCCCCGCCGGGTGGCGGGCCGTGCCGAACGCCAGCGGCGGGCCGAGGAGAACCTGGCGCCGCTGGACGAGACCCCAGCCGTCCCCTCCGACCGCCTCCCCTACCTGGGCGCCGACCTGCGCAAGGTGTTCTTCGTCTCGATGGTGATGGTGGCGATGGTGATCTTGGGGTTCTTCGTCATCCACTAGCCGGGGGGTGCTGGGCCCGACCCTATACTCGGGCGGATGCGCGTCATCCTGTACACGGGCAAGGGCGGGGTGGGCAAGACCACCATCGCCGCGGCCACCGCGGTGCGCTGCGCTGCGCAGGGGCTGCGTACGCTCGTCATCTCAACCGATGCCGCGCACAGCCTGGGCGACTCGCTGGATCAAGAGCTGGGGCCCGAGCCGGTGGCGGTGAGCCAGAGGCTCTTCGCCCAGGAGGTCAACGCCCTCCACGAGATGGAGGGGCACTGGGACCGCATCCATGACTACCTGGCTGCCCTCTTCAATAGCCAGGGCGTCGACGACATCATCGCCGAGGAGTTGGCGACACCACCGGGGATGGAGGAAATCGCCAGCCTGATGTGGATCCGACGTCATGCCCAGGCCGATGATTACGACGTCCTGGTGGTGGACTGCGCGCCAACTGGGGAAACGCTGCAGTTGCTCGCCTTCCCAGACGTGGCGCGCTGGTATCTGAATCGGATATTTCCGCTGGAGCGCAGGGTGATGAAGGTGGCTCGGCCGTTGGTGCAGCCGTTCCTTAGCATCCCCCTGCCGGCGGATGAGATCTACGCATCGATCCGTGAGCTGTTCGTGGACCTGGAGTCGATGAAGGAGGTGCTGGTAGACGCCCGGCGCTGTACGGTGCGGCTGGTGCTTAACCTGGAAAAGATGGTGATCAAGGAGGCCCAGCGCGCGTACACCTACCTCAATCTCTACAACTATCAGGTCGACGCGGTGCTGGTGAACCGAGTGCTGCCCGACACCATAACCGACGGCTATTTCACCGACTGGCTCAAGGCGCAGCAGCGATACGGTGCACAGGTGGAGGCGGCGTTTTCGCCGCTCCCGATTCTGCAGAGCCGGCTGTTCGACCACGAGGTGGTGGGTCTGGATGACCTGAACCGCCTGGGGGAGTCGCTGTTCGCAAACCACGACCCCAGCCAGGTGCTCTACGACCAAAAGCCGCAGGCGCTGGCCAAGCAGGGCGACGAGTACGTGCTCTCGCTGCAGCTGCCCTTTGTCAGCAAGGAGCAGGTAGACCTGACCCAGAGGGACGACGAGCTCTATGTCAGCGTCGGTCCCTACAAGCGCGAGATCAGTCTGCCCCGGGTGCTGCGCGGCCTGGTCACCACCTCCGCCCACCTCGACGGCGGCCGCCTGGCGATCCGCTTCGGGCGGGCCTGATGCCGCCGCCGCCGACGGACCGGCTGGCCTCCTGGGCAGCCCGTCAGCTGGGCCGGGCGGCCATCCGGGGGGCGCGGGAGCTGGGGGAGCTGGTGCCCGTCGAGTCGCGCGTCCACCTGCTCAAGGCCCAGCGGGAGCTGTTCCTGGCCGCCAAGGGCGTGGTCGATCACCGGCGCCACGCCGCCGATCCCGACCACCGCCCCAAGGCCCGCAAGATCTCCGTGGACTGACCCGGCTTTGATCGGGACCGGATTCGAGTTCTACTTCGTCCTGCTGGTCTTCGCCATTCCCGGGATCGTGGTCGGCTTCACGATCCACGAGTACTGCCATGCTCGCGTGGCCGCCTCCTACGGCGATCCCACCCCCCGGGCCCAGGGCCGGCTCACCCTCAACCCCTCGGTGCAGATCTACCCCCTGGGCCTGGTCATGCTGGTGCTCTTCGGCTTTGGCTTCGCCCGCCCGGTGGAGTACAACCCCCGATTCGTCAGCGGCGGCGGGCAGCGGGCCTGGCTGTCCCTGGCGGGGCCGCTCAGCAACCTGCTGCTGGCGGCCCTGCTCGGGGTGCTGCTGCGCCTGCTGATCGCCCTGGATCCGGCGGTCCAGGCCTGCGTCGTCCCCAGCTTCGACCTCACCCCGGCCGGGTACCTCTACTGGTTCCTCACCGAGGCCTTCTTCATCAACGTCATCCTCTGCGTCTTCAACCTGATCCCGATCCCGCCCCTGGACGGCTACGGGGTGGCGGAGGGCCTGCTCCGGGGTCGCTTCCCCGGCCCCTTCCAGTGGATCGACCGCAACCGGGTCGTGATCTACGTGGTGGCACTGCTGCTCTTCTTCATCCTGCCCAACTACGGCGGCGGCGGGGTCTCCCTCTCCACCCCGATCGTGGGGGCGGCGGACATGCTCTGGGAGCGGGTGGTCAACAGCGTCCCCCCACTCGCGCTCTTCCCCAACTTCCAGTACCTGTTCGAACCGGGGAGCAACAACCTGGCCCAGCTGCTGACCAGTCCGTGCAGCCTCTTCTAGGCGGGCGCACGGTCGGCGCCCAGGCGGTGGTGGTGGACGACTCGGGCCGGGTGCTGCTGCAACTCCGCCTCTGGCCGGCGGGCTGGGAGCCCCCGGGTGGCCACGTGGCCTCGGGGGAGGACCCCGCGGCCGCCGTGGTCCGGGAGACCGAGGAGGAGACCGGCCTGCGGATCGAGGTGGTGCGCCTGATCGGGCGCTACCGTTTCAACGGCATCCGCCGGGGCACCGACGCCGTCTTTCGCGCCCGGGCGGTGGGAGGGGCCCTGACCGCCACCCGGGAGGCGCACCGCCTGGTCTGGAGCGACCCGGAGCGACTGCCGCGCTCGCTCTTCCCCTGGTACCGCGCCCGGATCGGCGACGCCCTCGGGGCGGTGGGGCCGGAGGTGGTGGAGCGGATCCAGCACGTCGGGCCAGCCGACGTCCTCAAACACGGGCTGGCGCTGACTGCGGACCTGGGCGGCTACCTGGCCGCGGTGATCCGGCGCCCGCCCGCCAGCTCCGCCTGAACCTGTGCAGGTAGCGCTGGCCTTCGGCGGCGGGCTGGTGCTGATGCTGGTCGCAGCCGCCCTCTTCACCAACGCCATCGAATGGGGCGCCCGCAGCCTGGGGCTGGGGCACGGCTTCACCGGCAGCGTCCTGGCGGCGGTGGGCACGGCGATGCCCGAGAGCATCGTGCCGGTGGTGGCCCTGATCTCAGGGGGGCGAGAGTCCGCCCAGACCGCCACCGGCGCCATCCTGGGCGCTCCCCTGATGCTGGCCACCATTGGCCTGGGCCTGGTCGGGGTGGTGGGGCTGGCCTGTGGCCGGCGCCACCTGCGAGTCGAGGTGGGTGCCTCCCGGCGGGTCCTGCTCGCCTTCAGCCTCAGCTTCGCCCTGCTGATCGCCGGCGCCTACCTGCCCCGGCCCCTCCGCTGGGTGGACGCGGCGGTCCTGGCCGGACTCTACCTGGCCTTCGTCCGCCGCACGCTGCGGGCCGACCAGCCGGCGGAAGGGGATTACGAGCCCCTCTACTTCGGCCGCCTGGCCCGGGGCTTGCCCGACTCCGCTCCCGGCTCCCTGGTGCTGCCCGGGCTCCAGGCCCTGGTGGGGCTGGCGGGACTGACCCTGGCCAGCGAGGTCTTCCTCTTCGGCCTGCACCGGGTGGCGGCGGTGGTGCACCTGACGCCACTGGTCCTGGCCCTGCTGCTGGTGCCGATCGCGACCGAGCTCCCCGAGCTGGCGGCGGGCACCCTGTGGATCCGGCGCGACCGCGACCAGCTGGCCCTGGGCAACGTGACCGGCTCGATGGTCTTCCAGGCCACCGTCCCTGCCATCGTCGGCCTCTGCTTCACCCCCTGGCACCTGTCGACGCCAGGGCTGCTGGCCGCGGGCGTCACCGGGGTAGGGGTGCTGGCAGGGCTCCAGGCGGCCGGGAGCAAGGGGGTGAGCACCCGCCTGCTGGCGGTTGCCGGGCTGGCGCTCTACGTGGTCTACGCCGTCCTCGTGGTGGGGCTGCGGATCTGAGCTGCGCCCGGGGGGCGGGGGCGGAGCGACTTAGACTGGCGGTCGGGCCGGGTGCGGTTCAGGAGGGAGCCGGATGGGTCATCGCCGCGCTCGGCTGGCGGGCGCCCTGCTGCTGGGCGGCGCCCTCCTGGCCGGCTGCGCCCCGAGAACGCCCGCGGCCAGCTCGCTCCTGGCGAGGGTCGACGCCGCCATGGCCCACTCGTCCTCGTATCGGCTTACCGGCGGCGACCGGGCGGGCCAGACCGCCAGCCGCTTTCAGGCACTGGTCAACCACCGGGGAGACTTCGCCGCCAGCCTGGTGACCAGCGTCCCGGGCTCGCCTTCGCTGCGCAGCCGGGTGGTGGCGGTGGCCGGGCACGTCTACGTCCTCGCCCCGATCCAGCTGCAGGAGCTGGGCATCGCCAGCCTGCCCGGCGACCTCAGCCCCGCGACCACCTGGGTGGAGCAGCCCCCGGCGGTGGCCCGCAGCTATCACCGCAGTCTCAGCCCCTTCTTCGGCCCGGGTTTGGCCAGGACCCTGCGCCAGGCGCTCCGGGGCCAGGCCACGGTCCGCCCGGGCCGGCGCCGGGGTCGCTCCCTGTGGGTGGTTACCGAGCGCTCCCGCCAGGCATCATTGCGACTGTGGATCGACGCCAGCACCGGTCGGCTGCTGCAGTTGCGGGTCCGGGGGCCGCAGCCGGTCTCGCTGGTCTACAGCCACTTCGGCGGGGCCGGTGAGGTCAACCCGCCACCCAGCGCCAACGTCTACGTGCCGCCCACGCCGGCGCCGGGGGGCTAGGCCTTGCTGATCGGGGCCCACGTCTCCACCCAGGGCGGCTTGGTGTCGGCCTTTGACCGGGCCCTGGAGATCGGCGCCGAGGCGATTCAGATCCATCCCACCCCCCCGCAGACCTGGCGCCGGCTGCACCCCGACCAGGAGACCGTGAGCGCCTTTCGGGCGAGGATGGCCGAGACCGGGCTGGAGGCGTTCTTTCTCCACGCCGTCTATCTCATCAACCTCGCCACCGCCAGGCCCGATCTCCTGGCCCAATCAACCGGGTCGCTGCGTTACCACCTGGAGCTGGCCGACCAGCTGGGGGCGGCCGGGGTGATCTTTCATCCCGGTTCCCACAAGGGCCAGGGCTTCGAGGCCGTCCTGCCCCAGGTGGCGGCAGCCATGCGCCAGGCGCTCGCCGAGGCGCCCGGGGACAGCCTGCTGCTGATCGAGAACAGCGCCGGCGCCGGGGCCAACATCGGCAGCAATTTCGGTCAGATCCGGCAGATGATGGAGGCGGTCGACGACCCCCGCCTGGGTCTTTGCCTGGACACCGCCCACGCCTTCACCGCCGGCTACGACCTGCGCAGCCCGGAGGGGCTGGAACTGACCCTGGCCGAGCTGGAGCGCGAGTTGGGGGCAGAGCGGCTGCGGGCGATCCATGCCAACGACTCCCGGGCCGCCTACGCCTCCAACGTGGATCGGCACGCCAACATCGGCGAGGGTGAGATCGGCGCCCCGGCCTTTGCCGCCATGCTCGCCGACGTCCGTCTCACCCGCGCCCCCTTTCTGCTCGAGGTCCCGGGGCTGGAGCGCAAGGGGCCGGACCGGGCCAACGTCGAGCGCCTGCGGGCCCTGGCCGGACTGCCTGCCCTCAACCCGGCGGCCAGCGGATGAGCCAGGACCCGGGCCCCCGGCGGCCGGTGGTGGGGGTCGACCTGGGCGGCACCTGGATCCGCGCCGGCCTGGCCGGCGACCACGGCCAGCTGCTCCGCCGCACCAAGGTCCCGACCCAGAGCCGGGGCGGCCCGGGCGCAATCCAGGCCCAGATCACCGAGCTGGTTCGGGAACTGATAGCGGGTGACGGCCGGGCGCCCGAGGAGGTGCTCCTGGTAGTGGGGGTCCCGGGCCCGATGAACCCGGCCAGCGGGGTGGTAGAGGGGGCGCCCAACCTGCCCGGCTGGGACCGGGTGCCGCTCCGGGACCGGCTGGAGTCCGAGCTCGGCTGCCGCTGCCTGATCGAGCACGACGTCGACCTGGCGGCGGTGGCCGAACACCGCCGGGGCGTCGGCCGCGGCACCCAGGACTTCATCTATGTCACTGTCAGTACCGGGATCGGGGCCGGCCTGATCCTCGACGGCCGATTGCACCGGGGCTCGGGCACCGGGACCGGCGAATTCGGCCACATCGTGGTCCTGCCCGACGGCCCCCGATGCGGCTGCGGCAACCGGGGCTGCCTGGAGGCGGTTGCCTCAGGCAGCGCCATCGCCCGTGAGGCCGGTCGCGCCTCTGCCGAGGAGGTGGGTGAGGCCGCCCGGGCGGGGGACGCGGGCGCCCGGCGGGTCCTGGACCGGGCGGCGCGTCACCTGGGACTGGCCCTGGGAGGGCTGATCAACCTGCTCGCCCCCGAGGCCCTGGCTGTGGGTGGCGGCGTGGTCGAGTCCGAGACCGGATTCTGGGAGGCAACCCAGGCCAGCATCGCCGAGGGCTGCTTCGCCGCTATCCGTGCCCGTTGCCGGGTGGAGCTCACCCAGCTGGGGGGAGATCAGGGCCTGCTCGGGTCCCTGATCTGGGGGCAGCAGGCGGCCGCCGAATCGAGCGTGCGCCTGGACAGGGCTACGCCGCCGAGCCTCCCAGGGCGGCGGTGAGCTCGGCGGCCCGCTCCAGCAGCAGCCGTCCCAGGGTGGCCTCCAGCACCGGGTTGATCCTGGAGTCGGGGATCGCCACCACCAGGGCGCCCAGCGGCGCCCGGCCCGGGCCCCAGAACGGCGCGCCCAGGGCCACCGCTCCGGTCCCGGGCCGGCCCACGACCGAGGAGTAGCCGCGGCCTCGCACCGCCGCCAGGGTCTCCGCCAGCCGCGAGGGGTCGGGGGCGGGGCGGGCGGCCCCCACCGCCGAGACCAGGGTCTCGGGATCCAACCAGGCCAGGATCGCCTGGCCGGCGGCGCTGCCGGGCAAGGCGAACCACTCATGAAGCGCGCTCCGCACCTGAACCGCCTGCCGGGCGGGCACCTCGGCGACGAACGTCGCCGCCACCTGGGCTGGATCGTAGAGGGCGAGCAGGGCGGTTTCGCCCCCGGCGCGGGCCACCTCGCGGAGATGGGGCATGGCCAGATCCAGGATGGGCACCCGGGAGGCTCCGCGCAGCGCCAGGCGGAAGAACCCCAGGCTCAGTCGGTAGCGACCGCTGGCCTGGTCCGATTCCACCAGGCCCTCCTCCTGCAGCGCTCCCAGCGAGCGATGGACGGTACTGGGGGCCATCCGCACCGCCGCCGCCAGCTCGCGCACACCGAAGTTGGCGGCATCGTGATCAGCCATCCAGGCCAGCAGCCGCAGCGTCCGCCCCAGGGGGTTGCGCTGGTGGTTCAGCGACGCCGGCACGCTGTCTCCGCTCGGCGCCGGCCGGGCCAGTCGGGATCGCCTCCCATCGCGCGGATTATATGGGGTGTGTTCCGCACTGACGAACGAACTGCGACAGCCGGTTCATCGAGGCTCGGCCGCCGCGGGCGCCCCGGGGCTGTGAAGGGACCCTAGGCGGGGTGCCGCTGACGGCCCGGGCGCTGGCCCTGGCGACACCCCGCAGTTTGGCTGGGTGCCCTCAGCGGCCTTGGTGGGAGTGGTGCCGCCGGTGGGGGGCGGCCTCGCCCTCGGGCTCGGCGCCCAGGGTGACGCGCAGGCGGAGCTGGTCCGTTCCCCGGATCAGCTCCAGCTCCAACCCGTCCCCCGGCTTGTGCCCGGCCAGCACCCGGTGGATGTCGCTGGCGCGTCCTAGGCCAGAGCCGTCCAGGGAGGTCAGCAGGTCGCCGCGCAAGACGCCCGCCTGGGCCGCCGGTCCCTCGGCATCGAGATGCCGGACCAGAAGGCCGTCCTGCTCGGGCAGCCCGACCGCGGCCCGCAGCCTCCGGGCAACCTCGCCTGGGAGCACGCCCACCCCGAGGTAGGCGCGGGTGGGGTGCTCGCCCCGACTGAGCGCATCGATCCGCTCCCGGAGCGGCTGATCCGCCAGCAGGGCCGCGTAGAGGCCCTCGCCCAAGCGCTTGGTGTTGATCCCCAACAGCTGGCCCGCCAAGTTCAGCACCGGACCCCCGGAGGCGCCGTGGGGCAGCGGGGCGGTGTGCTCGAAGCCGCCGGTGACCGGGCGACCCCCGGGCCCGCGGAACTCGCGGCTCTCGGCCGAGACCACGCCGAAACTCAGCCGCGGGCCACGGCCGCCGGGGTTGGCGGCGGCGAACACCGGAGTGCCCAGCTCCGGGGCCCGAGCCGCCCAGGTGAGGGGAGCTGCCCCCTGGGTGTCGACCGAGACTGCCGCCAGGTCTCCCGCCAGGTCGGAGGTGACCTTGGTGGCCTGGCGGCGGGACCCGTCCGGGAAGTGGATCTCCACCGTCTCCCCGGGGGCGTTGTGGGCACTGGTCGCCACCACCCCCTCTGCTACCACCAACCCTGAGCCCGAGGGCCACCTGCCCCCGACGCCCACGACTCCGGTCATCGCCTGTGATCGCACCGCCGCCGCCGCCTGCTCCAGCTCTTCTGCCAGGGACATCGCCCGCCTCCTAGATAGTAACTTGCAACCGACTACTATACAGAGGACTGCCAACCGCCGCGGGCCCGCCCCGACCGCGAAGATGGACCAATGAGTGAGGTGCCGGAGAAGAGCGCCACTGACCTGGGCGCCGCCTTGGACCGGGTGGGCGACCGCTGGACGCTGCTTCTGGTCGACGCCCTCATGGCCGGGCCGCAGCGCTACAGCGATCTCAAGCGGGCACTGCCGGCGATTGCCAGCAACGTGCTCAGTGAACGCCTCCGCAGGTTGGAGGAGGTGGGAGTGGTCGACAGTCAGGCCTACTCGCGCCGACCGCCTCGGATGGAGTACCGGCTCTCGGCCAGCGGCCAGGCCCTGGCCCCGGCCGTGGAGGCGCTGGCCCGCTGGGGGGGTGGCGGGGAGGGCGGCCAGGGCCCGATCCACCGCCGGTGCGGCACCGCCCTCGAGGTCCGCTGGTACTGTCCCACCTGCGCCGAGTTGGTGGGGCTAGAGGCGGGTCCGGGGGATGACGAAGTCGTCTTTGCCTGAGCCTTCGCCGGCCGGGATCACTACCTTCCGACCCCAGCCCGGGGCGGAGGCGTTGCGCGCCAGCCTGGGCGGGATGCAGGCGGCCCTGGGGGGACGGTGCTGCATCGTTGGCGGCTTCGTCCGCGACCTGCTCCTGGGCCGGCCCGCGATCACCGACGTCGACGTGGTCGTCGAGGGTGCTCCGGCCGTGCGGGCGGCAGAGTGGCTGCGGAGGCGCTGGCGGGGTCCGGAGCGGGTGGTCGAGTTCGAGCGCTTCGGCACCGCCCGGGTCAGCTTCCCCGATCAGAGTGGCGGGCGCCTCACCGTGGAATTCGTCCGGGCCCGCTCCGAGGCCTACCGGCCGGACAGCCGCAAGCCGGAGGTGAGGCCGGGCACGGTGGAGGAGGACGCGCTCCGTCGCGACTTCACCGTCAACGCCCTTCTGCTCGACGCCCAGGGACAGGTCCTGGACCCGACCGGGAGCGGTCTTGCGGACCTGCAGCGGCGGCTGCTGCGCACCCCGCTGGATGCAGCTGTCACCTTCGCCGAGGACCCGCTCCGGATGCTTCGGGCAGCGCGGTTCGCGGCCCAGCTCGAGTTCGAACTGGCGCCGGGCGTGGAGGCGGCCATGGCCGAGGCCCGCGCCCGGCTGGGGATCGTGTCCCAGGAACGAGTCCGGGACGAGCTGCTCAAGCTGCTGCTGGCACCTCGGCCGGGGCCGGGCCTGGAGATCCTGGCGCGGACCGGGCTGCTCGAGGGCTTCGCCCCGGAGCTGGCGGCGATGCGCCGGGTCGAGCAGGGTGGCTACCACTCGGGCGACGTCTTCCAGCACACCTGCCTGGCCCTGGAGCACGCGCCCCCGGACCGGCTGGTGCGGCTCGCCGTCCTGCTGCACGACGTGGGCAAGCCGGCTACCGCGGTCGAGACCGAGGCGGGCCCGACCTTTCACGGCCATCCGCGCATCGGGGCCGAGCTAGCGGCACGGTTCCTGCGCCGTCTGCGTTTCCCCACCGCCGAGGCCGATGCGGTGGCGCGCCTGGTTCTGCTGCACATGCGTCCCATCCAATACGGAGCGGACTGGACCGAGGCCGCGGTGCGGCGGCTCTGGCATGACGCCGGCCCGCTCTTCCCGGCGCTGCTGGCGGTGGCCCGGGCAGACACCCTGGCGTCCAACTTCCCCGGTACCGGCGGGCTGGATGAGCTGGAGTCGCGGGTGGGACGCGTCGCCGCCGCCCACCCCGAAGGCATCGGGCCGGTGCTGGGCGGCAGTGCCCTGATGGAAGCCTTCGGCCTAGCGGGGGGCCCCTGGGTGGGCCGCGCCCAGAGGCTGCTGCTGGAGGCGGTGATCGAAGGCTTGCTGCCCGACACGGATGACCCCGGCCGGGGCCCGGCGGCCCTGGACCTGCTCCGCGCCCGCCGCGACCTCTGGCAACCACGGCCGGGGGAGGCCGGCGGACGTCAGGGCTAGACTGACCGGGTCCAGCCAAGAGCCACCTGGGGGACTGCCATCGGCCGCCTGAAGCGGCTCCGGACCCTGATCCTGGAGCTGCCCCAACAGCTTCGCCTCGCCTACTGCCTGGCCCGCGACCCCAGGACCCCGGCGGTACCCAAGGCGGCCCTGGTGGGGGCCCTGGCGGTGATCCTCAACCCCGCCCTGGACATCCCCGCCTGGATCCCGGTGGTGGGCCAGCTCGACGCCCTGGCCCTGACCATGCTGGCGGTGCGTACCTTCAACGCCCAGGTGCCGGCTGAGCTTCGCCGCGAGATCGAGGTGGAGATCCGCGAGGGGCGCAGTCGGTTCGACCGGGACCTGGGGCGGGGGGCGCTCTCGGCCCGGCACCTGGCCTCCCGGCTGCCGCTGCCCGGAGCCGCCCGGGGGCGCCTCGGGTCCGGGGACCGGGGGCATGCCGGGGCGCCGGCTCCCTGGTACCGTTCTCCTGCTGAGGCGGGGGAGCAGCCGCAGGCCGGGGCCGGTGGGGTCGCTGGCAGCGGCGGCCCGGCCCGGGAGGAGCAGCGAATTTGAAGGTGATCCTGACCGAGGACGTGGTCGGCACCGGCCGGGCCGGGGACGTCCGCGAGGTGGCCGATGGTTACGCCCGCAACTACCTGCTGCCGCGGCGGCTGGCTCAGCCGGCCAAGCCCAAGGCGGAGGCGCAGATCCGGGTGCAGCGCGAGCGGCAGAAGCACCGCCAGGAGGCGGAGCTGACCGCGGCCCAGGAACTGGCCCGACGCCTGGAGGCGCTGGTGGTGGAGATCTCGGCCCGGGCGGGGGAGAGCGGCAAGCTCTACGGGGCGGTCGTCAACATCGACGTGGCCGAGGCGGTCGAGGCCCAGCTGGGTACCAGCGTGGACCGGCGCAAGATCGAATTCGAGCCCGCCCACGAGGTGGGCGAGCACCAGGCGGTGGTCAAGCTCCATTCTGAGGTCGAGGCCCGGATCAAAGTCCGGGTCGTCGCCGCGTGAGCGCCCGGCCGGAGCTCCGGCCGGCGACGCCGCTGCGGGTCCCGCCCCACAACCTCGACGCCGAACGCTCGGTGCTGGGAGCGCTGCT
>JBOHUM010000090.1:0-67916 GCA_050734515.1 Candidatus Dormibacteria bacterium
GTCACCGTCACCACATCGGCGTAGGTCCCCACCGGCGGCGGCACCATCGGCGTCTGGCCTCGGTGCAGGGGGTTGAAGTGCACCGTCACCTGGCTCCCCTGGATCGATCCCCTCACCGTGACGCTGCGATCACCGGGGCCGCAGGCCACGGTGGCGTTGCCGGCGGTGAGTAGGCCGAAGCCCACGGGCAGGGAGACCTCCAGCGCCGTGCGCAGCTTCCCGGAGGGGTGGCGTGATGGAGCGCTCTGATGAGGGGTGGGGTTGGGGCTCGCGGTGGGACCGAGGTTGCAACTGGCGACCAGGAGCCCGCATCCCATGGCCCCCAGGGCCGCCATCAGGCGGCCGAAGTGGGCCACCTACCCGCTCCTGACCACCCGGCAGAACTCGCTCATCGCCAGATTGAGGGTACCACCTGCTCTCAAGTGGCCCACACTGACTCCGGGCTCAGTCTCGGCGGCCAGGGATTGAGTCGGCAGCGCCCGGGGAAGCCAGCTGGTCCTGCCAGAGGCGGTCAACCGCCGCCTGGGTCTCGGCCAGGCCCCCGCTGTTGTCGATTACCCAGGTCGCCAGTGATCGCTTCTGCGCCAGCGGCATCTGGGCATCGACGCGGGCCTGGGCGGCGGATCGATCCAGGCCCGAGCGCCGCTGGAGGCGGGCGAGCTGGGTCTCGGGGTCGGCGTAGACCACGAGCGTGGCCGAGAACTCCCGCTCGCGCCCGGTCTCAAACAGCAGTGGGACGTCGTACACCACCACCTTGGCCCCGTCCGCCAGGGCCCCTTCGATCTCCTCGCGGCTGAGCTCCAGCACCCGAGGGTGCACGATCTGGTTGAGGCGCTCCCGGGCGCCGGCGTCGGCGAAGACGAGATCGCCCAGGCGGCGGCGATCCAGGGTGCCGTCGGGCCCCAGCACCTCCCGGCCGAAGGCCCGGGCGATCTCGCTCAGGGCCGGCGTCCCCGGCGCCACCACCCTGCGGGCGAGCTGGTCGGCGTCCACCACCCAGGCGCCCTGGGCGGCCAGCATTCCGGCCACTGTCGACTTGCCGCTGGCCACTCCTCCGGTGAGTCCGATCACCCGGGCCACGGTCAGCCGGAGGCCCCGGCCTGCCCCGGCGGCCGGGCGCGCACGTAGAGGTCGTCCGGGGCGAGCAGCCGCTCCAGGCGGGTTCCCGGGGTGTGCACCCGCACTCCCCGCCGGGCGGGCACGCCGCACTCCCAGCCCAGGCGATAGAGCTCCCGCGCTCGAGCCAGGCTGGCCGCGCTGCTCACAGCCCGTCCGTCGGTCATCTGCAGGCTGGGCGCTTGGCTCCCGGGATAGCCCAGGGCCACCTCGCCGCCGGTGGCGAGCAGGAAGGAGAGTTCGGCGAAGTCCGGCTCCCCCAGCTCGAGGGGGTCGGGGCTGGCGAGGAGCGCCGCCAGCGAGGGGGCGGCTCCCTCCTTGACCTGCTGCCGCACCTGCTGGCGCCCGGCCAGGTGGCGGGCGCGCTCCCGGCGCCGGACCTCGGTGGCCAGCAGCGCCTGGTCCTGACCCAGACCCGCCAGCCGGCCCTGGAGCGGTGCCATCTCGCGCTTGAGCGCCGCCTCCGCCGCTGCCAGGCGCCGGGAGAGGTCCTCAAGCTCGGCCTCCGAGAGCTGCTGCAGCCGCTCCCCGTCCGGAACCTCCACCTCGGGAGGACTGCCGTTCGACCCCGCAGCGCCTGCCACGCCCAGCTAGCCTACACAACGCGGCGGCGCCCCGAGACCCCAGGAGGTAGGTCATGGCAGACGAGGTCGGGCTGGAGGCGTCGGGTCCGGTCGCCTGGATCACCATCGACCACCCGCCCGCCAACGCGCTCAGCGTCGCGGTGCTGGAGGGGCTGGAGGCGGCCTTCGCCCGAGTGGCTCAGGACCCGGGCCTGCGGGTCGCGGTGGTGACCGGCGCCGGAGACCGCTTCTTCGTCGCCGGGGCGGACATCACCGAATTCGCCAGCCAAGGCGCCGAGGGCACCCGGGCCAAGATTGCTCGCGGCCAGCGCCTCACCCTGGAGATGGCCCGCCAGCCCTACCCGATCCTGGCCGCCGTCAACGGCTTCGCCCTGGGCGGGGGGCTCGAGCTGGCCATGGCCTGCGACCTGAGGATCGCCAGCGCAGGAGCCCGGCTGGGCCAGCCGGAGATCCTGCTGGGGATCATCCCCGGCTGGGGCGGGACCCAGCGGCTGCCCCGTTTGGTGGGTCGGGGGCGAGCGCTGCAACTGCTCCTTTCCGGCGACCAGATCGACGCCCAGCAGGCGCTGGAGTGGGGACTGGTCAACCGGGTGGTCGGCCCCGGGGAGCTGCGCACCGCCGTCCAGGCTCAGGCTGAGGGCCTGGCTGCCCGGGCCCCGCTGGCCCTGGCGGCCATCAAGCGCGCTCTGGCCGAGGGGCTGGATCAGCCCCTGGACCGGGGCCTGGAGGCGGAGCTGCGGGAGTTCGATGGGGTGTTCCGCAGCGCCGACGCCACCGAGGGTATCTCGGCCTTCGTCCAGAAACGCCCCCCGGAGTGGTCCGGGAGCTGACCCCGGCCCGGCTCCGGCCGGCGCCCCCTACCATCTGGCCAGTGCCTGCGGAGCCACCCTCTCCCGACCCCGGCGCCGACCCCAACCGCACCCAGGGCGGCGCCCGCCAGCGGCGAGGGCCGTTCTGGCTGGAGGAGCCGGGCTGGTTCTGGGCGCTGGCCGCCCTCACCTTCGCGGCCGGCGCAATCCTCTTCCTGGTAGCGGTCGGGTTCGACAGGCCGTGATCTGGCTCAACCCGGCCGGGCTGGTGCTCCTGAGTGCCGCCTCCGGCTACCTGTTCTGGCGCCGCCTCGCGCCCCTCTGGCGCTCGCTGCGGGCAGCGCCGGCTGATCCCCGCCGCGACCACCTGGGCCAGCGCCTCAAGGGGGTGGTGGTTTTCGCTCTCGGCCAGCAGCGGCTGCTGCGCTGGCCCTTCAGCGGACTCGCCCACCTGCTCATCTTCTGGGGCTTCGTAATCCTAAATCTCGAGATCCTGGAGGCCGCCCTGGAGGCCCTGGTGCCACCTCTCAACCTGGAGCAGCAGACCTGGTGGGGGCCGGTCGCGTTCGCCCAGGACCTGCTGGCGGCGGCGGTGCTCACCGGCCTGGCGGTCGCGGCCCTCAACCGCTACCTGCTCCGGCCCTCCCGGTTCTGGGGCAGCCACCCCGGGGACGCCAGCCTGATCTTGGCGCTGATCGCCCTGGTGATCCTGACCCAGCTCGGCCTCTACGGCACCCAGATCGCGGCCGGCACCGACCACCTGGTCAACCTGCGCCCCGTCTCCGACGCGGTGGCCCGCCTCTTCGCCGGGGTGGGGCGGCCGCGGATCTGGGCCTGGCACGAGTTCTTCCTCTTCGCCCACCTGGGGGTGGTGGCCGCCTTCGGCGTCTACCTGGCCCACAGCAAGCACCTGCACATCCTCACCTCGGTGCCCAACGTCTTCTTCCGCAGCCTGGAGCCGGCGGGCAGCCACCTGGGGCTGCTCGACATCGAGCACAGCGAGCAGTTCGGCCTGTCCCGCACCGAGCAGCTCACCTGGAAGCAGGATCTCGATCTCTCCACCTGCACCGAGTGCGGCCGCTGCCAGGCCCACTGCCCGGCCTTCAACACCGGCAAGCCGCTCTCGCCCAAACTGCTGATAACCGACCTCCGTGACGCCTGGTATGCCGCCGCCCGGGGCCAGGCGGCCCCGGCCAGCTTCTGGGCCGGCCGGGGGGCGGAGGCCCCGTCCCCGGAGCCGCCCGCAGACGGCCGGATCCTGGACTGGAGCGTTCTCGAGGAGACGCTCTGGTCCTGCACCACCTGCGGCGCCTGCGTCGAGGAGTGCCCGGTCCTGATCGAGCACGTGCCCACGATCGTGGACATGCGCCGCAGCCTGGTGCTGGAGGAGTCGCGGCTGCCCAAGGAGTCGCGGCAGGCGTTGGAGTCCTTGGAGCAGCGGGGCAACCCCTTCGGGATGGCGGCGGAGACCAGGGGCCGCTGGAGCCAGGGCCTGGAGCTGCCCCTGCTCCGGGACCATCCCCACGCCGAGTACCTCTACTGGGTGGGCTGCGCCACCGCCTTCGACGAGTCCAACTGGCCCACCGCCCGGGCGCTGGTGGCCATCCTGCGGGCGGCTCAGGTCGACTTCGCGGTGCTGGGCGACGAGGAGGTCTGCACCGGGGACCCCGCCCGCCGGCTGGGCAACGAGTACCTCTTCCAGACCCAGGCCCGGCAGGTGGTGGAGCGGCTCAACCAGCGGGGGGTGCGCAAGGTGATCGCCAGCTGCCCCCACTGCTTCAACACCCTGGCCCGGGAGTACCCCGACCTGGGCGGCAGCTACCAGGTGCTCCACCACAGCCAGCTGCTGGCCCAGCTGCTGGACGAGGGCAGGATCCGCCTGGAGCGGCCCCTGGCCTCGGGGGAGCTCACCTATCACGACCCCTGCTACCTGGGGCGCTGGAACGGCGAGTACGACGCCCCCCGGCGCCTCCTGGGCGCCATCCCCGGAGTCCGGCTGCGGGAGATGCACCGCAGCCGCAACCAGGCCATGTGCTGCGGCGCCGGGGGCGGGCGGATGTGGATGGAGGAGACCCGCGGCCGGCGCATCAACCGGGTGCGGGTGGAGCAGGCCCAGGAAACCGGCGCCACGACGGCGGCGGTGGCCTGCCCCTTCTGCGCCACCATGTTCCACGAGGGCGCCAGCTCCCAGGACATAAACCTGGAGACCAAGGACCTGGCGGTGCTGGTGGCCGAGGCCATGGGGCTTGCCGAGTCAGCGCCCGCCGGTTGAGACAGGCCCTCAGGACGAGCGCTGGGTGAAGCTGTACCAGTTGCCGGAGTCGTCGCGCATCACCGCCTCCACCCCGTAGGGCGGGCGTCTCGCCAAAGGCCGCCCGGAAGTCACGGGTGAACTGCCAATGCGAGAGGCCGGCCTGCTCGGCCAGCTCCGCCAACGCCATTCGCCGGGCGTAGTCGCGGTCGATGCGGTCGCGGGCCCGGCGCAGTACCCGCAACTGTCCCTCCCGGTCTTGGCGGCGGCCGGCGGGCGAGCGCGCAGCCAGCAGCGGCGGCATCGCCGCCCGGTTAGAGAGCGAGGCGGGAGGCGGGCGCGTGAATAATCGC
This sequence comes from Candidatus Dormibacteria bacterium, assembly GCA_050734515.1. Classification (GTDB taxonomy): domain Bacteria; phylum Chloroflexota; class Dormibacteria; order Aeolococcales; family Bog-877; genus Bog-877. Next base: position 5,114 of record JBOHUM010000090.1, read on the forward strand.
CCCATGGAGGTGGAGACGGGCCGGCTGACGATCGACCACGTGGGACTGGCGGTGACCGACCTGGAGGCCGCGGTTGCCTTCTACCAGCGGCTGCTGGGTCACGGCCCCAGCCACCGCGAGTCCCTGGGCGGGGACGGGGTCGAGGCCTGCTTCTTCGAGTCCGGTCCGACCAGCTTGGAGCTGCTCAGCAGCGCCGACCCGTGCTCTCCGGTGGGTCGCTTTCTGGAGCGGCGGGGGCCGGGGCTCCACCACCTCGCCTACCTGGTCCCCGACCTGGCCCAGGAGCTCTCCCGCTGGTCCGGCTGGGGCGCGGAGTTGCTCGACCAAACTCCCCGCCCCGGCGCCCGGGGCCGGCTGGTCGCCTTCGTCCATCCTCACTCCGCCGCCGGGGTGCTGGTGGAGCTCTGCCAACTCCAGGCTGACCCCGGGTGAGCGACCCCGCCCCACCCCAGGACCACACCGAGTCGGGGCTGCCGCTGCGGGCCTGGTACGGGGCGGGCGCCCCCGAAGCCCCGGACCCGGGCGAGCCACCCTACACCCGGGGCCTGCGCCCAGACGGGTACCGGAGCCGGCTCTGGACCATGCGCCAGTACGCCGGCTTCGGCTCCGCCGAGTCGACCAACGAGCGCTTCCACTACCTGCTCGAGCAGGGCCAGACCGGCCTCTCGGTGGCCTTCGACCTGCCCACCCAGATGGGCTACGACTCCGACGCCCCCGAGGCGGCGGGCGAGGTGGGCCGGGTGGGGGTGGCCATCGACACCCTGGGGGACATGGAGCGGCTCTGCCGCGACCTGCCCCTCGACCGGGTCACCACCTCGATGACCATCAACGCCCCCGCCAGCCTCCTACTGCTCCTCTACCAGCTCACCGCCCAGGGCCGGGGGATCCCCGCCGGGTCGCTGGGGGGCACGATCCAGAACGACATCCTCAAGGAGTACGCCGCCCGGGGGACCTACATCTTCCCGCCCCGGCCGAGCATGCGCCTGGTCACCGACACCTTCGCCTACTGCCACCGGGAGCTGCCGCGCTGGAACCCCATCTCCATCTCCGGCTACCACATCCGTGAGGCGGGGGCCACCGCTCCCCAGGAGCTGGCATTCGCCCTCAGTGACGGCCTGGCCTACGTGGAGGCGGCCCTGGGGGCGGGGCTGGCCTTGGAGCAGTTCGCCCCCCGGCTGAGCTTCTTCTTCAACGTCGGCAACGACTTCTTCGAGGAGGTGGCCAAGTTCCGGGCCGCCCGCACCCTCTGGGCCCGGCTGATGCGCGAGCGCTTCCAGGCGGCCGACCCCCGCAGCCTGCAGCTTCGCTGCCACGCCCAGACCGCCGGCGCCACCCTGACCGCCCAGCAGCCTCTCAACAACGTGGTCCGGGTGGCGCTGCAGTCGCTGGCGGCGGTGCTGGGCGGGGCCCAGTCGCTGCATGCCAACTCCTACGACGAGGCCCTGGCCCTGCCCTCGGAGGCGGCGGCGACCCTGGCCCTGCGCACCCAGCAGCTGCTGGCCTTCGAGTCGGGGGTGGCCCGCGTCGCCGACCCCCTGGGGGGCTCGCACCTGGTCGAGGAGCTCACCCAGGCGCTGGTGGAGTCCGCGTCCGAGCTGATCGTCGAGATCGACCGCCGGGGGGGCGCCGTCAGCGCCATCGAGCAGGGCCTCTACCAGGAGCGGATCCAGGAGTCCGCCTACCGCCACCAGCAGCTGGTGGAGGCGGGCGAGCGGGTCATCGTCGGCGTCAACCGCTTCCAGGACCAGCTCCCGATCGAGGTCCCCCTGCTCAAGGTGGACCGGGAGCTGGAGGGGGCCGCCCGCCGCCGACTCAAGGAGCACCGCGCCCAGCGCAGCCAGCGGGCAACCGTCGCCGCCCTGGACCAGGTCCAGGCCACCGCGGAGGGCCAGGCCAACCTGCTCCCGGACATGCGCGCCGCCCTGGCCCAGGGGGCCACCGTGGGAGAGGTCTGCGACCGGCTCCGCCGAGTCTTCGGGGTACATCATCCGGCCGCCTAACTGGGCAACGGCCCGGCGGTCCTGCCGCCCAGGGCCCTGGCAGGCTGGCTGAGTGGACGTCCTCCTCAGCCTGGCCGCCGCTCTGGGCTACGGCGCCTCCGACTTCCTGGCGGGCCTGGCCGGGCGGCGCGGCAGCGTCGCCGCGGTGGGGCTGCTGGGGCAGCCCTTCGGACTCCTCGCCGCCCTGGTGGGGCTGTGGCTCATCCCCTGGTCGCCGCCCACCCTGTCCTGCCTGCTCTGGGGCCTGGCCAGCGGCGTCGGCAGCGGCCTCGGGATCCTCAGCCTCTATCGCGGGCTGGCGCGGGGGCGGATGGCGGTGGTGGCCCCCCTGGCGGGAATCCTCACCGCCCTGCTCCCGGCTGCGGTGGGACTGGCCCTGGGTAACCGGCCGGGGTTGGTTGCCCTGCTGGGGATCGCGCTCGGGGTGCCGGCGGTGGCCCTGGTCTCCTGGCAGCGGGGCACCGGCTTCAGCCTGCGCTCCGGGGTGCTCGAGGGGGTGATGGCCGGCGCCTGCTTCGCCTTGCTCTTCATCGCCCTCGACCGGGCCGGGACCCGCTCCGGCACCTGGCCCTTGGTTCCCGGGCAGGCGCTGGCAGTGCTGTTGATCGCCGTCGCCGCTCTGCGCAGCCGGCGCCAGGGCATCGCCTGGTCCCGGCTGGCGCCCCTGGCCCTGGCGGCCGGAGCCCTGGGGGGCAGCGGCAACGTCCTCTTCCTGAGCGCCACCGGCCGAGGCCAGCTGGCGGTGGTGGCGGTGATCACCTCCCTCTACCCCGCGGTCACCGTCATCCTGGCCCGCCTGGGGCTGGGGGAGCGCTGGGGACGGACCCAGGCGATCGGGCTGGGCATGGCGGTGGTGGCGGTGGGGCTGATCAGCCTCTGAGAGCGGCGCCGGCAACCGGCCCCGCTCGCTGAGATGGCCGAGGGCTGAGAGCGGGGCCCGAATGTCGCAAGATGGCCAACGTGGCTCCACCCCGCCGCACCGCGCCCGACCCCCAGCCCGAGCCGGCCCCTCCCGACCCGGGGGCGGCGCCCAGCGCCAACGAGCGCCTGATCAACCAGCTCCGCAAGCGCCGTCACGACGCGGTCCACCGTGGCGGCGAGACCGAGCGCATCCAACGGGGCAAGGGCAAGCTCACCGCCCGGGAGCGGCTCCGGCGCCTGCTCGACCCCGGCAGCTTCGTCGAGCTCGACGCCTTCGTCGCCCACCGCTCCATCCAGTTCGACATGGCCGACCACCGGGCGCTGGGCGACGGGGTCGTGACCGGCTACGGCAAGATCGCCGGCCGCCAGGTCTTCGTCGTCTCCCACGACGCCTCCTTCATGGGCGGCTCGCTGGGGGAGGCCTTTGCCGAGAAGGTCTGCAAGGTGATGGAGCTGGCCGAGCGCACCGGCTCGCCCCTGGTGGGCATCAACGACTCCGCCGGAGCCCGGATCCAGGAGGGGGTGGTCTCCCTGGCCGGCTACGCCGACATCTTCTATCGCAACGTCCGCTGCAGCGGGGTGGTTCCCCAGCTCTCGGTGATCGCCGGGCCCTGTACCGGGGGGGCGGTCTACTCACCAGCGATCACCGACTTCACCTTCATGGTGCGTCGGGTGGGCTACATGTTCATCACCGGCCCTGAGGTGGTCCGGGTCACCACCGGCGAGCAGGTCGACTTCGAGCAGCTCGGGGGCGCCGACATTCACTCTCAGCGCAGCGGGGTCGCCCACTTCGAGGCCGACACCGAGGCGGAGTGCCTGCTCCAGGTGCGGGAGCTGCTCGCCTACCTGCCCCAGAACAGCCGCGAGCGGGCGCCCTTCCTGGACAGTGGCGACCCCCCCGACCGGGCCGAGTCCCGGCTCCAGGAGATCATCCCCGAGAGCCACAACCAGCCTTACGACATGGGCGCGCTGATTGGCCTGGTGGTGGACCAGGGGCGCTTCCTCGAGGTCCAGCCGCTGTTCGCCCCCAACCTGTTGGTGGGCTTCGCCCGCCTCGGCGGCCACAGCGTGGGGGTGGTGGCCAACCAGCCCCGACACCTGGCTGGGGCCCTGGACATCGGGGCCTCGGTCAAGGGGGCTCGCTTCGTCCGCTTCTGCGACGCCTTCAACATCCCCTTGGTGACCCTGGTCGACGTCCCGGGCTTCCTGCCCGGCACCGACCAGGAGCACGGCGGGATCATCCGCCACGGCGCCAAGCTGCTCTACGCCTTCGCCGAGGCCACCGTCCCCAAGCTGACGGTGATCACCCGCAAGGCCTACGGCGGGGCCTACGACGTCATGTGCAGCAAGCACCTGGGGGCGGACTTCAACGTCGCCTGGCCCAGCGCCGAGATCGCTGTGATGGGCGCCGAGGGGGCGGTCCAGTTCCTGGCCCGGCGGCGCCAGGACGCCAGCCAGGCCGAGCTCATCGCCAGCTACCGGCAGCAGTTCGCCAACCCCTACCTGGCGGCCGAGCGCGGCTACATCGACGACGTGATCGAGCCCCGCCAGACCCGCCCCGCCCTGATCTCAGCGCTCAACATGGCGGCGGGCAAGCAGGTGCCGGCGCCCCGCCGGCGCCACGGCAACATCCCGCTCTGATCCCCCGGGGGCATGGCCCGGGCGGCTCCTAAACTGGGCAGCGACGGAGGCGGGGCCGGCCGGTCCGGCCCACGGGAGGTGCTGGTGAGGCTCCTGGAGCATCAGGCCAAGGGGCGGCTGCGCGCGGCGGGGATCGAGTGCCCCAGCGCTCGCCTGGCGCGCTCTCCCGAGGCCGCCGAGCGTGCCGCCCAAGAGCTGGGCAGGGTGGTGGTCAAGGCCCAGGTGCCGATCGGCGGGCGGGGCAAGGCGGGCGGCGTCCGCCTGGCCGAGACGCCGGCCCAGGCCAGGGCGGCCGCCGAGGCCATCCTGGGGATGGACATCCATGGCTACCGGGTGCCCGCGGTGCTCTGCGAGGAGGCGCTGGCGGTGGCCCAGGAGATCTATCTGGCGGTGACACTGGACCGGGACCGCCGAACCCTCGCGGTGATCCTCTCCTTCGCCGGCGGCATGGAGATCGAGAAGGTGGCGCAGAAGAGCCCGGAGAAGATCGCCAAGCTCTGGCCCGACCCCTTCTCCGGTCCGCTCCCGTTCGAGATCCGCACCCTGGTCCTGGAGGCGCTGGCGGCCCAGGCGGGAGACGCGGTCCTCACCAAGGGCAGGATGCTGGTCGAGTTGCTGCCGCTGGTCTCCCGCCTCTACCAGCTGGCGCTGGAGTTGGACGCCAGCCTCTGCGAGGTCAACCCCCTGGTGCTGACCACCTCGGGCCAGCTGATCGCCGGCGATGCCAAGGTCGAGGTCGACCAGAACGCCGAGTTCCGCCACCCCGACCTGCTCCGGCAGCTGGGCGAGTCCGGGGAGAGCGCCACCGGTGGTGAGGATCCCCTGGAGGCGGAGGCCCGCCGCCGCGGCCTCACCTACGTGCACCTGGGCGGCGACGTGGGCGTCATCGGCAACGGCGCCGGCCTGGTCATGAACACCGTCGACCTGGTCAAGCAGCAGGGGGGGTCGGCGGCCAACTTCCTGGACATCGGCGGCGGGGCCCGCGCCGAGGTGGTGCTCCGAGCGCTGGAGATGGTGCTCCTCGACCCCCAGGTGCGCGGCGTCTTCGTCAACATCTTTGGGGGGATCACCCGGGGCGACGAGGTCGCCCGGGGCCTGATCGCCGCCCGCGACCAGCTGGGCATCCAGGTTCCCCTGGTGGTGCGCATGACCGGCACTCGCGAGGCCGAGGGCAGGGCGCTGCTGGAGGCGGCTGGGATCACCCCCGCCACCTCGGCCGCCCAGGCCGCCCGCAAGATCGTGGAGCTGGTGGCCAGGGTGGGGGCGCCCGGTTGAGCATCCTCCTCAACCGGGAATCGCGGGTCCTGGTCCAGGGCATGACCGGCAGCGAGGGGACCTTCCACACGCAGCAGATGCTGGAGTTCGGCACCCAGGTGGTGGCCGGGGTCTCGCCGGGCAAGGGTGGCAGCACCCACCTGGGGCTGCCGGTGTTCGACAGCGTGGCCCAGGCGGTGGCCGAGACCGGTGCCAACACCGCCGGGGTTTTCGTTCCCCCCGCCTTCGCCGCCGACGCCATCATGGAGTCGGCGGCCGCCCAGGTCTCGCTGGTGGTCTGCATCACCGAACTGATCCCGGTCAACGACATGGTCCGGGCCCGGGCCTTCGTCGAGCGCCGGGGCACCCGCCTGGTCGGGCCCAACTGCCCAGGGCTGATGTCCCCGGGGGAGCGGGCCAAGGTGGGGATCATCCCCAACCACATCGCCAACCCCGGCCGGGTGGGGGTGGTGTCACGCTCCGGCACCCTCACCTACGAGATCATCCAGGCCCTGGCCCAGGCTGGCTACGGCCAGTCCACCTCGGTCGGGATCGGCGGCGACCCCGTCCTCGGCCTCAGCTTCGCCGAGGTGCTGCGGCTCTTCGCCGACGACCCCGAGACCGACCTGGTGGTGCTCGCCGGCGAGATCGGCGGTTCCGACGAAGAGGCCGCCGCCCAGCTCATCGGGGCCGGCTACCCGACCCCGGTGGTGGGCTTCATCAGCGGCCGCAGCGCCCCGCCCGGCAAGCGCATGGGCCACGCCGGGGCGATCATCAGCGCCACCAGCGGCAGCCCCGCCTCCAAGGTGGAGGCGCTGCAGCGGGCCGGGGTCGCGGTGGCGGACACCATCGAGCAGGTGGTCGAGCTGGCGGCGGCGCGGCTGGGCGCGCCGGCCCCGGGCTAGCCGGTGGGGCTGAGCTTCGAGCTGAATGAGCAGCAGGAGGCGATTCGCGCCACCTGCCGGGAGTTCGCCGCCCAGGTGGTTGCCCCCCAGGCCGGCGACTGGGACCAGCGCCAGGCCTTCCCCTATCCCCTGGTCGCACAGATGGGCGAGCTGGGGCTCTTCGGGCTCCCCTACCCCGAGGAGGTGGGCGGGGTGGGGGCTGACTTCCTCAGCTACCTGCTGGCGCTGGAGGAGGTGGCCCGTGCCGACGCCAGCTTGGCCATCACCCTGGAGGCGGCGGTGTCGCTGGGGATCGCCCCGATCTACAACTACGGCACCGAGGAGCAGAAACAGCGCCTGCTCCCTGACCTCTGCGCCGGGCGCCGGCTCTGGGCCTTCGGCCTCACCGAGCCCGGCGCCGGCTCCGACGCCGGTGGCACCCGCACCCGGGCCCGGCGCGACGGGGACAGCTACCTGATCGACGGCAGCAAGTGCTTCATCACCAACTCCGGAACTGAGATCACCGCCGGGGTCACCATCACCGCCCTCAGCGGCGAGGTTGAGGGCCGCCCCAGGACCAGCGCCATCCTGGTGGAGCAGGGAACCCCCGGCTACCAGGTGGCCCCCGGCTACCGCAAGCTGGGCTGGCGGGCCAGCGACACCCACGAGCTCAACTTCCAGGGCTGCCGGGTGCCGGTCGCCAACCTGCTGGGCCAGGAGGGAGGCGGCCTGGGCCAGTTCTTCCGCACCCTGGAAGCGGGGCGGGTCGCCATCGCCGCCCTGGCGGTGGGGGTCGGGCAGGCCTGCCTCGATGCCTCCCTGAGCTACTCCCAGCAGCGCCGCCAGTTCGGCCGGCCGCTAAGCCACTTCCAGGCCACCCAGATCAAGCTGGCCGACATGGCGACCCAGATCGAGCTCAGCCGGCTCATGGTCTGGCGGGCCGGCAGCCTGATCGACCAGGGGCGGCCGGCGGGCCCTTACGCCGCCATGGCCAAGCTGCAGGCGGCCGAGACCGCCACCTGGTGCGCCAGCCAGGCGGTGCAGATCCATGGCGGCGCCGGCTTCATGGAGGACCTGCCCGTGGCCCGCTATTACCGCGACGTTAAGGTCAACGAAATCGGGGAGGGCACCTCCGAGGTGCAGCGCCTGATGATCGCCTCCCACCTGCTGGGGCTGGGCGGGTCGGTCCGCCGGCTCCTCGACCAGCAACCCGACTGAAGCGGAAGCCACTCCCCGACCTGGGTACGATGGCTCTGTGAGTGATCGCGACCCGGTGCTGGTCTCAACGGCCCGGACCCCCTTCGGCAAGTTGGGTGGATGGCTGAGCAGCGTGTCCGCGGTCGACCTCGGGGCCCACGTGATCCGGGCCGCCCTGGACCGCGCCGCGGTGGAGCCGGGGATGGTGGACCAGTGCCTGATGGGCACCGTGATCACAGCTGGCCAGGGCCAGATCCCGGCCCGCCAGGCGGCGCTCAAGGCCGGGATCCCGGCCAGTGTCTCCTCCCTCACCATCAACAAGGTCTGCGCCTCCTCGCTCAAGGCGGTCAATCTGGGCGCGCTCCTGATTCGGGCCGGCGAGGCCGAGATCGTGGTCGCCGGGGGCATGGAGTCCATGTCGCAGGCGCCGATGCTGCTCCCTGGCGTCCGCCAGGGCGTGACCATGGGGCACATCACCGCCTACGACTCGATGGTCTGGGATGCCCTCACCTGCCCGGTCGACGACGTGAGCATGGGCCAGCACGGTACCGATGTCGCCGCCGAGCTGGGGGTCGGTCGCGAGCAGCAGGACGAGTACGCTCTGCTCTCCCAGCAGCGCTACGAGCAGGCCCGGGCCGGCGGGCGCATCGCCGAGGAGCTGGTCCCCTTCGAGGTCCGGGGCAAGCGGGGGGTGGAAGTGGTGGAGCGGGACCAGCAACCCCGGCCCGATACCACCCTGGAGAAGCTGGCCGCCCTGGCACCGGTCTTCGGCGGCAAGGACGGCAGCGTGACCGCTGGCAACGCCCCGGGGATCAACGACGGCGCCGCCGCCGTGGTGCTGATGAGCCGGGCTCGGGCCCGGGAGCTGGGAGTGGAACCCCTGGCCAGCTGGCTGGGCTACGGCGAGTCGGCCGCTGAGCACCCCTATCTGGCCACCGTTCCGGCCCTGGCATTGGAGCGCGCCCTGGACAAGACCAAGGGGGCGCTGACAACCCAGCGTCTCAAGGTGGTCGAGATCAACGAGGCCTTCGCCTCGGTGGTGCTCACCAGCGCCCGGATGCTGGAGCTGGACCTAGACCGAGTCAACCGCAACGGCGGCGCCATTGCCGTCGGTCATCCCGTCGGTGCCTCCGGCGCCCGCATCCTGGCTAGCTGCGTGCTTGAACTTCGCCGCCAGGGAGGGGGAACGGGGGCAGCGACCATCTGCTCCGGCACCGCCCAGGGCGAGGCGACGTTGGTGGAGGTGGCTTAACCCGCCTTCAATCGACCAGCCACCGCACCACCAACAACGCCTACAATCCGTGCAGATTTCGACCCAGGTACCGTAGGTAAGTAACCCGGGTCGAGAAACATAGGCTGCGGCCCGCGTGATGCTACGAGTGCGAACGATGCTGCTCGAGAATCTGATTCAGCTTGGCAGTCGCGCGGTCAACATACGTTTCCCGCCCCCTGACTAGAAGACCACTCGCGCCTCATCCTTCACGGCTATGGCCATATATTCCTGCTGTGTGATGTCGACGTTGTAGGATGGTTGCGCCACGATCAGGACTTTTGAAGGAGAAGTGCCAATGCCCGCCACAAAAAAGCCCGCCCGCAGCACCGCCTCCAAGGTATTCAGCGCCGAAGAGAAGGCGGCCATGAAGGAACTCATCAAGGAACGAAAGGCGAGTGGAAGCAGGGCCGAGGCCGAAGCTGAGTGCCTGGCCAAGATCGCCGAGATGCCGCCGTCCGATCGCAAGATGGCCGACCGGATCCACACGCTCATTGTTGCGACTGCGCCCCAGCTTGCACCTAAGACTTGGTACGGGATGCCCGCATACGCCAAGGACGGCAACATCGTCTGTTTCTTCCAAAGCGCCGACAAATTCAAGGCGCGCTACGCCACCCTCGGGTTCACCGATAAGGCTAACCTCGACGACGGTGAGATGTGGCCGACTAACTACGCGCTCAAGACGGTGACCACCGCCGACGAGGCGAAGATCGCCAAGCTGGTGAAGAGGGCGGTCACCTCGGAAAGATGATGTTCACAGCCACGGGAAAAACGCACCCCTGGTGCGACACCGCGCACACGGAACTGGCATACCGGCGGTGGCCGACGTGCGCGGTGGTGCTGGTACCTGAAGCGGGCGCCCGAGCCGAGCACCCTGTGCTTTCTAGCGCCGCCAACGCCTGGCGACGCTAGAGAACCTCGACGAGGACGGCGCTGGTGAATCCCCGGTGCTAGAGCTTGTCGGCTGCACCAAACGGACGGTGGCTGCAGCGCTACGCCGTGCCACAGGCGCAGTAGAAGGCGGCCCCACTAGATTGTCAAGCTATTTCGCGAACGCAGTACTAGAAACGTCAGACAGGTTGCCGTTTTACCAGGCTGATGCACGTTAAGACAATGGAGCGGCGGTCGGTGCGCGGCACTCCCCACCGGGTAGAGTGCACCGGCCGCGAGGTAGCTCGGTCTGGATGGGATCGGCCGCGCCCGTAAGCATCCCCTGACATGGCTTGGCCGTCGCTAGCCCTCCCTCCTGCAATTATCGCTGGTATTCGCTAGCAATCTGTTGTTTTGTACCCCCGTGTCCTGGCGTCTGGAGTCGCCGACGCGGTGGTGGCGGGCGGCGAATCGGTAGTGTGTGCGGCTCGATGGGGTGCAGCGGCCGACGGCGCTCGCCACCTCGGCTTCGGAGCCTCCCCGAGGTCGCAACGCTCGGCCGCCTGGCCGTCGATCTACAATCCGGGTTGCGGTAGGGTCGGTGACGGGTCGCGATCGGGAGGTGCGGATGGCCGTCGAAGTGTCGGAAGAGCGAGCCACCCTCCAGGCCTCGGTTCGGGAGTTGGCACGGTCCAAGGTAGCCCCGCGAGCCGCGGAGATCGACCGGAGCGGCGAGTTCCCCTGGGACATGGTCGAGCTCTTCCGCCAGCACGACGTCTTCGCGATCGCCTTCCCTGCCGAATACGACGGCCTCTCCGGTTCGGCGCTGACCCTGGCGCTGGCGGTGGAGGAGGTGGCCAAGGTCTGCGCCACCAGCGCCCTGCTGCTGGCGGTCCAGGCGCTGGGGGGCTACCCGCTCCTCCTGGGGGGGAGTGCGGAGCAGAAGCGGGAGTTCCTGCCCCAACTGGCGAGCGGCGCCAAGATCGCCGCCTATGCCCTGAGCGAGCCCGACGCCGGCAGCGATCCAGCCTCGATGCGGACCAGGGCCCGGCGCCAGGGCGGCGACTACGTCCTCGACGGGACCAAGACCTGGATCACCAACGGCGGGGTTGCCGATCTGATCGTGGTCTTCGCAGTCACCGACCCGGAGGCGGGCGGACGCGGGATCTCGGCCTTCTTGGTCGACGGCGAGAGTCCGGGCCTAACCCGCAACCAGATCCACGGCAAGCTGGGGATCCGCGGCAGCAACACCGCCGAGCTGGTCTTCGACGGCTGCCGGGTACCGCTGGAGCGGCGGCTGGGGGAGGAGGGGGACGGCTTCCGGATCGCCATGGAGGTGCTGGACCGATCCCGACCTCAGATCGCCGCCCAGGCCCTGGGCATCGGCGCCGGGGCCCTGGAGCAGGCTGTCGCCTACGCCAACCAGCGACGGCAGTTCGGGCGCCTGATCGGGGAGTTCCAGGGCATCCAGTTCATGCTGGCCGACATGGCGGCCCAGGTGGAGGCGGCCCGCTGCCTCACCCATGAGGCCTGCCGGGCCATCGACGCCGGCGATGGCCGCATGAGCGAGCTGGCGGCGATGGCCAAGCTGGTCGCCTCCGACACGGCGATGCGGGTGACGACCGACGCCGTCCAGGTCTTGGGCGGCTACGGCTTCATCAACGAGTTCCCGGTGGAGCGGATGATGCGCGACGCCAAGATCACCCAGATCTACGAGGGGACCAACCAGATTCAGAGGATCGTGATCGCCAAGCACCTGCTCTCCTGATGGGTCAGGGCCGGTTAGACTATAGGCTGATACACTCTACCGCGTTACATCGCAGAGCGTAGTTCCATCTCGAAGGTTCCTGAGGTCTCACGTGAAGCAGCCCGGTCGCCCCAGTTGGAGAGATCCCGGATTGCTGGTGCTGTCCAGCCTGGTCGACCGGCCGCGTCACGGCTACGCCATCGTCCAGGAGGTGCGCAAGCAGGCGGGCATCAGTCTGGGCCCGGGGACCCTCTACGGCGCCCTCGCGCGTCTGGAGGCATACGGTCTGGTCGAGGCTATGCCCCCGGACGGGCGCCGGCGGCCCTACCAGCTGACCGGCAAGGGACGGGAGACCCTGGAGAGCCAGGTGGAGGCGATGGCGCGCTTCCTGCGGCTGGCGGGGCACCTCCAGGACCGGGGGCCCTTTCGCGCCGGGTCGCGGACCGGTGACGACCGGGCTTGAGGCCCAAGCTGCCGCTGGGCTGCCGCCTGGCCCTGGCGCTCTATCCGCCGCGCTTTCGGGCGCGCTACGGTGAGGAGCTGGCCGTCCTGGCGCAGGCGACACTGGGCCAGGGACCGGTGACCAGGGACCTGGCTCGAGGCGCACTCCGGGCCTGGAGGGAATCGCGTCGCTTGGCCAGGGTGCGCCAGGGTCGGCGGGCCCGACGGTTCTGAGGCTGCCCGGGCCTAGCCGGTTGTCCTGAGCCTGGCACGGTCCCGCCGGAGTGAATCCCACCTGGTTCTCAGCTTCGCCTCAGGCCGCCCTCAGCGGAGTCCGCTTGAATGTTCCCAGCGCGGCTCGGCGCCGCGGCGTACCCTTAGGCCCGGGAGCGCGTTGTTGGAAGGTGACGCCCTGAGGCACGCCTTGGGTCGGGTGAGGAGGAGGCCAACGATGTCGACCAACTGCCCCGTCTGCGGCGAGGTCCTACCCGATGGAGTGCTCACCCGGGTGCAGGACACCGGGGAGCCGGAACCGGTGCCGCTGGGGGAGGGCGGGCGTGGCCGCCGGGGCGGGCGCCGGTCCGAGCCGCCCGCACCGCTGCTGGGCCAGCTGAAGTAAATCGGGGCTGCGCGGGCTTGACCGGAGGGCCGGGTCCTCCGACTTTGCCCAGTTAAGGTCCTCCGCCCCCAGATCGAGGCGCTAAGGCCGGTGCCAGCGCGCTAGGCTATCTCGCGGCACTGCTGCCAATCGGAGGTCGACGATGCAGCGGCTCGCGCTTCTGTGGCGGGGGATGCGCTGGCGCCTGGGCACCTCGGCGCTGCTGCTGGTGGTGGCCACGGTCGCCGTCTTCGCCGCCACCGCCGGACCTCTCTACTTGGCGACCGCCGACGGCACCGTGCTCCACGGCACCCTGGTGGGGGCAGGCGCTAGCCAGACCGCGGTCACCGCCTTGGCCACGGTAGAGTCGCGCCAAGCCGCGGGCCTGGCGGCTCGGGCCCTGGCGCTGGAGAGGGCGTCGCCGATGGGCCGCTACTTCAGCCGAGGCATGTTCACCGAGGACGTCGGTATCCGGGTGGGGGTCGACCAGGCGCTGGCGGACCTGATCTACCGGCCCGGGGTCTGCGCCCACCTCCACTTCCTGGCCGGGCACTGCGCCCATGGCTCCCGGGAGGTGGTGCTGACCCAGGAGGACGTCCAGTTCCTCCATCTCAAGCTGGGCGGGCGGCTGGTGCCCGAGGTTCCCAAGAGCCACGCCGTGGGCCGCAACCGCCACGCGCCCGGCAAAACCATCGTGCCCCTCGAGCCCTCGGGACAGTCGCTGCAGGTGGTCGGCATCGTCGCCGAGGGCCTCCCCGCCAGCCCGTACTGGCTGGGTGACAACTTCTTCGGCTTCTCCCCGTCCGCCGCGCCGCCTCAGCTGGACGCCATGTGGACCAGCCCGGGCGCAGTCGCGGGCCAGTACTCCATCTCCATGGCCCAGTTCCCGCTCCGGGTGCCCCGGGCCAAGGTAGCCCAGCTGGCCAGGATCAGCAAGACGGTGGGCGCCTACGAGTCGATGGCCACCCGGCGGCTGGGGCTGGTCCTGTCCAGTGATCTCTTCGACACCATCGGCAACTACCAGCACGAGGCCAACGTGATGGCGGCGATCGTGGTGGTGGTCGACCTCCAGCTGGTGCTGCTCACCCTGGTGGTCCTCTACGGCTTGGTGGTGCGCACGGAGGAGACCAGGCTAAAGGAGGTGGCGCTCACCAAGCTGCACGGCTTCCCCCGCTCGGCGGTGGTGAGCGCGGGCCTGGCCGAGCCGATGGCGCTGGTCCTGATCGCCCTGCCGCTCGGCTTCCTGCTCGCCTGGGGGGTTGTCGCCCTGGGCTCCGGTGCCCTGCTGGGGGGCTCGCCGTTGCTCTTCACCCTGCCGGTGTTCCTGGCGGCGCTGGCGGCCTTCGCCGGGGGCCTCATCGCCACGTCGGTCGGGTCCAGGCGGATCCTCAACCGGCGGCTGCTGGAGGAGGTCCAGGGCACCAACGTCCGGCCCTCTGTGCTGGGGCGGGCCCTGCTCGATGGCGGGGCGGTGGCGCTGGCAGTGGGAGGCCTGGTGGAGCTGGTCCACTCCGGGGTGCTCAGCGGTGGCCAGCCCAACCCCCTGGCACTGCTGACTCCGGGCCTGGTGGCAGTGGCGGTGGCGGTGGTGGGACTTCGGCTGCTGCCGCGGCTCTGCCGCTGGGGGCTGGGCTGGACCGAAGGCTCGCACCACCTGGCCACCAGCCTGGCGGTGCGCCAGGTGCTGCGCCGGCCCACCCTCTCGCGGCAGATGGTGGTGGTGGTGGTGGCGACCGCCCTGGCCTGCTTCGCGGGCGAGGCCTGGTCGGTCGCCAACGCCAACCGGGTGGAGCGGGCCGACTTCGAGACCGGCGCCGCCCAGGTGCTAAACGTCCGGGTGCCGCCCTCGGTGAGCCTGATGGACGCGGTCCGGCGCGCCGACCCCAGCGGGCGCTACGCGATGGCGGTGGTGGCGACCAAATCCTTTGGCCAGCACCTGATTGCCTTCGACGCCGCCCGCCTGGCCCGGGTGGCCTATTGGCCCGCCGACATCAGCCACACCAGCCTGGCCCGGGTGGTCCGCTGGCTGCGGGGCCGGATCCCGCCCCAGCTGGTCCTGACCGGCACCGAGGTCCGGGTGCGACTCAACTACTTCGGCCTGCCCGCAGGACCCCCGGACCTCCAGTTCAACCTTATCGACAACGGCGGGTTCATCTCCGTGGCCGACTTCGGCTACCTGCGCACCGGTGTCCACACCTATCAGGCCAGCCTGCCCGCCAGCTGCGTCGGCGGCTGCCGGGTTACCTCGGTCCAGCCCTACTGGGCCCCGAACAACACCGGCCTGCTCTCGACCACCTTCTCGATCCAGTTCCTCCAGGTCCAGGCCGGCCGCCCGGGCCACCTGCGCTCGCCCGCAGTCCCACTCGGCGAGACCCGGTACTGGCTAGCCAGTCCGGACGCCAGCATGGCCAAGGTGGGCAAGGGCGTGCTCTTCACCTTCAACGAGCTCCCCACCGAGCTGCTGCCGCCGGCGGTGATCCCGGCGCCCCTGCCCTCGACCCTGCCCGGGGTCAGCACCTACGCCAGCCAGCCGAGCAATCCCGGGGTGGGCAGCGACATCGACTTCGACGGCACCCCGATCTACCTCAACACCAAGGTGGAGACGCTGGCGCTCCCGGGCGTGGGCCAGTACGGCGTGCTCATCGACCTGCCGGTGGCGATCGATTCGGAGACCTCCTATCCGGTGGGGGCCCAGGACTACGTCTGGCTGGCCCCGGACGCGCCCCGCGGAATGGTCAGCGCGCTCCGCCGCCAGGGCCTCTACATTCGCGACCGCTCCACCCCCGCCCGGCTGCTGGCCCGCTACCAGCAGAGCGGTCCCGCCCTGGCCAACCTGTTCTTCCTCTTCGCCGCCGCCGCTGCGGCGGTGCTGGCGGTGGGCAGTTCGGTCCTGGCCCTGACCCTGAGCTCTCGGCAGCGCGCCTACGAGACCTCGATGCTGACCGTGGCCGGGATCTCCCGCCGATCGCTCTACCGGGCCCTGGTGGGGGAGCAGCTGCTGATCCTGATCCCGGGGGCGGTCCTGGGGATGGCGGCGGGGCTGGGGGCGGCGGTGGCGGCGCTGCCCTCGGTGCCCGAGTTCGTCAGCCTGGCCGGGGGACCGCCGCTGCAGCTGGGCCTGCCGGTGGTGCCGGCGCTGGCGCTCTTCGCCGGCCTGCTGGTGCTGCTGACCCTGGGGGCGATGGCCGCCGCCTACAGCACCATGCGCCTGGTGACGGTCGAGCGCCTGCGCATGGAGATCATCTAGTCCGGTCCCAGGCCAGGCCTCCCGGTGGCCCGGGACCTGGGCCAGCGGCCCTGCTCCTTAGCATGGTCGGGCGTGGACAAGCGGGCGCTGCTAGCCGGCGACACCCGGGCCCTGGCCCGGGCGATCTCGGCCATAGAGGAGTCGCGGCCCGGGGCGGGGCCGTTGATCCAGGAGCTGTGGGGGGAGCGGCCCCCGGGGGCGCCCGCAGCCCAGGTGGTGGGGGTGACCGGGCCTCCGGGCAGCGGCAAGAGCACCTTGGTGGACGCGCTCACCCAGCTCTGGCGGGAAGCGGGCCGGCGGGTGGCGGTGCTGGCGGTCGACCCCAACAGCCCCTTCAGCGGCGGCGCCATCCTCGGCGACCGGGTGCGGATGCAGCGCCACGCCCTGGACTCCGGGGTCTTCATCCGCAGCATGGGGGCCCGCGGCCACCTGGGCGGGGTCGCCCTGGCCACCCGGGGCGCGGTCCGGCTCCTCGACGCCCTGGGCTGGGAGATGGTGGTGGTGGAGACGGTGGGCGTGGGCCAGTCCGAGCTCGAGGTCTGCGAGATCGCCGACTCGGTGGTGGTGGTGATCACCCCGGCGGCCGGGGACGGGGTGCAGGTGATCAAGGCGGGGATCACCGAGGTTGCCGACCTGTTCGCCGTCAACAAGGCCGACCTCCCCGGGGCGGAGCGGGTGCTGCGGGAGCTGCGCGACCTGGTCCGGCGGCCCCGCCAGGCCGAGGGCTGGCGGGTGCCAGTGCTGGAGACGGTGGCCGTCCGCGGGGCGGCGGGCGCCCAGGCGCTGGCGGAGGCGCTGGCGGCCCACCGGCACTACCTGGCCGGCAGCGGTCAGGACCGGGAGCGGGCCCGGCACCGGGTCCGGGACCAGGTGGTGGAGCTGGTGGGGGCCCGGGCCGCCGAGTTCGCCCGCCGGGAGCTGGCCGCCACCGCCGACCTCCTCCCGGGTGATCCCCGCCAGGCCGACCCCGAGCGGGCGGCCGAGGTGATCCTGGGGCGGCTGGGCCGCCAGGGGAGCAAGATGAAAGCGCCCGGTCGCGATCCCGCGGCCCGGTCCCGGAGGTAGAGGCGATGCTGGATCAGAAGCCGGCCCGCGCCCCGGCCGAAGACGAGGCGGCCCTGGAGCGCTGGGCCCAACGCTACCGCGAGGCCCGCGCCGGGCGGGATGGCGAGGGTGGCTTCCTGCCCCCGGCGGAGACCCTCTCCGGGCTGGCGGTGGACCCGCTCTACGGCCCCCAGGCGCGAGCCGAGCAGGACTTCGCCAGGGCCATCGGTTACCCGGGGGAATTCCCCTTCACCCGGGGCGTCTATCCCTCGATGTACCGCGACAAGCTCTTCACCATGCGCCAGTTCGCCGGGTTCGGCAGCGCCGCCGAGACCAACCAGCGCTACCGCTTCCTGCTAGCCCAGGGCCAGACCGGGCTCTCGGTGGCCTTCGACATGCCCACCCTGATGGGCCGCGACTCCGACGACCCCCGGGGCCTGGGGGAGGTGGGGCGCTGCGGGGTGGCGATCGACTCCCTGGAGGACATGGACCGGCTCTTCGAGGGCATCGACCTGGCCGCGGTCACCACCTCCATGACCATCAACTCCCCAGCGGCGATCCTGCTGGCGATGTATGTGGCGGTGGCCCAGGCCCGGGGGATCCCCCTGGAGCAGCTGGGCGGCACCCTCCAGAACGACATCCTCAAGGAGTACATCGCCCAGAAGGAGTACATCTTTCCCCCCCGGCCCAGCCTGCGCCTGGTCACCGACGTGGTCGGCTTCTGCGCCCAGCGGCTGCCCCGCTGGCACCCCATCTCGATCTCCGGGTACCACATCCGCGAGGCGGGCTCGACCGCGGTCCAGGAGCTGGCCTTCACCCTGGCCGACGGCTTCGCCTACGTGGAGGCGGGGATCGCCTCGGGCCTGGAGGTGGACCGCTTCGCCCCCCGGCTCAGCTTCTTCTTCAACAGCCACCTCGACTTCTTCGAGGAGGTGGCCAAGTACCGGGCGGCGCGGCGGATCTGGGCGCGCCACCTCCGCGACCGTTTCGGCGCCCAGGATCCCCGCTCCTGGCGGCTGCGCTTCCACACCCAGACCGCCGGCTGCTCGCTGACCGCCCAGCAGGTGGAGAACAACATCGCCCGCACCGCCCTGGAGGCGCTGGCGGCGGTCCTGGGCGGCACCCAGTCGCTGCACACCAACGCCATGGACGAGGTGCTGGCGCTGCCCTCCCAGAAGGCGGCCCAGATCGCCCTGCGCACCCAGCAGGTGATCGCCTACGAGACCGGGGTCACGACCACCATCGACCCCCTGGGCGGCTCCTACTTCGTCGAGGACCTGACCAACCGAATGGAGGCGGCCGCCGAGGCCTACTTCGCCGAGATCGAGGCCCGGGGAGGGGTGCTGGAGTGCATCGAGGCCGGTTTCTTCCAGCGCGAGATCGCCGACGCCGCCTTCCGCTACCAGCAGCAGCTGGACAGCGGCGAGCGGATCGTGGTCGGGGTCAACGCCTTCACCAGCTCGGTGGACGAGGCGCCGCCGCTGCTCCAGATCGACCCCGAGGTGGAGCGGCAGCAGGTGCAGCGGCTGCGCTCGCTGCGCTCGCGCCGCGACGGCGAGGCGGTGGCCAATCGCCTCCAGGAGCTGGGCCAGGCGGCGGGCGGCGGCGAGAACCTGATGCCCCCCCTGATCGCCGCGGTGAGCGCCTACTGCACCGAGGGCGAGATCGTGGCCGCCCTGGAGGAGGTCTTCGGCTCCTACCGGGAGTCGCCGGTCTTCTGAGGCGGCGGCTTGTGGGTCCGGCGCCCCTGGAACTGGCGCAGCCACTCCTCGGTGTCGCGCCGCGAGGGGAGGGGCTTGCCGGGCGGCGCCGGGGCGGCATGGTCCCGATCCCGCGACCCAGACTGGCGCGGGTCGAGCGCCAGAAGCAGCGCCTGGGCGCCAACGGTGTTGCCGCCCAGGCCCCGCACCAGCTCCCGCAGCCCACGGTCGCTGCTGGCCACCAGCACCCCGGCCCCGGAGTGGCGCAGCTGGGCCACCACCTCGAGGATGCGCTGGTCGGCCGAGGTTCCCGGCTCGGGATAGAGCACCCGCAGCCCCGGCGCTCCCCCCGGGCCCTGGGAGGGTGCGGGGCCGTCGAAGACAAAGGTGATGGCGGCGTGATCGCTGCGCAGCCGTGAGCGCCAGGCCGCCTCCACCAGCAGGCCCTGGGCCCCGGCGTGGTCGCGGCGGAGGAGGAGGGGGCGGGCGCGCGGCCAGGCCCAGGCGACGTTGGTCCCGTCCACGACCAGCTCGGAGGGGGCCACCGCCGTCGCCTCAGACCAGCCCGCGGCCGTCGTCGGGGGCGTTGGCGGCCGGGGCGGCCGGTTCCGGCATGGCCTCTGCCAAGCGGAGCGCGGTCGCCTCCAGGGCCGCCCGCAAGCTCGGGTCCAGGGCCGCCAGCATCGCCTCGGGGATGCTGCCCCCGCCCCAGGCGGCGCCGGCCAGCCCCCCGGCCAAGGCCAGGGTGGCGGCGCCCCGGTCCCGGAGGCTGCGCACCAGCTCCGGCAGGCTGGACTCGGTGGAGAGCGCGTACACCGACCAGGCCAGGGCCGAGGCGGCACCCGGGGGTGCCTCTGGCGGGTCCCCCGCTCGGGGCTGGCGCAGACAGGCGCTGAGGCCCGGCGGGGACTCCTCCCGAAGGGCCTGTCCCACCCGGGCCAGACTGTCCTCCAGCTCCCGGCTGAGCAGGTCCCGGGCCAGCAGGCAGGCGGCCACCGTGCCCAGCCGGGAGTAGGCGTCGGCGTGGGTGCAGCTGGCGCTGCGCCCGGCCAGAACCTTGAGCCGCCCCGGCTGGTCCCGCCAGGGCAGTGCCAGGGGCAGCGCCCGGGCCAGCGGGCCCTCGCCGCTGCCCGGGGGCAGGATCCGGGCCACCGCCTGGCTCAAGTCCTCCGCGGGGAAGCCATCTCGGTAGAGACGGAGGGCCGCGGCGGTGGCCGAGCCCGGGGGCAGGGCCAGCTGGTCCTGGATCGCGGCCCAGCTGTCCAGCAGCCGCGCCGGCGCCAACTCCCCGTCCGCGAGCGCCACCTCGGCCAGGGCCAGCGCCATCCGGGCCAGGTTGCTGGCGCCCGCCGCCGCCTCGGCGCCGGCCAGGCCGAGCAGCAGTCCCCGGGCCCGGTCCCGGACCTCGGCCTGGGTCAGCTGTGGCACCTTCATCGGGCCAATCTTGGGGCCTGGACCGCCCAGGGCGGCCCTGACTCGATACCGCTTACGAGAGTCCCTACGAACCTGGCCATTCGAGGCGGCCACCCTCGTGCCCCGACGGCCGATCCGCCTCCCGGCGTCCCCGCTCACACCACCTCAGATTGCCCTACTTGTACGGCTTGGACAGCGACTGCGCTGCCGGGTGGCGATGCCGCCGGGGCACATCGCAATGCGACTCACTAGGTGGGGGGCTGGGCTAGGTCGATGTGCATCAGCGGGCGGCTGGGAAATGTCCGCGCCACCTCCCGGAATCCCGCGGCTTGGAACATCGACATCGTTCCGGTGAAGAGCGCGGATGGGGACATGCGAGCGGCGCGCCGGGCCGACGCATCGACCGGATGCCCCTCGACGCAGGATGCACCGTGCGCTCCCGCGTGTGACACAGCCGCCTTCAACAATGTGGTGCCAACGCCGCACGCCCGGTATTGCCGACGGATGGCGAAGCAGGTCACCCACCAGGCATCAGGATCGTCGGCCAGTACACGTCGCAGGGCCCGGTTGTTACTCACGCCGGGAAGCGCCCGGCGTGGCATTACCCGGGTCCAGCCCGCCGGGCTGCCGTCCACGCAGGCCAAGAGAGCCGGCGCCAGTTCGGCGGTCTCGATCTCGCGCTGGAGAGCCGCGCGCTTGGCTAGCTGGCTGCGGGCGAGGAACCGCTGGCACCAGCACGAACTCGGCCTGCCCGAGGCGCCAGCAAAGACCTCGACAACGTCGCCCCAGCGTTCTGGTCCGGCCGGTTCGATCGTCACCGCGTGAGACCGCTCCCGTCGATCATCAGGCTCACCGTATCGCGGCGAGACCGCCACCGCGCGCTGCCACCCTTGGTCGGCAAGCGTCTGGACAGGCTGGATGGGGTGCCCGTCGGGGTCTTGCGCCCAGGCGCAGGAGACCCGGTTGAGCCAGACCGAGGGGACGGCGAGTCCGAGCCCGCCGCGATGAGCTTGCGGCAGGGTGGGTCCACAAGGTGATGGTTGCCTTCTGTGTGGCCGCGATCTGAACTGGACCACCTCGGGGCGCTGAACGCTCCCGCGGAATCGTTCGCTTCCGCTGCGCCTGGCCCCAGCCACCCGGCTCCTGCCTGACGTTTGCTCACTTCGGGCACTAAGTGCACGGTCCTGGGCCTAGACTGGAGGAGATGAGCCGGCGCTCGGTCCGGATCCTGACCGCCAAGGTCGGCCTGGACGGTCACGACCGCGGGATCAAGGTGATCTCGCGAGCCCTGCGTGACGCCGGGGTGGAGGTGATCTACACCGGTCTCCACCAGACCCCCGCCCAGGTGGTGGAGGCGGCGATCCAGGAGGACGTGGACGGGATCGGCATCTCCCTGCTCTCGGGGGCGCACATGACCCTGTTCCCCGAGGTGCTGCGCCTACTCCGGGAGCGGGACGCCGGCGACATCGTCGTTTTCGGCGGCGGGATCGTCCCCCCCGAGGACGCTGCCGAGCTCAAGCGGCTGGGAGTGGACCGGGTGTTCACCCCCGGCGCCAGCATCCACGAGATCGTGGAGTACGTCGGGCAGCGCTTCGGGCTGGCCGCGGTGGGCGCCGGCGTCGGCTGAAACGCCGCCCCCCGCGGTCCGGGTCGGCGCTGGGCCATCTGCTACCATCCGCTGGCTTTGAACCGAGCTCTCGCGAGTTCGGCGCCGAGGTGGGGCGCAGTGGTGGAGGCCGATGGATTTCACGCTTGAGGTGGCGCCGCGCTCAGTCGTGGGCCGGCACGTGGGCAGCCTGCGCCGCCAGGGCCTGGTCCCGGGGGTGGTCTACGGCCACGAAGTCGCCCCCCTCACCGTGGAGCTGCCCCAGAGGGAGTTCGGCCGGATCTACCACCGGGCTGGGCGCAGCCACCTGCTCCAGCTCCAGGTGGCGGGGGAGCGGGGCACCAGGCCGGTGCTGATCAAGGAGCTGCAGGTCAACCCCCGCACCTCGGCCGCAGCCCATGTCGACTTCTTCCAGGTCAACCTCAAGGAGAAGCTGACGGTGCAGGTGCCGGTGGTGCTCACCGGTGAGACGGCGGCCACCAAGTTCAACGCCGGCGAGCTGCTCCACCTGGTCCACACCATCGACGTGGTCTGCCTCCCCGACGCCATCCCCGGGGAGCTCTCGGTCGACATCTCCGGTCTGGCCGAGATCGATGACGCGGTCAGGATCTCCGAGATCGTCCTGCCTGAGGGGGTGGAGTTCGCCACTCCCCCAGACCCCGAGGAGGTGATCGCCAAGATCGCCGCGCCCAGGGTGCAGGAAGAGGAGGAGGCCCCGGCGGCGGAGGCGGCCGAGGAGGGGGCGGAGGCCGAGGAAACGCCGGCGGGGACCGCCGAGGCCGCCGCCGAGGAGCCCACCTAGCCCGACCCCTCCTCGTCGGCGCGGCGCCGGGTGGCTCGTTGCAGCCGGGCGCCCAGCTCCGGCTCGCGGCCGTGCTCGCTGGGTTGGTAGTAGCGCCGGCCGCCCAGCTCCGAGGGCAGATGGCCGTGCCCGACCAGCCCCTCGGGATCATCATGGGCGTACTGGTAGTCCCGACCGAAGCCGAGTTCGCGATCACGGCGGGTGACGGCGTTGCGGAGGTGGAGCGGCACCGGCAGGTGGAGCCGCTCCCGGACATCCGCCTCCGCCCCCTGGTAGGCGCGCAGCACGCTGTTGCTCTTGGGGGCCAGGGCCAGGAAGATGGCAGCCTCGGTCAGGGGGAGGCGCCCCTCGGGCATGCCCACCGCCCGCACCGCCTGGTGGGCGGCGACTGCCAGCTCTAGGGCGGCGGGCTCGGCCAGGCCGATGTCCTCCGCCGCCAGGATCACCATCCGTCGGGCCGGGACCTGGGGATCCTCGCCCGCCTCCAGCAGCCGGGCCAGCCAGTAGACGGCGGCGTCGGCGTCGCTGCCGCGCAGGGACTTGATGAAGGCGGAGAGCAGCTGATAGTGGAGGTCGCCGGCGCGGTCATGGCGCAGCACCGGGCTGGTCAGGGCCCGCAGCGCCGCGGCCTCGGTGATCTCGGCGCCCGGCTCCAGCCCGGCCGCCGCCTGCTCTAGGGCGTTGAGCATCACCCGGGCGTCGCCGCCAGACCTGGCCACCAGCACGCGCCGGGCGGGGGGGGCCAGGCGCAGCCGCCGCCGGCCCAAGCCCTGCTCCTGGTCCCCCAGGGCCCGGTTCAGCAAGGCCTCCAGATCGTCGATGGCCAGCGGCTCCAGCTGGTGCACCTGCACCCGGGAGAGCAGGGCCCCGGTGAGCTGGAAGCTGGGGTTCTCGGTGGTGGCTCCGATCAGGGTCAGCAGCCCGCTCTCCACGTGGGGCAGCAGCGCATCCTGCTGGGTTCGGCTGAAGTGGTGGATCTCGTCGAGGAACAGCACCGTGGCCTGCCCCAGGCGCTGGCGCTGGCGAGCCTCGGCCACCGCCTGGCGGATCTCCCCCACCCCGGCGCTCACCGCCGAGAGCGAGATCAGGTGGGCCGACTCCGAGCGCGCCGCCAGGCGGGCGATGGTGGTCTTCCCCGAGCCCGGGGGACCCACCAGGACCATCGAGCGCAGTCCCCCGGCGCGGAGCCGCTGGGCCAGGGAGCCGTCGGGTCCCACCAAACTCTGCTGCCCCAGCACCTGCTCCCACTCGCGCGGCCGGAGCCGGGTGGCCAATGGCTCCGCATCTGCCGGCGCGGGGCTCGGCGGCGCTGGTGGCTCCGCGCTCGGGAAGAGCTCGGTGCCCTCCGCCGGGGTGCCATCCATGGTCGTCATCTTCGCGGCTGCGTCGCTTGTGGTGATGCGGCCTAGCCCTTGGTGCCGACGCCGGGGTGCGACCGCCGCGGCGCGGTCATGTTGAAACTGTCCTCGACCAGTCCCTGGACCTCGACCCAGTCCACCTGCCCGTCGAGCCACACCCCGACCCAGCCGTAGCGCCCCACGTAGGGGGGCACGAAGTAGTGGTCGGGGTCGCTGCCGGTGAGGGCCGCCTGGGCGCCCACGGGCGCCTTGCACCAGACGGCTTCCCGGCCATCACCGTGATGGTCGAGCGTGTGGAGGGCGAAGATCTTGCCGCCTACCTTGAAGGAGGGGTTGCCGACCCCCTGACGGTCCTCGACAGCCCCCGGCCGTGCTAGGCAGATGCGCCGGAGCCGCTCCAGAGCGGGGGAGCTCACCGACGAGCTCGCTTGCCGGCGCCCGTGCCGGAGATCCGGCGCTTCACGACCAGATCAAACCTACGCGGCTGGGCCGGGAGCCACCGGCCCAGAGAGCGAGGGATCCCGCCCGGTGGCTGGACCGAAGCTGCCCGCGCCCTGGCAGCGACATGCGCCTTCCGGCGGCTCAGCCCGGGGGGTGGGCCAGCTGGCCGGCGGCGTCGAGGAGGAGCGCGTGGACAAAGGCCTGAGGCAGGTTGCCCCGCAGCTGGCGCTGGCGCACGTCGAACTCCTCGGTCAGAAGGCCCGGCGGCCCGCACGAGGCCCGGGTGCGCTCGAACCAGGCGATCGACTCCCGGTCGTCGCCGCGGCGCCGGACCGCCAGTGCCATCAGGAAGCCGCAGAGCAAGAATGCACCCTCCGCTGTCTCCAGCGGCCGCTCGTCCTGCCGGAAACGGTACACGTACCCGTCACGCACCAGCTCCGCCTCTACCGCCTCCAGGGCGAGCAGGCTGCGAGGGTCATCGTTCGCCAGCCCACCGCGCACATACGGAAAGAGGAGCGCCGCATCCACGCGCCCGTCTCGGGGGGATCTCTGCCAGCGACCGCTCGGATGAACGCAGTCCGACCCGGCGTCGGCGAGAATGGCGTCCGCCAGCCCGATCCACTTGGCCGCCTGCGGCGCCGGCGCCTGCTCCGCGAGTGCCCGCAGACCGGCGACGCACGTCAGCCTGGAGTGGGTCCAGCGGTCGTCGCCCAGCTCCCAGATCCCAGCATCCGGCTGTCTCCACCGCAGCTCGATCGCCGCCGCCGCGACCTCCGCAGCCCGCCAGCTGGTGCCGTCGAGACTATCGCCGCGCGCCGCCGCGGCCAGCAGCAGCAACACCTCACCGAGAGCGTCCAACTGGAACTGGTCCCGGACCCGGTTGCCGATCCGGTCGCTGCCGCCGGGGTAGCCGGTCAGATGAGTGAGCCGCCGCTCCGACGGCACCGCACTCCCGTCGACCCGGTAGGCGGGGCGTAAGTTGGGGCCGTCCGCCAGCACCCGCTCGCAGATGAATCTGACGGCGTCGTCCAGCAGCGGATGCGGGCCGTGCGTCGCGGTCGCCTGGCCGGCGAAGCACTGGTCGCGGATCCAAGCGTACCGGTAGTCGTAGTTGCGCCCCGAGCCGCCCCGCTCCGGCAAAGAGGTAGTGGCGGCGGCGACCATCCCCCCGCCGGCGGTGGTGAGACCGCGGAGGACCGCGTAGGCGTGGCGGGAGTCGCGAACCGCAAGTCCCGAACTGAAGGCCGGCACGGTCTTCTCCCAGGTGCTCCTGGTCGCCTCCCACGCGGCGTCCGCCTCGACCGGAGCCTCGACCAGCGCTCGGTCGGAAACCTCCAACACCAGGTCGTGGTGCTGTCCCTGGTCGAGCTCGATGTCTAGCAAAAGGGCCGATCCCGAGCGGCGGGCTCGCTGGCCACCGCTCCAGCGCAGGTGCAGTCCCCCGGTGCGCCCATGCCAGATTCCTCTCTGCCGCCCGAGCTCGCGCATTGGGGCAACACCGAATTGCGCTCTGGCGTCGAGGATCACTCGAACCCGGGCCTCACCCTGGATCGCGATCACCTGTCTGAGGACGACGGCCGTGTGGGGCCTGGCCGGAAAGGCCAGCGCCTCTCGGCACTCGATGATGCTCTGGCCGCAGAGCCAGCGGCTGTGCCAGATCAAGGAGCCTTCCTCGTAGTAGCCCCCCCAAACGCTCCTTTCCTCCATCGGGGTCACGGCGTAGGTGCCGCTGCCGCCGATCAGGCTGGAGAAGACGGCGGGCGAGTCCCACCTCGGGGCGCACATCCAGGAGAACTCGCCGAGGGGCCCGACCAGGACCCCCCGCTCGCCGTCCGCCAAGAGCGAATACTCGCGCAGCACCCGCGGGGGAAACGACGCCGGGGCAGCCGCCGCGCCCCGACGGGGAAGCGCCATCGCCGTCAGCTAACCGCGGCCCGTCTTGCCGCGAGTTGGGGGGTAGGTCTCCGGGCGCGCCTCGGTGCCGCGTCGGCCAGCGCCGCGCTTGGAGAGCGGGGGTTGGGGTGACGCCGACTGCTGGTTCCGCTGCTCAATGGTTCTGGCTGAAGATCATCGATCTGACACCCGTTGCCGCCACCACAGTCGGTCGATTCATCAACCGGGTCTGGGTGGGCGCTCCCACAGCTCCGGGGAGGGGGGCGGCGGTACACGCAGGCCAGGGCCGCCGGTGGCTCCCCCGATGATCGCAGGCAGGCTCGACAAGTGGTGCCATCGATCTGGAAACGGTCTGCCCAGGGAAGGCCCGTGGCCGAGTCCAGGCCAGGAGGCTCCAGCCTGGCTGGAGCCTGGACGTGGCCACGTCTAGCTCGACTCTTGGCAATCGCGCTTCATCGCGGCGCGGGGACTCGCACCCATGTGCATGATCGGACGAGGGTTGGGTAAGGAGCATCCGCGTGGAAATGTCGATCGTCGCCGGGAGCGGGCAGGGGTGGATTGAATTCGGCGACCTGGGCGTAGCACTGGTCCTGGCCAGCCTGATCGGGTTGGAGCGTGAGCTACGGCAGAAGTCGGCGGGAATGCGCACCAACGCCCTGGTGGGCCTGGGGGCGGCCCTGTTCGTCCTCATCAGCAAGTACGGATTTACCGATGTACTCGTTCCGGGGCGGGTGGTCCTGGATCCGTCCCGGGTGGCGGCCCAGATCGTCACGGGGATCGGATTCATCGGCGGCGGTCTGATCTTTGTCCGCCGGGACATAGTGCGCGGTCTGACGACCGCCGCCGTGGTCTGGTTGACGGCGGCCGTTGGAGCCGCCGCCGGGGCAGGGCTGCCCCTGCTGGCGGTTGGCGCCACCGCCGGCCACTTCCTGGTCATTTACGGCTACAGTCCGCTCGCTCACCGGCTGCAGCGCGGGGCCGGCGAGCCAGCCCAGATCCGACTCCGCTATCACCACGCCAGCGGAGCGCTGCGCCGTGTCCTGGAGCTGTGCACCGGCAGCGGTTTCACAGTCCTGGAGCTGTCGGTGGAGCGGGATCCTGCGTCGGAAGAGCCGCGCTCGCCGGCGCGGGCCCATCAGCCGGAGGCGAGGGCCGGTGAGGTCGACGTGCTGATCATCGTGACCGGTTACGCCTCGCTGCCCCATCTGGTGCAACAGATGAGTGAGATCGACGGCGTGGTAGCCGTGACGGCTGGCTCGGAAAGCGGCGTCGCCGATTCGCTCTGACCGGTTGCTCCCTCGTCAGGGATGCGCCTCTGGGCGCAACAGCTGGTCCAGCGCAGAGGCCGCCTGAGTGAGCTGGCCTTCCAAGCGGAGAGATAGCGTGGTCAACGCTTGGGCTTGTTCCGACGTGCCAAACAGGATGGGCGACGAGGCGACGTCATCCGCCCACTTCTGGAGGACGGCGTGCGCTTCTGCATCGCCCTCAAGCATCTGCTCCTTGCTGAATGGGTCGGTCGCGGTGGCGGATGTGTTCAGGACCAGAAGTGTATCTGAGAGGTCGTCAGCCAGGTCGAGGACCACGGCTGTCACTCCGTCGCATGCCTTGCGGTTGTCATCGAGTGCCCCAACCTCCGACACAGTCTTGGCAGCTCCCGAAGGGCCGGCGGATTGGTGCGCGCTAGCGAGGGTGATGGTGCGGCAGAGGCTCCCCAATCGCAGATGGAATGCCTGGAGGGACCCGATCAGCGCCGCCACCCTCGTCTCCTCTTGGGCCAGCGTAGTCTGCGCGGAGTTCTTTTGGAGCTGCGCGGTCAGGCTCAGGTGGATGACCCTCCACCCCAGAGTATCGCTGTTGGCATCGCACACCTGACCGAGGGCGTAGCTTTCGAAACCGCTCAGTTGCACGGCGACAGGTGGTCCATACGGCTCGGTGGAGCTGACCTTCAGGGTCAGCTGCGGCGTGGGCGTCGAGGCGCTGTCGTTATCTCCGGAACAGGCCTCATAGCCCAATTCGATCTGCCCGGTTTGATACTCGCGGGCGCCTAGGCGCATCGGGCCTACTCCCCCTAGCGGAAGCGCCAGATCGCTCGATGGGTCCACCATGGAGAAGCTCAGCGGGCTGATCAGCAGCTGGCAGGCCCCGGCGCACTCCTGGACGATCCTCACCTGGCTGGAGCCCACGTGTCCCTCGGACCAGGGTCGGGCAAGTGGACCCACCATCTGGCCGCTAGGGCCTGAATAACCCGCGACCCTCGCATGCACGGTCCAGGTTCCACTGGGGATCACTGTCGGCTGAGGGCTGGTCTGCCTGGCGAGTACCGGTGGAATGCCAAGAACTGCAACTGTGGCCACGAGTCCCACGGTAACCAGGAGCTTGCCGTAGCCGTGCCTAGCAATATTCATCGGTCCGTCCCGTCCTAGCCCACCACGCTGACAAAGCGTAGCCGGGTCGCCTCAGGAGACCGACCGTGCAATTGAAAAGGTGGGCTGAACTCCGCCGCGGATGAGGGCTACAGTTGGACCAGGGGGGCAAGCTTGACCGGTCCCGGTTCATCAATCCAGGGTGGCTGAGAGTTGCCTGGTGGCTGAAAACCGGAATCGTAGCTGATGGTCCCCATCCTCCCGCCCGGGTCCACCCCGCTGCTCCTCCAGGGCCGGTACCGCGATTCTCAGAGGGGCCTCTCCTACCTCCAGAGCCGCTACGACGACCCTCCACCCGCCAGTTCCTCAGCCGTGATCCCGGCAGCGCCCTTGTCCCCCTACGCATACGCCGTCAACGCCCCATCAGCGTCAGCGACCCCAGCTACCGTGGCCCCGCAACCCGGTGGGCACCTGCTCGGTGCCCAGCACCTCCTGCGGCTACCGTCGGCGCACCCGTAACAGGACTCTAGCGCCACGCGTTCTAGGATCGAGGTGTTGAAGCCGCACATGCTCGCTGGGCCAGGGGGTACCCGGGTGGGGCCGAACTCTCCGGGCAGGGGTCCGACCCACGGCTCAGCTGGTAGAAGCTGGGCTCAGGCTCAGTTATCGGTTGTGGCAGTCTGCCTGCTGCTAGCCGCGTGCAGCGGATCCCCGCCATCACACACGCCGAAGCACTCGCCCGCGCTGAGCCCGGCCCCATTCCCGCCACCCACTACTTCGGCCCGGGCGCCTGGTGCCACCGGCCCTCCGGGCTTTCAACCCTTCTCCTTCACCGCCGTCAGCGAAGGAGACTACTGGCTTCTGGGCTCCGAGCCGTGTACCACGGGACGTTGCCTCAGCATCCTGGCGACAACCAACGGGGGCAGCACATTTAGCCAAGTCACGCCTCCCCCCCTTCCGGTACTCAACGCGACCGGGCAGTCGCCAACCCTACGGTTCGTCGACCAGGCTGATGGATTCGCGTTTTTCAACGACTCCAGTACCTTCTACGCCACCCATAATGGCGGTAGCAGCTGGTTTCGGGTTGCATTCGGCACTGTGGCAGCCTTCGCGAGCGCAGACGACGAGGTGTATGTCCTCACATCCCAGCCCGGGACCGGTGGTGGCACCTATCGCTTCGAGCGTTCTCTGGCATCATCCAACGACTGGCAGACCTTGCCCATACCCTTTGGGCCGGGCAGTCAGGTCACCGACTTGGAAGCGCACGGCTCCAGCGTGTGGCTGCTGGGGGCGTCGGCCATGCCTTCACCTGGAATGAGGAACGAGCTGGCCCATTCCACCAACGAAGGGGCTAGCTTTGCCACCGTGCCGGGGCCCTGCATCCCGGGCCTTGGCGGTACCCTCGCCCCTGACTCGTCCACGGTAGTCTGGGCGGTGTGTCCAACCGGCATGGCGGCGGGTGCTTGGCGATCCGTCGACGCCGGCACCAGCTTCATCCCCCTTGCGACCGGCGAGCTGCCCAACTCAGCCGAACTCGCTCCGGCTACCGATACCACTGCGCTGCTAGCCGCCAACAATGGCACCTCCGGCCTGCTTCGCACAATCAACGCTGGCGAAACGTGGACGTTGGCTGCCGCCCCAGCCAGCGGAGATCCGATCATGTTCCTGGGTTTTACCGACGCCGAGGTCGGCGCGGCCCTCGTCTCGATCGGCGCGGGCACCCAGTCGCAGCTCTGGCGAACGACGGATGGTGGTGCGGTCTGGTCCGTGGTCCTGCTGGGGTAGGTTCGGGCCCAACATCAAGTCAGCCTGTAATCGCTGGAACTGGATGTTGTCGGCGATGATCGCTGTCACGCCGCGCCGACTCCCGCCGGCCGTGGTCCAGGAGCGGCTGTGGATACGCCCGCTTACGTGGATCAGCCGCTCCTTGGCGACATGCTTAGCGGCAATCTCGCAGAGCCCACGCCAGGCGACGATGCTGTGGAACCGCGAGGGTGGGCATGCACGATAGGGTGTCAACCGACGCCAGTCTTCCGCACGGGCGCTGAATTGACTTCGCCGTTCATTACCCAGGGAGAACTGGTCGGGAAGGGCGGATTTGAACCGCCGACCTCACGGTCCCGAACCGTGCACTCTAACCGGACTGAGCTACTTCCCGAGGCGGCCAAGTATAGCTGCGACCAAGTCGAAGTCCCCGCACGGTTCGTAGACTTTGGTGCCCATGGCCGTCTACCTGATTCGCCATGGCGAGACCGAATGGTCCCGAACCCACCGGCACACGGGGCGCACCGATCTGCCCCTCACAGCCGAGGGGGAAGGCCAGGGCATCAGGCTGGGGCAGCGCTTGGCCGGCTTGGAGTTCGACCGGGTCCTTACCAGCCCGAGGCTGCGGGCTCGGCGGACCGCTGAACTGGCCGGATTCCCCGCCGCCGAGGTCTCCCCGCTGCTGGCGGAGTTCGACTACGGGGACTATGAAGGCCTCTCCAGAGCCGAGATCGAGCGTGCTCGGCCCGGCTGGGATCTCTGGCGCCACGGCTGCCCCGGAGGCGAGAGCCCGGCCCAGGTCGAGGCCCGCGCCCGCAAGGCCCTGGCAGAGCTGGGATCCTCGACGGAGCGAAATTACCTGCTGGTCACCCACGGCCACATGCTCAGAGCTCTGGCGGCCGTGTACCTTGGCTCGTCGCTCGAGCTCTGCGACCACCTGATTGTGGCCGTGGCCTCAATCTCAGTCTTGGCCCGGGAACACGGGCTGACGGCGATCGCCGCCTGGAACCTGACCTGGGAGTGAGAGCGTCTCAGGCGACGCGCAGGACGGCCAGCAGGCGCTCGGCCCGCTCCGGCCGGCGCTGGAGCTCGCCGCTGCTGCGGGCCATGGCGAAGTCGTACACGGGCGAGATCCGCAGCTCGCGGGGCAACAGCGGTCGGCTCCGGCGCAGCGTCAAGGTCAGGGCCCGGTAGGCAAGGTCCTGGGCTGGAGCCCAGGGGATCCCGAACTGGCGGCGAGTAGGCCCGGGAAGTAGCCCTCGGGTGATGAAGGAGGTCACCTCGGCCAGGCCGCGCCGTCCCCGGCCGCCGCCCAGCTCCGGCTGCAGGATCACGCGGGCCACTGCCCGGGACCCGGGTCCGGGCTCGGCCCTGCGGGAGCGCAGCTGTCGCTCCAGCCAGGACTGCATCTCCCCGGCACCGCTCCAGCGCGAGCCTCCGGCGATGCCCATCAGCTGGGCAACCGCCTCCCATTCGCGAACGAAGCGGTTCTGGTCGCGGCGGCTGAGCCCACCGATCAGGGCCTGGTGCGTCTTGAGCATGGCGTCGAGCAGGCTGCCATGGACCCAAAGCAGCAGCTCCGAGTCCATGGCCCGGTACGGGGTGCCCCCGGCCCAGCGGGAGGTGGCGTGGGAGGTGGGCAGGCTGCCCTCGACGTGGCGGTGCATGCGGTTGACCTCGCGGGTGGCCTCGCGCGCCTCGTCGGCGGTGCCGAAGACCACGGTGGTGACCCAACCGGCGGTGCGCTGAAAGCGGCCGAGCGGATCGGTGTCGAAGTCGCTGTGGTCCAGCGCCCCCTGGGCCACCAATGGATGCGCCACCTGCATCAGCAGCGCCCGGGAGGCGCCCAGGATCAGGAGCGGCTCACGCATCACCTTCCAAGTGGTGCTGCCCGGACCGAAGAGCCCGGGGTCGGGCTGGCGGGAGCGAAG
Organism: Candidatus Dormibacteria bacterium; assembly: GCA_050734515.1. Classification (GTDB taxonomy): domain Bacteria; phylum Chloroflexota; class Dormibacteria; order Aeolococcales; family Bog-877; genus Bog-877. The sequence continues at coordinate 37,499 of JBOHUM010000090.1, forward strand.
TGGGAAGGGTCCGGGCTCGGGCAGCCCCGCGGCTAACAGGTGCAGTAGCGCGGTGCGTCCTGGAACAGGGGCCTGCATGCATCTAGGCTACCGCTCCGCCCTGGCGGCCCCGGTTGACGACCGGGTCCCGCGGCCCTATGTTCGCTGCCGTGGCCGCCACCCCCTCCCCGGAGCAGCTGGCGGCGGGGATCGCCCCCCTGCTGGGCGAGTGGCAGGGCGAGGGTCAGGGGCAGTGGGTCAGGGCCACGCCCTTCTGCTACCGGGAGACCCTGAGCCTGCGCCCGGTCCCGGGCCGGGCCCTGGTGCGCTGGAGCCAGGCCACCGTCGATGCCGAGACCGGAGAGCTGAGCCATAGCGAGGAGGGGTACTTGCGCCTCCTCCCCGAGGCGCGGCTGGAGCTGGTGCTGGCAATCCCGGCCGGCTACGTGGAGATCCACACCGGCACTTGGGACGGTACCGGCTTAGAGCTGGGCCTCCGGGCCCTGGCCGCTAGCCCCAGCTCCAGGGCCCTGTCCATGGTGCACCGGCAGCTTCGTCTTGAGGGTGAGCTCCTGCGCCACACCGTCCGGATCGCGGTCGACTCCGCCACCCCCGTACCCCACGTGGAGGCGCTGCTGCGCCGGCTCGCCTAGCCTCGGGGCGGGACCTCAGAAGACGGGGATCAGGTCGGCCTCGGAGAAATCCGTCACCTCCTCCCCGCTGATACCCACCTCGGGCATGGCGGGGAAGGCGATCCCGTGCTTCTCAACGATGGTCTTCATCTTGAGCATGGCCTGGCGCCAGTTCTGGGTCTTCTGCTCCAGGGTGGCCACCCCCAGGCCGGCATCCCGGGCCAGGTCCTCGAGGCGGTGGTGCACCGAGGCGAAGTCGGGCGGGATGATCCAGAACTGGTCCGGGGGCTCGAAAAGGATCATCGACAGGAAGACGAAGCCCGCCCGCAGCTGGCGGGTCACCAGCTGCTTCTCCTCGGGGGTGATGGTCTGGAAGTGGTTCTCCAGCATGCGCATGCAGATCGCCTGGTGCCGCGCCTCGTCCTTGCCGATGTTGCGGAACGCCTGCTGGAAGACCGGGTGGTGGGAGTGGCGGAACATGTGATGGAAGAGGGTTGAGGAGGCGACCTCACCCATGAGGAAGGACGAGAAGAGGATCGCCAGGGGGTACTTGTAGAGCGCCTGGCTGTAGCCGTTCCAGTAGCGGGCTCCGTTGTAGTAAAGCCACTTCAGGTTGCGGACCGCCAGCCGCTCCAGTTCGGTGCGGGGCTCGAAGCTGGTGGGCCCCCCCCGCCAGAGCCGCTGGATCATCCGCCCACAGACCTCCTCGTGGTTCTGCTCGTCGCGGACCACCGAGAACAGGCAGCGCCGGACCGGGTCCTCCTCGTGGAGCTCGTAGCTGCGCACCATCGCCTTGGCAAACACCGCCGGCCCGGAGGCGTCGAAGTTGGCCAGGACCCCGAACCAGTACATCATGGCGAGGCGCTCGGACTCGTTCCACTCCTTGGGGTCGAGCTCGTCCCAGGGCAGGTGCGAAGGGTTCCACTGGTCCCGCTTGGCCTTCTCGTAGATGTCGGCCAGCTGCGGGGTTTCCTCATGCCACTCGATCGGGTAGATGTTTCCCGGCTCGATCTCGGGCGGCAGTCCCAGGAAGTCGAGCACGATGTCCTGGTGGTGGTCGTTGGCCTTGGCCATGGCCTCCTCCCGGTGTGACTTGGCTGGACCCCATCGTAAGTCCGCTGGGGCCGGGAGCCCCCCTGGCTTAGCCGGCGGCCGATCGGCACGTACGATGGGCGGCATGGTCGGACCCGCCGCCGCTGGCCAGCCGGGCTCCCCTCCGCAAAGGGAGCCGGCGAGCGACGGCCCCCCGCCAGCGGTCTCCTCGACGGCGGCCCGCTATCTGGAAGCCACCTACTACATCTCCCAGGAGGGCGAGCGGGTGCGCCCCTCGCGGCTGGCGGAGTGGCTGGGGGTGAGCGCTCCCACGGTGACCGGCGTGATCCAGCGCCTCCACGAGCAGGGCCTGATCGAGTCGCGCCCGGATCGCAGCCTGGTCCTGACCCCGGCCGGGGAGGCGGAGGCGGCGGCCGTGGTCCGCCGGCATCGGATCGTGGAGCGGTGGCTCACCGACGCCCTGGGACTGGACTGGGCCAGCGCTGACGAGGAAGCGGGACGGATGTCGCACGCCTTCTCGGAGCCGGTGCTGGAGCGCATCTTCCGCGCTCTGGGCTCGCCCACCACCTGCCCCCACGGCAACGAGATCCCCGGGGCCGGGCTCCGGCCGCGGCGACTGCAGAACCTGGCCCAGCTGGAGCCGGGGAGCCCCGCCGTGATCTCGCGGATCTCGGAGGTGGCCGAGCACGAGGCGCCCCAGCTGCTGCGCCTGCTGGAAGCCGAGGGCCTGAGGACCGGGGTGCTGGTGGAGGTGCGCCGGGAGGTGGGTGCCGACGCCGTCACCGTCCTGGTGGGCGGCCGGCAGACGGCCCTCAGCCTGCGCGCTGCCCAGGCGGTGTGGGTGGAGGCGGCTCAGGACTCGCCTCCGGGTCCGGTCCCTGGAGCTCGCTGAGGAACTCCTCGTAGTCCTCGGCCAGCAGCCACTCCGGGCAGCGCAGCTCCCCGGTGCGCATCCAGTAGGTGCTGAGCGCCGCCGCCCCCACGACCAGCAGCCAGGCGGCCACGTCAAGGAGCCCCAGGGAATGGGTCAGCAGGGGCACCGCCAGGAGCACCGCCGCGACCACTCCGTAGACCACCCAGACTCCGCGCTCGGTCGCGGTGTAGCGGGCCGGCGCCGGGATCTCCGGGAGCGGGCCGGCCGCCGCGTACCAGTCGTCGTCCTGGCTCACCCGACGATGGTAGCTCCGGCTCCGTCTGGGCGCGGGCGCCTATTTTGCGGCATGAGTTGACAAAGTGACAACCATCTTCTATAAAACTAGGCTATGACTACTGACGAAGAGATGCAGGCGATCCTGAGGCGGGTGGCGGCCGGGGAGCTCTCCCCGGAGCAGGGGGCGGTGGAGATCGAGGCGCTGCAGCAGCGCCGCCTGACGGTGGCGGAGCCGCCGGTCAGCCGGGTCCGGGTGGTGGGGGCGATGCACCCCCTGCGGATCATCGGCGACGGTGAGATCAAGGACGCGGTGGTCACCGTCGGGCCCCATCGCGCCCTGCGCCGGGACGACACCCTGGAGATCCACACCACCGGGGCGGGCGAGGAGGACGCGGGTTTCACCTTCGGCTGGCCGGGTCGGCCGGGGTTCGCCGGGTTCGGGTCGGCGCACCCCGAGCGGGCCCTGCGGCCGATCCAGATCCGGATGAACCCGGACCTGGCTCTGGAGGTTGAGATGGCCGCGGGGCTGCTCTCGGTACAGCAGGTGCGAGGGCCGATCAAGGCCGAGATCCAGGCGGGCAGCGCCAAGCTGGACGGCTTCGCCAGCGCCTTCGACCTCAACGTCACCTGGGGCACGGTCTCGGCCACCGGGGTGCTCCAGGAAGGCGACTCCCGGATCCGCTGCGAGGCGGGGACGGTCAAGGTGGTGCTGGAGCCGGGCTCCAGCGTCAAGGTGGTCGCCAAGAGCACCCTGGGGCGCATCTCCCTGCCCGGGGAGCCCGCCGGGCTGGCCGAGGGCTGGACCATGGGCGGGGACGAGCGCCAGGCCACGGTGGGGGAGGGCGCGGGGCGGTTGCTGGTGGAGACCACCACCGGCGCGGTCTGGGTGGAGGAGGCTTGAGTTGGCGGGCGGTCATCGGGCTCCGCGCACCTGCCCGGTGTGCGGGGAGCAGCTCCACCTCACCCGGCTCTCTTGCGCCGGCTGCGGCACCGAGATCTCGGGTCAGTTCGAGAGCTGCGAGTTCTGCGCTATGGACCACGGCGACCGGGAGCTGCTCAAGCTCTTCCTGAGCTCGCGGGGCAACCTCAAGGCCATCGAGCGCCAGTTGGGGGTCAGCTACCCCACCGCCCGGGCGCGCATGGACAGCGTGCTCGCCCGCCTGGGCCTGGAGTCCCGCGAACCCCGACCGGAGACGGCGCTGGCTCTGCTCCGGGCCCTGGCACGGGGGGAGCTGGAGGTGGAGCAGGTCCAGGCGCAGCTGCCCAACTGAGGGGGGCCGCGCCGGCGGCGGGTCAGCGAAAGCCGTAGAGGCCCTCGTGGAAGTCGCCGCTGCGCGCCCAGCGCTCGATCACCTGATCGACCACCTGGTCGTCGACCTCGGCGGCGCCCAGGCTGCGGGCGTTGCCCTCGACCGCCTCCAGCACCTGGCCGCGGACGAACTCCGGGACCCGCTCGAAACGCTGACGGGCGGAGTCGGTCCAGGGCAGGCCCGGGTGGTGGCGGGCCTGGATGGCGTGCGACACCTGGCCCCACATCTCGTACTTCACGTCCATGATCTCGGGGGTGATGGTGGTCCCCAGTCCCTGCTTGAGGGCGGTCCACTCCACCCGCCAGCGGGTCAGCTCTCGGCAGAATTCGGGCACCTCGGCCAAACGTGCCTCCGCCTCGGCGGTCCAGGTGCACCGGGGTAGGTCCTGGCGCTGGCTCAGGGGATGACCGTAGCCGAGCTTCTTGCCCAGGGAGGCGACGAAGCCCTCATCGATGGAGTCCAGCCCCCGGCGCTGGGCGCGCTGCTCAGCCGCCCGCTGGGCCATCTCCTCGGCCCGCTCCGGGGCCAGTCGGGCGCCGGGTGCCGACTCCCGGGCCCGGCGCATGGCTTCGATGTGAGCCTCGAGGTCCCAGCCGGGCGGCGCCGTGCCCGCTTCCGCGGGGCACGCGGAGGAGTCCGCGGGCGTGGCCTCGGGGGGCTCCACGCTGCCCGGATAGGGGCACCCTGAGCCCTGGTCCCGGCTCACCCGCCGGACTCCGCGGCACCGTCGGCGGCCAGCTCGGCCAGCGCTTGAGCACAGCCACCGGGGGCGGTAGCCAGCCGCTCCATGGCTTCCTGCACCGCCTCCAGCTGCTCCGGGCGGAGCGCGGCGGCGAAGTGTTCACGGACTGAGCGCAGGTGGCTGGGGGCCGCCTCACGGAGCCGGCGCCGACCCTGCTCGGTGATCACCGCAAAGGCCCCGCGGGCGTCGGCGCGGCAGATCTGGCGCCGCACCAGCCCCTGGTGTTCCAGCCTCTCCACGAGCCTGGTCAGACCGCTGCGACTGAGCAGCACCCGGTCAGCCAGCTGGGCCATCCGCAGCGCGCCCTCGGGCGCCTCTTGCAGCTGGACCAACACGTCGTATTCGGCTAGTGGCAGTCCATGGGACTGGACCAGCTCCCGCTCCAGAACTCGGGTGAGAACCGTGTGGGCGCGCAGGAAGGAGCGCCACGCGGCCAGCTCGGCGGGTGACAGCCGGGGCGGGGAGGCGAGTTCAGGGGGGAAAGACGGTTGCATATGCAATTACCTGGGCATATAATTGTCTAAGCAATCATCTCACCTACCAAGAGGCAGGGTGAGCAGGAGGACTGTACATGACCTGGAAGGTGGACAACGCCCATACCGCGATCGAGTTCTCGGTGCGGCACATGATGGTGAGCACGGTCAAGGGAAACTTCACTGACTTCGCCGGCGAGTTGGAGCTGGACCCCGACGACCCCGGCCGCAGCCGAGCCCGGGCCACCATCCAGGTGGCCAGCGTTGACACCCGGCAGGCGATGCGCGACCAGGACCTGCGCTCCGCCAACTTCTTCGACGCCGAGCAGTTCCCGGTGATCCGCTACGCCAGCCGGGCGGTGCAGCACCTGGGCGGCGACCGCTACCGGGTGGAGGGGGAACTCACCATCCGCGACATCACCCGTCCGCTGCCTCTGGAGGTCCGGTTCCTGGGCTTGCAGCAGAGCCCCTGGGGCACCCGGGTGGCCGGCTTCGAAGCCAGCGGCAGCCTTAGCCGCAAGGACTTCGGCATCACCTACAACGTGGCCCTCGAGACGGGCGGGTTGGTGGTCGGCGACGAGGTCAAGATCCGCATCGACGCCGAGGCGGTGGAGGAGGTGGCCGTCCCCGAGCCGGCGGCGGCGCTTCTGGTCAGCGCCTGAGCGCCTAGAGATCCGGGCTCGGGCCAGCCCCGGCTGGCCTCCGGGGGCGGCGGCGGGGCTTGGCCGCGGCCGCCCCCTCCTCCGCGCCCGCGGCCTCATCCTCCACCGGGTCGAAGGTCGCCCCCGGGGCGAGGCGCTCCGGGCAGAGCACCCCCTGGAGGTGGTCAGACTCGTGCTGCACGATCCGAGCCAGCCAGCCCTCGAAGTCACGCTGGCGTCCCTTCCCCTGGAGGTTGCGGTAGCGAACCGTGATCCGCTCGGCGCGGCGCACGGTGCCGCTGTGGCCCGGGATGGAGAGGCATCCCTCGGCGGCGTCCACCTCCCCTCGGCGGGAGAGCAGCTGGGGGTTGCAGATCGCAAGGCGGCGGCCCTCGTAGATGATCACCGCCAGCTGCAGGTTGATCCCCACCTGGGGCGCCGCCAGCCCCACCCCGTTCCACTCGTCGCAGCGCCCGAAGAGCGCCTCCACCAGCTGGCGCAGGGCGCCGTCGAAAGCCCGCACCGGCCGGGCCCGGTGGTGCAGGACCGCCGCCGGCTCGACCACCAGCCGAAGGGGGGCCTGGGCGATCACCTGCGCATCTTCTCAGCGGCCCCCGAGGGGCCGCCCCCCAGCAGCCTGATCGCCCCCTCGCGGTCCACGGTCTCCAGGCCGGGGATCTCCGCCAAGGACACCAGGCTGCGGGGGTCGACCCCAGGCCCGAAGGTAAGGTGGCAGAGGTCCAAGGCGCGGAGCTCGGCCGGCCCCGGGGGCCGTACCGCCACGGCACCGCGGATCAGACCCTGACGGGCGCTGAGCCGGAAGCCCAGCCCCACCAGCTTGCGCCCTCCCCAGCTGAGATCGCTGAAGCCGGGACACCAGGCCCCCGCCACCCGGCCCGGGCGCAGCTCGACCGCGAAGGGCTGGAGCCGGTCCTCGAGAAAGGCGCGAACCGCCCCGGTCAGGCGGTCCAGGGGCCGAGGGCAGGCTTCGGGGATCCCAGCCACCCCGGCTAGCCCCAGCCAGTTCTCCCCCTGAGGACCGACGGTGCCTCCGATCGGGCTCAGCCGCACCACCCCCAGCCCGGGGACCCGGCGGATCCGTTCCACCACCTCCGGGCGGCGGCTGAGGGCTGAGCCCAGGGTGACGCCCTGGCGGCCGCGGAGCAGGAGCAAGCGCACCCGCGCCGGCACGGGCTCGAGGCCGGCCCTGGGGTCGGAGGCGATGCCGGGGTCGTCCTCCTCCGCCGTGCCCGCCACCTCCACGGGCCAGGCCGGGGCGGTCCCCGGTTCCAGCTCCTTCAGCCCGTCCTGCCCTTCTCCGGATCGAGGGCCGGGGCGGCCCGGCGCTGGCTGCCGGGAGCCGATCCCAGGAGCCGGCTCAAGGAGCGCAGCGATTGCCGGGCCTGCATCTCCAGGATGCCCCGGACCCCGAGGCGGTCCGCGAGCTGACCCAGCGGACCCGCCGGCAGCCGGTAGACCAGTGACTGCGTGATCTCGGTCGAGTCGGAAGCCAGCTCCCGGCACTCGATCCGCAGTTGGGCCTCAGCCCCCAAGCCGCGACCCGCGCTGCTGAGGTAATGGGGCCGCTGACACTCGCCCACCACCCAATCGCTCTCCGCCATCCGCCCCCCGGCGAAGAGGCGGACGTGGAGGCGGTCGCCGGGATGGAGGGGGTGGCGTAGGTCGCCGGAGATGCCGCGGATCCCGAAGACCCAACGGGGGGCGTTGCGCACGTCGGCGACGAAGTCCCAGGCCTGCTCCAAGCCGACGGGCACCACTACCCGGTCGCGGACCTCAGGCATCGGCGGAGCGAAAGCGGGGCATGGGTGCAACCGAGGATATCCCGTACGGTTGTGGAGATGCCCGACCCCGATCTGAGCCTTGGCGAGCGGCTGCAGCGCCTGGACCGCTTCCTCCACTGGGACCTGGTCACGGTCACGCCCTGGGGAGCCCCGGCGATCTCGCCGGTGGGCGCGCGCCTGCTCCCCGGCGACAACACCATCTGGACCTCGACCACGGTTGGCTACGCCACCAAGCTGCGCAACATCAGGGGGAGGCCCCAGGTCTGCCTCCTGCGCGCCCGGCCCGGGGGGGAGCCGCTGCTGCTCCGCGGCCTGGCCAGGATTCAGGGCGGGGACGGCACCGCCAACCTGGCCATGCTCTTCAGGCTGATGGGCGGCCCGGGTGGATCGCGCGCCTTCTTCGCCGCCTCGGCCACCAACCTCTTCTGGCGCCGCCTCTATCGCGCCTACTGGCGCCGGGTGCTGGTGGCGGTGGAGGTGGTGGAGGCCTGCATCCTGGAGGAAGACGGCTGGCGGCCGGTGGCGGTGCAGCCCTGGGCGACCGCGGCGGCGGCGCCTCCCCGCCCAGGCCACCGGCGGCGCTCCGGGCTGCCCGAGCGGCTGCTGCAGGCTCGTGGTCGCGCCCTGATCGGTGCCGGAGCGCCGGTTGTGCTGGCGGCGCTGGTGGACGGCGACCGGGCACCCTGGGCCTGGCCGGTACAGGCCACGCTGGGGGCCCAGGGGGAGATCCTGGTCGACGGTGGCGGGCCGATCCCCAGCGGCCGGCTGCTCCACGCCTCGCTGGCGGTGCGGGTGGTGGACGACACCTTCGAGACCGCCCAGATGGTGGGCTGGATCGGCACCCTGGAGGAGGGGGATGCGCGGCGCCGCTTCAGTCCCCGGAGTGCCTATGGCTTCGTCAAGCCGCCGGGGGTGGTCGGCGACCTGGGCGCGGGGATGGCGGCCCTGATTGGTCAGACCCGGGTCGGGGCCGGGGCCCGGGTGAGCTCCCCGGACCTGGAGCGGGCGGTGGAATTGGCGGGCGGGGCAGAGGAGCCGGTACTGCTGCTGCCCCAGCCGATCTGGGAGTTGGTGGAGGAGGTCTTCTCCCGACGCAACGCCGCTGCCCCTTGGTACTCCACCATGGCCGCCCTCAGTCAGGATCCCCAGGCCCGGGCCCGACTCACCGTCTGCGCCCAGCGCGCCGAGTTAGAGCGGGACTGGGCCCATGGCCTGCTCAGCGCCGGTCGTCGCCGGGTCGGCGCCGTCAGGCTGGCCCGGGGGGCGATCGCCCTGCGTCCCAACCCCGGCGACCCCGCGCAGACCAGGCGCCGCGAGGAGCCCCGGGTCCGGGAGTTGCTCCAGCGCCTCGAGCGGCGGCTGCCCAGCGACCTGCGACCGCCTCCCCGGCAACCGATCGGCCCGCAGATGGCCGCCGCCGGCGGGGTGGGCCTCCAGGAGCTGGCCGGGGCGCTGCTGACCACCGCCGGCGCCACTGCCGCCGCTCTCGACCGGATGGTGGGACCGGAGCGGTCATGACGTCCGCGGTTCCTCTGTCCCGGGCGAGGCCAGCTCCGACGCTGGCCCTGGGTGCCGGGCTCCAGGCGCTGCTTCTCCATCTCGGTTTTCGGCACCCCAGGCACTTCTGGACCCTGATGGGTCCGGGGCTGGCCGTCTGCGGCCTCCCCGGCCTGCTGCGGATTCGGGCTCGGGGCGGCGATCCAGCTCGCGCCAGGCAGGTCGTCGGGGGCGCAGTGGTGGGAGCAGGGGTCTACGCCGTGGCCGGCTCCAGTTCCCTGCTCCTGGCACGCTGGAGCTGGGGCCGGCGCTCGCTGGTGCGGCTGGCCCGCTGCCGGGGTGCCATGCCCGTGGGATTGGCCGCGGCGGTGGCGGCGGTGGCCTCGGCGGGGGAGGAGATCTTCTGGCGCGAGAGCTGGCTGGGAACTGGTCTGGAGCGGTCCCGGGAGGAGGCTCTGGCGCCGCTCTGGCGGTCCACCCTGGCCTACGCCGCCGTGCAGGCGGCCAGCCTGGATCCGGTCCTGCCCCTGGGGGCGGTGCTGCTGGGAGCGGTCACCGGCTGGCTGCGAATCCGCAGCCGGTCGATTTGGCCTGGAGTTGCCGCCCACGTCCTCTTCTCGGAGCTGGCCCTGGTGGCGCCCGGCCTGGCTTCGCCATCTCCCGATCCGCAGGGGTCTGATTTCCAAGACACAACCGTCACCCGTCTGTAGCTTCGCGTTGAGGTCGGGGCTGCCAAGATCGCCCTGTGGCCGCGATCGTGCGAGAGGAGGACCCGTCCCCCGGCTTGGCGGAGGTAAAGGCTCCCGGACTCCGCCCGCCCCGGCGCGCCCCCAAGATCCACGCCCCCGACGTGGCCGAGCTGGCAATTCGCGACCTGCTCCGTCCCGGTGTGACCCGGATCACGGTCGAGCCCATCCGCCGGCTGAGCGACGACGCGGTCCTCGTCTACGACGTGCGCTGGCGGGTGCCGCGGCTGGACGCGGTCCCGTCGGTGGAGGACATCTGGGAGGCGGCCCAGGCGGCCGACCTCCATCTCACCCTGCATGACACCCTGCTGCGAGCCGAGCTGGAGGTCGCCCGGCAGCTCCTGCCGGGCTCGGTGCTCCTGGGGATGGACCACTGGCGGCGACGTCGGCCGGGTGTGCTCAGCTGGCTCGGGGCCGAGGTCAAGCTGGCCGGCCTGGAACCGGGGCAGATCGTCTGGCAGTTGGTCGACCAGGAGGAGCCGGGAGGCCTGGCCCCTCTGCACGAATTCTCGGCCGAACTCCACGGCCGGGGCTTCCGGGTCGCGCTGGGACGGCTGGGGGTGGCCCGGACCCGGCTCGCTGCCATCGGCCAGGCCAACCCCGACCTGATGCAGATGGACGCGGTCCTGATCGACGGCCTGGAGAAGGACCGGGGCCAGCGGGCGGTGGTCTCCGCCCTGGTCGGGTTCGCTCACGAGATGGACTCCTACCTGGTCGCGGGGGGGATCGCCCAGGCAAGCGAGCTGAGCGCGCTGATTGAGCTCGGAGTCCAGTTCGGCCAGGGCCCCTTGCTGGGCGAGCCTCGGGTTGCGACCGGCCCCGGGGCCGAGGAGCCCGCCCAGGAGGGTAAGCCGGTGCTCTCGCTGACCGAGCCCCCCGCTGCGCCCGGCGTGGGCAGCCCGTCCTCGCGGCCAGCCCGCGCAGCGACCGCCCAGACCAGGGGCAGCCGCGGCGACGCCCGCCAACTGGAGGTGGCGGAGATCCTCAGTCAGGCGGCCCGCGCGCTGCAGGCAGAGCACGACCCCACCACCATCCTCGAGCTGGCGGCCGACTACCTGGAGCGGCTGGTGGCCGCCGACGGCCTCTCGGTCTACGCCGCCGACTGGGACGCCGGGCGCTTCCGGCCGGTCTTGGCGCGCTCGCTCAAGGACCCGACCTATCCGCCCGGGGTGATGTCCTACTCGTTCTCTCTGGGCACTGGGCTCACCGGCTGGGCCTTCGACCTGGGCGTCCCCCAGCGGGTCAACGACGCCGACGCCCATCCGGCGGCCGGCCACGTCCCGGGCACCGTCAACGACGACGAGTCGCTGCTACTCATTCCCCTGGTGGCGGGCGACTACCGCCTGGGGATGCTCAACATGGTCCGCTTCAGCAAGGACGCCTTCGTCGCCTACGACCTCACCCTGGCCAGCCTGATGGCCCACATGGCGGCGGCGGCCTGGCGCAACGCCCAGCTCTACGCCGAGCAGGTGCAACACGCCATCACCGACTCCCTCACCGGCCTGCTCAACACCCGCTGGCTGCGCGATGCCGCCCGGCGGGAGCTGGCCATGGCGGAGCGCAGTGGCACCCCCCTGGCGGTGGTGATGCTCGACCTGGACAACTTCAAGCACATCAACGACAGCTGCGGCCATGCCGCCGGCGACGCCATCCTCCGCCACGTGGGGCGGGTGCTCCAGGGGGCGGTGCGAGCCGAGGACGCCTCGGTTCGCTACGGCGGCGAGGAGTTCGTGCTCATGCTCCGCGACTGCGGCTTGGAGGGCGCACGCCGGATCGCCCGCGAGGTTCGCAAGGGGCTGGCGGTGATCCCGCTTCCCCAGGAGAGCACCGTTCCGGTCGTGACCGCCTCGCTGGGGATCGCCCTCTTCCCCAAGCATGGGCGGACCCTGAGCCAGCTGCTGAGCGTGGCCGACGCCGCCATGTACCTGGCCAAGCGCCGTGGCCGCGACCGGGTAGCGCTGGGCCACTGACCGGACCTTCCCCGCCCCACGGGGCGGGCGGCGTCAGCTCAGGCCGCACCGCCAGAGCGGTAGGTGCGCTGGACCGCCGCCAGCACCGTCTGCAGGGCCTCCAGCTCCTGGGTTTCGAACTGGGCCAGCAGGCTGCGCACCTTCTGGCGCTTGAAGCCGCAGGCCTCGTCCACCGCCGTCCGTCCCCGCGAGGAGAGGGCGGCGTGGACCACCCTGCGGTCCTGGCGGTCCCGCTGCCGCAAAGCCAGCCCGTGCTCCTCGAGCCGGTCCAGGGCCGAGCTCACCGAGGGGGGGCTGATGTCCAACGCCTCCGCCAGCTGGCCGACCGTGGCCGGGCCTAGCTCACGCAGCACCATCATCAGGTGCATCTGGGCGACGGAGAGATCGCGCCGTGCCCAGCGTGCCCCCGGGCCCTGACGCCAGTGGTGGGCGATCATCTCCTCCAGGGCGGTGCTGGTCTGCTCGAACAGGGTCGCGCGCTCGGCATCCGCTCGAGCCGCCTGGGTCGCCATTTCTCCGCTCGCTCCAGGCTCAGGGGGTGGGAACCAGCTCTTTCTGAGCCGGCTCGGGGGCGTCGTCGGGGGTGCGGGGCGACGGGGGCTGGTCGAAGTGGGTGGTACGCAGCGGCAGCTCCTTGAGGAAGAGGGCGGCCACCACCGCCAGCACCGCCACCACCAGCCCGATCCAGAAGGAGCCGGCGATGGCCTGGGCCAGGGCCTGGTGCAGGGACCGGACCATGGCTGGGATGAAGGGATGGGCCTGGGGCGGCAGCAGGTGGACCAGCTTGGCGCCGACGTTGCCCACCCCGGTCAGGCTGCTGTTGGACCCGGCGGCGACGTGGCTAGTGAGGGCGGCCGGGACCCCGTTGCGGGCCAGGTCCCGGGGCAGGTCGCTGCTGATCGAGGACGCCAGCGAGGTGCCGGCGATGGCCAGGCCGATGGTGCCTCCCACCTGGCGACCGAAGGTCAGGGTGCTGGTGGCCACGCCGAGCCGTGACACCGGTACCGCGTTCTGGACCACCAGGGTGTAGCCGGACATCGCCGGGCCTATCCCCACCCCGAGCACGAACAGCCAGACCCAGAGCGGGTAGTCGCCGGTGGTGGCGCTGAGCTGGGTCATCAGCAGGATGCCCACGGTCATGACCACCATCGAGCTGGTCAGCAGCAACTTGTACTTGCCGGTTCGGGCAATCACCAGGCCGCTGACGATGCTGGTCCCCATCAGGCCCACCAGAAGCGGCCAGAGCATGTATCCCGAGGCGGTGGCGCTGATACCCCTGACCGCCTGGTAGTAACGGGGCATGAAGATCACGGCGATGAAGAAGGCGAAGGACATGAGGAACATCGCCGCCTGCGAGGCCGCATAGGTGCGGTTGCGGAAGAGGTCGAGGGGCAGGATCGGCTCTCGGGCCCGGGTCTCGATGAAGAGGAAGACCCCCGCCAGGGCCAGCCCGAGCAGGATCAGCCCGCCCACCTCCCAGGAGAACCAGGAGTAGGCGCTGCCGGAGCTGCTGGTGAGGCCCTTCTCGGTCAGGCCGATCAGGATCGGCACCACCGCCAGGGCGAACACCAGGGCGCCCAGGTAGTCGATGGCCGGGCTGGCGCCCTCGCGCTTGTGATTGGGAAGCTGGGTGGCGATCACCGCCAGGGCGATCAGGCCGATCGGCAGGTTGACGTAGAAGACCCAGTGCCAGCTGATGTTGTCGGTGATCCACCCGCCCAGGAAGGGGCCGATCAGGAACGAGACCCCGAACACCGCTCCGAAGAAGCCCTGGTACTTGCCCCGCTCGCGGGGGGTGAAGAGGTCGCCGATAACCGCCAGGGCGATGGGGAAGAGCGCTCCCGCGCCCAGCCCCTGGAGGCCGCGGAACACGATCAGCTGGGCCATGTTCTGCGAGAGCCCTGAGAGCGCCGACCCGACCAGGAAGAGGCCGATGCCGATGATCAGCAGGCGCTTGCGGCCAAAGAGGTCGGAGAGCTTGCCGTAGATAGGCACCGTAATGGTGCTGGTGAGCAGATAGGAGGTCACCACCCAGACATAGAGGTTGTTGCCCCCCAGGTCGGTGACGATGGTGGGCAGGGCGGTCCCGACCACGGTCTGATCGAGGGCGCTGAGGAACAGGCCCAGCATCACCGCCAGGACGATCGCCAGCTTGGCGCGCTGCGAGAGGTCCATCACCGCCTGGTTGCTTGCCATGAAGGTCCCCGAACTAAAGTCCCGATGCGCCTCGTCGCCAAGCCGCCTTCGGATGGAACTATTAGCACACAGAGAATATTTCTGTCAAGTCTAAGTTTCCTCTGCCGGCCTGCCAGATTGAACGGCTGTCCCTACCCTCGCAGTGCGCTGCGGAGGTCCTCCCAGCTGGCCCGGCTCAGGGCCTCGGTGGTGGCTTCGCCCCCGCCCCGGTCGGGGTCCAGGCGGAAGCGCAGGCGGGCGCCGTTGAGGGCGACCAGGCTGGCCCCCGGAGGAGGGTCGGCGAGTAGTCCGCTCAGCCAGCGGGCCGCCAGCCGGGCGGCGGCGGCGGCGAGGCTGTGGTCTGTTCCCGAACCGGAGAGCGGATCGCCCCAGGGCAGGCTGGCGGGGAGTCGCCCGGACTGCTCCAGCCAGGCCCGGGTGGTTTGCCAGCGGCGCAGCAGCACCTGGAGGGCCGGGGGAACCATGCCCCGCTGCAGCGCCGAGCCGGGCAACGGCTCCTGGTCGTGGCGAGGCCGGCCGCGGGAGTCCAGGGCTCGGATCAGGGCCTGGAGCTGCTCCGGCGCCAGCGCCAGCCCCTTGACCAACTGCTCCCAGGGCTGGCCAAGCTCGGCGACGGCGACTGGGTCCGAGGCCCAGGTCGCCGCCAGGAGCAGGGCGGGAGGGGGCAGGCGCAGGTCGAAGAGGGGCAGCCTGGCGCGCCGGCGCGCCTCGGCCCGGTCGGAGGCGCGCCCCTCGACGGCCTGGAAGAGGCCCGCGGGGTGGGGTAGGTTGATCTCGTAGCCGAGCAGCGAGAGCCGGCCCATTAGCAGGAGCTCGGCCGCGTAGGGCAGCTGGCCGCCCCGTCCCGGTGCCGAGCGGGACCAGTGGGCCAGGGCCTGGCCCAGGTGAGTCAGCTTCCAGGCGCCGTCCTCGTCCTGCTCCTCCGGGTCGCCGGGGCGGAACTCGTCCTGGTGGCTCCAGCCCACCATGGTGGTAAGGCGGTGGCGCTCGATGAAGTCGACCTCGCGCAGTCGCTGGCGGAGTCCGGCGTGGGGCGGGAGGTCGCCGATCAGGATCGGGCGGGAGCCGGCCGCCCGGAAGCGCTCCAGGAACGCGCTCAGGGAGAGGTCCCAGGCGCCGCCGGGGACGGCGATGTGGAATTCGCCCGGGCCGGTGCGGAGCAGGACTCCGGCCTTGGGTCCGCCGGGCCAGCGGAGTGGACGGGCGGGGCGGCGCGGAGCGGACCGCCGCTGCCCCAACGTCGAGGCGGAGCGCGCTCGGTCGTAGGCCTGGCGCCGCTCCGGGGTCGCGACCAGTTGCCAGGCGGCCTGGAGCTGGGTAAACAGGGCGGTGGCCCGGGCGGCGTCGAGCCGGCTGGGGCCGGGGCGGTGGAGCTGGACGTCGGGATGGAGTTCGCGGGCGCGGGCCCGGTAGCGGCGGCGCAGCTCGGTCCAGCTGGCGCTTCGCTCGGCGCCAAGGATCAGGTAGACGTCGGGGCGGGCGGCGGGGGAACGGCCTCTCACTCTCGCTGGCCGAGTCTATCGGGGCGCTCGCAGCCGTCCCCCGGCTTGGGGATCAGAGGTTGAAGGGGTCGCGGAAGAAGCTGGGCAGGTGGTTGGAGAGCCAGGCGTTGACCAGGGGCACGTTGTTGGTCAGCACCAGCACGCCCATCGCCACCACCAGGGCCCCTCCCACCACCGAGATCAGCCGCTGGCGGCGGTTGAGGACGCGCAGCACCGGGCCGATCCGGTCCACCAGAAGCGCCGCCACCACGAAGGGGAGACCCAGGCCGACGCTGTAGGCGACCATCAGCAGCAACCCCTGGCCGCTGGCCCCCTGGTCGACGCCCGAGGTCAGGACGGCGCCCAGCACCGGCCCGATGCATGGGGTCCAGCCGGCGGCGAAGCCGAGCCCGAGCAGCAGCCCGGCGAGAAAGCCCCCACCGCGGAAGCCGGTCGGGAGCCAGCGCGCCTCGCGGCTCAACCCGGGCAGTCGCAGCACCCCCATGAACACCAGACCCAGGACGATCACCACCGCCCCCAGCACCGGCAGGGCCACCTGCCGCCACGGCTCCAGCAGCCCGTAGAGGGCGTAGAAGAAGGTGATCAGGAAGAGGCTCAGACCCACGACGAAGCCGATAGCGCCCAGCAGCACCCGGGAGCGGCTCGGCGGCGGGGCCACCGCTGCAGGCCGGCCCCCGGCCGCGGACTGGGCCAGGAAGCCCAGGTAGGAGGGGACCAGAGGCAAGACGCAGGGCGAGAGAAACGAGGTGGCGCCAGCAGCCCCAGCCAGCGGGATCGAGACGCTCGCCAGGTTCACTGGGTTCTCGGCTGCCCCGACTGCGCGGATCAGGCGGCGCGGCGGCGCCGGGCCTCAGCCAACTTCGGCCGCCTGCATCCTCTCCAGCTCCTGGTCGATGATCTCGGCATCGAGCTTGCGGAAGAGGGGCTCGGGCTCCCCCAGGGCCTGGCCCGGAGGGAGCAGGGGCGGCGCCCAGGCGGAGTGCGCCGCGCCGTAGTCACCGGTGAGCACCAGGTGGGGATCCGCGCCGTCGTGGCGCTGGCGCCCTGGCATCGGGGCTATCTCGCCCTCATGCCCCAGCATCCGGTGCAGCCGCTGGGCGCTGAAGGGGAGGAAGGGCAGGAGCAACACCTTGAGGCTGTCGACGCTGCGCAGGGCGACGTGGAGCACGCTGGCCGCCCGCTCGCGGTCGGCCTCAACCGTCCGCCAGGGTTCCTGCTCGGCCAGATACTGGTTGACCGCCGCCGCCAGGGCCATGGCCTCGCTCAGGCCGGCCTTGAAGCGGGCCCGGCCGAGGAGATCGCCGACCACCTCGAAGCTGGCCCCGACCCGATCCAGCAAGCGGCGGTCGCCGTCCTCGAGCTGACCCTGGGGGGGCACTGCCCCGAAGTGGCGCTTGGTGATGGTCAGCGCCCGGTGGGCCAGGTTTCCCCAGGTGGCCACCAGCTCGTCGTTGTTGCGGCGCACGAACTCCGCCCAGGTGAAATCAGTGTCCCGGCTCTCGGGGCCGGCCGCGGTGAGGTAGTAGCGCAGGGCGTCGGGGTCATAGCGGCTGAGGAAGTCCCGCACCTCGATCACCACGCCGCGGCTGCTGGAAAACTTGCGCCCCTCCATGGTCAGGTACTCGCTGCTGACCACCTCCTCGGGCAGGTTGAGAGGCAGGTTGGGGGGCCCGCCCCCCAGTTCGCCGCCGCTGCCGTAGCCCATCAGGATGCTGGGCCACATCACGCTGTGGAAGGTGATGTTGTCCTTGCCCATGAAGTAGAAGTGGCGCGCCTCCGGGTTCTGCCACCACGCCCGCCAGCTCTCCGGCTCGCCCCGGGCCTCGGCCCACTCGATGCTGGCCGAGAGGTAGCCGATCACAGCCTCGAACCAGACGTAGATCCGCTTGTCGTCCCGCGCCGCGAACTCGGGGAGGGGGATGCGGACTCCCCAGTCGATGTCCCGGGTGATCGCCCGGGGTCGCAGCTCCCCGACCAGGTCCAGGGATAGGGCGCTGACGTTGCTGCGCCAGCCAGGCTTGGACTCGATCCACTCCCGAAGGGCGCTGGCGAAGGCCGGCAGGTCGAGGAAGAAATGCTCCGACTCCCGGAAGACAGGCGGCTCGCCGTCGATCCGGGAGCGGGGTTGGATCAGCTCGCCCGGGTCCAGCATCCGGCCGCAGTTGTCGCACTGGTCGCCTCGGGCACCCGGGTCGCCGCAGTGGGGGCAGGTGCCCTCGATGTAGCGGTCCGGGAGGGCGCGGCCGCTGGCCGCGGAAAAGGCGCCCATCTGGGTGTGGCGGAGCAGGTAGCCCTTGCGGTGCAGGGTGAGGAAGACGTCCTGCACCACCCGGGTGTGGTTCTGGGTGGTGGTGCGGGTGAAGAGGTCGTAGCTGATCCCCAGTCGGCAGAGGTCCTCGACGATCACCTGGTTGTAGCGATCGGAGATCTCGAGTGGAGTCCGCCCCTCGCGGTCGGCGGCCACCAGGATCGGGGTCCCGTGCTCGTCAGTGCCGCTGACCATGAGGACCCGGGCGCCGCGCAGCCGCTGGTAGCTGGCGAAGATGTCGCAGGGTACGGCGAACCCGGCCATGTGGCCGATGTGACGGGGCCCACTGGCGTAGGGCCATGCCACCCCCACCAGCACGTGATCGGCCCCCGGGCGCGATGAGCTCAAGACCCGATGGATGGTATCCCCTCACTTGCGGGCGAGTGGAACAATGGCCCGGTGGACGCCCAGCCGCGGGTCCTTTTGGTGATCGCCGACAGCTCCCGCAGCGGTGGCCCGGAGCATGTCCTCACCCTGGCCCGGGAGCTGGCCGGGGCTGGCTGGCAGCCGCTGGTGGCCTGCCCGCCGGGGGGCTTGGCCGATCGCTGCCGGCGCCAGGACCTGGCCGCCGCCGAGCTGTTGATGGGCGGGAGGGGTTGGCTGCTGGCCCCGGTCCAGCTCCGCCAGCTGGGCCGGCGCTGGCAGGCCGACATCTGGCACAGTCACGGACTCCGCGCCGGGGCCCTGGCCCGCCGGGCCCATCCCCGGGTCCCGCTGGTTCACACCCATCACCTGGACGGGTGGTTCACCTCCAACCCCGCCCGGGTGGCGGCCCACCGACGCGAGCTCCGCGCCCTGGGGCGCGCCTGCGCGCTGCAGATCGCGGTGTCCAACTCGGTGGCCGAGTTCCTCCGCACCGAGGTCGGGGCCGATCCCCGCCGGCTGCGCTTGGTCGCCAACGGCATCGAGCCCCTGCCGGCCCAGGTCCGGCAACGTCCCCGCGCCCGCACCGCCGGGATGCTGGCCCAACTCAGCCAGGCCAAGGGGGGCGATGTGGCGGTGCTGGCCCTGGGCACGGCGGCCGGGCGGCGCCTACGACTGCGGGTGGGGGGTACCGGGCCCGAGCTGGCCCGGCTGGTGGACCTGGCCAGCGCCACCGGGGTCGCGGATCGCGTCGACTTCGTTGGGGAGGTGGAGGACCGCGCCGGCTTCCTGTCCTCGCTGGACGTCGCCTGGGTGCCCTCGCGCGCCGAGCCCTTTGGCCTGGTCGCCTGTGAGGCGATGAGCTCGGGGCTGCCGGTGGTCGCCAGCCGGGTGGGGGGGCTGGTGGAGATCCTGGAGCCTCCCCGCTACGGGCTGGCGGTGGGGCCTGCCAACCCCGCCGCCCTGGCCAGCGTCACCGCGGCTCTGCTCGACGACCCCGGCCGCTACCACGCCCTGAGCGCTGCCGGGCCCGAGCGGGTCCGGCAGCGCTATACCGCGGCCAGGATGGCGGCCCTGGTGCGGGGGGTCTACCGCGAGCTGCTCGGTTACTAGACGCCGCGGCTCCGCTGGGGGCGGGGCGAGACGGCGATCCCGATCAGGCTGACCACGATCCAGGCGGCGATGAAGTAGACCACGATCGCAACCACGTCGGGCCAGTAGGCATAGTGACCTGTGGCGACGCTCGAGGCGAGCACGCCCCGGAAGGGGGCCGCCAGAGCGGTGGCTAGAGAGGCGATGAAGGCGACGAAGCCAACGTTGCCCGCCGCCAGGATCTTGAAGATGAAGTCCAGGGCGAGGATGGCGTCGACCACTCCCACCGCCAACCACACCGTGCTCTTGAGCCTGAAGCCCAACGGGGTCACGGTGCGACTCGTCTGATAGGTGGTCTGGCCACCGCCGGTGGGAGCCGGGCCCGAGCGGGTCACCGTCTCCTGCTGCTCTTCGACCTCGGGTTCGATCATGAGTGGGGCCTCCGCTGTTGGGAACGGACGTTGTCGTGCTTCCCGTCCTGGCCCTGATTAACCCCGGCGCGCGGCAGAGGTTTCGCCTGACCCCGGCGACTCAGCTCACCCGGAAGCGGGCGGCCTCTCGGCGCAGCCGCACCCCCAGGCCCGGCTCGGGGCCCAGCCGCAGCTCCCCGCCCACCTGCTGGGGGAGCCCGTCGAAGAGCAGCCGGTCCACGCGGACGTGGTCGTGGAAGTACTCGAGGTGGCGAAGATTGGCGGGCACGGTGGCGGCGGCGGCGTGCAGGGTGGGGGCGCAGTGGCCGGAGAGCGGGACCATCCTGGCGGCGGCCGCGTCGGCCACCCGCAGCCACTCGCCGATCCCGGCGCAGCGGCTGACATCGGCCTGGAGGACGTCGACCGCGTCCGCCTCCAGCATCTGACCGAAGTAGGCCAGGGTGTAGCCGTACTCGCCGGCGGTGACGTCCAGCGCCAGTTCCGAGCGCAGCCGGGCCAGGCCCCGGAGGTCGTCGGAGCTCACTGGCTCCTCGAACCAGGCGACGCCGTGCCGTTCGTGGGCGGCCCGGCCCAGCTCGCGGGCGGTGGTCCCGTCGTAGGCACCGTTGGCGTCGACGTAGAGCTCGGTCGTGGGGCCGACCGCCTTACGGGCCAGACCGATCCGGCGCAGATCCTCTTTGGGATCGGCTCCCCAGCCGCCGCCGATCTTCATCTTCACCCGGGGGATGCCGGCCTCGACCCACTGACCCAGCTGGCGCTGGAGCTGGCGATCGCTGAGACTGCAGAAGCCGCCACTGCCATAGATCGGCACCTCGTCCCGGGACCCGCCCAGGAGCCGGTGCAGGGGCAGCTCCCGCCAGCGCCCCAGCCCATCCCAGAGGGCGATCTCCACGGCGGCGATCGCCATCGAGCAGAGGCCGGGCCGCCCCAGGTTGCGGACCGCGTCGACCATCCTGCGCCAGGCCCCGCGGGGGTCGTCCAGGGGATGTCCCACCACCTGGGGTGCCAGCACCCCCTCGATCAGGCCCACCATCGCCGGGGTGCCGTAGGCGTAGCCCAGCCCCGATGCCCCGTGCTCCCAGTGCGGCTCCACCACCACCACCGTGGTCCGGTCCCAGGTCAGGGTCCCATCGGACTCCGGCGCCTCGGTGGGGACGGTGTAGGCGGTGGCCACCAAGCGCTCCAGCCGGGGCGCGCCCAGCTGCGCCGGGGGATAGGGCCGGGGCCGGCGGGAGGGGCGCCTCCGGGGGGAGGGCGGCGACGAAGTGGCGGTGGCCGTGACTGACCTCCTTGGGGATGGGCCCCAGCCGAGGGTAGCCCGCCCCGGGCCCGCGGCGGCCGGGGGATCGGTCGAGGCCCGAAACACGCTCGGCCCCCGGGCGTTAGTCAGCCGAGGAGGCGCGGCCGGCGGGCCGCCTGGGGATTGGGCTGCGGCAACCCGAGGGTGCGCGGAGGAGGTGGCGATGGCCAAGACTGTCGGGGACCAGCTCTGCGAGCGCCTGCTGGAGTGGGGAGTGGAGACCGTCTACGGCTACCCCGGTGACGGCATCAACGGAGTTCTCGGGGCCCTCAACCGCCACCGGCAGCTGCGTTTCATCCAGACCCGCCACGAGGAGATGGCCGCCTTCATGGCCTGTGCCCACGCCAAGTTCACCGGCCAGCCCGGCGTCTGCATGGCCACCTCCGGCCCCGGCGCCATCCACCTCCTCAACGGCCTCTACGACGCCAAGCTCGACCACCAGCCGGTCGTCGCCATCGTCGGCCAGACCTTTGTCCGTGCCCTGGGCGGTGCCTTCCAGCAGGAGGTCAACCTGCTCCACCTCTACGGCGACGTCGCCGGCTCCTTCTGCAACCAGGTCAACGCCCCCGCCGCCCTGCGCCACACGGTCGACCGCGCTCTGCGGATCGCCGTCTCCCAGCGCACCGTGACCTGCATCATCCTGCCCGCGGACGTGCAGGACATGGACGCGGTGCCGGTGCCACCCCACGCCACCCACACCCTGCACTCGGGAGTGGGCTACTGGCCGCCCAAGGTGGTACCTCACGACCGCGACCTGGACAAGGCTGCCGAGATCCTCAACGCGGGCGAGAAGGTGGCGATGCTGGTGGGCCAGGGGGCGCTCCACGCCCGGGGCCAGGTGGAGGCGGTGGCCGAGCGCCTGGGCGCGGGCGTGGCCAAGGCGCTGCTGGGCAAGGGCGTGCTCCCCGACGACCTCGCCTACTGCACCGGCAGCATCGGCCTGCTGGGCACCAAGCCCAGCTGGGAGCTGATGCAGGGCTGCGACACCCTCCTGATGGTGGGCAGCAGTTTCCCCTACGCCGAGTTCCTGCCCAAGGAGGGCCAGGCCCGGGGGGTGCAGATCGACATCGACGCCTCGATGCTCAGCCTGCGCTATCCCATGGAGCTGGCCCTGGTGGGCGACAGCGCCGAGACCCTGCGCCAGCTGCTGCCTCGGCTCCAGGAGCGCGAGCGGCACCCCTGGAGGGACCAGGTGGAGGCCGGGGTGCGGGACTGGTGGAAGCTGATGGAAGACCGGGCCCAGCCCGAGCTCCAGAACGGCCGGCTCCGGCCCCAGGCGATCTTCGCCAGCCTCTCCCGCCACCTGCCCGACGATGCCATCGTCACCAGCGACTCCGGCTCGGCCGCCAACTGGTGGGCACGCCAGGTGCGGGTCCGGGGGGAGATGAAGTTCTCCCTCTCCGGCAACCTGGCCACCATGGTCCCGGGGGTGCCCTACGCGCTCGCCGCCAAGTTCGCCTTCCCCGGCCGTCTGGCGGTCGCCACGGTGGGCGACGGCGCCATGCAGATGGGGGGCATGGCCGAGCTGATCACCGCCGCCCACCACTACCGGGAATGGTCCGACCCCCGACTGGTGGTGCTGGTGCTCAACAACCAAGACCTCAACCAGGTCACCTGGGAGCAGCGGGTGATGGAGGGCGATCCCCGCTTCGACGCCTCGCAGCGCCTGCCCGAGTTGGACTACGCCGCCTACGCCCGCCTGCTGGGGCTGGAGGGGATCCGCCTCGAGCGGCCCGACCAGATCGACTCCGCCTGGCTCAAGGCGCTGGCCGCCGACCGCCCGGTGGTGATCGACGCCCTCACCGACCCCGAGGAGCCGCCGCTGCCGCCGCACATCACCTTGCAGCAGGCCCGGGCCTTCACCAGCTCGGTGCTCAAGGACCCCGGGGACGGCATGGCCGGAGCGGTGGCGGCGATCCGGGAGAAGGTCGACGAGTTCATCCCCGGCCGCTGAGGTGCCGATCCGGGCCGGGGGCCGGCGGCGGTCGGCCCCCTCGGAACTGGAGAGGGCCCGCTGGAACGTGGCCCACGGCCGCTTCGAGCGCTCCCTGGCGGGGTTCACCGCGGTGGCGGCGGCAATAACCAGCGCGGAGATCGCTATCGAGCACTACCGGGCCAGCTACGGCCACAAGATGATGTGGAGCCCGATCCTGGTGGCGCCCCCAGTCGTGATCGCCGGGCTCGCCGGGGTGCGCAGCCGCCGCTGGGCCAAGGTCGGTCTGCCGATCGCCTCCGCCGTCTACGCCCTCGACGGCCTGGCCGGCGAGTACTTCCACGCCCGGGGGGTGGCCCGGCGCCCCGGCGGCTGGCGCCACCCCACCTACAACGTGCCCATGGGCCCGCCGATCCTGGCCCCGGGGCTGATGGCGATCGTGGGCGGACTGGGCCTGCTGGCGGCGGTCCTGCGCCGGGAGCGCTGATGCCCGACTTCAGCCGTGCCGACCACCTGCCCAACCTCCGCGAGGGCGGCGAGCCGCCCCCCTCCGACTGGCTCCCCCGGCAGCGCCGCGGCACCACCCCGCAGATGATCGGCCGCTACCCCGACTACGACGTCCTCGACAACCAGGGCCACTGGGACCAGGCCACCCGGGCGGTGGTGCTGGGCCGTCTCCAGCCGCCCGCGGGCTTCCGCTTCTTCGCCCCCGCCGAGGTGCTGGGCCTGAGGGCCCTCTGCGACCTGCTCTTGGCCCAGGACCGTGAGCCGCGAGTGCCGGTGGCGGCCATGGTCGACCAGACTCTGGCCGAGGGCCGCCTGGACGGCTACCAGTACCAGGGCATGCCCGCGGACGGGGAGACCTGGCGCCGGGTGCTGGCGGCCATGGAGGGGCTGGCCCAGGAGGCGGGGGAGCGCGGCTTCGGCTCCGCTCCCGCCACCCTCCAGGAGGGGCTGGTCAAGAGCTTTGCCGCGGGCCGCCTCAGCCGGGACAGCCTGGGCGGGCTGGACCCCAAACGCTGCTTCTCGGTATGCATGCGCATGGCGGTCAGTGCCTTCTACAGCCATCCCTGGGCCTGGAACGAGATCGGTTTCGGCGGGCCCGCCTACCCCGAGGGCTACATGCGCCGGGGACCGGTCGGCACCCGCGAGCCGCACGAGCGCAGCGACGCTCGCGCCGAAGACCCGGTGCCGGTGGCCCGGGAGCTGGAGGGGTGATCGGGTCACTCCTAAAGGGGTCGGTGGGCCCCTCCCAGAACCGCTCCCGTTTCCTGCTCGACCCCCACCGGCGCAACCTTCCCGGCGAGGCCAGCATGCGTCGCTACCGGGACCAGGACGAGGTCGACCTCTGCATCGTCGGGGCCGGGGCCGGGGGCTCGGTGCTGGCCCAGCGCCTGGCGCGCCGGGGTTGGTCGGTGGTGGTCCTGGAGGCGGGGCCCTTCTGGCGCCCCGACCAGGACTGGGTTAGCGACGAGGCGGGTGCGCACCCCCTCTACTGGACCGACAACCGGATCCTGGGCGGCAGCGACCCGGTCGAGCTGGGCAAGAACAACAGTGGCCGCGGGGTGGGGGGCTCGATGAACCACTTCGCCGGCTATTGCCCCCGCTTCCATCCCTCGGATTTCGAGACCTGGAGCCGCGACCGCGTGGGCGCGGATTGGCCGATCAGCTACTGGGAGCTCAAGCCCTACTACGAGGAGGTGGAGCGGGAGCTCCCGGTCGCCGGCCAGGACTGGCCCTGGGGCGATCCCCACCGCTATCCCCACTCGCCCCACCCCATCGGCGAGGCGGCGGCGGTGGTCTGGCGGGGGGCGGAGCTGCTCGGGATCCGGATGCGGGTCGGCCCGGTGGGGATCGTCAACGGGACCTTCGGCAACCGGCCCCACTGCATCTACCGGGGGTTCTGCCTCCAGGGCTGCAAGGTGGGCGCCAAGGCCAGCCCCCTGGTCACCCACGTCCCCGACGCCCTCGCCCATGGCGCCGAGTTCCGCGCCTCGGCCATGGCGAGCCGCGTGGTCCTGGAGGCCGGCCGGGCCCGTGGGGTGGCCTACCGTCGCCCGGACCGGGCCGGCGAGTACCTACAGCGGGCCCGGGCGGTGGCCCTTGCCGCCTACTCGATCGAGACCCCGCGACTGTTGCTCAACTCCGCCTCCGCCGGCTTCCCCCGGGGCCTGTGCAACAACCACGACCTGGTCGGCCGCTACGTCATGGTCCAGGGCGCCCCCCAGAGCGCCGGCCGCTTCCCCACCGAGCTGCGCATGTACAAGGGGCCGCCCCCCGAGGTGAGCTCCGAGGACTACTACGAGACGGACCCGGGGCGCGGCTTCGCCCGGGGCCTGAGCGTCCAGACCGTGTCCCCGCTGCCGATCGGCTGGGCCGAGCACATCATGGCCGAGGGCCACTGGGGCGCGGCCCTGCGCGAGTACATGCGCGACTACAACCACTGGGCCACCGCCGGTGTCCTCAGCGAGCTGTTGCCCCAGCCCGAGAACCGGGTCACCCTGGCGTCCGAGGTGGACCGCTTCGGGCTCCCCATCGCCCGCTTCGACTACAGCCTCTGCCAGAACGACCGGGACAACCTGGCCTTCGCCACCGCACTGCTGCGGCGGATCCTGGAGGCCGCCGAGGCCCAGGACGTGCTCACCATCACCCGCTACGCCCACCTCATCGGGGGAGCTCGGATGGGAACCACCCCCGAGGACAGCGTGGTCGACAGCCACCAACGGACCTGGGCGGTCGAGAACCTCTACATCGCCGACGGCAGCGTCTGCCCGACCCAGGGGAGCGCCAACCCCGCCCTGACCATCATGGCCCTGGCGGCGCGGCTGGCGGACCATCTCGCCCCCGCCTAGGGGGTCAGGAGCGCGAGCCGGTGCCCTGGCCGCCAGCCGGCCGCTGGCCGTGGCGCACCACCCGCGAGGCCTTGAGGCGGTAGCGGTGGCGCGCAAAGATGTAGGCCGCGATCCCGAAGACCGTACCCAGGCCCTTGTCCCCGGCTCGCTGGATCAGGGCCGCAGCCACCCCCACCTGCAGGGGGAGGCCGAAGCTCAGCAGCAAGGCGATGCACACCCCCTCGAAGCCGCCCAGCCCGCCCGGGCTGAAGGAGACCGCCCCGGCTAGGTGGGCCACGGCGTAGACCAGCGCCGCGTCCTCCCAGCCCAGGCGTCCAGGATCCAGGGCCCGGACCACCACCCAGAACATGGTGACCGTGACGCCGACCTGGAGGATGCTGAGACCGGACCAGCCCAGGGTGTCCCAGCGCCGCAGCAAGCGGATGGTGTCGCGGCGCACGTCCCGCAGGTCAGGCACCACCCGCCTGGCGATGGGGATTGCCCCTACCAGCCGGGTCGCCAGCGCGAACAGCGGTTCGACCGTGAGCACCGTCAAGGCCAGGACCATGGCCCCTAGAGCGGCACCCACCCCGGCGGCGGTGAGGGGACCGTGCAGCGCCCCAGCCATGGCCACCGCCAGGATCAGCAGGTTGTAGATCAGCTCCTGAACGGTGATGGTGGCCACCACCTCGCCGACCTCGACCTTGGCCACCTCGCTGACCAGCAGCGCGCGGGTCAGCTCGCCCCCGGGGAGCAGGCCGGTGGACTGGCCGGCCAGGTTCAGCAGCAGCACCTGGGGAACAGGAGCCCGGATCCCCACCGCCCGCAGCAGCGGGACCCAGCGCGCTCCCTGGAGCATGTAGTACGCCAGTGCCAGGCCGGCGATGACCGGGGCGTAGATCGGGTCGAAGCGCCTGGCGGCCACGACCAGCAGCGAGGGCTGGGCCAGCAGCACCAGCGCCACCAGGATCGCCCCCCCGAAGAGGTAGGGGAGCGCCGGTCGCAGTCGGCGCGACCAGCTCGCCGCCATTCCCTCCACCCGGGCCCGGGTCCCCGCGGCGGTGGTCCGCGCCCTCGGGGTGCGGGATGCGCCCGCCCGGGGGGACAAGCGGGCGCTCTCAGGTGGGGTGGTTGCGGGCGGGCTTAGGCGGCCACCAGGGATCCGGAGTCGGCGCGGCGGCGGCGGCGACGGCGGCGGGGACGAGGCCACTCGTCCCGCTCCTGGTTCAGGTCGGGGAAGCGCTCCCGGCGGCGGGGCACCACCGCATCCAGCACCGACGACTCCCAGTTGAGCAGGGCCGAGTGCAGATCGTAGGACGTCCGGGCCAGCTGGACCGCCTCCGGCGGCTGCTCCCCGGCCTCGGCCACCAGGCCCGCCACCACCTTGCGGCAGCCGTCGCGGCGGTAGATGGCAGTGCCCTTGACGTGCAGCTCCTCCAGGGTGGTCAGGCAGTTGTCGATAGCCTGCAGGCAGCGTCGCATGTGCCAGCGCATCTGCCGGCGCTGTAGCCCTCGGTCAAGGGCCCGGCGGATCTCCAGGTTGGACCGGGCCATGGGCCCGGCCGACCTGGTCCCGGCCCCTCCCCGGCCTGTCCACCTGCCAAACTGCTGCGCCCACCTTCCTGTCCGGGGTTCGAGCGTCCCTGCTGACTGCAACCGCGGACCCTCCATGACTGTCGGCGAGCACCACGCTCACCGTGACTCCAAGCGGATAACGGGCGGCCCCGGCCGCGGTTTCACACAGTTTGTGCACGCCTGTGGAACAACCGGTCTGCCTATCAAATAGCCTGACAGTTAGTTGATTTAACTATCAGGCACGGATCGACTTGGGGAAGAGCAAATGTTTCGGCGTGCGTAACATCCCGCGGGCGAATGGAGAGCGTCCAACACCATCAAGCGAGTGCATAATTCCCATTAAAACATGGCTCTTTTGATTGAAGTCGGGGGTTGCGTTCCTGCCGCCTGCGTGTTAGGGTCTGGGAGCCGCCTTGTGACGGCGCAATTCGAGGAGATGCAAGACATGGCGAACGTTTCAATAGGCGATGTATCCGCCCCGGCGGGACTCAACGCTGGCGCGCGGGAAGCGACGGCGATCTCGATGTTTGAAGACCATTACAAAGATGTCTTTCGCTACGTGCGGGCACGAGTTGGCTCGCCAGCCGAGGCCGAGGACTTGACCGGCGATGTGTTCTGCAAGGCGGTCGCCGGGCTCACGTCCTACCGCCCCTTGCGGGTGTCGCCGTTGCCCTGGCTCTACACCATCGCCGCTCACCGGGTCGCCGACCACTATCGGGCGGTCCGCCCCCTGACCGCAGGCCTGGACGCAGCCGAAGAGGTGGTCGACCAGAGCCCCAATCCCAGCGAGGTGGTGGTCACCCGGGACACGGTGGGCCGGGTCTGGAGCCTGGCCCGCAACCTCCCCCCAGCCCAGGCCCGGGCCCTGTGGCTGCGCTATGGGGAGGAACTGGACCTCAAGGAGATCGCCGAGCGGATGGGACGCTCGGTGGAGGCGGTCAAGCTCCTGGTGCACCGCGCCGTGCGGGGGCTCCGAGCGGCGGTGGCAGCCGAGGCGGCCCCGGCCGCTCCGGTGCTCAGCCTGGTGCCCGCCGGGCCCTCCGTCTCTCTGCGCCGGCAGCGGCGCGGGCGCAGCGCGGTGGCCGCTTAGGCGGTTGACTTGTGCCGAGCACTGAGTGGAGCCCCAAGCGTGAGCGCCAGTACGACCACGTCCGCCAGAGCCTGAAGCGCCAGGGCCGCTCCGAGAAGCTCTCCCAGGAGATCGCCGCCCGGACGGTCAACAAGCAGCGGGCCCGCAGCGGAGAGTCAGACAGCGCCAGCCGCACCTCGATCCAGGAAATCTCGTCCGGACGCCGGGGCGGCCTGCGCTCCCACCGAGGGCCGGTCGGGCGCACCCGGGACCAGCTCTACCAAGAGGCCAGGAGCCGGGGAATCAAGGGCCGCTCCCAGATGACCAAGGCCCAACTGCTGCAGGCCCTGGGGAGCCGCTAAGGCCAGGGCCGCCGGCTAGGGCTCGCCCGTCAGCTGACGGGGGTTGGGTTGGTGTCGGTCTCCAGCCCCACCAGCACGTCCAGCACCTCCATGAAGGTGGCGGACTGCTGGGGGTCGAGACGCTCGAGAAACAGCGCCATCGCCTGGCGCTGCCAAGCCCGGTAGGCCTCCAGGCTGCGCAGCGCCTTGGGGGTGGGGGTGAGCCAGACGGTGCGCCGGTCGCTGGGGTCGTCGCGGCGCTCGGCCAGGCCCTGGCGCACCATCCGGTCGGCCAGGGCGGTGGCGGCGGCGCCGCTGATCCCCACCGCGGAGGCGAACTGGCGCATGGTGGCGCCGCTGGGCTGTAGGCAGCTGAGCGCCTCCAGCTGGTGCAGGGTCACCGCGCCCAGCTGGCGGATCACGTCCTCAGGGGGGTCGACGTCGAGGGCGCGCTGGAGCCGAGGCGCCAATTCCAGCATCCGCGCGACGAAGTCCTGAACCCCACCCCGGACCCTCTCGGCGGATGCGTCGCCTGAGAGACGGTTCACCGGGAGAAGTATCGGGGCGCGATGGCCTCAGGTCAAGGAAGGTTCTGAGATTGCGACGAACTCCGCCCCGGCGGCCGGGCCGGGCTAGCCTCTTAGCAGCCGCAGGCTGGCCTCCACGAAGGCTGGGATGTCGCTGGGCTGACGGGAGGTGACCAGCACGCCGTCGACCGCGACCGGCTGGTCCACCACATTGGCCCCGGCATGGCCGATGTCGCCCTGGACCGTCCTCCAGGCAGTCATGGTCCGGCCCCGGACGCGGTCTGCGCTCAGCAGCAGCTGGGGGCCGTGGCAGATGGCCAGCACCGGCTTCTCCGAGTCGGCGAACTCCCTGGTGAATTCGACCACCCGGGGATCGGCGCGGAGATGGTCCGGCGAGGAACCACCGGGCAAAAAGAGGGCGTCGGAATCCTGGGGGCGGACCTCGTCGATGCCGCGCTCGCTCTCGATCGTGACCCGGCCGCGGTTACCGGTCAGCGGCTGGTGGGCCTGCTTGCCCACCACCACAACCTGGTGGCCGGCATCCCGGAAGCTCTGGTAAGGATCCCGGAACTCCGAATCCTCGAAGCCGGCGTCGAGCAGGCAGGCGATCTTCATGGTCGGGCTTCCTCAAGAGCTGGACCTGGCTCGAAGCTAACAGTGGCCGAGCCCTGAGCCGCGCGGGCAGTTCCCGTTGCCGGCCGCGCCACAGGCTGGCGAAACCGGCAGGCTCCATTCTCGTTATTTGCCGCGTGGCGATCGAAGTCGACCGGTCCCGGGTCTCCGAGGGGATCAGCCGCTGCCGCGAGGCTAAGGCAGTGCTGCTGGCGACCAGCGCCGGTCTGCGGGGCTTGGGCGACCAGTCGACGCAGGAGCTGGTGTTCAGCAGCCTGGAGACGGTGGCGCGGCTGGAGGCTCGACTCCAGCTGCTGGGCCAGGCCTATGAGATCGCCGAGCG
>JBOHUM010000091.1:0-94912 GCA_050734515.1 Candidatus Dormibacteria bacterium
CCCGCTCCCAGCAGCTCATCTTGGCACACAGGTAGGCCCCGCGCCCGCGGCGCGGGCTCGATGGCCCCGCCACCTCCACCGCCGCCGACCCCTGGCTGAAGCGGAGCAGCTCGGCCTGAGGGCGGCGAGCGCGGCAGCCGACGCACGTGCGGCAGACCTCCGGTGGCGACTGCAGCTGAGATCGGGCGGCTACCGTGCCTCCTCCGCCGCCCGGATGTCGATCCGCCAATTGCTCAGCCGAGCCGCAAGCCGGGCGTTCTGCCCCTCCTTGCCGATCGCCAGCGAAAGCTGCCGAGCGGGCACCAGCACCCGGGCCCGCCTGGTCCCCGAGTCGAGCTCGACCCGCTCCACCTGGGCGGGGGCCAGCGCCCGGGCCACCAGCTGGGCGGGGTCGGTGGCCCACTCCACCACGTCCACCCGCTCCCCGTTGAGTTCCGCCACCACCGCCCGGATGCGCACCCCCTTGGGCCCGATGCAGGCGCCCTTGGCATCGATCCCGGGACGGAGCGACTCCACCGCCACCTTGCTGCGCTCGCCGGGCTCGCGCGTCACCGCCCGGAGCACCACCGTGCCCTGGGCCAGCTCCGGGACCTCGGACTCCAGAAGCCGGCGGAGCAGCAGGCCGTTGGCTCGCGAGGCCCGCACCTGGAGCATCTCCTCGCCCGCCTCGGGGCGCGACTCCATCAGCACGACCTTGAGGTGCCGACCGCGCACCAGCGGTTCGCCAGGGATCTGCTCCTGAGGGGGCAGGTAGGCCAGCAGCTCCCCGGCCCGGAGGTAGGCGGTCCCGCGTTCGAAGCGCTCCACCAGGGTGTCGACCAGCTGGCCCCGGCCGCTCTCGGCCGCCCCGCGCAAACGCTCTCGGCGGGCCTGGCGCAGGGCATCCTTGAGGCTCGCCTGGGCCAGCCGCGAGGCCCGGGCCGCCACCGCCGCCGAGAGCTGCGCCGGTCGGCGCAGCCACTCGCCTGCCCGTGCATCGGGTTCCAGCGCGACGGCATCGGCGAGGCTGATCTGCTCGGGCCCCAGGGCGGCCCCGACCACCACCAGCTGCGAGAGCTCGAGGCGCAAGCTGCCGCTCCGGGTGTCCAGCGTGACCCGGAGCGGCGGCGCCGCCGGCTCCAACTGGGCCCAGGCCGCGGGCACCGCCGCCTCGATGGCGTTGACCACGCTCTGGGTGGGCACCCCCAGGTCCTCCCGCAGGGTGCGGAGCATTGCCACCAGCCGATCGCCGGGACCGGTCAGTTCCGGGACCGCGGTCAGCGCCGCCGGGTGCCTCACAGGTCCACCACCACCTCGGCGGACTGCAACTGGGCGCGCTCCACCCGCAACCGGCGCAGCTTGCCTCCCCGGACCCGGCGCAGCTCCACCTCCAGCTCCCCGGGGGCGACGGCGCACAGCCGGCCTTCGATCCGGGTCTCCACCTCTCCCTGGCGCAGGGCCAGCCGCACCCGCCGCCCCAGGGCAGCGCTGAAGTCCATCTCAGCGCGCAGCGGTCGCTCCGCCCCCGGGGACGAGACCTCCAGGGAGTAGGCGCCGGGGAGCATCTCCTGGTGCCGGTCGAGAAGGGCGGAGGCGGCCTCGCTGGCCTGGCCGCACTCGTCGACGGTCACCCCGCCCGGCCGGTCGACGGTGAGGCGCAGGGTGGCCGGGAGCGGCTGCGGCTGCCAGGCCACCCCGAGCAGCTGCAGCCCCAACTGCCGGAGGGCAGGCTCGACCAGGTGGCGGACCTGCTCCTCGGGCGACACTTGGATCACCTCATCCCAGCCTTGGCGCCGCCGACGTCGGTCTCTACCCCACTCCAGCTGAGGGCGCGCTCGGCTGCCTCCCGGCGCCGATTCTAACCCCCTGCCGGAGGCGACGAATCAGTTGCGAGCGGTCGCAGGCCGGGCCCCCAGACGGGCCCCGCCCAGTCGGGGAGCCCGCCGGTCCAGCTGCCGCCAGGCGGTGAGCAGGGTGCTGGCGTTGAAGATCGAGCTGTAGGTGCCGGAGGCGATCCCCACCAGCAGCGCCAGCACGAATCCCTGGATCGAGGCACCGCCGAAGAGAAACAGGGTCAGGAGCACGAAGATGACGGTGAGCGAGGTGTTAAGCGAGCGGGAGAGGGTCTGGGCGATGGAGAGGTTGACCACCTGCTCGAAGCTCATCCGCGACCCCTGAACCCGCAGGTTCTCCCGGATCCGGTCGAAGACCACGATGGTGTCGTGGACCGAGAAACCCACCATGGTCAGGACCGCGGTCACGAACAGGGTGTTCACCTGCCCCAGTAGGGAGAAGTGGCCCAGGATCGCCCAGATCCCGGCGAGCACGAAGACGTCGTGGAGCAGGGCGGCGATGGCACACAGGGCGAAGCGGCGAGCGCTGATCTGGGTGCGCGAGAAGCGGAAGGCCAGGTAACAGGCGATCAGGATGGCGGCGATGATCACCAGGAAGACGGCGCTCACCACCAGGCTGCTGGCGATCGTGGGGCCGACCGTGGTCTCGCTCTTGGGGACGGGGTTGCCGGCCTTGTCCTTGGGCAGGTCGAAGTGGCGGTCGACGGCCCGCACAATGTCGGCGGCCTGGCTGGGGGCGACCGGCAGGGTGGTGATCACGTAGGTGTTGTTGGCCTCCGCCTCCACCGTGGCCCGGCCCTTGGGGTAGGCGGCCAGGGCCACCCGTTGCACCTGGGCGGCGGTGGTGTGGTGGCGGGGGGCGACGGTGATGCTGTCCCCCCCGGTGAAGTCGATTCCCAGGTTGAAGCCGGCGATCAGGATGGCCAGGATCCCGGGCAGGATGATCGCCAGCGAGGCGGCGAAGTACCTGTTGCGGTGGCTGACCACGTCGAAGCGGCCCCCGGAGCGGAAGGCCCGGGCCAGACGGTCGGCCGGGACCACGGTCGCGTAAAGCGAGGCGCGGCGCGCGAAGGGCAGCCAGCGCTGCACGTAATGCAGCAGGGAATGGGTGATGACGATCGAGGAGAACATGCTGGTGGCGACCCCGATGAAGAGGGTGAGGGCGAAGCCCTTCACCTCCGAGGCGCCAAAGAAGTAGAGGACGGTGCAGGTGATCATGGTCGCGATGTTGGAGTCGCGGATCGCCGGCCAGGCGCGCTTGAAGCCCAGCTCGGTGGCCAGCTCCAGCTGCCGCCCCTGGCGCAGCTCCTCCTTCATCCGTTCAAAGATCAGGACGTTGGCGTCCACGGCCATGCCCACGCTGAGGATGAACCCGGCCAGCCCGGGCAGGGTCAACACCACTGGGATGAGCTTGAACACCGCCAGCACCAGGGCCGCGTAGCAGAGCAGGGCGATGCTCGCCAGCAGCCCGGGGAAGCGGTAGTAGAGAAGCATGAAGAGCACCACCAGCAGCAGCCCGAAGCCACCCGCGGTGAGGCTCTGCTGCACCGACTGCTTGCCCAGACTGGCCGAGACCGAGGTGGACTGGACCACCGTGATCGGCGCCGGCAGCGAACCGGCGTTGATGTCTTCGACCAGCCGGGTGGCACCATTGAATGTGAAGCTGCCGCTGATCTGGGTCTGGTTGCTGCTCGGGCTGGCCACCGCCGGAGCCGTGAGTACCTGGCCGTCGAGGAAGATGGCCAGCTGGGAGGTGGGCGGCGCTGAGGTGGTGGTGCCGCCGTTGCCGGTGGGGCTGCAGCCCGGGTTCAGCGCGCAAGCCTTGGTGGTCAGCCGGCTCCAGACGCTGGCCCCCGCGCCGTTGAAGGTGATGTTGACGGCGTAACCGCCCCCCGGGGTGTTGCCCACGGCGGCACTGCTCACGTCCGAGGCGGTCAGGTCGTTGACGATCTTCCAGTGGTAGCGCTTGGTGCCCCCGGTGCCGTTCACGGCCACCGGGTAGTAGAGCGGGTTGCTGAACTGACAGCTGGACTTGGGATGGGCTGGCGGCCAGCAGCCAGGAGGCACCAGCTGCTCCTGGTCGATGCAGGTCTGGGTGGTGCAGGCCCCGGCCTGGCCGTTGACGCTGGGCGCCCCCGGGACGGGGACGGCGAAGTGCAGCTCGGAGGTCTTGCCCAGAGCCGCCTCAGCCTGGAGCAGATTGACCCCGGGCAGCTGCACCAGGATCTGGTTGCTGCCCTGGGTCTGGACCTGGGCCCCGGAGACCCCGATCGCATTGACCCGGCGGTTGAGGATGGTCAGGGTGTCGGCCTGGGCCTGGGCCATGGTGTGTCCCTTGGGCAGACCCGAGGTGCAGCCTGAGGGATTGCCCCGGCCCTGGCAGATCTGGATGGTCAGCGAGGTGCCGCCCTGGAGATCCAGCCCCCGGTGGATGTAGATGGGCGTGCCGGCCAGGGTGGGCTGGCGGCCATGGGGCAGGGGGGCGTTGAGGCTGGTGTGGCGGACGCCGACGTTGTAGATCTGGCTGTAGGCGTCGATCACCAGGGCGCCCACCACCAGCACGATCACCAGCGCCAGCCACCAGCGGGTGATGCGGATCACGGCCGGGCGGTCCTCTCCTGGGCGGCGAGCTTGGTCACGGGCGCCCTGATTCTAGGCGGGCACCGGAGCGGGGCCGGGGCCGTCACCAGGCTCGCCCGCTCCGGTCAGCCGCTGGGCCCGCTCCTGGACCAGGACCTCGAGCTGGCCGCGGGCGATAGCGCCCCGGGCCGCCGCCATCAGATCCCCCAGGTGCTGGAGGTTGTGGAGGCTGAGCAGCCGATGGGCCAGGATCTCCCCGGCCAGGTAGAGGTGGCGGAGGTAGGCGCGGCTGAAATCGGCGCAGGCCGGGCAGGCGCAGTCCGCCTCCAGGGGGCGGCCATCCTCGCGGAAGCGGGCCCGCCGCAGCGGGAGCCGCCCCTGGCCGGTCAGGGCAACGCCGGTCCGGGCCAGGCGGGTGGGCAGGACACAGTCGAAGAGGTCGATGCCCCGGCCCACCGCGTCGAGCAGGTCCAGGTCGGTGCCCAAGCCCATCACGTAGCGGGGCAGGCCCTCGGGCAACTCGTCGACGCAAGCGTCGATCGCCGCCTGGCGGACCTGGGCCGGCTCGCCCAGGACCAGGCCGCCCAGCGCCAACCCGTCGAAACCCAGGGCTGCGATCCGCCCGGCGGACTCCCGGCGTGGCCGGGGATCGAAGCCGCCCTGGACGATGCCGAAGAGCAGGCTGGCACCCACCTCTACCTGCCGGCAGCGCTCCGCCCAGAGATGGGTGCGCCGGGTCGCCTCCCGGGCCAGCTCGGGGCTCACCCCGTAGGCGACCGGCTGGTCCAGGGCCATGATCACGTCGCTGCCCAGGCGGCGCTGCCCGGCCACCACCGCCTCGGGTGTGAGCTGCAGCCGGCTCCCGTCCCGGTGCGACCGGAATGTGACCCCGTAGTCGTCGAGCTCGACCAACTCCGCCAGGCTGACCAGTTGGTAGCCGCCGCTGTCGGTGAGGATCGGGCCCGGCCAGGCCATGAAGCGGTGCAGCCCGCCCATCCGTTCCACCAGCTCGACCCCGGGCGAGAGCGCCAGATGGTAGAAGTTGCCCAGCAGGATGTCGGCCCCGCTCGCCCGCACCTCGGCGGGGTGGCAGGCCTTGACGCTGGCCTGGGTGCCCACCGGCATGAAGGCGGGGGTGCGCACCGGACCATGGCTGGTCTGCAGGATCCCGGTCCGGGCCCGCCCCGCCCGCTGGGAAATGGTGAAGGGCTCGATGTCGACGGTCAGCGCCCCCTCCAGCCGAACATGCAGTCCCCGAAGCTGAGGAAGCGGTAGCCCCAAGCCAGCGCCTGGCGGTAGGCCCCCTGCACCGACTCCAGCCCGTAGAAGGCGGAAACCAGCACCAGCAGCGACGACCGGGGCTGGTGGAAGTTGGTGAGCAGCCCATCCACCACCCGGAAGGGCACCCCGGGGCGGAGGTAGAGGTCGGTCTCGCCGCTGCCAGCCGCCACCCCGCCCCGACCGTCGGCCTGGGCCTCCAGGCAGCGAACCGCCGTGGTCCCCACCGCCACCACCCGGCCACCCTGGGCCCGGGTGGTGGCGATGGCCGCCGCAGCCGCCCCGGAGACGGAGAAGCGCTCCTTGTGCATCTGGTGCCCCTCCACGGTCGGGCTGCGCAGCGGGGCGAAGGTGGCCAGCCCCACCTCCAGCTGCACCCGCACCAGGCGCACGCCCTGCCGGACGAGCTCGCCCAGCAGGGCCTCGGTCAGGTGCAGCCCGGCGGTGGGGGCGGCGGCCGAGACCGGCTCGCCCCGGGCGTACACCGTCTGGTAGCGCTCCGGCTCCGCCAGCGGCACCTTGATGTAGGGG
This sequence comes from Candidatus Dormibacteria bacterium, assembly GCA_050734515.1. Classification (GTDB taxonomy): domain Bacteria; phylum Chloroflexota; class Dormibacteria; order Aeolococcales; family Bog-877; genus Bog-877. The sequence goes on from JBOHUM010000091.1 coordinate 6,222, forward strand.
GGCAGGGGCGCCTCCCCCAGCCGCTCGAGGTCGGCGCCCGGGTCCGCCTCCAGCGCCACCTCCCGCCCCCCCGAGTGGCCCGACCAACTGGCCAGCACCAGGATCCTCCAGCCCGACCCCTGCAAGCAGGCCCCGGGGACCAGCCTCCGGGCCGGGCGCACCAGCGCCAGCCACCGCCCCTGGGGCAGGCGCCGCAGCAGCAATGCCTCGCCCGAGCGCTCCCCCACCCGGCCCCGCAGGCGCGCTTGCCGCACCCGGGTGTCGTTGACCACCAGGCAGTCGCCAGCCGCCAGCAGGCCGGGCAGCTCCAGCACCCTGCCGTCGCGGACGCCACCGCCTCGCTCCAGCACCAGCATGCGGCTGGCCGAGCGGTCCGCCAGCGGCGTCTGGGCGATCGCGGCCCGGGGCAGGCGGTAGTCGAACCAGGCGCTGGGAGTTGAGCTGGGCTCAGGCCTCGCCAAAGAGCTCCACCGGGGCTTCGGCGCCCGGGGTGCCGGCGGGCGCCGCCAGCCCGAGGTGGCGGAAGGCAGCGCCGGTTGCCACCCTACCCCGAGGTGTCCGCGCCAGCATGCCCAGCTGGAGCAGGTAGGGCTCGAGGACCTCCTCGATGGTGTGCGGCTGCTCCGACAGGGCCGCCCCCAGGGTGCCCAGCCCCACCGGGCCGCCGCCGAACTGCTCGCAGATCAGGCGCAGCAGGCGCCGGTCCGAGGCATCCAACCCCTGCTGGTCCACCTCCAGCAGCTGCAGCGCCTCCTGGGCCATCTCCTCGCTCACCGCCCCGTCGGCACGCACCTGGGCGTAGTCCCGAAGTCGGCGGAGCAGGCGGTTGGCGACTCTTGGGGTCCCCCGCGAGCGGGCGGCGATCAGCCGGGCGGCGGCATCGCTCACCGGCACCTCCAGCAGCCCAGCCGAACGCCGGACGATGGTCTCCAGCTCGGCCGCCGAGTAGAAGTTGAGCCTGAAGCTGGCCCCGAAGCGGTCCCGGAGCGGCGCCGAGATCGTCCCCACCATGGTGGTGGCCCCGATCACGGTGAAGCGCTGCAGGGGCAGGCGCAGCGCCTGGGCCCCCACCCCCTTGCCCGACACGAAGTCGAAGCGGAACTCCTCCATCGCCGGGTAGAGACTCTCCTCCACCGCTCGCTGCAGGCGGTGGATCTCGTCGATGAAGAGGACGTCGCCTTCGCCCAGGCTGGTGAGCAGGCTGGCCAGCGCCCCCTGGAACTCGATGGCCGGGCCGCTGGTGACCCGCAGGTTGGCCCCGGTCTCGGCCGCCACGATCGTGGCCAGGGTGGTCTTGCCCAGTCCCGGGGGTCCCGAGAACAGCAGGTGCTCCACCGGCTCCCGCCGGGAGCGGGCGGCGTCGATCAGGATCCCCAGCTGTTCGCGGAGCTGGTCCTGGCCGACGAACTCGGCCAGGTGCCGGGGACGCAGCTGGCGGTCGACGTCGGGCTCATCGGCACTGGCGGTCGCGGCCAGCACCCGCTCCGGGTCGCTCATGGCGGCGACTCCACCGAACGCTGGTCGAGGCGCTGCAGCGCCGCCCGCACCACGTCTTCTATGGTCCGCTCAGGCGCAGGGGTGGCAGGGCCTGCCTCCAGCTCGCCGCCCACCGCCCGGCGGGCCTCGGCACCGGGGAAGCCCAGGGCGACCAGGGCGGCCACCGCCCGCTCGCCCAGGAGCGAACTGCCCCCGGGCGGGGGCGCCGCCCCCGGGACCGCGAGCGCGTCAACCCGGCCCTTGAGCTCGAGCACGATCCGACGCGCGGTCTTGGCCCCGATCCCCGGCACCGCCGCCAGCAGGGTGTGGTCCTCGGCCACGATCGCCGCCACCAGGGCCTGCCAGTCGGAGCGGGCCAGGATCGCCAGCGCCGCCTTGGGGCCGATCCGCTCCACCGAGAGCAGGTAGCGGAAGCAGGCCAGCTCCTCCAGCTCGGGAAAGCCGTACAGGGAGATGGCATCCTCCCGGACCACGGTGTGGATCTGGAGCGCCACCTCCCCCTCCATCCCCCGGAGCCATTGCCCGGTGCGGGGATGGACGAAGACCTGGTAGCCGACCCCGGCCACGTCCAGCACCGCCCACTCGTCCTCCACCCGCGCCACCCGGCCGCGCAGGGCCGCGATCACCGGGACGAGACCGCCGCCAGGGCGCGGCGGATGCCCGCCGCCTGGTGGTGGCAGATGCCCACCGCACAGGCATCGGTGAGGTCGTCGGGGGCACCGCGCAGCTCCGCCCCCAGCAGGGTCCGGACCATACGCGCCACCTGTTCCTTGCTGGCCGAGCCGTTGCCGCTGACCGCCTGCTTGACCTCGCCGGGGGTGTACTCGTGCAGTTCCAGCCCCGCCCGGGCGGCGGCGCAGAGCAAAACCCCGCGCGCCTGGCTCACCGCCATGGCGGTGGAGACGTTGCGGCGAAAGAAGAGCCGCTCCACCGCCACCGCCTGGGGCTGGTGCGCTGCCACCAGGGCGCCGAAGTTCTCCCACAGGGTTAGCAGTCGGCTGCCGAGGTCCTCACGTGCCGGAGTCGACCACCAGCCCGCGTCCCGCAGCCGCACCGACACCCCCGAGCCGTCTACCAGGGCCCAGCCGGTCAGCGCCAGCCCCGGATCCAAGCCCAGGACTAGCAAGGCCGTCGCTCCCGCCCCCGGAGCACTCCCGCCCCCCCGTCAGACTTCGGCCAGGACGTCGTCGGGGAGGTTGGCGTTGCAGTGCACCTCGCGCACGTCGTCGTGCTCCTCCAGGGCCTCCAGCAAGTGGATCACCGCCGGAGCGTTCTTGCTGTCCACGTCGACGGTGTTGGTGGGGTCCATGGTCACCTCGGCGCTGCGCACCTCGAGGCCGGCCTCGGCCAGGGCCTGGCGCAACTGCTCCAGGCGCTCGGGTGCCACCAGCAGTTCCAGGGAGCCGTCCTCCACCTGCACGTCGTCAGCCCCCAGCTCGATCGCCTGCAGGGCCAGCTCCTCGGGCTCGGACCTCCCGGGGTCCACCCGGATCAGCCCGGTGCGGCGGAACATCCAGCCCACCGAGTTGGACTCCCCGAGGCTGCCCCCGGCCCGGGTGAAGAGGTTGCGGATGCTGGCCACGGTCCGGTTGCGGTTGTCGCTCAGGACATCGACCAGGATCGCCACCCCGCCGGGGCCGAAGCCCTCGTAGCGGATCTCCTCGATCGCCTCCCCCTGAAGCTCACCGGTGCCCCGCTTGATGGCCCGCTCGATGTTGTCGGCGGGCATGTTGACCTCGCGGGCCTTCTGCACCGCCAGGCGGAGGCGGAAGTTGCTGGTGGGGTCGCCGCCCGACTCCCGGGCCGCCACCGTGATCTCATTGCCGACTTTGGTGAAGGTCTGGCCCTTGCGGGCGTCCACGACCGCTTTCTTGTGCTTGATCCCGGCCCACTTGGAGTGCCCCGACAAGACCTACCTCCGAACTACGCCGCCACGCTCACGGGCCGGTCCCAACGAACATACATTCCCACGGCCCCAGTGTAACCCGGATCTCGACCTAGCCTAGCAGTCCGCCCGCAAGCCCACCGGAGGTTGGTCGGCCGCCGCGACCCCTGGGAAACCGCCAGCACCGGCGCAGCGTTGCGTCCGCGATGTCCGCCGCAAAAGTGGCACTGGTCGCGGTGCTCAGCCTGGGCGGCCTGGCTGCGGCGGCGATGCCGACCTTGGCCCAATCCCACCATGGCCCCGCGGCCGTGCCCTGGCTGGCTCTGCCTGCCGTGGCTCCTGCCCCACCAGTACCACCAGCCGCGGTCCCTCCGGGCACCCCGCTCTGCCGCGCGACCGCGCTGGCAGGGGCCCGCGGCCCGGACGCGGGCCTCACCGGGGAAATCGTCGCCTCGCTGCTGGAGGTTTGGAACCCGTCCCCCCACCCCTGTCAGTTGACCGGGCTTCCCCAAGTCCAGCTGGATGGGGTCCTGGGAGCACCCCTGCCGCTGGTGCTCGACCCGGCGTGGGGATCCTTGCTCGGCCCGACCCGCTCGGCAGCCTCGGTGCTGCTGGCGCCACTAGAGAGCGGGCCTCACTCGCTGGGGGCGGTCGGGCCGGGAGAGGCCGTTGTCGACCTGTTTTGGAGTCCCCAAGCCCTGGGCCGGGCCTGCCCGCAGACTCCCCCGGTGGCCACTTCTGCGGTGCTCAGCATCGGGCGCCAGCTGCTGGTGATCCCCGTCCCGACGGGCCCGGACCGGGATGCCAGCCCCGTGGCGCCCTGCCAAGGGCGGATCGGGGTCGGGCCCTTCAGGGCCACAGCCCAACCCACGCCGGCGCCGGCAGCCCCCGCGTTGCTGCGCGCGTCCTTGCGGGTGCCGCGCCGGGCCAGGGCCGGGTCCATCCTGCGCTACCAAGTGGTGCTGGGCAATCCCGGTCGGGCCCCAGTCGACCTGGCCTCGGCCTGCAGCTCCTACTCCGAGGCGGCGGTTTCGCTCCCCAGCCGGGGACACCCTCGAGGCTACAAGGCCCTACGGAGCTACGAGCTCAACTGCGCCCAGGGCAGTCGAATCCCCCCCGGCGGCCAGCGGGTCTTTGCCATGGACCTGCGCACCACCCGTTCCCGTGGTGCCCTGCGGCTGAGACTGACCTGGTCGTTCGAGCCGGCCCAGTCGCTAGCGCTGACGCCAACTTCGGCCCTGACCGCAACCCTGGAACTGGAGCCCACCAGGAAGCGCTGACCACCCCTGCTGGGCGCAGGGTGGGGGCCCCGGTGTCGGGCTGGCTCAGCCCGACACCAGCCGCCCGGCTCGGTGCGGCCCCACCCGCAGCACGGCGCCCTCGGCAAAGTCCACTGGCTCCCGCCAACCGCCGACCCGGCCCCCCGCCAGCTCCACCGCCCCGCCCTGGACGAGGCGGGCGGCCTCGGAGCGGGACGAGGCCATCCCCGCCGCCACCAGCAGGTCGCGCACGTCCCATCCCCGGGTGCGGGGCAGCGGGATCGCTGCGAGCTGGCTGGGTGGCTGCCGGTCACGGTGGACCCGGAAGAACTCCTGCCGGGCGACCGCGGCCTCGCCGGCTCCATGGAACTGGGCCACCACCGCCTCGGCCAGGTCGGCCTTGGCGTCCCGGGGATGGACCGTCCCGTCCTCCAGGCCCTGGCGCAGGCGCTCCAGCTCCGCGGCGCTGGTCTCGGTGAGGAGCCCGCGGTAGCGTCCGATCAGGGGGTCGGGGATCGTCATCAGCTGCCCGAACTGGTTGCCGGCGCCGTCGGTCACGCCCACGGCGTTGCCCAGGGACTTGCTCATCTTGCGGACCCCGTCCAGCCCCTCCAGCAGCGGCACCGTGACCACGTCCTGGGGCGCCTGGCCGTACGCCTCCTGCACCTGGCGGCCGCGGAGCAGGTTGAAGAGCTGGTCGGTGCCCCCCAGCTCGACGTCGGCCGCCACCGCCACCGAGTCGTACCCCTGGAGGAGCGGGTAGAGGAGTTCCTGGAAGCCGATCGCTTGCTGGGCGCGCAGGCGCTGCTCGAAGTCACTGCGCTGGAGGAGCTGGGCGACGGTGGCGGTCGCCGCCAGGCGGAGCAGCTCGACGAGGTCCAGGCTCCCGAACCACTCGCTCTGGCGCCGGACCTCGGCGCCCCCGGCGGGATCGAGGATCTGGAAGAGCTGGTCGAGATAGGTCTGGGCGTTGGCCTCAACCTGCTTCGAGCTCAGCTGGGGCCGGGTCTCGGAGCGACCGCTGGGGTCCCCGATCCGGGCGGTGACGTCACCCACGATCAGGACCGGAACGTGGCCCGCCTGCTGCCAGCGGTTGAGCAGCCGCAGGGGCACGGTGTGACCCAGATGGAGGTCGGGAGCGCTGGGGTCGATCCCGAACTTGATCCGCAGCCGCTCCCCCCGCTCCAGGCGAGCTTGCAGATGGGCGCGGTCCTCGCAGTGGACGATGCCGCGCAGCAATTGCTCAGGAGAGGTCACCAGCCCGAGCCTACCGCAGCGGAGCCAGGGCTCAGGCGCCCTCCACCAACGTCAGGGGGGTGGAGCCTAACCGGCCCAAGGCGAAGGAGTCGCCGCCGGCGTCCTTGATCTGGTACGTGGCGGCGTCGGCGCAGTGGCGCACCCTCCTCCAGGTCGGAGTCGGGGCCACCACAGCCGACGCCCACACTCGCGTTGGGGGTGAGGCCAAGCGCCGTGGCGGGCGAGATCGCCCGCAGAATCCCGGGCGCAGGCGCTCCGGGCCGGGCTCGGCGGCGCGGTGGCCGAGCCTGTCGCTGACCGACTTGAGCCGGCCAACGTCGATCGCGCTCCCCTGGCTTCAACTCGCGAACCGGCAACAGCCCGGTCGCCGGCGACCCGCCTCGGCACGGGCCCCGGCGAGGGCCCGGTCTCGCGCCGAGGGGGCGATCTGAGCTCGAGGAGTTGAAACGCAGAAGGGCCCTTGACACGCGTTGAAGAGCCGGTGCTAACGTGGGTTGAGTAGGTCCGATCCCGACGGAGGTATCTACGATGCGAACCGTCTGGAGCTACCTGAGGCACTCCCGGGCCGAGTGAGCGGCCCTCCGGGTCCGAGCCAGCGGGGTGACCGAGTCCCCCGCACCGAAGCGGCGGGGCCCGGGGCGGGGCGTTACCGACCCGACAATTCGTTCCGGCTTATCCGCCGGACGTGGTGCCAAGCACCGCAAACAAATTGAGCGAGCCCTACGGGGCTCGCTTCTTTCTTGCCCGCCCCGCAGTTCTCCGGGCTGGGGCGGCCAGAGAGAAGCGCAGTGGGCTCAGGTCGCGGACGCCCACCCGGGAGCCGGTCCTCATCGACCAGCCTCTGGGAGGCAAGCCCTGCTCCAGCCAGAGAGCGCCCGGATGGGGCGCGCAGAGGTCGAGGCCGTTGCAGGCCAGGTCCACCCCCAGCCCCCGCGCCAGCCGGCCCGGGCCTGCCCAGGTCACCGCCGCGCTGGTACCGCCCGGGATCAGGGCTGCCCGCAGCAGCACCGCCTGGGGATCGCCCTCTGCGCCGGTGACGATGTTGAGGCAGTGGTGCATGCCGTAGACAAAGTAGACATAGGCGACCCCCGGCGGCCCGAACATTACCCGGTTGCGCGTGGTCTGGCCGCGGTAGGCGTGGGAGGCGGGGTCAGCGCCGCCGAGGTAGGCCTCGGTTTCGAGCAGCTGCGCCCGGAGCACCCCCCCGGGCAGGGAGCGCACCAGCCAGCAGCCCAGCAGCTCGCGGGCCACCTGGGGCGCGGGCCGGGCAAAGAAGCCCCGCCCCAGCCGCACACCCTCCGGGTGGCCGGCGCCGGCCACCAGTGGGGCCGCGGCCGTCACCGGGTCGCCACCACCACCGTGGCGTTGCCCCGGCGCCAGACCTCCCCCGCCTCGACAAACCCCGCCTCGACCAGCTGGGCCAGGTGCCAGGCAGCCGGGGGATTGAACTCCGCCGGATGGAGGCCGAAGCCGAAACGCCGCTGGCGCTGGGGCAGCAGCTGACCCAGCTCCGGGTCCTTGCCGACCTCCGCCCACCAGTCCTCCCAGCTCAGCCCCGCCTCTCCCGGCGGAGCGTCCAGTGCGGTCGCCAGCCGGGTGAGCTGCGGGCCTGGGCCCGGGGCCATGTGGTCGGCATTGGCGAATACGCCCCCCGGGCGGATCCGCCCGACCAGGGCCCGGTAGAGGTCCACCAGCCGCTCCGGACTCAGCCAGTGGAGAGCGGTCGCGGTCAGGGCGATGTCGAAGGTGGCCCCTCCCAGGCGGTCCACCCAGTCCTCGCTGCGGAGGTCCGCCTCCACCAGCCGCACCCGGGGATCGCGGCCCAGCACCCCCCGAGCGATCCGCAGCAGCACCGGGTCCAGGTCCAGGGCCACCACCGAGGCCTGCGGGTGGCGCAGCAGCAGCCGGCTGGTGACCGAGCCACAGCCGCAGGCCAGGTCGAGCACTCGGGGGCTGTCCGAGCCCGCCTCCCCCGCCAGCGAGACCAACACCCCCAGGCGCTCCTCGCGGTCACCGATGCCCCGCTCCTGCTGCTGGTCCCAGCTGCGCTGCCACGCCTCCCAGCGGGCCTGATCCCCCAGGGCCGGCTCAGCCATCCGCGGCACCTCGCCGCAGCTCGGCGGCGGAACTGGCGGCGAGGTTGTCGAGGACCAGGCGCCGGAGCCCCTCCCCCTCGGCGTGGGTCAGGGTCCGATCCGGGGCCCGGAAGGTCAGGCGCAGGGTCCAGCCCTTGCGCCCCCCGGGAAGACCCGAGCCGTGGTACTGGTCCAGGACCTGCCAGGACTCGAGGTGCTGGATGCCGGCGGCGGCCAACGCCTCCAGCGCCGGGCCCAGCCAGGCTGCTTCAGGCACGGTCACTGCCAGGTCGAGCACCAGCGGGGGCTGCTTGGAGAGCCGCCGACCGAACGGGGACCGGCCCCCGTCCTGAAGCCAGCCGTCGACCCGGACCTCGGCCGCCAGCGCCCGCCCCCGGAGTCCCAGGGCCGCGGCCACCTCTGGGTCGACCTCGCCCGCGACCCCCCGGACTCCTTTCTCGACCACTATCACCACGGACCGCCCGGCCAGGAAGCCGAGCCGGTCGGCGGGCTCCAGGCGAACCTCGCCCTGGCCCAGGCGCTGCCCCAGGCCCTCCACCAAGCGCAGCATCTGCCGGAGTCGCTCGAGCGCCCCCGGCGAGTCCAGGTCGGCACCATGGTCGACCAGGCCCAGCAGCTCCGGCTCCTGGGGCCGATCCCCTGCGGCGGCCGCTGGCCAGAAGCCGTGGCCCACCTCGAAGAGCTTCGTCCGCTCCCGGCCCCGCGCCTGGTTGAGCTGGCAGCTGCGGAGCAGGCCGGGCAAGCAGCTCAGCCGCAGCTGCCCCAGCTGCTGCGAGAGGGGGTTGCCCAGCCCCAGAGGCTCCAGATCGGAACCCAGCCCCGGCAGCCGGACCGCTAGCCCGGCCGGCACCAGGCTCACCGTCACCGCCTCGGTGAAGCCGGCGCCCAGTGCCAGGTCCGCGACCAGGGTGGCGGCCGGCGGCCGCCCGGCGTCCCCGCTGGGCGGTTCCGGGATCTGGGGCAGGGTCGCGGGCAGCTGCTGGTAGCCGAGCAACCGTCCCACCTCCTCGGCCAGGTCCTCGGGGATGGAGAGGTCGGTGCGCACCGGGTCGGGGGTCGCCTCCAGCTGGTCCCCCTGGCGGGTCACCTGGAAGCGCAAGCGCCTGAGGGCAGCCTCCGCCGCTGGCGCCGAGACCGGCATCCCCAGCAGCCGGGAGATGCGCTGGCCAGAGGTGAGGATCGCCGCCGGTGCGGGCGGCAACCCCCCGCCCACAGCGGGTCCGGGCCGCACCGTGGCCCCCAGCAGATCCTGGGCCAGGCGGCAGAACCTGGCCGCCCCCAGCGGCACCAGTACCGGCGCCAGGCCGCGCTCAAAGCGGGCCGAGGCCTCGGTGCGCAGGTTGAGGCGCCGCGAGCTGCGGCGGATCGAGGTCCGGTCGAAGCTCGCGGCCTCCAGCACCACCCGCGAGGTGCCCGAGTGGACGGCAGTGGCGCTGCCACCGATCACCCCGGCGATGGCCACCGGCAGGTCGGCGGCGGTGATCACCAGGGTGGGCGGCTCCAGCTGCCGGTTCTGCCCGTCCAGGCAGCTCAGGGTCTCGCCGGGGCGCGCCTGGCGCACGCCCAGCTCAAGGCGGCCAACCCCCGGGCCCAGTAGGTCCCAGTCAAAGGCGTGCACCGGCTGGCCCACCTCGAGCATCACGTAGTTGCCCAGGTCCACGATGGGGGAGATCGGTCGCGCGCCCACCGCCAGCAGTCGCCGCCGGAGCCAGAGGGGGGTGGGCGCGGGGCCGATCTCCTCCACGCACTCGGCGGTGTAATAGCCGCAGCCCGCCGGATCCGCGAGGGTCACCGCGACCGCGGCGGCGGCCGGCTCTCCTGAGCGCTGCCGGGATCGCAGCTCGGGCTCACGGGCAGGGCGATCGAGCTGGGCGGCCAGCTCCCGGGCCACGCCCAGGTGGCAGAGGCAGTCTCCGCGGTTGCTCTGGATCTCCAGCTCGTAGACCGTGTCCGGGGGAAAGGCTCGGCTGAGCGGCTCCCCGGCCTCGCACTCCCCGCTGGGCAGGAGCAGGATGCCCTCGCGATCGGTGCCCAGGCCAAGCTCGTCCGGTGCGCAGAGCATCCCCTGGCTGAGATGACCTCGGATGCGCCGCTCCTTGAGGAGGGTGCCGTCGGGGAGCTTCGTCCCCGGGGCCGCCCAGGGCACCAGCGCCCCCAGCCCCAGGTTCTGGGCGCCGCACACCACCTGGACCGGCTCGCTAGTGCCCGCCCGGACCTGGGCCAGCCAGAGGTGGTCGCTCTCGGCCATCCGCTCCAGGGCCACCACCTCGGCCACCTGCACCCGCTCCAGGCCGGCACCCAAGGGGATGATCCGCTCCACCTCGGTCCCGCTCTCGGTGAGCAGCTTGGCCACCTGCTCGGTGGCAACTCCCTCGAGATCGACGAAGTCCCCGAGCCACTCCTGGCTCACCCGCATCAGAAGTTCTCCAGCAGGCGCAGGTCGTTCTCGTAGAGGTCGCGCACATCCTCGAGCCCATACTTCAGGGCCGCCATCCGGTCCGGGCCCATGCCGAAGGCGAATCCGCTGTAGCGCTCCGGGTCCACCCCCGCCTGGGCCAGCACCCAGGGATGGACCATCCCCGAGCCCAGAATCTCTATCCAGCCCTTGCCCAGGCAGCTGCGGCAGCCCCGCCCCTGGCAGAACCAACAGGAGACGTCGGCCTCCAGGCTGGGCTCGGTGAAGGCGAAGTAGCTGGAGCGCAGCCGCACCGCCCGGTCCCCCCCGAACAGCGCCCTGGTGAAGTAGATGACCGTCCCCTTGAGGTCGGCCAAGCTCACCCCCTTGGCCACGCACAGCCCCTCTACCTGGTGGAACATGGGGTTGTGGGTGGGGTCGGGGTTGTCACGCCGGTAGACCTTCCCCGGGACGATCACCCGGTATGGGGGGGGCCCCGCCATCATGGTCCGGACCTGGACCGGTGAGGTGTGGGTGCGCAGCAACCACTCCCGGGCGGGGCCGGCCAGGTAGAAGGTGTCCTGGGCGTCCCGGGCGGGGTGCTCGGGCGGCAGGTTGAGGAGCTGGAAGTTGTGGCGGTCGTCCTCCACCTCCGGCCCGCGCACCGACTGGTAGCCCAGGCTGGCGCCGATCGCCTCGATCTCCCGGATCAGGCGAGGCACCGGGTGCTGATGGCCACGCTCGAAGGCGCCGCCGGGGTAGGTGAGGTCGGGCCGCTCGGCCTGGGTCGCTCGGTCAGGGGCGGCGAGCTCGCCCTGGCGCCGTGCCAGCCCCTCCTCCAGGGCGGCCTTGGTCTGGTTGAAGGCCCGGCCCAGTTGCCGGCGCTGCTCGGTGGGTGCGGCGGCCAGGGCCAGGGCAGCCTCGCCCAGCAGGCCCCCGTGGCGGGCGAGGTAGCGCCGCCGGACCAGCTCCAGCTGCTCCGGGTCGGCGGACTCTGCGATCTCCTCCAGGGCCCGACCCCTGAGTACCAGGAGATCGCCCTCGGTCACTGCTCGGGCGCGGTCTCCCGCACTACCTCAACCAGCCGGGCAAAGGCCGCCGGGTCCCGGGCGGCAAGCTCCGCGATCTGCTTGCGCGAGACTTCGACCCCAGCGCGCTGCAGCCCGTTGATGAAGCGGCTGTAGGGGATGCCCGCCTGGCGGGCGGCGGCGTTGATCCGCGCAATCCAGAGCCGGCGGAAGTCACCCTTGCGGCGGCGCCGGTCACGGTACTGGTAGGCGAGGGCGTGCATCACCGCCTCGTTGGCGGGGCGGAAGAGGCGGTTGTGGGTGCCGGTGAAGCCGGACGCCTGCTCCAGGACCTTCTTGTGGCGCTTGTGCGCCGCCACCCCCCGCTTCACCCTGGGCACGGCTCAGCTCCCCAGGTAGGGCGCGTCGCGCCGGACCGACTTGGCGTCCCCGGCCACGACCGGGTGCGTCCGGGCATAGCCGCGCTTGCGCTTAGCCGACTTGTGCTCGAGCAGGTGCGACTGGAAGGCCCCCCGGCGCAGCAGCTTACCCGTGCCCGACAGGCGGAACCGCTTGCGGGTCCCCTGATGGCTGCGGATCTTGGGCATGGTTGCCGGAACCTCCCTTGGACTGCTTCTTCGCGACCGGGTTGAGGATCATGATCATATTGCGCCCCTCAACCAGCGGGGAGCGCTCGATCTGGGCCACGTCCTTGACCTCGTCCGCCAGGCGGTCGAGCAGCGCCCGTCCGATCTCCTGGTGGACCAGCTCCCGGCCCCGGAACATGATAGTGAGCTTGACCTTGTCGCCTTCCTCCAGGAAATGGCGCACGTAGCCGTACTTGGTCTGGAAGTCGTGCTCCGAGATCTTGGGCCGGAGCTTCATCTCCTTGAGGCGGATGGCGTTGTGCTCCCGGCGCGCGTCTTTCTCGCGCTTGAGGGCCTCGAACTTGAACCGCCCATAGTCCATCAGCCGGCAGACCGGGGGCTGCGCCTGGGGAGCCACCTCGACCAGGTCCAGGCCCCGCTCCTGGGCCAGCTGTTGCGCGTCGGCCAGGTTGACGATGCCCATGGCCTCGTCGCTGGTGTCGTCGAAGAGTCGAACCGAAGCCGTCCGAATCTGGTCGTTGATGCGCAGCTCGCGAAACGCTATGGACTAGTCCTCCTCAGCGGGAATGGATGGCCGATGCTAGCACCCGCAGGCTCCCCCGCCCAGCCCGGGCCCAAGCGTCAGGATCCGGCCTCGGCCCGAAGCCGCTCCACCACCTGGGCCACGGTCAGCGGCAGCTGCTCGCCGCCGCGGTTGTTGCGCAGATTGACGTTGCCCGCAGCCGCCTCTCGGGCGCCCACCACCGCCGCGTAGGGCACCTTGGCCAGCTGGGACTGGCGGATCTTGGCGCTGGGCCGCACCCCGGGGTGGTCGGGCACCTCGACTCGGAATCCCGCCTGCTCCAATTCGCCCGCCACCTGCTGAGCATAGTCCAGCTGCTCGTCGGTGACGGTGAGGACTTGGAGTTGCACCGGCGCCAGCCAGAGTGGGAAGGCGCCCGCGTGGTGCTCCACCAACACCCCCATGAAACGCTCCAGGGAGCCAAGCAGGGTGCGGTGCACCATCACCGGCTGGTGGGCCCCTCCGTCGGCGCCGGTGTACTCGAGATGGAAGCGCTCGGGCTCGTTGAAGTCGAACTGGACGGTGGCGCACTGCCAGCGCCGCCCCAGGGCGTCGCGGATGTGCACGTCCACCTTGGGCCCGTAGAAGGCGCCCTCGCCAGGGTTGAGATTGAAGTTGAGGCGCTCTCGCTCCAGCACCCGCTCCAGGGCGGCCTCGGCGCCCCGCCACTGCTCGGCGGTGCCCACCGACTTCTCCGGCTTGGTGCTGAGGTCCACCTCCAGCTCCAGGAAGCCGAAGCGGGAGTACATCTGCCGCACCAGCCCCAGCACCCCGGCGACCTCCCGCTCCACCTGCTCCTCGGTGCAGAAGATGTGGGCGTCGTCCTGGGTGAAGCCCCGCACTCGGAGCAGGCCATGCAGGGTGCCGCTGCGCTGGTAGCGGTAGACCGAGGCCAGCTCCGCCAGCCGCAGGGGCAGCTCCCGGTAGCTGCGAGCCCGGGCGGCGTAGATCATGATGTGGAAGGGACAGCTCATGGGCTTTATCCGGTAGCTGTCGCCCTCCACCTCCATCGGCCCGAACATCTCCTCGGCGAAGAAGCCCAGGTGGCCGCTGGTCTGCCAGAGCTGCTCCCGGGCCACGTGGGGGCTGAACACCAGCTGGTACCCGGCCCGGGTGTGGGACTGACGCCAGTAGTCCTCGATCACCAGCCTCACCGTGGCTCCCTTGGGGTGCCAGAGGATCAGGCCGGGGCCGAGCTCTTCGGAGATCGAGAAGAGGTCCAGCTCCCGGCCCAATTTGCGGTGGTCGCGGAGACGGGCCTGCTCCAGCCGCTCCAGGTACTGGTCCAGCTCCCCCTGTGAGTTCCAGGCGGTGCCGTAGAGGCGCTGGAGCATGGGCTGGGTCTCGTCCCCGTGCCAGTAGGCGCCGGCGGGATGGAGGAGGCGGTAGGCGGGGATCTGGGAGGCGTCGGCGACGTGGGGTCCCCGGCAGAGGTCGAAGAAAGCCCCGGTGCGGTAGCAGCTGATCACCTCGTCGGCGGGGATGCGTTCGACCAGCTCGACCTTGAAGCGCTGCCCCAGGCGGCGGAACTCCGCCAGCGCCTGGTCGCGGCTCAGCTCCGAGCGCTCGTAGGAGGGCCGGCGGTCGGCGATCTCGCGCATCCGCTGCTCGATCCGGGGCAGGTCCTCGTCGCTGAAACGCCCCCCCTCGGGGAGCAAGAAGTCGTAGTAGAAGCCGTCCTCGATCGCGGGGCCGATGCCGTACTCGGCTCCGGGCCAGAGCTCACAGACGGCCGCGGCCATCAGGTGGGCGGCGCTGTGGCGGAGGGTATCGAGATCGGCTTCCACGGCACTCACAGGATGCTGGGATTCTAGGCGGCCGCCGCCGCGTGGGCCCGGCCACGCGGGTCCGCGCCCACCGAGGGCGATAAGCTTGATCCCCCAGGGCGCATAGCTCAGGTGGTTAGAGCGCTACCCTGACACGGTAGAGGCCCCAGGTTCGACTCCTGGTGCGCCCACCACGTCGATTTGGGGACCCGCTGTCAGGTCGGCGTCGGTCCGCGGTGGAAGACCGTGATCGCCAGGGCAGCCGCAACCAACACCGCGGCGCGTATCACCGTGGGCCGGGTGAAGCGCATCATCCCCCCTCCGACCTGTCCGGGGAATTGAGCAGCTGGCGGCGCGCGCTGTCAAGGGAGGAGGCGGCGGCCGCCCCAGGCCCGCGCTGACCTGCCGGGGGACCGATCTCTCTGGGCCCCTCGGCGGCACCCAACCATCGTGATCTACCAAGATCGCGGATTGCAGCCTCGCTGTCCGCTTGGGACCGCCGCGCGCGAGCCGGGAGGGGTGCGCGGACGGAGGCCAGGGTCGGTCGACCTCGCCGGGGGCAACCTCCTCGCTGGCCGGGTTACTGACAGCTTGTCCACAGCTGGGGATGGGGAAAGTGGGCACAACACTTAGCCCGCGAATACGCCATGGAATCAGCAAGATTTATGGCCATCTTGACCATTGACACGCGCCCTTAGGGACGGTCTAATATCGCGTCCGTGGCGCGCCCCCCCCGGTCCAGCCCCGGCCCCGCCAAGGTCTGCGCGCGGGTGGGCTGCGGCAGGGCGGTGAAGAAGCTCACCGCCAAGTACTGCAGCGTCAGCTGCTCCAGCCAGGACCCGGACCGCCGAGCCCGGCTACGGGCCCGGGCTCGCGCCGGGCAGCTTCTGCCTCTGGCCCGGCAGCTGCGTCTCGACTTCGAAACCGAGGAGATGCAGCTGACTCTGTTGGGCGCGGGCCGCGAGGAGATCCCGGTCGGTCTCTCCCGCTGGGCGGTCTAGCCCGGGGCCCTCAGCGCCGGGCGCTGCTCGCGCCCAGGGACGCCTCGGCGCTGTGGATGTCGGCCTGGGTGACGGTCACCAGCAGGCTCTGCTCGCAGCGATGGCAGACGATGTGGAAGGTAGTCGGCTCAGGGATGGTCCGGGCCACCTCCTGACGGAAGGCACAGCTCTCGCAGGTGACGACGGCGCGCATGGCACCCATTTACAACCATCGGCGGCCGGTCGCCCCCTCCTGCGGACCGCCTTTGCCAAGTCGCTACCGGCTCGTCACCTGCGCGGACCGTCTCGTCGGGGAAACGCCCCAGCGTCGGAGCTGGGAGGCCAACGCCACCAGCAGCAGGGCCACGCCCAGGGCGCCGACCACGTCGCTGGCACCGACCAGGTCGGCGATCGCCCCCGCCACCAACAGGGGCAGGGCGATCGCCAGGTTGATAGCCAGAAAGGCACCGCCAAAGATCTTGCCCCGGGTCGACTCCTCGGTCTCCTCCTGGATCATGACCAGGCAGGGGATCAGGACCCCGCCCAGGCCGAGGCCGAAGATGAAGGCGAGCACGATCGCCAGGGGCACCAGGGCCGGGTCGACGTGGAGGCGGTCCAGGATCGGCGGCAACACCCCCAGGACCAGCATGGCGCCCCCGGCGATGCTGAGCCCCCGGACCACGCTCTTGACCCCCATCGCGGCCAGGGTGGCCAGGCGGCTGATCACCGTCCCCGCCAGCACCATCCCCAGGGTGGCGGGAATGAGCAGGATGTAGCTGTTCTGCGGCTTGCTCAGGAGCACGTGCTGCATGTACCCGGCGGAGAGGGCGAAGATGGTGAAGACGATCGCCAGGGCCAGGGTCAGCATCGCGAAGGCGAAAGGCAGGACCCGGCTGGCCCGGATCACCGCCAGGGTCCCCCGGATCTCCACCCAGGTGCCGCTCCAGGGCACCCGCTGCTGGCCGTCCGCGCGATCCGCCTCCAGCTTGGGGCGGATCAGCCAGATCGCCCCGGCCCCGGCCATGAACAGGGCGGCGCCGAAGTAATAGGGCCCCTCCAGGCCCAGCAGCCGCTGGGCCACCGAGGCCAGGGGCACCGAGAGGACGATGGTGACGATGATCGTCACCGTGAACAGCGAGGTGGCGGCGGGAAGGTTGCGGCGCGGCACCAGCTTGGGGATGCTGGCCGCCTCCGCCGGGGCGAAGAGCTGGCCGACCCCGGCGAAGATCAGGGTGATCACGTAGAGCGGGCCCGCCTGGTGCTGGGCGACCCCGCTCAGCTCCAGGGCCGGTACTCCCAGGACCAGGATCCCCCGGGAGAGGTTGGTCCAGATCATGAGTGTCTTCTTGTCGTAGCGGTCGGCGAAGATCCCGGCCGGTATGGAGAGGAAGACGGCGGGGATGGTGTAGGCGAGCAGCAGGGCGGCGTCGCTGAGATAGCGGTGGGTGAGGGCGTAGATCGACAGCAGCAGCGAGAAGGCGAAGAACTTGTCGCCCAACTGGGCCGCGACCTGCGCCGCCCAGAGGAGCCGGAAGTCTCGCTGGCGCAGGACCTCGCGGAAGCCGACGGAGCCAGGGTCCGGGGGCGCCCCCGCCCCAGTCACCTGGGGGGCCACAGCCGGCATGGCGGCGAATATATCACCCGATCGGAGATCGACCCGGTGGATCCTGGGCCAGCAGCAACCGCCACTCCGCCAGCTCCAGGCTCCCCGGGCGGCGCTGCGGGTCCAGGCCCAGCGATCTCAGCCATTCGGCAGCCGCGGCCGGTTCCACCGCCAGCGCCCGGGCCACCCCGTGGTGCAGCTGCTTGCGCCGGGACTGGAACACCACCCGGGCCAGGTCGAGCAGGCGCCGCTCCTGGTCCGCGGGCAGCTCCCCGGTCGGCGTCAAGCTGACCAGGCTGCTGTGCACCCGGGGCGGGGGCCAGAAGGCGCTGGGGGCGACGTCGAAGCCCAGCTCCACCTCCGCCCGCAGCCGCACCGCCAGGGTGGCCAGCGACCAGCCCCCGGCCGGCGCCGCCAGGCGACGGGCGACCTCGCGCTGGACCAGGAAGTGACAGGCAGCGGGTGCGGGTGCCCAGCTCAGGACGTGGCCCAGCACCGCCCCGGTGATCCCGTAGGGTAGGTTGCCCATCACCGTTGCCCGCCCCAGCCCCAGATCGGCAGGGTGGCAGCGCAGGATGTCGGCCTGGACCACCCGCAGCCCGGGCTCGTGGCCCAGCAGCCCCAGCGCCGCCACGCAGCGGGGGTCGAACTCCACCGCCACCACTTGCCGGCCCAGCGCCAGCAGTCCCTGGGTCAGCGCCCCCAGGCCCGGGCCGATCTCGATCACCGCCTCCGCGGCGTCAGCGCGGGCGGCGATGGCGTCCCGGACCTCCCGGTCCACCAAAAAGCTCTGGCCCAGCTCCCGGCTGGGGCTGACCCCGAAGCGGCGGGCCACGGCGCGGGCCGTCTGGGGGCGGCAGAGGTCGGGAGGACTCAATCCGCAGGGAGCCCGAAGAAGCGGCGCACGTTGGCGGTGGTCACCTCCGCCAGCGATTCCAGGCAGTCGCCGCGGAGGACCGCCAGCCACTGGGCGGTGGCCCGCACCATGGCCGGCTGGCAGAGCTGGCCGCGGTGGGGCTCGGGCGCCAGGAAGGGGGCATCGGTCTCCACCGCCAGCAGCTCCGGGGGCAGGGCCCGAGCAGCCTCCTGCAGGTCGCGGGCGGAGCGGAAGGTGAGATTGCCGGCGAAGGAACAGAGCAGCCCCCGGGCGCGGGCGGCCTGGGCCAGCTCCTCACCGCCGTCGAAACAGTGCAGCATGACCGGCACGCTCGGGCCGCGGTCGAGGATTCGGAGCATCTCCCGGGTCGCCTGGCGCTGGTGGATGACGACCGGTTTGGCCACGGTCGCGGCCAGTTCCAGCATGGAGGCGAAGATCTCCTCCTGGAGCTTCGGTGGCGTCTCCAGGTGGCCGGGCCGGAGGTGGAAGTCGAGACCGACCTCGCCCAGCGCCACCGCCCTGGGGTGCTGGAGCAGGCGCAGCAGCTCGGAGCGCTGAGCCGAGCTGGGGGGAGCGGGGTTGATGGGGTGCCAGCCCACGGTGAAGTAGACCTGGGGCAGCTGCTCCGCCAGTTCCGCGGCGCGCCGGTTGTCCCGGGGCCCATCACCGCTGGTCACCAGCTGCCGCACCCCGGCGCCCAGCGCCGCCGCCACCGCTGCGGGGGCGCTCATCCCCCGCCCCTCCAGCTCCTGGAGGTGGCAGTGGGCGTCGACCAGCACCACCTCCCGCTCAGCCATTCCCAGTGCCTCGGGCGGGCGCCTCCACCACCACCGTGCACTCGCCCCGGACCACGGTCTGGGCCAGCATGGCGCCCAGCTCCGCGGCTTCGCCCAGGAGCCACTCCTCGTGCAGCTTGCTGATCTCCCGGGCGACCGCCACCCGACGGGGCCCGAGCACCTCCTCCACCCAGACCAGGGTGGTGGCCAGGCGGTGGGGTGATTCGTGGAAGACCAGGGCCCACTCCGCGCCCGCACCCAGCAGCCGCTGGGCACGGCCGCGGGTCCGAGGCAGAAAGCCCAGGAACAGGAACCGGTCGCAGCGCAGACCGCTAGCCGAGACCGCCGCGGCCAGAGCCGAGGGGCCGGGCAGGGCCAGCACCCTGAAGCCGGCCGCGCGGGCGCCGGCCACCAGCCGCCGCCCCGGGTCGCTGATCGCCGGGGTCCCGGCGTCCGAGATCAGGGCCACGTCACCCCGACCCAGGGCGGCCAGCACCTGGGGCACGCGCTCCAGCTCGCGAGCAGCGGGCAACGCCAGCATCCTCGGTCGGGCGCCCAGCTCCTGCAGCAGCCGGCGACTGTGGCGGGTGTCCTCGGCGACCACCAGCTCCACCCGCGCCAGCAGCGCCGCCGCCCGCGGCGAGAGGTCCCCCAGATTGCCGATTGGGGTGGCGGTGACGTAGAGGGTGCCCGGCACCGGCTCAATGGCCCCAGTCGCGGGGATAACGGAAGTCCTGCTCCACGCTCCGGGCCGAGACCTTGGCGATCAGCGGCGGTCGCCGCTTGAACTGGGAGGAGCGCACCCGGGCCCAGATGGTCTCCACCAGTTCCGGGGCGAAGCCCAGCTCTGCCAGCTCGGCCGGGCCACGGCGCTCGTCGACCAGATGGAACAGCACCTGGTCGGCGAGCAGGTAGGTGAAGCCCAGGTCGGCCTCGTCGGACTGGCCTTCGAAGAGGTCGGCTGAGGGGGGCTTGCTCAGGATCGGTTCCGGCAGCCCCAGATGGCGGCCGAGCTCGAAGACCTGGGTCTTGTACAGGTCGCCGAGGGGGTTGAGGGCGTGGGCGCTGTCCCCCCAGAGGGTCGAGTAGCCAAGCAGGATCTCGGACTTGTTGCTGGTGCCCAGCACCAGCGCCGAGAGGGTGCTGGAGAGGTCATAGATCACGCTCATCCGCTCCCGGGCCATCTTGTTGCCGCGCCGAGTGGCGTCGGCCGGGGGCAGGGCTTGGAAGTAGGCGTCGATCTGGGGGCTTATGTCCCGCACCAGCAGCTCCAGGCCCAGCTGCTCGGCCAGCATCCGGGCGTCGGCCAGGCTGCCGGGATGGCTGAGCCGGTAGGGCAGGGCGATGGCGGTCACCGCCGCCGGCCCCAGCGCCTCCACCGCCAGCCAGGCGGCCAGGGCCGAGTCGACGCCCCCGGAGACGGCCACCACCACCCCGGCGGCGCCGACCTTGAGCACCTCCTCCCTGATGAACTGCCGGAGGATGGGCGCGACCAGCTCCGAGTTGATCGAGAGGTCAGCCATCCCCGGGCGGACCCAATTGGCGCCGCACCAGGTTGACGCGCTCGTCCCGCAGCAGCGGATAGGCGATCCGGGCGCGGCGGAGATGGCGCCGGTCGAGCACCACCCGCAGCGACTCCTCGCCATCGCCGCCGGGGCCTGCCACCAGGGACCCGTCGGGGCTCAGCACCCGGCTCCCCCCCCAGAAGTGGAATCCGTCCTCGAAGCCGACCCGGTTGCAGTAGGCGACGAACACCGTGAAGAGCTCGGCGTAGGTGCGCAGCATCGCCGAGTAGGAGGCGGCGCTGCCCAGTTCCGCCTCCGCCCCGGCCACGCCCCGGCCGGGGCTGGCCGAGGGGCAGAGGATCAGGTCAGCCCCCTGCAGGCTGAGCAGGTAGGGCGAGCTGGGGTGCCAGAGGTCCTCGCAGATGAGCACCCCCACCCGCCAGCGCGCCCGCCCCGCCAACGCCAGCTCCACCACCTGGAAGGAGTCGCCCGGAGCCAGGTGGCGCTGCTCGTCGAAGATCCCGTAGGTGGGCAGGTAGACCTTGCGATGGATGTGCCGAACCTCGCCGTCCGAGATCAGCAGGGCGGCGTTGTGGAAGGTGAAGCGGGGGGACTCGAGCACCGTCCCCACCAGGGCCGCGTCCGCGCCGGTGGCTGCCACCAGCTCCCGCAGCTCGGGGCCCTCCAGGGTGAGCGCGGTCTCGGGGGTGAGGTCCTTGAGGAAGTAGCCGCTGAGGGCCAGCTCCGGGAAGACCACCAGCTGGGCGCCCTCGGCGCGCTCGGCGCGGATTTGGGCACAGACCCGCTTCAGGTTGGCTGCCAGGTCGCCCAGCACCGGCGCCTGCTGCACCAGGGACACCCGCAGCTGGCTGGTGGGGCTCATCTCAGCGCCAGCTCGGGGCGGGGACCTCGGGCTTGAGGAAGGCGCCCAGGGTGGGGGCCACCTCCGAGGGCGGCTCGTAGCTGAAGGTCGCCCGGGGCAGGGCCCGGACGAAGTCATCGCCGTAGTCCCGCTCGAGAATGCGAGGGTCGCAGATGACCACCGCCCCCCGGTCGCCGTGGCTGCGCACCAGGCGGCCGAAGCCCTGCTTGAGCCGGAGCACCGCCTCGGGCAGGGAGATCTCGGCGAAGGAGTCGCTGGTCCCCCGGGCGCGCGCCTGGAAGATCGGGTCCGAGGGGACCGGGAAGGGCAGCTTGTCGATCACCACGCACTGGAGGGCGGGTCCGGGGAGGTCGATCCCCTCCCAGAAGCTGCTGGTGCCCAGGAGCACCGAGCGGGGGTTGCGGCGGAAGTTGCGCAGCACCTGGTTGCGGGTGCCGTCCAGCCCCTGCCCGAGGATGGCGATGCCCTGGTTGGCCAAGAGCGCCCGGAGCAGGCCGTGGACCTCGCGCAGCGCCTGGTAGCCGGTGAACAGGACCATGGTCCGGCCCCCGAGCTCCACCGCGATGTCTGCCACCAGCCCGGCCACCGTCCGGGGATGGGCGGGGTCGCCGTGGCCGGGCATCCCCCGGGGAACGCAGCACAGCGACTGGCTGAGGAAGTCGAAGGGGGAATCCAGCACCAGCTC
The DNA here is from genome assembly GCA_050734515.1 of Candidatus Dormibacteria bacterium. Lineage (GTDB taxonomy): Bacteria > Chloroflexota > Dormibacteria > Aeolococcales > Bog-877 > Bog-877. The sequence goes on from JBOHUM010000091.1 coordinate 27,863, forward strand.
CTCGGCGTCCTCCAGGCCCAGGCGGCCCTTGATGTAGCGGAAGGACCCCGCCACCGCCAGGGTGGCCGAGGTCAGGACCACGGTCTCGCAGTTAGCGAAGAGCCGCTGGTGCAGAGCTGCGGCCACCCCGGCGGGAGCGGAGCGGAGCACCGCCCGGTCGCCCCCCTCGACCTCGAGCCAGTTGACACGCTCATCCTCGACGCCCGGCTCGGCATCGGGCTCGGCGGCGGCCAGGGCCTGGCCCAGGGAGGCGGCCATGCCGCGGAGGGCGTCCGCCGCCATCCAGCACTCGCGGGCCCCGTTTTCCGGTTGCGGCCAGAGCTCGGTCTGGACCTGCCCGGTCTCGGCTGCCTGGCGGAGGCGCTCCACCGCCTCCGCCAGGGCCCGGGCCAGGCGCCGCAGCGACCGCCGGGCCGGCTGCCACTCGGGACGTACCCCCAGCCGGCCGTCCAGCACCAGAGGCCCGTGGGCGGGCGCGGTCCCGGCCGAGCCGGCCTCCGCCAGCAGGTGGCGCAGGTCGGCGAAACCGCTCGGGGCCAGCTGCCGCAACGCCTTGAGGGCGCGGTCCAGGTCCGGATCCCCCAGATCGGGGATCCGTTCCGCCACCGCCAGGATGCTGGTCGCCCCCAGCCGCCGGCTCTGGGCCTGGGTGGCCGCCTCCTCCAGATGATGGGCCTCGTCGACGACCAGGTGGTGGAACTCGGGCAGGACGGCGCCGCCGCTGTCCGCGTCCGCCAGCAGCAGGGCGTGGTTGACCACCACGATGTCCGCCCCGCGGGCCTCCATCCTCGCTCGGACCATGAAGCAACGCCCGTCCCGCCAGTTGTGGCAGGCCGGGCCCAGGCAGTCGTCGACGGTCGAGGCGACCTTCTCCCAGAGCTCGCGGTCGGGGCCGGCCAGCCGCAGCTCGCCCCGGTCGCCGGTCTCGGTCTCGTGCGCCCAGACCAAAAGCCGTAGCTTGAACCGGAGCTGGTCGAGATCGCGGGGGTGGTCGGGTCGGGCCAGCCAGCGCTCCAGCCGGCGCAGGCTGAGGTAGTTGCCCCGGCCCTTGAGCACCGCGGCCCGCAGCGGCAGGGGGCGGGCCCGCTGGGCTGCGGGCAGGTCGTGGGACATCAGCTGCTCTTGCAGGGTGATGGTGTAGGTGGACACCACCACGCGCTGCCCGCGCCCGGCCGCCCACTCCCGCGCCGGGATCAGGTACGCGAGCGACTTGCCCACTCCGGTGCCGGCCTCGACCAGCAGCCTGCCCCCGCGGTTGAAGGCCTGTCCCACCGCCAGGGCCATCTGCTGCTGCTCCTCGCGCAACTCAAAATCGGGGTCGGCCCGGGCAAGCTCGCCGGTGGCGCCGAAGGCTTGCCGCACCCAGGCCTCGTTCACGCCGCCCCGGGGAAACACTGGTGCCGACACCGGAGGCGGCGACGACCGGGGCGGGGAGGGCTCCGGGGCGGCGATGGCATCCTCGGGGGCCGCCGCCAACCGCCCCCCCAGGTACTCGCCGCTGGGCCAGCCGGCACCGAGGCAGAGGCGCCGGATCCGCTGCCGCAGCGCCGCCGGCAGCGCCAGAGCGCCCTCGACCAGGCTCTCCAGGAGCAGGCTGGTGGCGACGGCGTCGGAGAGCGCCCGGTGGGGGCGGTCGTGGACCAGCTCCAGGGAGCGGCTCAGTTCCTCGAGGCTGTGGCTGGGGGCCCGAGGAAGGAGCACCCGGGCCAGCTCCGAGGTGTCCAGGGCGGGCCGGTTGCGAAAGGCCTCGGGGAGCACCTCGGCGCAGAAGGCCAGGTCGAAGGCAACCCCGTGGCCAACCAGGGTGCAGTCCTGGCTGAAGAGGGCCAGGCTGGCGACCGCCTCCGCGGGCGAAGGTTGCCCCACCAGGTCTCGGTCATGGATGCCGCAGAGCCGCTGCACCACCAGGGGCACCGGCTGCCGGGGATCCACCAGGGTGCTCCAGGTGTCGATGACCCCCTCCTGGCTGAACTTGACGGCACCGACCTCGATGATCTGGTCGGCGCGGGCGCTCAGCCCGGTGGTCTCCAGGTCGAAGGCGACCAGGGGTGAGCCGGGAACCCCCATCCGCCAGCTGAACTCAGACACGCTGCAACCTTAGTCGGGTTCGGGACCTCCCCAACCGGCCTGGGGCCGGCTCAGCCGCGAAGCACTGCCGGCCGGGGCCGCAGCCCGCGGCGATGGCAGGCCGCCAGCACCGTCACCACCACCTCCGCGGCCGACAGTCGCGAGGTGTCGATGGCCAGGGCGTCCGGCGCCCGCGCCAGGGGCGCGTCGGCCCGGCTGCTGTCGGTGTGGTCTCGAGCGATCACATCCGCCTCCAGCGCGGCCTCGGAGTCGTCCAGGCCCCGCCGGGCCAGCTCACCGCGGCGGCGTTGCAGGCGGACGGCGACCGGTGCCTCCAGGTAGACCTTGCAGGTCGCGCCGGGGAACACCACCGTGCCCGTGTCGCGGCCCACCGCCACGGCCCCCTGGCGGGCGGGACGGCGCTGGGCCTGGAGCAGCGCCCGTCTCACCTCCGGCTGGCTGGCGACGTAGGCAAGCAGGGTAGCCTGGCTGGGGTCCCAGAGCTCGTCCCCCAGCTCCTCGCCGCTGACCCGCACCTGCCAGGCGCCAGCCGCCGCGGCTGGGTCTGGGTTGATCTCGATGTGGAGCTGCCGCGCCAGCTTCGCCAGGGGGTCAGGGCGGTCTGTGCCCAGCCCGGAGCGGCCAGCCAGCACCGTCAGACCCCGGTAGAAGAGCCCGGTGTCGACGAACGCCAGGTTCAGGTGCTGGGCCACCTGGCGACCGACGGTGGACTTGCCCACCCCCGCCGGGCCGTCGATGGTGACCAAACCGCGGCGCGCTCTCAAGGCAGGCCCGCGCCGGCTCGCAGCCGCCGCACCTCTCCCGGGGTGAGCTCGCGGGCCCGCCCTGGTGCGATCGTCCCCAAGCGCAGCCCGGCGATTGCCACCCGATCCAGCTCGACCACCTGGGCGCTCACCGCCGCCACCATCCGCCGGATCTGGCGCTTGCGCCCCTCGGCGATGGTGATGAGCACGCTCGGCCCTCGCAGCGGCCGCACCGCCAGGGGGTGGGTGGGGCCGTCGGCGAGCACCGGTCCGCGCCGGAGCTCGTCCAGTTGGGCCGCGCTCAGCGGGGCCCGCAGTCCCACCCGGTACGTCTTCTCCACCTGGTAGCGGGGGTGGGTCAAACGCAGGGTCAGGTCGCCGTCATCGGTGAGCAGGATCAGACCCCGGGAGTCGGCGTCCAACCGTCCCACCGGGTAGAGCCCGCGACGGTCCGGGACCAGGTCCAGGACCGTGCGCCGGCCCCCGGGATCGTGGGCGGTGGAGACAACCCCCAGCGGCTTGTTCAAGAGGAGATAGCGCTTGGGCGCCGACTGCGGCCGGAGCACGGCCCCATCGAGGCGCACCTCGACCCGCTCGGGATCGATCATCCCCCCCTGTGCCGGAGCCACCCGGCCGTCGACGGTGACCCGGCCCTGCGCCAGCAGGCGGTCCGCCTGACGGCGGGAGGCGATCCCCGACCGCGCCAGCCAGCGCCCCAGCCGCTCAGCCGTCATCGCCGCCCAGGCGCTGAGTGGCGCGGTCCAGCCAGGCGGTCTCCTCGGCCGTCCCTCCCAAGGGCGGCAGATCCTCCACCCTCGAGATGCCCGCCACCTGGAGGAAGCGCAGGGTGGTGCCGAAGAGCCGGGGACGACCTGGGGTGTCGGCCCGGCCCACCTCGGCCACCAGCCCATGACGCTGCAGGCTGGCCAGCACCGCCTCGCAGTTGACCCCGCGGATCGCCTCGATGGCCAGGCGCGAGACCGGCTGGCGGTAGGCGATGATCGCCAGCGTCTCCAGCGCCGGCCGCGAGAGCCGCCCGGCTACCTCGGGACGCAGAGCCCGCTCCACCGCCCAGGCCACGTCCGGGTGACTGACCAACTGCACCTGGTCCTGGTGGCGCTGGAGCATCAGGCCGGTGTCCCGCAGCGCCCGGACCGAGGCCTCCAGCGCCACCTCCAGGTCCTGCCGCTCCAGCTCCAGGGTCCTGGCGAGTTCCGCCAACGAAATCGGCTCGGCGCGTACGAACAGCACCGCCAGCACCGCCGGCGCCAGTCGGGCGGGCTCGGGGCCGGGCTCAGCCAGCAACCGCGCGCTCCACCATGATCTCCTCGCCCGGGCTGGCCTGCACGCAGCTGACCTCGTTGGTCCAGATCAGCTCCAGCAGCGCCATGAAGAGCGCCACCGCCTCCAGCCGGTCGTGGGCGGCGGCGAAGAGCTGGTCGAACCGCAGCACGGGCTCGGCCTCCAGCAGCCGGCGCAGCTGGGCCATCTTCTCGCCCACCGAGTAACGGGGCAGGCTGACCTCGAGCTCGGTGGGCTCGGGCAGGCGCGCCAGGAGCTCGGCCAAGGCGACCGCCAGGCTCTGGGGGCTGAGCTTGAGCGCGGCCCGCGGCTCCACCGGCAGCCCCAGGACCCGTAGAAAGGCCTTGGGCCCGGCATCGGCGTCGGCCAGGAGCACGCCCGCCGCCGCCTTGAAGAGACGGTACTCGGCGAGCCGCTCCCCCGGGTCCTCCACCGGCCCGGGCTCGGGCTCGGGGTAGAGCGAGGCGTCCTGGGCCTCCTCCAGGTGGCGCCCCATCTTCAGCTCCAGGAGCTTGGCCAGGGTCTGCGCCGACTCCGACGCCCAGAGCAGGTCGAGCTGCTCCACCCCGACCACCTGCCCGCGCAACTCGCTGGCCAGGCCCGTCAGCTCCAGGTCACCCAGGTCCAGCTCGCCCCGCTGCGCCTGCGAGAGCAGCCCCTGGAGGCGCTCGAGCTCCGCGGCCTGCTCGGCGGTGGCCACGGTCAGGTGCCGCCCTGGCCTGCGCCCACCGCCTGCAGCAGCTCTTGGGCGTGGGCCCGGGCGGCGGCCGGAGTGGCCTCGCCGGCCAGCAGCCGGGCCAGCTCCTCCACCCGGCGCGGCCCGCTCACCGCCTCCACCTGGCTGCAGGCCCTGCCCTGGCGCTCGACCTTGGTGATCACCAGGTGCCGGTCGGCCCGGGCCGCCAGCGCCGCCAGATGGGTGATGCAGACCACCTGGCGAACTCGGGCGACCTCCCGCAGCAGGTCCCCCACCCGGTTGGCGGCCTCGCCTCCCAGGCCCTGATCGATCTCGTCGAAGATCACCGTCGCCACCCCCAACGCCCCGGAGAGCTGCGCGAAGAGTGCCAAGGCGGCGCGGGCCAGCTCGCCGCCGGAGGCCACCTCGGCCAGCGGCCGCGGGGGATCGCCAGGGTTGGCGGCTAGCTCGAAGCTGACCCGGTCCCAGCCCTCGGGGCCGGCCCACAGCAGCCGGCCGTCTTGGGCGGCGACGCCACTGGCATCCTCCACCTGCCAGAGCCGGACCCGAAACCGGGCCCGGGGCATCAGCATCCGGCGCAGGTCGGCGGTGATCGCCTCCTCCAGGGCCGCCGCCGCCCGCCGCCGCAGCTCCGAGAGCCTGGGCAGCACCTGACCGAGCTCGGCCTCCAAGTCACCCAGCCGGCTGGTCAGTCGCTTGCGCTCCCCGCCGCCCTCCTCGCCCAGGGCCACGATCTCGGACGCCTCCTGGCGGCGGGCCAGGGCCCGCTCCAGAGTGCCGCCGTGGCGGCGGCCGAGCCGGTCCAGCAGCTCCAGGCGCTCCTCCACCAGCTCCAGCCGGCCGGCGTCGTCGGGAACCTGGGTCAGGTAGGCGCTCAGCGCCAGCTGCAGCTCCCTGAGCCGCTCGAGGGCGCCCTGAGCCTCACCCAGGAGTCGGTCCAGCGCCGGGTCGATACCCTGGGCGGGGCGGGCCTCCTGCAGGGCTCCGGCGAGCAGGTCAGGGGCCCCCGCTCCCTGGGCACCGCCCGCCAGCGCCTCGCGCAGCCGGCTCGCCGCCTGCCGCAGGCCGGCGCCGTGGCGGAGGCGACCTCGCTCCTCGACCAGGTCCTCGAGCTCACCAGGCCGGGGATCGGCGGCATCCAGCTCGGCGAGGTCGGCGCGGGCCTGCTCCAGCTCCGCCTCTTGGCGAGCGTGGCGCTGGTCCAGCTCCGTCAGGCGGGCCCGGACCTGGTCCCGATCCCCCCAGAGCTCGGCCAGCCGCCGTCGCGCCTCCAGGGCTCCGGTGCCGGCGAGATCGTCGAGCCCCTCCCGCTGCTGGGACTCCCTGAGCCAGGCCGAGGAGGCCCCCTGACCCTGGAGGTCCACCAGGGTGGCGCTCAGCTCTTGGAGCGCGGCGGCCGGGATCAGGGAGCCGTTGGCCCGGGCCGAGCTCCGGCCCCCCGACGCTAGCTCCCGGCTGAGCAGGAGCGCCTCGCCGGTCCGGACGCCCAGGCGGAGGCAGGCCTCCTGCACCGGCTCGGGAGGATCGATGAAGGCAGCGGTGACCAGACCCCGCTCCTGCCCCCGTCGGACCAGGCTCGCATCCGCTCGGCTTCCCAGGGTAAGTGCCAGCGCCGCCAGCAGCACCGACTTGCCCGCGCCCGTCTCCCCGGTCAGGACGTTGAGCCCGCGCCCGAACTCGGCCGCGGTGTTCTCGATCACCGCCAAGTTCTCCACCCGGACCTCGGCCAGCACGGCTCAACCACCCCCCCCAACGCCGGCACCACCGGTCTCCTCCTGCTCGTAGGGGAGTTTGAGCACGCTGCCGAAGCCGGTCTTGGAGCGCAGGCGCTGGAAGAACCCGGGCGTGCCCGGCGGCTGGACCAGGACCAGCTCCGGACCGGGCTTGACCTGCAGCTCCTGTCCTGGGCGGAGCGACCCGCAGAGGTGACCATCGCCGGCCACCTGGACCTGGCCCCGCTCCAACTCGATGCGCACATCGAGGATGTCCGGTATCACCAAGGAGCGGCTGATCAGGGCATGGGGGTTGAGCGGGGTCAGCACCAGGGCCGGCACCCGCGAGTCGACCGGGGGCCCACCCGCGGAGAGCGAGTAGGCGGTGGACCCGACGCTGGTGGCCACGATCAGGCCGTCGGCGTCGAAGGTGCCGATCAGCTGACCGTCGCTGCTGACCCGCAGCCGCACCAGGTTCACCCCCGCCCCCTTCACCACCACCTCGTTGACCGCCACCTCCAGGGCGGTGCTACCCCCGATCTCGGCCCGCAGCGTCCGCCGGCGCTCGAGCTCGCAGTCCCCTCGGCTGAAGGCCTCGATCGCCCCAGGAAGCTGGGCCAGCTCGACGTTGGCGAGGAATCCCAGCTGGCCGCGGTTGACACCCAGCAGAGGCACCCCCTTGGGCGCCGCCCGGCGGGCGGCGTAGAGCAGAGTGCCGTCGCCGCCCACCGCCACCAGCAGCCGCGCGGCGACCAGCTCTCGGGCCAGGACGGCGTCGGCCTCGGCCTGGGCCACGAAGGCCCGGTACCCCGCCCTCTCGACGGCGGCGATGGCGTCGCGCAAGCCCGTCGACTCCGGCGACTCCCGGAAGTGCAAAAGGAAGCCGATCGAATTGCGGGGGTGCTCGCCGGTCATGCGCGCCCGAAGGGTGGGCAGAGGTGCATCGCGGCTAGGATGTTAGGTCCTCGCCAGGACCTGACCGGGCTCAGCCCAGAAGCCCGACCACGATGCCCAGGGCGATCCCGGCCAGCACCTCCACCGGCGTGTGGCCAATGAACTGGCGCAGGCGCTGATAGCGCAGGCCCAGGTGCTGGCGCAGGTCTTCGAGCACCTGGTTGAGAATGATCCCCTGCTGGCCCGCGGCCCGGCGCACCCCGGTAGCGTCGTAGATCACCACCACCGTGAGGATGGCGACCCCGGCGAAGAGCGGCGACCCGGGCCCCACCCGGCGGGCGATCACTGTGGCCAGGCAGACGGTCATGGCGGTGTGCGAGCTGGGCATCCCCCCCGACATCCCCAGCGAGCGCAGGCTCAGGTGGCGCTCGCCCCAGGAGTCGGTCGCCACCTTCAGGAGCTGCCCGATCGCCCAGGCCAGGACCGGAAGCCAGAAGAATTGGTTGCCGAAGAAGGCTGCCACGCCCGCTCAGCGGTCGCGGACCCCGGACTCCTCCTCTTCCGGCAGCAGCAGCGGCTGGGTCAGGGCCACCCCCTCAGCCCCCTGGCTCAGCTCCTGGACCCGCTTCTCAGCCCCGTCGAGGAGAGCGGCGCAGCGGCGCACCAACCCCACTCCTCGCTCGTAGAGTCCCATCGCCTCCTCGAGCGGGACCCGGCCGTCGTCGAGCCGGTCCAGCACCTTGTCCAGCTCCGCCAGGGCCACCTCGTAGTCGAGCGACTGGTCGGCAGCGGTCGCCTGGCTCCCCTCAGCCTCCATCCGCCACCTCCACTCCCTGCTCCTCCACCGCCGAGACCCGGCTGTGCAGCCCTCCGCGGCCGAGCCTGGTGGTCACGGTATCGCCAACCTTGACCTGGACCGCGTCCCGGAGCACCAGCCTTCCTTCCGCATCCAGGGTGATCGAGTAGCCGCGTCCCAGCACGGCCAGTGGACTCAGCGCCTCCAGCCTACCAACCCGCCCTTGGAACTCCTCGCGGGCGTGGCCCAGGCGGCGCTCCGGCCCCCGCGCCCGGAGCAACCCCCGCCGCGCCTCCAGCCCCCCCGCCAGCGCCGCCAGGAGCCGGCGCAGACCCGATCCCAGCGCCGCCTGGCGACGGTCCAGGTCGAGGCGGCTGGCGGCGACCCGGGCGGCCGGTGCCGATCGCCCCAGCCGACGCCGCGCCAGCTCCAGGGCCTGCTGCCGCCCCTCCACCCCTGCAAGGCCCAGGCGCCGGAGCCGCAGCCGGCGCTGGGCCAGGTCCTGCTGCAGGCCGAGGAGGTCAGGGACCGCCAGCTCCGCGGCCACCGAGGGAGTGGGGGCGCGACGGTCAGCGGCGAAGTCAGCCACGGAGCTGTCGGTCTCGTGCCCCACCCCGACCACCACCGGGTGCGGGCAGGCCACCACCGCCCGCGCCACCGCCTCCGAGTTGAAGGCTTGCAGGTCCTCGAGCGAGCCACCTCCGCGGACCAGCAGCACCACGTCCACCTGGGCCCGGCCCGCCAGCCCAAGCCCCGCCACGATCGCCTCCACCGCGCCCTCGCCCTGGACCGGGGTGGGACAGACCAGGACCTCGGTGATGGGGCAGCGGCGCCGGACCACGTGGAGGACGTCGCGGAGCGCGGCCCCCTGGAGCGAGGTCACCACCGCGAGCCGCCGGGGCAGGAAGGGAAGTGGTCGCTTGCGCTCGGCGGCAAACAACCCCTCGCGCTGGAGTCGCTCCACCAACTGCTGGAAGGCGAGCGCCAGGGCGCCCACCCCCTGGGGCTCGAGGCTGTCCAGGTACAGCTGCACCGATCCCCCGGCCAGGTAGAACGAGACCTGGCCGTGTGCCACCACCCGCATGCCGCTGCTGGGCTCGAACGCCAGCCCGCGCGCCTTGCTGCCGAACATCACCGCCCGCAGCACCGCCCGTCCCGCCTCACCCGGGCGGCAATCCTTGAGGTTGAAGTACCAGTGCCCCGCCCCCGAGCGGTGGCAGTCCCCCAATTCGGCCTCGACGTAGGCGTCCTGGAGTTGTGGCTCCTCCTCCACCGCCGATCGGATCAGCGAGCTGAGCTCACCGACCTGGAGTACCCGCACCACTCCTCACCCCGCCCTGGCGCCGCCCCAGGTTGCCCAGGACGCCGTTGACGAACTTGGCCGCCTCGTCCCCAGCCATCAGCTTGGCCAGGGCGACCCCCTCGCTGATCACCACCGCCCGGGGTGCGTCACCCAGGTCCAGCTCCTCGACGGCAAGGCGGAGCACCGCGCGCTCCACCGCCCCCATCTGGTCCAGGGTCCAGTGGCTGGACCCGGAGGCGATGGCGACGTCGATCTCCTGGTGGTGGTCGGCCGCCCCCTGGAGCAGGGCCTCCAGGAAACTCCGGTCGGCTGGGGTCAGCGGTTGCTGCTCCAGGTGGTAGCGCAGCGGCTCGCGCCAATCGCCGGGCTGGAGCTCGAGCTGGAAGAGGACCTGAACGGCGATCTGGCGAGCCCGGTGGCGCTCGGCCACCCTCAGCTCTCCTCGATCTCGCGGATGTGCAGGTTGATCTCGACGGCGTCCAAGCCCAGCATGCTGTGCACCGCGTGCGCCACCTGCTCCTGGAGCTGGTCAGCCAGCTGGGTCAGCGAGGCCTCGGGAGTGATGTTGAGGTGGAGGTCGACCTTGATCCCGGTCTCCCCCACCATCTGCAGCTGGACCCCGCGGTGGCCATGCTGGCGGTGCAGCGGCAGCCCCACCCCGACGGGCTCGCACATCGCCGCCACCCCAGGCACCTCCAGGGTGGCGAAGGCGACGATCGATGCCACCACCTCGCTGGCGACCCTGACCCGGCCGGGAGGTTGGCCGCCCCGGGGCGGGAGCGCCGAGGCGGTCACTGCACCCGCTCCAGGTACTTGCCGGTCCTCGTGTCGATCTTGAGCCGGTCGCCGACCGCCACGAAGAGGGGCACGTCGACCACTAGGCCGGTGCTGAGGGTGGCGGGCTTGCTGGCCCCGGTGGCCGTGTCCCCCTTGAAGCCGGGGTCGGTGGCGCGCACCTCCAGCTCCACCGTGATCGGCAGCTCCACCCCGATCACCCGGCCCTGGTAGCGGAGCACCGAGAGGTTGTCGGACTCCTGCACGTAGCGGGCCGCCTCGGCGAACTGGCTCTGGTCCAAGGGAAACTGCTCGTAGGACGCTGTGTCCATGACCACGAAGTGGTCGCCGTCCCGATAGAGGTACTGCACCCCGGTCTTGTCGATCCGCGCCCGAGGAAAGCGCTCCTCCGGACGGAAGGTCTCCTCGGTCACCGACCCGGTGTCCAGGTTGCGCAGCCGAGTGCGGACCACCGCCGTGCCCCGGCCCAGCTTGATGTGCTCATAGGAGAGGACCGCGTAGAGCTGGCCCTGACGCTCGACCGTTGTCCCCGAGCGCAGGTCCCCGGCGCTGATCATCTCCGCTGCCCTCCGCTGTGCTGGCGCGCGTCCCTGATCATGCCAGCTTCGCCTTCTGCCATCGGGGAGCCGGGACCAAGCAGCCGGAGCACGGCGGATCGCCCAGCCGATCCAAGCCCCGGGGGGTAACCCCTCTACCTCGCTGGCGAGAGCGATATCTTGGCCAACCCCGGGAGCGTCCAAGCCACCCTCCGAGACGGCCGGGCCGGGACTGGTCAGACGCTGCGACGAGCCCGTCAGAACTCGCAGCGAGAACGCGACCGAAGATCGCCGGGATCTCGATCTAAGGTGCTTGCGGATGGCAACCCGAGTTCAGCCGATCACCGGCGGCCCGGCCACCCAGGGCTCATTGCCCAGTTCGGTGGTTATCGCCTCCCTCTCGCGCGCCCTCGATCTCGCCGAGGGGGAGCCCATGGGCCACGCCATCCGCACCTGCTGGCTGGGGATGCAGATCGCCAAGTGGCTGGAACTCCGCGCCGAGGAACGCCAGGACCTCTACTACGCACTGCTGCTCAAGGACGCCGGCTGCTCCGCCAACGCCTACAGCGTCACCCGCTGGTTCCAGGCCGATGACATCACCACCAAGGCCTCGCTCAAGACCACCGACTGGAGCAGCCACTGGCGCTCGATGCTGTTCGCCATCCGCCAGACCGCGCCCGCGGCCCCCATCACCCGCAGGATGGCCCAACTGGTCTCTCTGGGCAGCCGCGGCAGTGGCCTGGCCAACGAACTGGTCGAGGTCCGCTGCAGCAAGGGGGCGGAGATGGTCCGGCAGCTGGGCTGGGCCGAGCCCGCGGCCAGCGCCGTGATCGCCCTCGACGAGCACTGGAACGGCTCCGGGCGCCCCCGGGGGCTACGGGGTGAAGACATCCCGCTGCTCGCCCGAATCGCCCTGCTCGCCCAGACCGTGGAGATCTTCTGGCGCCGGGGAGGCGGACGGGCCGCCGAGACCATCCTCCGCCAGCGCCGAGGCCGCTGGTTCGACCCCACCCTGGTTGACCTGGTCCTGGCCCACGCCGGCCCGGCCGATCTCTGGGCCCAACTCGGCGGCATCTCCCACCCCGAGCATGTCGGCAACCTCGATCCCGAGCCCCGCGCCATCCCCACCACCGGCCTCGACGACATGATCCGGATCGGCGAGGTCTTCGCCGCCGTGGTGGATGCCAAGTCCCCCTGGACCACTCAGCACTCCACCCGCACCGCCGCCATCGCCCGCCTGATCGCCGAGACCATGCGCTACTCCCCCCCGGAGCAGGACCGGATCGGGCTGGCGGGCCTGCTGCACGACCTGGGCAAGCTGGCCGTCAGCAACGCCATCCTCGACAAGGCGGGCGCCCTGGTCCCCGAAGAGATGGAGGAGATGCAGCGCCACACCTCGATCACCTACGAGATCCTGGCCCCCATCTGGCCCCTGGACGACGTCGCTGAGATGGCCGCCTCCCACCACGAGCGCTTGGACGGCAGCGGCTATCACCGCCATCTGCGGGGCCCGGAGATGCCATACGGCGCCGACATCCTGGCGGTGGCGGACGTCTTCGAGGCCCTCACCAGCCATCGCCCCTACCGCCGGGGCCTGGACAACGATCAGGCGCTGGCGGTCCTCAAGGAGGATCAGGGCACCCGGCTGGGCGCGGAGCCGGTGGCCGCCCTCGAACACATGGTGGCCACCCAAGCAGGCTGAGACCGGCGGGCCTGGGCCAAGCGGCGGGTGACGCGGCCCGCCGCGGGCTACATGAAGTAGAGAACCACCCCAGCGCCGGCCACCAGGAAGGGGCCGTAGGGCAGGGCGTCGCGCAGGCCCACCCGCCGGGCCAGGAGCAGCACCACCGTCACCACCCCCCCGATCAGGGTGCCGGCAATCAGCGCCCAGAGGGTGTACAGGGAACCGTAGTTCAGGGACATCCCGGTCATGGCGCCGATGGTCATCCCCAGCTTGACGTCGCCCCAGCCGAAGCCCTGGCCCCGGTGCACCAGGTCGCTGACCACGGCGAAGGGGAGCAGGGCCACACCCCCGACCAGGATCCCGAAGAGGGCGCTGACCACGCTCAGATCAGGGCTCCAATTCGCCAGCCCGATCGCCACCAGGATCGCCGGCAGGGTGACCACGTCCAGGACCAGGCGGTGCTTGACGTCAAAGCCCAGGATCTGGATCAGCACCAGGATCCAGAGGCTGTGCACCAGCAGGCCGCCGCCCATCCCCTGGCGCAGTCCGAACATGAAGAACCCGATCAGCCCCAGGGCGGGGAGCAGAAGCCGCTCCAGGGCGGTTGCGCCCAGCCGCGGGGGCGGGTCATCCTCGGCGAGCGGCTTCTCCAGCCAGAGCGAGACCTGGCCGATGGCCAGCCCCCCCGCCAGGCCCAGGATCCCCCAACCTCCCGCTTGCAGTGGGGTCAATGGCCTGGCGACCCAGGCCGGTGCCGCGCCGCGCTGCCGATCAACCCTGCCCCGCCTCCTGCAGCTGCTGTTGGTGTTGGGCCAGCGTGACGCTGTAGACCACCTTGCCGTTGGCCAGCGCCAGGAAGTAAAAGTACGGGTTGGAGGTGGGGTGAAGTACCGCCTGGATGGCGCTGCCCCCGGGGCTGTCGATCGGCCCCGGCGGCAGCCCTGAATGCAGGTAGGTGTTGTAGGGCGAAGGGTAGGTGCTGCTGAAGGGGGCACCGCCCTGGCCGGCGATCGCCTGGGCGTAGAGCACGGTGACGTCACTCTGCAGGGGCATGCCCGCCTGCAGGCGGTTGAAGAACACGCCCGCCACCAGCCCGCGGTCCTTCACCGTCGAGGCCTCGGCGGAGACGATCGACGCCAGCACCACCACCTGATATGGGCTGAGGCCCACGGCCGCCGCTCCCGCGGTGATCGGCCCCAGCTCCCGGGCGTCGAAGTCCTGGAGCTGGCGCTGCAGCAGCTGGGCGGGCGTCACCTTGGGATCCACCAGGTAGGTGTCGCCGAAGGCGAAGCCCTCCCAGCTCGCCCCGGTCGGCGTTCCCGGCAACGCGGTCACGCCGGGGAAGCTGCGCCCTGAGTTCAGCACCGCCAGGTAGCGGGACGCCGGGAACAGCCCCTCCGACTGCAGCAGCTGCGCCTCCTGCTGGGCGCGGAGGCCGTCAGGGACGGTGACGTCGAAGGCCCGGCTGAGAGGCGGGCCCTCGAACACCGCCACCAGCTCGCTCGGCCCCATTCCCCGGTCGGCCCGGAACCGGCCCGCGCGGAGGTGGTCCTGCAGCCCTTTGACCTCGGCGAAGTACTTGAAGAAGAAGGCGCTGCGCACCAGTTCCTGCTGCTGCAGGCCATTGGCCAGCTGGTCCAGGGACTCCCCCCTGGCCACAGTCACCAGCACCCGCTGGCGGTGGTCTTTCTGCACCGGCTGCAGCTCGTTTCTGGCGGTCAGCACCAGCGCCGCCACCCCGCCCGCCAGGAGCAGGAGCAGGAGCACCAGGGCGCTGACCACGGGATGGCGCCTCATCCAGGTCGCCCGCCCCGGGCCACCAGCACCTGCTGCAGGATCAGGGCAGCTGCGACCTGGTCCCCCAGCTGACGCCGCCGGCCACGGCGCATGCCTGCCGCCAGCAGCTGCCGCTCCGCCTGCTTGCTGCTCAGCCGCTCATCGGCGTAGGCCACCGGCAGGCCGGACAGGGTACGCAGGCGCTCCCCCAGCCGCCGCGCCGCCGCCGCCGCCGGGCCCTCGCCGCCGTCCAGGTCCAGGGGCAGCCCGACCACGATCTCGGTCGCCTCGAGTTCGCGGACCAGACCCAGGAGACGGTCGAGCCCGGCCCCCCGCCCCTGGCGCTCCAGGGTGCAGTGGGGCTGGGCGATGGTACGGGTCTCGTCGCTGACCGCCACCCCCACCCGGACCCGGCCGGGGTCCAGGGCCAGGATCCGCCCGGGCGCGGTCGCGGAGCTGCCCTTAGGCAGCGCTTCGGCCCTGGGCCAGGGAGACCCGCACCAGGTGGATGTTTCCCGAGATCACCGGCAGCCAGGGCAGCCCGATCGGAGACTGCTTGATCGTCACCGTGCTCGCCCCCGGCAGCTGCGCCAGCAGGTAGCTCCGGGCCGAGCCCGGGCTCATGAAGGCCAGCTTGCCCTGGTAGGGCTTGAGGTCGAGCTTGGGCGCCCAGTAGCCGGTGGCGTGGTCGGAGATGGTCAGCACCCCGCCGGCTCCCGCCGAGACCACGTGCGGGCTGCCGATCACAGGGTCCGCCAGCAGCTCGGAATCGGAGGGGATCTTCGACTTCAGGTCCTGGATCACCGCGGCCCGCACCGAGGCCGGCGAGTAGGCGGTGGCCGAGGCGCTCACCGAGACGGTCAGGGTCTGGCTGGAGCCCGCCGGGCAGGCGGTGGGCGAGGAGGTGTTGCAGCCGGTGGGCAGGGTGGGGTTGGTGACGTTGATCTGGATGCCGTTGCCGGAGGCGTCCTCGGCGATTGTGTTCTTGCCCGCTGCCCGCCTCAGCTGCCGGTCCACCTTCTGGGTGAGGTTGGAGTCGATGGTCTGCTCCTGCTGCTGGGCAGTGGAGACGTCCGAGGTCGAGAAGACCGACTGGGTGCGCGCCGCCGCCCCCCCGGTCATGGCGGCGCTGCTGCTGGCGGTGAAGTCGCCCGGTTGAAGGTTTTTCGAGCATCCGCCGCCAAGGTCGAAGCACGCGCTGCCGCCGGGGTTGGTCCAGGTCCAAGCGGTGGGGCCCACGTTGCCCTGACCGTCGGTGGTGGCGGCCAGGTCGGCCTGGACCGGGATCGGCACCGTCTTCGCCGAGGAGCAGGTCGGAACGGGGTAGCTGGTGTTCTGGCCGGCCGAGGTGGTGGTGAAGGTGACCCCGGAGTCGTTGTTGTCCTGGTACTCGGGGGCGCCGGTGAAGGTCAGGATGCCACTGTTGGTGTTCTTGCTCCAGCAGAGCTGGATGGTCCCGGTAGCCGGCACCGGCGGCAGCGACTGGGTGCCGCTGGGGGTGATGGTGAAGGTCTGGGTAGCACTGCTGGTCTGGAGCGCCTGGGTGGCGATCTGGTCCAGGGTGTCGCCGGTCTGGCTGCCCAGGTTGCCCTGAATGGTGACGTCGTCGCTGATCCGGTGGGCGCGCACCCCCAGAGTGATCGTGGCCGAGGGAACGATGAAGAGGAACGCCAGCACCACCACCACCAGCAGCGCCGCTGCCCCGGCCACGGTCAGGTTGCGCCCGGGGGCAGTCCGCCACCAGCCTCTCAGCCGCTGCCCCCAGCCGGCCCCGATCCCGGCGCCGGTGGCCAGGAGGGCGCTGGGCGCCCGCCGCGCCAGCTCCGCCGCGCCCACGGCGCGGCCGCCCGGTGGAGCTGGCCGCGCTCGAGCGGATGACTGGCCAGCAAGGACCTGGCTCTCCCCCTCTGCGGCGGCCGCCGCGGGCACCGCTCGCAGCGGCACCCCCTGCTCCAGCCGGGCCAGCGAGGCAAAGGTGGGGAACCCGGTGCGCAGCGCCAGGGCCTGGACCTGGGGATCGCCGCTAACGATGGCGATCCGCTTCTGGAACCCCTTCGTGTACTGCATCAGCAGGCGCAGGTCCAGCGGGGTGTGCAGGACGTGGCTGTCGGGAGGCACGACGAAGACCAGGTCGCGGTCCTGCTCGGCGCGGCGGATCCGGTCGACTAGGTCGGTGATCCCGTCGTGGGGTTCGACGTAGAGGAGCTTGGCCATGGTCTCAGCCCCCCCGCTTGCGGGGGCCAACGCCCAGTTTAACTTCGGGGTTACGGGCCATCCGACGAGCCCCGGATCACCTGGACTACCCGGCGCAGCACCCCTTCCAGCACCGGACCCGGATCGGACTGCTCCTCGATCTCACCCGAGGCCTGATAGGCCAGTCCCATCGGGGTGACGTCGGCGGTGGAGGTGAGCAGCCCGGTCGTGTCGTGCACCGACAGCAGCTCCTCGGGGGTGAGCGGGGTGAAGACCGGAGCCTTGACGAAGGGCAGGTAGTCGGTCCAGCGCAGCACGCTGAGCTGCTCGATCACCTCGGGCAGCATCGAGCCCCCACCGCACATCCGCACCCGGGTGGGCAGGGGCTGGCCCTTGGCCAGGTCGTGCAGCACCAGGGCCACGCCCTGGGCCAGGACCTCGGCCGATTCCCCCATCGCCCGCCGCACCCGAGCCTCCTCCTGGCCGGCCAGCAGACCGGCCGAGTGGCGCAGCTTGAGGCTCTCCGCCAGGGCCAGCCCCAGGTCCAGGTCGGTCGCCAACTTGCGGGTGAAGGCGCGCCCTCCCAGCTCGAACGTCCGGCTGGACTCCAGGATGCCCTGGCGGATCAGGCTGACGGTGGTGGTCTTGGCCCCGATGTCGATCAGGATCGCTCCCGCCTCCAGCACCTCGGGGGTGGCCGCCAGGCGGGCCAGGGCGTAGGGCTCGGCCACGGTCTCCAGCAGCTCCAGGTCCAGGGCCTGGGAGATCTCCTCCACCGCCGCGTACTGGCCCTCGGTGGCAAAGGTGTTGAACACCGTCAGCTCCACCTTCTGCCCCTGGTAGCGAAGCGGGTCCAGCACCGGCTGGCCGTCCACCTTGGCGGCCGTGATCGAGGAATGGATCAGCTTGAGCGCGCCCTCGGCGTCAGCGCTGGCGTCCTCCTCCAGGCGCGCCTGGGCCTCCCGCAGCGCCCGGCGCTGGATCGCCTCCACCTGGTCGTCCAGCTCCCGGCGCGAGATCCGCATCTGGGGCCGGCCCCGCAGCCGCGAGCCGGAGCTGCTCAGCGCCCGCACCCGGGGTCCGCCCAGGCCCACCACCAGCCGGGTGGGGATCACCTCGGCCATGTCCTCCGCCTGCTCCAGGGCGGCGTGGCAGCCTTCGATCACCGACTCCAGGTCGGGAGCGGCCCCCGGATCTGCCTGTCCCGGGCCCTGCTCCGAGCGGCCCACCCCGAGCACGATTGCCTCCCCCGCCTCGCGCTTCACCACCAGCGCCTTGACCACCTGGGCGCCCACGTCCAGGGCGGTGACGTGGGTGCGGGTCTGGCGCCTCGCGGTCGAGGCCTGGGCCATCTCAGTCAACCTCCGGATCGGACCCCAGGACGGCCCGCAGGGCGGTCACCGCCGCCTCGTGCCCCTGCCGCACGTTCCCCCGACCGAGCTGGGGATTGCCGCCCCCCCGGCCACCCGCCCGGTCGCAGGTCTGCGCCGCCAGTCGCCCGGCGTGCAGCCCCCGGGCCACCAGGTCCGAGGAGATCTTAATCGCCAGCTGCTCCCCGCCCAGGACCAGAGCGCAGCCCTGGCCCAGCTCAGCCAGCAGCTGGTCGGCCCGCTCCAGCAGCTCCGCCGGCGGCAGCGGAGCGGGGTAGTCGGCGATCGCCAACTCGGTCCCACCCACCTGCTCCCGGGTCAGTGCCCCTCGGTCCAGGCGGGGCCGCTCCGCCAGCTGGCGCTCCAGTTCCCCCACCCGCTCCCGCAGCCCCCGGATCCGGCCCGGCAGCTCCGAAGCCGGCGCCTGCAGGCTGCGAGCCAGCTCCAGTTGCCGCGAGCGCTCCTCCTGCCACCAGCCCACCGCAGCCTCACCCGCCCGGAGCTCGATCCGGCGCAGCCCCGAGCCGACGCTGCGCTCGGCGAGCAGCACTACCGCTCCCACCTCCCCGGAGCGAGCCACATGGGTGCCACCGCAGAGTTCCTTGGAATACTCTCCGAAGCTGACCACCCGCACCCGCTCGGAGTAGGTCTCCTCGGGCAGCGCCAGGGCACCCTGGCTGCGCGCCTCCTCCAGGCTGAGCCACTCCACCAGCCGGGGCAGGTCCTGGCGGACGGCCTCGTTGAGCATCCGCTCCAGCTTCGCCAGCCGCTCCTGCCCCAGCCCCTCGGGCCAGCCGAAGTCGAAGGTGGCGTGATCGGGGCCCACCAGTGAGCCCCGCTGCACCACCCCCTCCCCCAGGAGCCGGCGCAGGGCCGCGTTGAGCAGATGGGTGGCGGAGTGGTGGGCCGCCGCCCCCTCGCGGCGCCCGGGGTCCACCTGTGCCCGCACCGCCTGCCCTCGGCGCAGCTCCCCCGCTTGGACCTCGCAGAGCTGCAGCCGGGTGCCGAGGGCGTCGGCGCGGCTGTCGAGCACCTGCGCCTCCCCTGCGGGCCAGTCCAGGCGCCCGCGGTCTCCCACCTGGCCACCGCCTTCGGGGTAGAAGGGAGTCCGCTCCAGCCAGACCCATCCCCGCTCGCCCGGGCCCAGAAGCTCGACGCCGCCGCTTTCCCCGAGCAGAGTACCCACCTTGGTCTCCGTCTCCAGCTGCTCGTAGCCGACAAACTCAGCCGGGCCCAGAGCCGCCCCCCGGGCCCCGTCGAGAGCGCGTTCCCAGGAAGCCGAGCCGGGAGTGGCCGGCGTCTGCGGATGATGGCGCCCCCGCTGCCGCTGCTCTTCCAGGAGCGCCTCGGCACCGGCCCGGTCCACCGCCAGGCCCCGGGCGCTGGCCAGGTCCTCGGTCAGTTCCATGGGGAAGCCCAGCGTGTCGTGGAGCCGGAAGACGTCCGCCGCCGCCAGCGGGCCGCCCTCGACCCGGGCGGCCAGTCTCTCGAACTCCTCCAGCCCCCGGGCCAGGGTGGCGGCGAAGCGCTCCTCCTCCTGCACCAAGCAGGCCTGCACCGCCGCCCGGCCCGCCTCCAGCTCCGGATAGGTCGGGCCCAGCACCCGGCAGACCGCCCCCACCCCCGCCGCCAGCCCCCCCTCCAGCCCCAGCTGCCGAGCGCTGACCAAGGCCCGGCGCACCAGCCGGCGCACCAGGTACCCCGCCCCCTCGTTCCCTGGCGCGACCCCGTCGGCCAGGAGCATGCAGGCGCCCCGGGCGTGGTCGGCCAGGATCCGCAGGTGGCGTTGGGCGGTGGCGGGCTCAAGCTCCGATCCCGGGTCGCAGCGGGACGAGAAGTCGTCGCGGATGGGAGCGAAGAGGTCGGTGTCGAAGATCGAGGGGACACCCTGGAGGACCATCGCGATCCGCTCCAGCCCCATGCCCGTGTCCACTCCGGGCTGGGCCAGGGGCACGGTGCGCCCGTCCTCGAGGCGCTCGGCATCCATGAAGACCAGGTTCCAGACCTCGAGAAAGCGCTCACCCCGGCCCGGCCGCTGCTCGGGGACCTGCCCGAACTCCTCGCCCAGGTCGTAGTAGATCTCGCTGTCCACCCCGCAGGGCCCGGTCGGCCCCGCCTGCCAGAAGTTCTCCTCCAACTGGGGGATGCGCTCCGGCGGGATCCCCGCCAGCCTCTGCCAGAGCTCCAGCGAGGCCTGGTCCGAGGGATGGATGCTGGGATAGAGCCGTCTGGGGTCGAGCCCCAGCTGCTCGGTGAGCAACTGGTAGGCGAACCCGATCGCCTCCTCTTTGTAGTAGTCACCAAAGCTGAAGTTGCCCAGCATCTCGAAGAAGGTGTCATGGCTGAGGTCGCCGACCTCGGCGATGTCGGTCGCCCGGAAGCACTTCTGGCAGGAGGTCAGGCGCCGGCGGGGCGGGGGGTGCAGCCCCAGGAAGTAGGGTTTGAAGGGCACCATCCCCGCCCCCACCAGCAGCAGCGAGGGATCGTGGCGGGGAATCAGCGAGGCGCTGGCAACGCGGAGGTGACCCTGGGCCTCGAAGTAGGAAAGGAAACCAGCGCGGATCTGTTCGCTCAGCAAGACTGCGCTTCTATTCGCCGGATCGGGGGATTCTACCAGCCGCCTCCGCAGCCTCCCGGGCCAGCCTACTCGGGCAGCTCCTTCTTCAACTGGGCCAGGGCGGCCCGCTGCAGGCGGCTAACGTGCATCTGGCTGATGCCCAGGCGCCGGGCCACCTCGGTCTGGGGCAGCTGCTCCACGAAACGCAGCACCATGATCTCGCGCTCCCGGGGGGTGAGGTGGCGCAGGGCGCCGGCCAGCATGTTCTGGAGCTCGATCCGCCCCAGGTTCTCGTCCTCGCGGCCCAGCCGGTCTCCCAGCTCCACCGGCTCGTCGCCACCCCCCGAGGGCGCCTCCAGGGAGAGGGCTCGCTGGGCCGGTCCCGCCTCCAGCGCCTGCAGGACCTCGTCCGGCTCCAGCTCCAGCCGAGCCCCGATCTCGGGGACGGTGGGGGCGCGGCCCAGTTCCTGGCTAAGGTCAGCCTGGGTCCGCACCACCCGGGCGTAGGTCTCCTGGAGACGGCGGGGGACGCGCACCGCCCAGCTCTTGTCCCGGAAGTAGCGCTTAATCTCACCGAGCACGGTGGGGGTGGCGAAGGTGGTGAACTCCAAGCCCAGGCCGGGATCGAAGCGCTCGATAGCGGCGATCAAGCCCAGGTAGCCCACCTGCTCCAGATCCTCCAGGGGCTCGCCCCTGCCTGCGAAGCGCCGGGCCAGGGAGCGCACCAAGGCGCTGTACTGGTTCACCAGCTCCTCCCGGACCGTGGGGTCGCGATCCCGGGCGTAGGCGGTGAGCAGCCGCCGTTGGAGTTGGCGATCGAACCGAGGGGGACTCTGGGTGGGAGTGATCCCCGCCTCGGTCACCGCCAGCGGTACTTGGCCAGCCGGACTCGCATCAGCCCACCCCCCGCCGATCGGAAGTCGACGTCGTCGGCGAAGCAGCGCAGCATCGAGATCGCCAGGTCGAGCGCCTCGGGCGAATTCTGCGCCGCCGGGGCCGGCCGGCTCTCCGACCGGCCTCCCACCGGCCGTACCTCGACCCGCAGGGCATCCTCCTGGATAGCAAAGCTGAGCCGGACCTTGGCGTCCTCCAGCCCCGCCGCCAGCGCCGCCCGGATGGTGTGCTCGCAGGCCTCGGCGATGGCGATGTTGAGCTCGTCCAGGGCCTCCACGCCCAGGCCCGCGACGCTGGCCATGCCCGCCGCCACCCGCTTGGCCACCACGATGTACTGGGGGTCGGCCGGGATCCGGAGCTCGGAGGTGGCCCCGGTGCTGATGCGCATCGCCTCTGTGCTTGCCCTCAAGCCGACCTCGCCAAACCTCGGGCCCGGGACCCCAGGGCTCCCGCCGGCCCCGATGTCCGATCCCTCACGCTCCAGGTGGGTGCGCCGCACCCGGCTTTCCACTTCCCCGGCGTGGGGCTGGTGGGCCGTCCGCGCTGTTGGCGCTCCCTGATCGCACTCACTAGGGTCGGGCGCCGGTCTCCGGCGGGGCCCCGGGCCCCCGCCCCACGGTACCAGGCCGACCTCACCCGGGAGGGGGGTCCTCGACAAGGCCCGGGGCCAGGCGCAGGCCCACCTCGGCGAGCTGCTCTGGAGCCACCACCCGCGGCGACCCGGTCATGGGGTCGGCCCCGGTCTGGGTCTTGGGGAAGGCGATCACCTCGCGGATGGTGCTCTCCCCGCAGCCGAGCATCACCATCCGGTCCACCCCGGCGGCGAAGCCCCCGTGGGGGGGCGCTCCGTATCGGAAGGCCGAGAGCAAGAAGCCGAACTTGCGCTGCGCCTCCTCGCCCCCGATCCCGAGGGCGGCCAGGATCGCCCGCTGCTGGTCGGGGTCGGTGATGCGCAAGGAGCCACTGCCCAGCTCCACCCCATTGCAGACGATGTCGTAGGCCCGGGAACGCATCCGCAGGGGATCGCTCTCCAGCAGCCCCCAGTCGTCGGGGTGGGGCTGGGTGAAGGGGTGGTGCACCGGGCTCAGCCCGCCCTCGGTATCGGGCTCGAAGAGGGGGAACTCCGTGACCCAGATGAAGTCGAGGCGGTCGCGCGGGATCCAGCCCAGGCGCCGCGCCGCCAGCAGCCGGACCTGGCCCAGGGCGGTCCCGGCCACCGGCTCCGGGCCGGCGGTGAAGCAGACGCAGTCGCCCTCCTCCAGCGCCAGGGCCGCGCGCAGCGCCACCAGCTCCCCCTCGCCGAAGTGGCGCGCGATCGCCCCCTCGAACTCGCCGCCGCGGTACCAGAGGTAGGCCAGCCCGGCCGCGCCGTAGGTGCGGGCCACCTCCAACCACTCTCCCTCCAGCTCGCCCCGGGTCAGCTCCGCCCCCCCCGGGACCCGTAGCGCCCGAACCGCGCCCCCTCGCTCCAGGGCCTGGGCGAAGACCCGGAAGGTGCTGGCTTGGAAGATCGCGGAGACATCGTTGAGCTCGTGGCCAAAGCGGGTGTCGGGCTTGTCCGAGCCGTAGCGGGCCATCGCCTCCCGGTAGGGCAGCCGGGGCCAGGGGCTCCTTGGCCGGACGCCGAATCCCGCCTCCCAGGCGCCCGCCACCATGGTCTCCAGCACCTGGTAGACCTCCTCCTCGTCGACGAAGGCCATCTCCAGGTCGAGCTGGGTGAACTCGAACTGGCGGTCGGCGCGCAGGTCCTCGTCCCGCCAGCAGTGGGCGATTTGGAAGTAGCGGTCGAAGCCGGCCACCATCGCGAGCTGCTTGTAGAGCTGGGGCGACTGGGGCAGGGCCCAGACGTGGCCTGGCCAGAGCCGGCTGGGGATCAGGAAGTCCCGCGCCCCCTCGGGGGTGCTGGGGACCATGGTCGGGGTCTCGATCTCGACGAAGCCCAGCCGGTCCGCCTCATCGCGCAGGCCCTTGATGAAGCGGTGCCGGGCTCGGAGGTTGGCCTGCATCCGTGGCCGGCGCAGGTCCAGGTAGCGGTACTCGAGGCGGACCCGCTCCTCGGTGCGGTCGCCGTCCTCGAGGTTGAAGGGCATGGCCTCGGCCTGGGCCAGCACCTGGCACTCGCTCACCATCACCTCCACCTCGCCGGTGGCCAGGTGGCGGTTCTCGCTGCCTTCGGGGCGGCGCTCCACCCGTCCCCTGACCCGCAGCACCCATTCCAGCCGCACCCCGGCCGCCAGGCCGTGGGCCGCGGCCGCGGCGGCGGGGTTGAATACCAGCTGCACCACTCCGGAGTGGTCGCGAAGGTCGATGAAGGTGAGCCCGCCGTGGTCTCGACGGTGGTCCACCCAGCCCGCCAGCACCATCTCCTGGCCCTGGTCCGAGCTCCCGATGCTGCCGCAGAGCCGGCGCTCCCTCATCGCTCGCTCCCCGCCACCAAACAGTCCCGCAGCCCCTCCACCAACTCCGCGGCGGCGACCGTGCGCTGCTCCCCGGACTCCAGGTGGCGGACCGTGACCCGGGCCTGGCGGGCCTCCTCCTCGCCCAGGATGCAGACCGCTTGGGCGCCGCTGCGCTCGGCGAAGCGCATCTTGGCCTTGAGGCTGCGGCGGCTCAGCTCGCTTACCACTCGGAAGCCAGCCAGGCGGAGGTGCCGCGCCGCCTCGATCCCAGCCGGCAGCGCCTCCGCCTGGGCGGTCACCACCACCACCTCCAGGGCCGGCGGTCCAGGCAGCCCCGGCGCCATCAAGGCCACCCGCTCCAGGCCGGCGGCGAATCCCACCCCGGGGGTGGGGGGATAGCCCAGGATCTCGGCGAGGCCGTCGTAGCGCCCCCCGCCGAAGAGCGCGTTCTGTGCCCCGGCCAGGTCCTGGTGCCAGACCTCGAAGGTGGTGCGCGAGTAGTAGTCCAGGCCCCGGACCAGCCGTGGGTTCATCCGGTAGGGGATGGCATAGGCCGCCAGCGCCTCCTCGACCCGCGCCAGCGCCGCCCGGCAGTCGGGGCACAGGTAGTCCTGGGTCCGGGGCGCCTCGGCCATCAGCCGCTCGCTGCCCAGCTCACGGCTGTCGAGGATCCGCAGCGGGTTGCGCCGGAGCCGCTCCTGGTCGAGCGCGGGCAGCTGGGCCAGGTGGGGCGCGAAGTGCTCCAGGAGCGCCTCCCGGTAGCGCGGCCGGCACTGGCCGTCCCCGATGCTGTTGAGCTCGAGGCTGAGGCCGCTCAGCCCCAGTCGCCCCAGCCACTCCCAGGCCACGGCGATCACCTCGGCGTCGACCTCGGGGTCCGCGTCGCCGATCACCTCCACCCCGAACTGGTGGAACTGGCGCAGCCGGCCTCGACCGGGACGGTCGTAGCGGAACATCGGCCCCTGGTAGCTCAGCCGCACCGGGCTGGGCTGCTGGCGCAGCTCCGAGTCGTGGTAGGCGCGTAGGACTGGGGCGGTGTTCTCCGGGCGCAGGGTCAGCGAGCGCCCGGAGCGGTCGGCGAAGGTGTACATCTCCCGGCGAACCACGTCGGTGGTGTCGCCCACCCCCCGGGCGAAGAGCTCGGTGGCCTCGAAGATCGGGGTGGCGATCTCGCGGTAGCCATAGCTGGCGGCCACCTTGAGCCCCGCCCGGGCCACGTGCTCCATCTGGCTGAGCCGCTCCGGCAGCAGGTCCTCGGTCCCGCGCGGGCGGGCAATCGGCGGCATCGCTCGGAGTGTAAATGCCGTGGCCGAGCGTCCCGGTGAGGTCAGGCGCCGATCAGCCCACCTCCCGCATCACCTGGGTCACGTCCCGCACCCCCTCCAGGCGCTCCAGAAGCCGGCTGAGCTCGGTGAGGCTGCCGATGTCCACCACCGCCGAGATCACCGCCGACTGCCCCCCGTCGATCTCCACGGCGGCCCCGCTGAGGTTGACCTTGCTCTCGGCGATGGCGATGGCCACGTCGCGCAACAGCCCCGTCCGATCGCGAGCCTCGATCCGCAGCCGCACCGGATAGACTTGCCGGCTGCCCTCGTCCCAGTCGACCTCCACCACTCGCCGGGGGTCGGCGGCGTGGCGGACATTGACGCAGTCGGCACGGTGCACGGTGACCCCTCGGCCCCGGGTCACATAGCCCCGGATCGGCTCCCCCGGCACCGGCTTGCAGCAGCGGGCGATGGTGGTGAGCAGGTCTCCCAGCCCGGCCACCCGGACGCCGCCGCTGGGAGTGGGGGGCGAAACCAAGGGGATGGTCGGGGTCGAGGCCGGGGCCTCCGCGCCCTCGCCGGGCTGGTCCCCCGCCGCCCAGCGCAGCACCACGCTGCGCGCCCCCACCTCCCCGTATCCGATCGCCGCCAGAAAATCGGTCAGATCGGGAACTCGGAACTCCCGGGCCAGATCGGCCAGCCGCGCCTGGGGTAGGGAGTTCAGCGGCACCCCGCGCATCCGTCGCAGCTCCCGGTCCAGCAGCTCGCGACCCCGGGCCACGTTCTCCTCGCGGCGCTCGCGCTTGAACCATTGCCGGATCTTCTCCCTGGCGCTGCTGGTCTTGGCGAAGTTGAGCCAGTCCCGGCTGGGCCCGTGGCGCTCGGAGCGGGTGGTGAGGATCTCGACGATGTCGCCGTTCTGGAGGCGGTAGTCGAGGGGCACCATCCGCGAGTTGACCTTGGCTCCCAGGCAGCGGTGGCCGACATCGGTGTGGATCCGGTAGGCGAAGTCGATGGCGGTTGATTCCGCCGGGAGGGAGAGCACGTCCCCCTTGGGGGTGAAGACGAAGACCTCGTCCTGGAAGACGTCGAGCTTGACGTGCTCGACGAAGCGCTCCGCGTCCAGGACCTCCTTCTGCCACTCCAGGAGCGAGCGCAACCAGCTGAAGCCTTGGTCCAGCCGCTGGTCGGAGCGGGTGCCCTCCTTGTAGTGCCAGTGGGCGGCGATGCCCTCCTCGGCAGTGCGGTGCATCTCCGGGGTGCGGATCTGGATCTCCACCGGCTCGCCCCCACCCCCGACCACGGTGGTGTGCAGCGACTGGTAGCCGTTGCCCTTGGGCATGGCGACGTAGTCCTTGAAGCGCCCCGGGATCGGCTTCCAGAGCGAGTGCACCACCCCCAGCGCCCCGTAGCAGCCGCGGATGTCCTCGCAGATCACCCGCAGCGCCACCAGGTCGTAGATCTCCCCGATGGTCTTGCCCCCCTGCTGCATTTTGCGGAAGATGCTGGTCAGGTTCTTGGGCCGTCCCGCCACCTCGGCCGGGATCTCTGCCGAGGTCAGCTCCTCGGCCAGGTGGAGCCGGGCCTCCTCCAAGACCACCTCGCGCTGCTTGCGTCGGGAGAGCACCTCCTGGCGGACCCGCTCGTAGTTGTCGTGGTCCAGGACCGAGAAGGCCAGGTCCTCGAGCTCGGCCTTGATGTGGCCCATCCCCAGGCGGTGGGCCAGAGGCGCGTAGATGTCCATCGTCTCCTGGGCGATCCGGCGCTGCCGATCCTCGGGCAGCGCGGCGATGGTGCGCATGTTGTGCATGCGGTCGGCCAGCTTGATCAGGACCACCCGCAGGTCCTCGGCCATGGCGATCAGCATCTTGCGGATGTTTTCCGCCTGGACCTGCGCCTGGCTGTGGAGCTTGATCCGCCCCAGCTTGGTCACCCCCGCCACCAGCTTCTCGACCGTGGGCCCGAACTCCTCCCGGATCTGGTCAGCGCTGACCGGGGTGTCCTCGATCACGTCATGAAGCAGGGCCGCCGCCAGGGCGTCGCCATCGAGATGAAGGTCGGCCAAGAAGCTGGCCACCGCCAGCGGATGGGTGATGTAGGCCTCGCCGGAGAGGCGCAGCTGGCCGTCATGAGCGTGCTCCGCCACCTGATAGGCGCGGTCCAGCATCAGCACCTCGGACTCGCCCAGGTAGCCAAGGCGGCGCTGCAGGTCGGCGAACTGGGTTCCCAACTGAGACATTCTAGGTGCGCCCTCGAGAAGCTGAACTCAGGGGCGCCGGGAGAGCCTCCCGCCACCGGCCTATACTCGAGGGCATGCCCGATCCCGGTGAGATCAGCGACCCCCAGCCCCACCCGACCGAGTCAGCTGACGGTCGGCCTCAGACCCTGGGCGATCTCCGCACCGGCATTCACCTGGGATTGGCGACCTGGCTGGTGATCGTGGGAGTGCTGGTCGCGGCGGCCGCCTTCTTCATCCTGGTCGCCCTGCTGGGAGTCGACAACTCCTAGCGCCTCAGCTAGCGGGCGATGACCGCCACCACCGCGGTGCCCAGGAAGAAGGCGAAGAGGTAAACCAAGGAGAATCGGAAGAGCTGCCGCGCCCAGCGCATCCCCTGGGCCTCGCGCAGGACCAGCAGGCTGAGGGCCACGAAGGGAACCCCCAGCAGCGCCGCCAGCACCACCTCTCCCCAGCCCAGCCAGATGCCCAAGGCACAGCTGAACGCCACCAGGGCCAGGGTGTAGGCGAGGATGCCAGTCCGGGTCCGGCGCACGCCCACCACCACCGGCCGCATCGGCACCGAGACGGCCGCGTAGTCGCGGCGCACGATCAGCGACAGCGCCCAGAAGTGGGGCGGGGTCCAGAGGAAGATCACGGCGAAGAGCGCCAAGCCCACCGGCCCCAGGCCGTGGGTGACGGCCGCCCACCCCACCAGGGGAGGCACCGCCCCGGCCGCGCCCCCAATCACGATGTTCTCCTTGGTGCTGCGCTTCAGCCAGAACGTGTACACCAGCACGTAGAACCCGCCCCCCGCGAGCGAGAGCAACGCCGCCAGGGGATTGACCAGAACCAGGAAGGTGAGGAAGCCCAGCAGGCTCAGGGCTAGGCCGAAGGCGAGCGCCCCCGGAGCTCCGATCCTTCCCGAGGGCAGGGGCCGGTGCTTGGTTCGACCCATCACGGCGTCGATGTCCCGGTCGAACCAGCAGTTGATGGCGGCCGCGCCCCCGGACGCCAAGGCCCCGCCCACCAGCGCCGCCGCAGTCAGCCCCAGTCCGGGCCAGCCCCGCGCCGCGACCACCATTGCCAGGAACTCGGTGGCCAGCAGGAGGCTCATCACCCCGGGCTTGGTCAGGCTCACGTAGTCGGCGAGCACGGCGCGCCAAGTCCGCTCGCTGCCCACCACCCCATCGAGGGGAGGCCAGGCGCCAACAGCCGTGGCCAGGCTGCCGCGCTGCGCGGTGACCGTCTCGGCTATCGAGTCAGCGATGGCAGGTCACCTCCGGGTTTGCTCATAGTCATTGGCCGCTACCCTTTTCCAGAGCCGCGCCGGAGAGGCGGCACGGCGCCTCTCCCCGAGTGGAGATCCCCCTGCCCTCCCCTCAGGGCGCGCCTCAAGGCTACAGGAAGTAGGTGACCACCCACGCCAGCAGGACGAGGGTCCCGGCGAAGAGCGCAAACATCTTGTACGACTGCGCCAAGGCCGAGATCGGGGTTGCGACTTCGAGTGCTGCGTCAGGCCCGGGCATGGCAATTGGATGTTGAGACTCGTAGGCGGCCCGATTGGCCAGGCTCAGCACCCACAGGGCCAGCACCGCCATCTCGATGATCATGACCACCCAGGTGGCGAAGAAGACGCTGGCATACGCTCCGCTGGAAATGCCGAAGCCGGCGTGCGCGAGCTGCCAGATCTGGACCACGATCGCCCCCACCAGAAGCAGGGCGGCCGCCCGTCCCGGCATCGCGAACCGCGCCATGGTCCCCTGGCCCTGGAGATTGCCCAGTGAAGAATGGGCCACAGCCACGGCGATGATCACCAGTGCAAACGACAGGGTGCCCAGCCAGACCGTGGGCGGATGCACCCCCGACGGCTGCCACTGGTGGTTGAAGTTGGCCTGCTGCAGGAAGAAGTAGGCGAAGAACAAGGGCACGGCGAAGAAGAAGTTGACGCCGATCCCCAGCCACGTGCCTATGATCGTGATCTGGGCGACCTGCTCAGGTGAATGCGCCCGCCCTGGGGACCGCAGGCCGCCGGTCGGAGTTGTCGCCGAGTCAGAAATCATCAGCGCTTCACCCTCAGGTTGCCCCTGCCGGGGCCGCCACCGGTCTGCCGTCCGGCCATTCCGCGACCGGTCCCGTGCCTTCACCGTAGTCGTCCGTGGCCCCCACGATCACAGGGATGCGATCAAAGTTGTCGGCCGGGATGGGCGTAGGCAACTGCCACTCCAGCGAGCGCGCCTCCCAGGGGTTGACCGGGGCCCGCTCCTTCTGGAAGACCCAGGAGTAGACGATGTTAATCAGCCAGATCAGGTTCGAGAAGCCGAACAGGAACCCGTTCACGGAGATCCAGATGTTGAGCCCGTGCAACTCCACCGCGTAGACCGGGCTCCGGCGCGCCATCCCCAGCCATCCCGCGGCGAACATGGGCAGGAAGGTGGTGTTAAAAAAGATCAGGGCGGTCCAGAAGTGGATCTTGCCCAGGCGCGCGTTGAGCATCTTGCCGGTCATCTTCGGGAACCAGTAGTAGCTCGCCGCGTAGAGGGCAAAGATTTCACCACCCACGATGGTGTAGTGGAAGTGGCCCACCACGAAGAAGCTGTCGTGGAGAGTTGTGTTGAGGGGCACGTCGGAGAGGAAGACCCCGGTCATGCCCCCGATCAGAAAGTTGAACATCATGGCGAAGACGAACAGCACCGGCAATTGCAACCGCAGCTTCGCCTTCCAGAGCGTGCCCAGCAGGTTGAGGAACAGCACCCCGGTCGGGATCGAGATGATCTCGGTCGCGGTCATGAAGAAGGGGCGTAGCCCGGGCGCGATGCCGCTGGTGAAGATGTGGTGGTTCCAGACGAACCAGCTCATCAGCGAGACACCCAGCATCCCAGCCACCGCCAGGCGATAGCCGAACAAGGGCTTGCGGGCGAACACCGGCAAGATCTCAGCCGCCACCCCGAAGGCGGGCAGGATGAAGATGTACACCTCCGGATGGCCGAAGAACCAGAACATCTCCTGATAGAGGAAGGCGCTACCCCCGGCCGAGGCTTCGAAGAAGGAGGACTGCACCGCCCGGTCGAACCCAACCATCATCAGGGCGCAGGCCAGCACCGGCGGCGCCAGGGTCGAGAGCAACTCGACCGCGATCATCGCCCAGGCGAACATGGGCAGGCGACTCCAGGTCATCCCCGGGGCACGCATGACGAAGATCGTGGTCAGCAGGTTGAGGCCGGCGATAGTCGCCGCGATGCCGATGAAGGCGAACCCGACGATGGCTCCGTCCATGCCCAGGCGGGCCTCAACCGAGAGCGGGGCGTAGAGGTACCACCCGGTCGGGAAGACGGACCCGAACCCGGCAAAGATCGAGGTGTACATGATGAAGGTGCCCAACGGGACCAGCCAGAAGGCGAACGACTCCAAGCGGGGGAAGGCCATCCGCTTGGCTCCGATCATGATCGGGATGAAGTAGTTGCCGAAGGCGCCGATGATCACCAGGGTGGCCACGAACATCATCAGCAGCCCGTGCAGCCCGATCAAGCCGGTGTACTGGCCCGCGGGCCAGGGCCCGCCGTTGGGGAACATCAGGTCGGTCCTGATCATCATCGCCTGGAAGCCGGCCAGGAAGAACATCAGAACCACCGCCACGCCGAACTGCAGTCCCACCACCTTGTGGTCCAGCGAGATCCCGAAGTACTCGGTCCAGCCCTTGGTCTCAGCCTGCTTGACGATGCTGGCGCTCGGGCGTCCGCGCAGCCGCAGGATCACGTCATTGGCGAAGCCAAGGGTGATCAGGAAGCCAGCCGCACCCATGATGTAGCCGAGCAGCACCCCACCATTGCCGTTGTCAGTGGTATCAAGCTGGGCCCCGATCCAGTAGCCGATCAGGCCCACGACAATCCCGGCCACGCAGGCCGTGAACAGGTTCTGGCCCAAGAAGAATCGGCGCGGCGAAAAGATGACCTGGGCCCTGCCGCTGGCGATGGCTGTCTGACTCACGGGTGCCTCCAACTCGCTCAGATCGGGGTTGTCCGCTCGGCCGCCCCTAGCGGCCGCAATCTAGTAGGTAAGGGGTGCTGGGTAGTACGTCAGGCTGAACTTGGGCAGGTACTTCACTTCAGGTCCATACGTGGCTTGGGCATAGCTGAGCCATGAGGCGAAGTTTGAGGCGCTCAGGGCCTGCCCCGCCTGAGACCCGACGTTGGTCATATAGCCGTGCCAGAGCCCGCAGAGCTCGCCGCAACGGACGTCGATCACGGTCGGCTTGCTGATGTAGGCGTAGCCGACGTTGTTGTCGCCACTGTTGGCGTCGACCTTCACCCCCAGCTGGTAGGCCCAGAAGTCGTGGGTGACGTCAAGCGAGGTCACGTCGAACTCGACCAGCCGCCCGACCGGAACCCGGAGTTGCTGGGTCTCGAAGCCACCGTATTGCGGGTAGCGATAGGTGAACTGCCACTGCTGCGCGATCACCTGGACGATGAAGGGGTGGCTGGCCGCCCCCGCTGCCAGGGCCTTGGCGGGCACGGCCAGGCTGGGGGTGGTCTGTCCTTCCAGGGCGATGACGCCGTAGCCGGCGGCGAAGAGCACCAGCACGATCGAGGCCGCCAGCCAGCTGATCTGCAGAGGCACGTTGCTCCGTGCATGGCGGTCGTAGGGAACCTGGTTGTGCTCCCTGGAGTAATAGATGATGAACGCGACGGCGAAGGCGACCACGGCGAAGAACACGTCGCCGCCGATGATGGCGAACACCTGGCCGACCACCGTCTGGTCGGCGGCGTTGGGGGTGTCGAAGCCGGGGGGAAACGGCAGCACCTTCGCGACCAAGACGTCCAAGATCACCGAGAGCACTGCGGCCACCACCGCAGGCACGACCAGCGGCACCCGGTTCCTCACTATGCGGACTCCTTGTTCATCTTGGTCGAGAAGCCTGCGCCGTGCCCCCCGCCCAACTCAGACGATCTTCAGGTAGCCGTCCATGTAGCCGATGGTCTGCATCGGCCCGCCATTCCCGAACAGGTAGCCGGCGGCACAGGGCACGAAGCACTGCCAATGAACCGTCTCCGGGCCACCGGTCTTGAAGGAGAAAGTGATCGTGACGTGAGTGTTGTGGGGGTTGGTCAGGTCACCTGGATAGGTGGACTGGCTGATCCCCGCCAGGGGTACGTTCAGCCCGAACTCGGGGATGGAAAAGGTGTGCGCCGGCAGGTTGGGGTTGACGTAGGTGAGCGTCTGGCCGTTCTCAGTGGCGGTGCCGCCCACCGTGCCCCGGACCTGGCTGAGGAAGGGGTTCCGCAGTCCGGTCTGAGTGTCGTACTCAAAGATGGTTACGTGGACTACAGAGTGGGCGGGTACCTGCCAGACGGTGCTGTTGACCCACTTGCCGTCCTGCCGGATCAGGTAGGAGACCCAGTCGGGGTGGGTTCCATAGTCAATGGTCCCCGTCGTAGCCAGTTCCATGTTGGTGCTGGTCTGAGTGGCGTTGCCCACCTTGATGGTGCTGGGGTTGTACGAGAGCCAGAAGACGATGTAGATGGCCAGGAGGATGGCTCCGATCAGGAACGCTCCTCCTACGATCGTGAGCTTGCGAGCCGAGCTCATCGAGGTCTCATCCCTCCCGTATCGGTTTCCCCTCGCGGCCAAGCGGTACCGGCCTCGACCCGGACTGCAACCGTTCGCGATCCGCGAGTGGATCTAGGCTACTCCGGATCCGCGCAGCCTGTCAACGCCAGCGGAACAGGGTCCCTCTCCAGCTGAGCGCTGGTCGCCGGCGACCAGGCTCTCACCGGGCCCCCATGGGCAGGCCCCTGTCCCGACCCGTCCCATCACGAACTCGCCCGACCTGGAGACCAGCAGCCACATCTCCCCCCAGGGGCAACCTCAGGTAGGCACCTGGCTGCGCCGCCAGCCAGCGCAGCTTGACATTCGCGCTGGGCGGTGCCTACGCTCTAGATCGCAGTCGGTTGCGTCGGCGCCGATGCACGTGGCCGTGCCGACGACGCGACGGAGAACCAGGAGGGTGGCATGGGCGCCTTCGGCAACGTCCCGGGGCTGACGATCTTCACCATGGCGTCGGTGATCATTCTGGGGGGCGCCTACCTGGCCACTGCGACCTATCTCAGCTTCGCCGTCGCCGCCCATCGCACCTGGAGGGTGGCCGTGCTACCGGTAATCGGCATCTTCCTGCTGACCACCTGCTTCGCTCTGATCACGTCGATTGCCGCCAACCAGTTCATCACCCGTGTCACCGGCGGCTGAGGCCGCTGCGGAGGGGGCTGGGCCAGCGTTGGGGCGCGGGCGCCCGGTCGGCCTGTAACCCTCAGCCGACGGAGGGATTCGAACCCCCGACCCGCTGTTTACAAAACAGCCGCTCTACCACTGAGCTACGTCGGCCCGGCCCCGGGAGTATAGGTAGAGGGTCCTCGGGATCAGGCTGAGCGAGCCGAGCTCGGGAAGGCGAAGCCTCGCTGGCGGGCCGCTTCGTAAAGGATCACCGCCCCGGCCACGCCGGCGTTGAGCGAGCCCACCCGGCCCCCGATCGGCAGCGCCGCCAGGGCGTCGCAGGTGCGCCGGGTGAGCTGGCGAAGCCCGCTGCCCTCGGCGCCCACCACCAGCGCCAGCGGCTGGCGCAGGTCGATTTGGTCGGCCCGCTGGGCGGCCGCGACATCTAGGCCCACCACCGTCAGGCCCAGCTGCCGCAGCCGCTCCAGGGTCTGAACCAGGTTGGCCACCCGCACCAGGCGGAGGTGCTCGATCGCCCCCGAGCTGCTCTTGGCCACGGCGGCGGAGATGGGAGCGGTGCGGTGCCGGGGCAGGACCAGGGCGGTGACCCCGAAGGACTCGGCGCTGCGAGCCAGTGAGCCCAGGTTCTGCGGGTCCTGAACCTGGTCCAGGCAGAGCAGCAGCGGTGGCCAGGCCGGGTCCTGGGCCCGAACCAGCTGCTCCAGGGCGGAGACGCCGTCGAGCTGGCGGCCGTCGAAGTAGGCGGCTATGCCCTGATGGTGCTGGCTGTGGGCGATGTCGCTGAGCCGGGACCGGCTCTGGGTCTCGGCCACGACCCCCTGGTCGTCGGCGGTGCGGCGGATCTCCGCCAGACGAGGGTCCTCCCCCATCCCGGGCGCCAGCAGCAGCCGGCGCAGCCGGCGCCCGGCGCGGAGCGCCTCCAGCACCGGGTTGCGGCCAAAGAGGATCTCCGGCATCAGAGCCGGCGCCACCGCGAGCCTTCCTTGGTGTCCTCCAGCAGGATCCCCTGCTCCAAGAGCTGGTCGCGGATCCGGTCGGCTTTGGCGTAGTTGCCCTTGGCCTTAGCCTCTTGGCGGCGCTCCAGCAGCTGCGACTCCGGCTCGGAGAGGGTGGCGTCCTCGGATCCGGCGGTGCGCTCGATCACCGCCAGGCGGGTGTCCACTGTGCGCAGGGCGCCGAGGGCGACGGCGCAGCCCTGGCGGCCGGCCCGACTCTGGTCGAGGAGGCGGTTGCCCTCCCGGACCAGGTTGTGGAGCTCGCCCACAGCCTTGGGCAGGTTGAGGTCGTCGTCCATGGCGCGCTCGAAGAGGTCCAGGGCGTGCTGGGCGGCGGCCGCCAGAGGGTCCCCGGAGCC
Source organism: Candidatus Dormibacteria bacterium (assembly GCA_050734515.1). Taxonomy (GTDB): domain Bacteria; phylum Chloroflexota; class Dormibacteria; order Aeolococcales; family Bog-877; genus Bog-877. The sequence continues at coordinate 62,664 of JBOHUM010000091.1, forward strand.
CAGCTCGGGCAGGCCGCCGCTGGCGCCCGGGGAGCAGCGCCGCCAGAAGGTGGCGAGCCGGTCCAGGGACTCCGCCGCGCCCACCAGGTCCTGCTCGCGGAAGTGCAGCTTCTGCCGGTAGTGGGTGTTGCTGAGGATGTGGTAGCGCACCGTCAGGGGGCTGTAGCCGCGCTGGCCCAGCCAGTCCAGGCTCATGACGTTGCCCTGGGACTTGGCCATCTTGCCCCCCTCCAGGAGCAGGTGCTCCACGTGGAACCAGACACGGGCCAGGGGCTTGCCGGTGACTGACTCCGACTGGGCGATCTCGTTCTCGTGGTGGGGGAACGTGTTGTCCACCCCGCCGCAGTGGATGTCGAAGGAATCGCCCAGCAGGGTCATCGCCATCGCCGAGCACTCCAGGTGCCATCCCGGCCGGCCCCGGCCAAAGGGTGATGGCCAGGAGGCGGCGTCCCCAGGGGCCGCCGCCTTCCAGAGGGCGAAGTCCCCGGCCACCTCCTTGGGGTCGTACTCGTCGGCGTCGATGCGCCCACTCCCCCCGGCACGCAGGCCCTCAAGCTCCAGCCGGGAGAGGCGGCCATAGGCGGGGAAGGAGGCGATCCGGAAGTAGACCGACCCCTCGCTGGGGTAAGCGTGCCCGGAGTCGACCAGGCGCTGGACCAGCTCCAGCATCTGATCCACGTAGTCCGTGGCCCGGGGGTAGTGCTCGGCGGGCTCGATGGCCAGCCGCTCCAGGTCGGCGAAGAAGGCATCGACAAAGGGCCTGGTGAACTCCGCCAGGCTGAGATGCGCCGTGTCCGCCTTGGCGATGATCTTGTCGTCGACATCGGTGATGTTCATCACCTGCTCCACCCGCAGGCCCCGGGCCTCCAGGTGGCGCCGCAGCAGGTCCTCGGCCAGGAAGGCGCGGAAGTTGCCGATGTGGGGCCGGTCGTGAACAGTAGGCCCGCAGGTGTAAATCCGCACCAGCCCGGGCTGCAGCGGCTGGAGAGTTTCCAGGCGCTGGCTCATGGTGTTGAAGAGGCGGACGGGCACGGTCGGCCTATCTTAGGAGCGGCCCTCGGCGGCCACCTGGGCCACCGCCAGCGCCGCCATCCCCTCGCCCCGGCCGGCCAGGCCCAGCCCGTCGCTGGACTTGACCTTGACGGAGACCAGTCCGGCCTCGAGCCCGAGGGCACCGGCCACGGTCCGGGCCATCGCCGCCCGGTGGAGTTCGAGGCGGGGCGCCTCCGCCACCACGGTGGCGTCCACCCCCGCCGGGATCAGCCCGGCGCTCCGGATCAGCTCCGCCACCCGGGCCAGCAGGTCCAGGGAGGAGGCGCCCCGCCAGCGCTCCTCGCTGGACGGGAAGTGCTGGCCGAGATCCCCGAGTCCGGCGGCGCCCAGCAGGGCGTCGGCGATGGCGTGGCTGAGCACGTCGGCGTCGGAGTGACCAATCAGTCCCCGGTCGTGCGCCACCGTGACCCCTCCCAGGCACAGCGGCCCCAGGCCGCCGAAGCGGTGCACGTCCACCCCCAGCCCCACCCCCGGCCAGCGCCGCTGGCTCACGGCCGCGCCCAGGCCTCCTGGGTCAGCCAGGAGCGCAGCGCCAGCAGGTCCTCAGTTCGGGTCACCTTCAGGTTGCGCGGGTCCCCCAGCACCGCCGCCACCGGCTCCCCCAGGGCGAGCACCAGGGCGGCATCGTCGTCGGCCTCGCGCACCAGGGCGCGGGCCTCCTCGTGGGCGCGTAGCAGCAGATCCCGGCGGAAGGCCTGGGGGGTCTGCACCGAGGCCAGCTGGGAACGGAGCAGCACCTCCTCCAGACCCTGGGGGCCGAGCCGGGCGGTGGTGTCCGCCATGGGGAGGTAGGCGGTGGCCGCCCCCTGCCGCCGGGCGGACGCCAGGACCCGGGCGCAGAGCTCGGGGGTGAGCCCGGGGCGGGCACCGTCGTGGACCAAGACCCACTCGCCGGTGCAGATCCGCAGCCCCGCCGCCACCGAGTCCTGGCGGCGCGTGCCCCCGGCCACGCAGCGGCAACCAAGGCGAGGGGCGGCGGCCGAGGCCAGCTCGGCGACCCGACGGTGTTCGGCGGGGTCGGCGACGACCACCAGCTCGTCGACGCCACTGGCGGGGTCGCCCAGGGCTTGCAGCACCCAGGCCAGCACCGGCTGCCCGTTGAGCTCGGCCCAGAGCTTGGCGCCGCCGAAGCGGGAGCCACTTCCCGCCGCCGGAACCAGGGCGGAGGTGTCGATCCGACTCCGCTCCAAGCTCAGGTCTCGCGTGGAGAGCCGGAGCGCCGCCGGCCCCCGCGCCGGCCCGGCGGCGGGGCAGCCTCACTCTCGGCGCCGACCTGGACGAACACCATCCGGCCCGAGCTGGTCTGGATCACGCTGCGGACCGTGGCCTCCACCCGCTCGCCCAGATGTTCGCGGCCTCCCTCCACCACCAGCATGGTGCCGTCCTCGAGGTAGCCCACCCCCTGCTCCGCCTCGCGCCCCTCCTTGACCACGTCCACCTCTAGCTTCTCCCCCGGCACCAGGGCGGGCCGGAGCGCGGTCGCCAGCTGGTTGAGGTTGAGCACCGTCACGCCTTCGATCTGGGCCACCCGGTCGAGGTTGAAATCGACCGTCAGCAGGGCGGCGGACTGCTCGCGCGCCAGCCGCACCAGGCGGGCGTCGACGTCGGGCATGGAGGGGTAGTCCACCTGGGGGAAGCTGAGCTCCAGCCCGGGCTGGACCCGCAGCTCCTCCAGCATCGCCAGCCCCCGCCGGCCCCGTGCCCGGCGGATGGGGTCGGCGGAGTCGGCCACCGCCTGGAGCTCGGCGAGAACGAATTGGGGCACCATCAGCTCGTAAAGGCAGAACCCGGCCCGGGCCAGGTCCAGCAACCGGCCGTCGATCACGGCGCTGGTGTCCACCACCACTCTGGCCAGGGGTGGCCCGGCCACTCCCAGGGGCAGCCCCATCCGGGAGATCTCCCGGCGCCGGCTCCGGCCCACCGAGGCCCCCAGGGGCACCAGGGCCACCATCACCGCCAGGGCCACCAGCCAGCCCAGCCCCCGGGGGAGCCCCACCGAGATCAGGGCCACCAGCGCCGCGATGACCAGCGCCACCAGCACCCCGGCCACCGCCCCCACCAGCTCCGGTAGGGGGATCGCCGCCAGCCGGTCCTCGGCCCAGCGGTAGGGCAGGACGCTGAGGCCCGGGCCCAGCACGTAGCCCAGGCCGCAGCCAGCCCCGAGGCCCACCAGGAGGGAGATCGTCACCCCCTCGCGGGTGCCCAGCTGCGAGTGCAGGTTCTCGATCAGGGCGACCGCGCAGAGGACCCCCAGCACCGCCCCCACCGACATCCCCAGGAGGCTGGCGATGCGGAAGGCCCGGTGCCCTGGGGGACCCGAGAGCGGGGGTGCTCCCCCGGAGGCGGGGGGGGGCTCGGGCCGGTCCGGGGCGGCGGCCCCGGTCATCGGCAGCGGTCCGCCAGCCGCACTCCGGCTCCCGGCCGCATCAGCACCCAAGCGCGAGGTCGCCAGGCGGCTCAGGCGGTGCTGCCGCCGTCCCCACCTCCGGCGCCGACCCCGCCAGCCCCGGCCCCGGCCGGCTCGGCCTCCGGAGCTGGTTCGCTGGCCTCCGGAGCCGGGGGCGGCCCGGGCACCACGTGGGTGCGGATCCGACCTTCCTCGACGTCGATGGTGACCAGGTCACCGGGCGTGTAGTTGGTCCGGAGCAGCTCCTCGCTGAGCGGGTCCTCAATCTCGGCCTGGATGACCCGGCGCAGGGGCCGGGCCCCGAATTGGCGGTCGAAGCCAAGCTCAGTGAGCAGGTCCTTGGCCTCCTCGGTGACCAGCAGGCTCAGGCCCTGGCGCTGCAGGTGCTCGCGCACCCGCACCAGCATCAGCTCCACGATCTGCCGGATCTCGCCGGTGCGCAGCCGGTGGAAGACCACGACCGCGTCGACGCGGTTGAGGAACTCGGGGCGGAAGGCCCGCTTGAGCTCGTCGGTGATCCTCTCCCGCATCTTGCTGTGCTCGGTGTCCTCGCCGGCCGGTCCGGGCAGCCCGGTCTGGAAGCCCATCGAGATGTTGGAGCCCACCCCCTGGATGCCCAGGTTGCTGGTCATGATCACGATGGTGTTGGCGAAGCTGACGACCTTGCCCTTGGCGTCGGTGAGCCGGCCGTCCTCGAGGATCTGCAGCAGCATGTTGAAGAAGTCGGGGTGGGCCTTCTCGATCTCGTCGAAGAGGACCACGCTGTAGGGACGGCGGCGGACCGCCTCGGTGAGCTGGCCGCCCTCGTCGTAGCCCACGTACCCCGGGGGCGAGCCCACCAGGCGGGCGGTGCTGTGCCGCTCCGCGAACTCCGACATGTCCAGGCGGATCAGCGCCTCATCGCTGTCGAAGAGGAAGGCGGCCAGACTACGGGCCAGCTCGGTCTTTCCCACCCCGGTCGGGCCTAGGAAGATGAAGGAGCCGATCGGACGACGGGGGTCTTTGAGCCCGGCCCGGGCCCGGCGCACTGCTTGGCAGACAATCTTGACCGCCTCGTCCTGGCCGATCAAGCGCTGGTGGATCTCGCTCTCCATCGCCAGCAGCCGCTTGGTCTCCGCCTCCACCAGCCGGCTCACGGGCACGCCCGTCCAGGAGGAGACGATGTCGGCGATGTTGTGCTCGGTGACTTCAGGCACGGAGCGACCCAGCCCGTCGCGCCAGGCGGCCTCCTCCACCGAGTACTCCGCCTTGAGCAGCTTGGCCTCCTCGTCGAGCTTGCTGGCCGACTCCAGGTCCTGCTCCTCGAGGCCCTCGTCGCGCCGGGCCAGCAGCGCCCGGATCTGCCGCTGCTTGGCGCGCAGCTCGGGTGGGGTGGTGGTCAGCTTCATCCTCACCCGGGCTGAGGCCTCGTCGATCAGGTCGATCGCCTTGTCCGGCCAGGAGCGGTCGCTAACGTAGCGGCCGCTGAGCTCCACGGCAGCCTGGACGGCAGCGTCGGTAATGGTCACCCGGTGGTGCTTCTCGTAGAGGCTGCGGACCCCGGTCAGGATCTCGATCGTCTCCTCCAGCTTGGGCTCCTCGACGTACACCGGCTGGAAGCGGCGCTCCAAAGCAGCGTCCTTCTCGATGTACTTGCGGTACTCGTTGAGGGTGGTGGCGCCGATGCACTGGATCTCCCCGCGGGCCAGGGCCGGCTTGAGGATGTTGGCGGCGTCGATCGCCCCCTCGGCGGCGCCGGCGCCCACCAGGGTGTGGAGCTCGTCGATGAAGAGCACCACCTCCTTGGAGGAGCGGATCTCGTCGAGGATCTTCTTGAGCCGCTCCTCGAACTCGCCCCGGTACTTGGTGCCGGCCACCAGGGCACCCATGTCCAGGGTCAGCACCCGCTTGTGGGCCAGGCTCTCGGGGATCTCCTGGTGGATGATCGCCTGGGCCAGACCCTCGGCGATCGCGGTCTTGCCCACCCCGGGTTCGCCGATCAGGGCCGGGTTGTTCTTGGTCCGCCGGGAGAGGATCTGCACCACCCGCTCGATCTCCATCTCGCGGCCGATCACCGGGTCGAGCTGGTTCTTGTGGGCCAGGTCGGTGAGGTCGCGGCAGAACTGGTCCAGAAGCGGGGTCTTGCTGGTCTTCTTGCGCTCCGGCGGGGGCTCGTCCTCCAGGCCCTGCTCCTTGAGCAGGGAGTCCAGCTCATGGCGAACCTTCTCCTGGTTGGCGCCCAGATCCTCGAGCACGTGGGCGGCGATGCCCTCGCCCTCGATCAGCAGGCCCAGGAGCAGGTGCTCGGTACCCACGTACGTGTTGTTCATCCGCTTGGCCTCCTCGAAGGCGATCTCGATCACCTTCTTGACCCGGGAGGTGGGGATGATCTGCTGGACGATGATCCGCTCGTTGCGCCCGAGCACGGAGTCGATGGTGTCCCGGACCTTCTCGATCTCCACACCCAGGTTGGCCAGCACCTTGGCCGCCAGCCCCTCGCCCTCGCGCAGCAGGCCCAGGAGCAGGTGCTCGGTGCCAATGTAGGAGTGGTGGGACTTCTCGGCCTCGTCCTGGGCCAGAGTCAGAACCTTCTTGGCCTTCTCGGTGAAGCGTTCGAACGGGTACACAGTCATCTCCTCGGCCGTTGGTGGAGCTGGCTCAGGCTGGCTGCCGCCGGGCCTGGGCGGGGGTGGGTCGGGTCGAGGCGCCGATCACAGGCGCATTATGCCCAATCCCCAAGACCCCAACCCCGAGGCAGCCGGGCCTACAACATCTAGCGACCGAGATGTCACCTCGGTAACGGCCGGGACGGGCTCAGCTCCCGGGAGGCCCTTCGCCGGCCGGCCCCAGCCGGGCCGCCACCTGGTCGCGGTCGACGCCCAGGCGCGCCAGCACCTGGCAGGCCCGGCAGTCGGGCAGCTTGCAGATGGTCAGCAGCAGGCTGTCGGTGTCGACCACCCCGCCGGCGACCTCCGCGGCGAGTTGCCAGGAGATCCCCAGGGCGCTCTCCAGTTCCGGCTCGTAGACCAGCGGCGTGACCGGCTCTCCCGTCAGGGGCAGCCCAGCGACGGCCTGGCGGCAGCTGCCGAGTTCGACCCCGAGTGCCGCCAGCACCAGCGCCGCCTTGCCCTCCCCCTGGCGGAGCAAGCCCAGGAGCAGATGCTCGGTGCCGCACCGCCCACCCGCCCGAGCCGCCTCCTCCTCGGCCAGGGCCAGGGCACTGGTGGCGGGGGCGGACAGCATCGCCTGCGGCTGGCTGTTAAGAAAACGGGACGAAGCACGGAACCCGCGCAGCCATTGGCGGCCGCCCCGGGCCCCGCCCGGGGCGGCCGGCCCGGCGGCCTGCTCGGGGTCGGCGCCGAGCCGGTCGAGCTCATGGCGGACCCTCTCCTGGTTGGCGCCCAGGTCCTCGAGCACGTGGGCGGCGATCCCGTCGGCCTCGATCAGCAGGCCCAGGAGCAGGTGTTCGGTACCCACGTACGTGTTGTTCATCCGCTTGGCCTCCTCGAAGGCGATCTCGATCACCTTCTTGACCCGGGAGGTGGGGATGATCTGCTGGACGATGGTCCGCTCGTTGCGCCCCAGGACGGAGTCGATGGTGTCCCGCACCTTCTCGATCTCCACACCCAGGTTGACCAGCACCTTGGCCGCCAGCCCCTCGCCCTCGCGCAGCAGACCCAGGAGCAGGTGCTCGGTGCCGATGTAGGAGTGGTGGGACTTCTCAGCCTCCTCCTGAGCCAGGGTCAGAACCCTCTTGGCCTTCTCGGTGAAGCGTTCGAACGGATAGATGACGGAACCTCCGACAGGCGGTCGGGCGGGGAGCCAGAGTGGACCGATCGCGACGCAACCTGCACTGGCCATCTTCGGCTGCGCTCAGAACAAAGGGAGGCGGTTGGCGCCGCTCCTAGGTGCACCTCCAGGTGCCGGCGAGCTGGACCTGGCCGCTGGCGCCGGGGGTTGGGTCGAGCTGGAGGTCCAGCGTGCCCCCGGTGCCGTTGACGTTCTGGCTGACGGTCCCCGACCCCGGTGTCTGCGCACCACCTGCCGCCCAGGTCTGGCCCTCGATGGCGCTGGCGATGATGACCTCCAGGCTCACGGAGGTCGAGCCACCTGAGCTGGGGAAGACCACCCGCTGGCCTCGGCCTAGACCGGAGACGATCACCGTCGCCAGCAGAGGCCCCAGTTGGGTGGTGGCGGCGAGGGTGGCAATCGCGCCCTCACAGGCGACCTGTGAGCCTCGGGCGACCAGGGACCCGTTCTCGGCGCCACTGACGTGCATCGAGATCGAGTCGGAGAGGATGCTGGGCAAGGCCGTTGGCTGCCCGGCGTGCGACCGCCCCACCGAAGGCACTCCGAGACCGCTGGCGCAGCCGCCCACGCAGAGGGCGGCCGCCAGCGCAGCCACTATCCGACTGCCCCCTGGCACTCGTAACCTCATCTGCTCCCATGGAGGATAGCCGCGGCGGGGGTGAACTGCTCGAGCGGCTGGGCGCAACAAGCGGAGCGAGCGTCTTGGAACCGCGATTGCTAATCTGAGCGATGTTCGAGCCGGCACCCCAATGGCGGTCGTGGGACCGCCTGGGCTGCGCTTGTGGCTGGTAGACGATTGAGATCCGATTCCGGGTTGGTGCGGACATCGCCGCCGGGGCCCGCCCGGTCGGGCGGCGGCGAGGGAGGTGGAGGGTTGTTGGGAGTTCACCCACGGTGAACGGGCACCGCCTGACGTACGACCGCCGCCGCAGCGGCGGATTCCTGCGGCTGCAGCCCTGGCTCCAGAGCGCCAGCGACGAGCGCCGGGCGCTGCTCTCCTGGATGGCCCTGGCGGGGGCCATCCTGATCGGAGCCTGGACCCTGTTCTCGCTGGTGGCGGCCGGCAGCCATCCGCAGCTGCCCAGTTCCCACGCGGTCCAGATCGCGGTCCACCCCAACCGGGGCAGCGGCACCGCTGGCCAGGGACACCTGGTCTGGTACCGCCGGGGTAAGTTGCTGGTGTTCGCCGTGACCGTGACCCACCTCGCTCCCAACCGCCAGGCCAGCGCCTACCTGGTCCCCTCGGCCAGCTGCGGCGGGACCCGGCCGCCCGACAGCAAGCTGCTGGGGCGGGTCCGCTCCGACGCCCGGGGGCAGGCCCAGTTCAATGACGAATTGCTGGGAGTGTCTGACCTCCGCTTCGGGAGCTACTCGGTCTGGATCGAGGAGTCGGGGTCGAGTGCCCCGCCGCGCGCCTGCGGGGTACTGGGCCTGAGCCACCCCGGCCAGGTCTAGAGGTGGGGCACGGCCGGGGCCGCCCCCTCGCACCAGCGCTGCTGGTGCCCCTGCTGCTGCTGGTGGCCGCCTGTGCCGGCGGGTCCGGGAACGGCCCGGGCGCGCCCTCGGGCAAGGCGGTGGACGGCTGTCGCGCCAGCCAGACCCAAAGCCAGGTGACCGTGGACGCCACCTCCAAGCTGCGCTTCGTGCCCGCCCGGGTGTGCCTGCGGGCGGGGGGGGTGATCACCTGGACCAACACCACCCGCCACCTCGACCACACCAGCACCGACGAGCCGGCCCTGGAGGCCGCCGCCGGCGACGCCGGCTTTCCCGCCGGGGCCAATGGCTGGAACCTGAGACTGCCCGCCGGGCACTCGGCCCACCTCACCCTGCGGGTGAAGGGGGTCTACCACTACTTCTGCATCCCCCACGAAACCCTGGGCATGGTGGGAAAGATCGTGGTGGTGGGTTAGTCGGCGGCCTCGGGAGAGGGCTCGGCAGCGTTCTCGGCGGCCTCGTCCTGCTCCGTTGCCGCGGGCTCCGGCGGAGCCTCCTCCTCAGAGACAGCCGCGGGCTTGGCCCGGGTCGCGCGCGCCCGCTTGGGCTTGACGGCAACCGCCACCTCGACCTCCGCCTCGTCCTGGTCCGGCTCATAGTCGGCGGCGGCGGAGTAGCCGTCCTGGTCGCTGGGCGGCTCGGGGGGAAGGTCGGCGGGCCGGGGCAGCAGCTGCCGGTAGGAGAGTGAGATCCGCCGGCGGCTGCGGTCGGCCTGGAGCACCACCACCTTGACCATATCTCCCACCCGGAGCACGTCCTCGGTGCGCTCGACGTGCTCCCAGGAGAGCTCGCTGATGTGCAGCAGCCCCTCGACGCCGTCGGCGATCTGGAGGAAGGCGCCGTACTTCTTGGTCTTGGTGACGGCCCCCTCGATCTCGGTTCCCGCCGGGAAGCGGGCCTCGATGCTGTCCCAGGGGTCCTCGCTCATCTGCCGCAGGGAGAGGGAGATCCGGGAGAGCTCGGGGTCGAGCTTGATCACCTTGACCGAGACCTCGTCCCCCACCGCCAGCATGTCGGAGACGTTGCTGACCCGGTCCCAGGAGAGCTCGCTGATGTGGATAAGGCCGTCCGCCCCGCCCAGGTTGACGAAGGCCCCGTAGGAGGTCAGCCCGCTCACCCGTCCGGTGACCAGGTCGCCGACGCTGAGGCGCTCGAAGAGCTCCTCGCGCTGCCGGGCCCGGTCCTCGTCCTGGGCCGCGCGCTGGCTGACGATCAGGCGGTTGCGCTTGCGGTTTACCTCCAGGATCTTGACCATGATCTGCTGGCCCACCAGGTCCATCAGGTTGCCGGAGTGAGTGCGGGCCACCTGGGAGCTGGGCAGGAAGCCGCGCAGGCCCATGATGTTGACGATCAGGCCGCCCTTGTTCTGCTCCCGGACCTCGGCCTCAACCCCTTCTCCCGAGCTCTCCTTCTCGGCGGCCTTGGCCCAGATCCCCTCGGCCCGGGCTCGGCGCAAGCTGAGGACGACGTTGCCGTCCTCGTTCTCGGACTGGAGCACGTAGACCTTGACCCGGTCACCGGGGTTGAGCAGGACCGCCTCCTCGGTGCGCCCGGTCAGCTCCCGGTTCGAGATCACGCCCTCGGACTTGGCCCCAATGTCCACCAGGACCTCGTCTGGGTCGACCCGGACCACGGTCCCGTCGACGATGTCCCCGTAGGTGAGCGTTCGGATGGATTCAGCGCTGGTGCTGAGGTACTCCTCCATCGAGCTGAAGCTGGTCAGCGGCTCGGATGGAGCCTCGGTGGCGAGCTCGGACAAGTGCCTGTGGAATCCTCCGGAACGGGGCGCAGGGACAGCGCCCCAGGGGGCGCGAACGCGGGCGAGAGTATAGCAATGCGTCCCGCGAGATCGGAGCCTGGCGTTCCCAGTTCAGAGCCCGTCCGCGCCGAGCTGCCCGGCTGGCAAACTGGGGCGGCGCCGGGGCCGTTTCGGGCTCGGGCCCGTGGTCACGGCCGTGGCCGTCGAGGAGACCGATCGTGAGCACCGCCCCCACCCGCCAGATCTACGAGTACCGCCAGGTGGAGTCCCTGGACGAGCTGAATCGACTGGCCGAGCAGGAAGGTTTCGACCTGTTCCAGGCGGTGGCCCTGGAGGGGAGGCTGCAGTACCTGCTCCGCCGGGTGCGGGACGCCGACGTGGGCCGGCGGGTGGGGTTCGCCCGCATGGGCGGCCCGTCCGCCGCGGGGGACTGACGACCTCCCGAGCGCCCAGGCTCAGACCAGCTCCACCCCCGACGACCCGGAGCCGGCGGGAGCCACCTCCCCGACCTCGACCGCGCTGGCCAGGTCCGCCTCCAGGGCAGCACCGCTGGAGGCCGCCACGGTGACCAGCAGCCCGCCGCTGGTCTGAGCGTCGCAGGCCAGCACCCGCAGCCACCGTGGCACCCGCTCTCCGAGCTGGCCGGCTGCCTCGGCCAGCTCCAGGTTGCGGCGGCTGCCCCCGGGGACGAAGCCCAGCTCGACCAGCTCCCGGCTGCCAGCGAGCAGCGGCAGGGCATCCGCCCGTAGCTTCAGCCGCACCCCCGAGGCACGGGCCAGATTCTGGGCGTGGCCCAGGAGCCCGAACCCGGTGACGTCGGTGGCGGCGGTGGCCCCGGCCCGGAGCATGGCCTGGGCGGCGTCCCGGTTGAGGGCGCGCATCGAGGCCACGGCGGCCGCCAGCGCCGCCCGGGGCGCCCGCTCCTGCCGATGGGCGTTCAGCACCACCCCGGTGCCCAGGGGCTTGGTGAGGTAGACCCGGTCGCCGGCGCGGGCGCCGGCGTTGGTGACCAGCTGACCCGGCCGCACCTCGCCGACGACGGCGCAGCCGAAGACCGGCTCGGCGGTGCGGATCGAGTGCCCCCCGGCGATCAGGCAGCCCGCCTCCCGGGCCACCTCCGCCCCGCCCCCGAGGATGGCGGTCAGCACCTCCGCCGGCAGCTGGGTTAGGTCGAAACCCACCAGGTTGAGCAGCAGCAGCGGGCGCCCGCCCATGGCGTAGACATCGGAGAGGGCGTTGGCGGTAGCGATCGCGCCGAAGTCGGCCGGGTCGTCCACCGGGGGTGGGAAGAAGTCGGTGGTGGCGACCAGCCAGCGGTCGGCGCTGAAGCGGTAGACGGCGGCGTCGTCCATGCTCTCAGCTCCCACCAGCAGGTCCCCCTGGGCGGGGGCGGCCAGCTGATGGACGATAGGTGCCAGGTCGGCCTGGGCGATCTTGGCGGAGCAGCCCCCGGCCCCGGTCAGCTGGGTGAGCCTCAGGGCGGGCACGGGCTCTCCTGGCGCAGCCGGTGCAGATCTCCCTGACGCTCGGTGATCCTGTCCCGGGCCAGCCGCTCCAAGAGCGGGATCAGCACCCGCCGAGTCGTGCCTAGCCGGCCCCGCAGGGTGGAGACGCTCAGCCCCTCGGGGGTGGCGGCGAGCAGCTCCAGCAGCCGCTGGCGCAACTGGGCCGCGACCGGGGACGAGATCAGCAGGCCCGGCCCCAGGCGGACCGCCCGCCCCTCCCGCTCCAGGTAGGCCGCGATCGCAGGAGTGGCTCCCGCGAGACGCAACTGCCCTGCCCCGGGGGCGGCGCTGCCGCCCGCCTCCAGGAGGCGCAGGACCCGGATCGCCGCCGGGGTGGCGTGGCCATGGGCCCCGGAGCCCGGCAGGGCCGCCCGGCCCTCGCCGAGGTCAATGGCCCCCCAGGCAGCCATTCGTTCCAGCACCGCCTCCCCCTCGCGGCCCCCGCCCAGACGCAGGGCGCTGAGCAGAGCGGCCCGGGGCATGGTCCCCTCCAGCGGCCGGCGGCGCTGGTAGGCGGCCAGCCGAGCCGAGGCGCCAGCGCAGAGCGACTGCCAGGCGGACAAGGACCAGAAGCGGGACCCGGCCTGAACCACGGCTCCCAGCCCGGCCCGACCCCGGAGGTGGCCGCCGAGTTCTTCCGGGCGCGCCCCGATCCGCCGGGCCAGCTGCTCGGCACTGGCCCCCAGAGGGCAGCGCTCCAGCTCGACCTCGGCCAGCCCCAGCGGAGCCTCGGCACCAGCCTCCAGGAGCGCCCGCTGCCGCGCCGACCACAGCTCCACCGGAGCCCTGACCCAGCGGCGGTGGGGCGGGGGCTGCGCGTCCAGGACCGTGGCTCCGGCCAGGGTGGCTGCGGGCGAGGGCGCCCGCAACAGCAGGCGGTCGCCGGGCAGCGCCCATCCCGGCCGCTGCAGCACCAGCTGGCAGTACGCCGCGTGACCCGGCTGGACCCGCTGCTCCCCGGCCAGCCAAAGCAGAGCCGGCACGGTGCCGGGACAGCCCAGGACCTGGAGCCGCATCCCCTGGCGCAAGCCGCTGGCCCCCTGGGCTGGCACTTGCACCAGGCAGTCCAGCCGCTCGCTGGGCCCGGCGCGGCCGGCCAGGGTGACGGCGCTGCCCCGAGGGGCCTCGGGCGGAGACAGACCGCGCAGGGCAAGCGCCAGCCGGCCCCCGGGGCGCGCCCCCTGGACCCGGCCACCGCGCCGCTGCATGCCGCTGATCCGACCCCGGGCCCCGGTGGGGAAGATCTCCACCAGGTCTCCCACCTGGAGGCCGCCCCCGGTGAGCGCCCCGGTGACCACAGTGCCGGCCCCGGCGACGCTGAAGCTGCGGTCCACCAGCAGCCGGGGGAGCCCGCGGTCCACCGGAGGCTCGAGCCGGTCGAGGTGGCGGTCGGCCATCCGGGCCAGCGGGACCAGCCCCTGGCCCGTGGGGACGCTGACCCCGAGCCAGCCGGCGGCGGGCACGCCCACCTCCGCCAGCAGCCCCAGGGCCTGCCCGGCGACCCGGGCGGCGCCATCCGGGTCCAGGTCGACCTTGGTCACCACCACCACCGCCTCGGCCACCTCCAGGAGCGCCAAGATCGCGGCGTGCTCCCGAGTCTGGGGCATCACCCCGTCGTCGACGGCGACGCAGAACAGGGCCAGGTCGACGGAGCGGGCGCCCAGCGCCATGGTGCCGACGAAGCGCTCGTGACCGGGGACATCGACCAGCGAGACCTCGCGACCCGAGGGCAGCCGCCAGGCGGCGAAGCCGAGCTCGATGCTCATGCCCCGGCGGCGCTCGACCTCGAGCCGGTCGGTGTCCACGCCGGTCAAAGCCCGGACCAGGGCGGTCTTGCCGTGGTCGACGTGGCCCGCCGTCCCCACCACCAGCTCCCGGTCGCCCTCCGAGCTCACGGCGTCGCTCCGGCCGCGCCGCCTCCGGGGCCGGCCAGCGCCTCGAGGATGGCCTCCAGGAGCTGGCGGTCCTCGTCGGGGAGGACGGTGCGGGCGTCGATCACCACCCCCCCCTGCCGCTCCAGCCCCAGGACCGACGGCTCGCCCCGCAGCAGCTGGGCCCGCAGCCACCTGGGGCGGGGGTGGCGCACCACGATCCCGAAGGAGTCCAGCCCGGCGCCGGGCGCGGCACCGCCACCGACCACCCCCCGCAGCGGCAGCAGCTCGGCCGCCACCCCCGCCTGGGCCAAGGTCCCGAGCCATCCCCGACAGCGACGGCGCAGCTGCGCCGGGCTGGCCCTCAGCATCCTCCAGACCGGTACCTCCTCCAGGCGCCCAGGGTTGGCGTGGCAGAGCAGGGTCTCCTCGAGGACCGCCAGCTGCAGCTTGTCGGGACGCAGGGCCCGCAGGAGCGGGTGCCGCCGCAGCCGGCCCAGCAACTCCGCTCGGCCCACGATCAGGCCCGCCTGGCTGGCGCCCAGGAGCTTGTCGCCACTGGCCATCACCAGGTCGGCGCCGGCGGCGACGCTGCGCGCCAGGGGCACCTCGCCCGGGGTGGCGGCGGTGGGGGCCCCCATCAGGCCGCTGCCCAGGTCCTCGAAGAGCCAGACCCCGCGGCGGTGGGCGAGCTCGGCGAGCCGGGCGCCGGGGACGCGGGCGGTGAAGCCCTGGATCCGGAAATTGGAGGCGTGGACCCGCAGGAAGGCGGCGGTGCGGGGCCCGCAGGCGTCCCGGTAGTCGCTCAGGCGGGTGCGGTTGGTGGTCCCCACATCCACCAGCCGCGCCCCCGAGAGCCGCAGGATCTCCGGGATCCGGAAGCCGCCGCCGATCTCCACCGCCTCGCCCCGCGAGACGAGCACCTGGCGGCCCCGGCAGAGCCCGGCCAGAGCCAGCAGCAGGGCCGCGGCGCCGTTGTTGACCACCAAGGCCGCCTCAGCCCCGCTGAGCTGACAGAGCAGGGTCGAGAGCAGGTCCTGGCGGTCCCCCCGGCCCCCCTCCTCGAGGTCGAGCTCCAGGTTGGTGTAGCGACCGGCCAGCTCAACCGCCCGGCGAGCGGCGGCGGCAGCGATCGGCGCCCGGCCCAGGTTGGTGTGGACCACCACCCCAGTGCCATTGATCACCGGCAGCAGCCGGCGCCGGGGGCCGAGCAGGGCGGCGGCGCGGGCGCCGATCCGCGCCTCCAGGCCCGGCCCGGGATCGGCAGTGAGCTCCCGGGCGGAGCGCAACGCCGCCACCACCCGCCGGTGACCGTGGTCCTGGACCAGCTGGACCACCTCGGGCAGGTTGAGGAGCCTGCCGATGGCGGGGGGCCGCGACCGGGGCTGGGTCTGGGGGCCGGCGGGAATCTTGGCCAATGCGGATGGGTGGCGGGAGGCGAGGGGAACGATCCCTCCGGGGACACATGCCGCGCCCCCCATCGATTTTGAAGATCGAGGGGCCCACCTGGACCCATGCACTCCCGCCCTGATGGTATCGGCTGGGCAGGCCGCCAGCCGAGGTCGGCTCAGCCCCGGAGCGCAGTCACCTCCATGGCCACGTCCAGAGCGGGGGGGCTGTGGGTAAGCTGGCCGACCGAGATGAAGTCGGGGCGGGACGCCAGATAGGCGTCGAGGTTCTCCAGGGTGACGCCGCCGCTGACCTCGACCTGGCAGCGGCCGGCGGTGGTGCCGATCGCCGAGCGCACCTGCTCCGGGGTGAAGTTGTCGAGCAGCACCCGGCCCACCCCGAAGGGCAGCGCCTGGGCCAACTCCTCGGGGGTGCGCACCTCGACCTCGACCTCACCCGGTGGCACCCGCCGGCAGGCCCGGGCCAGGGCGGCGGCCATGCCCCCCGCCAGATCGATGTGGTTGTCCTTGAGCAGGACGGCATCGAACAGCCCCAGACGGTGGTTGCGGGCGCCCCCCACCCTGGTGGCGTACCTCTCCAGCTGGCGCAGTCCCGGCGTGGTCTTGCGCGTGTCCAGGATCACCACCCCCAGCGGGGCCGCCCGGGCGACGAACCTAGAGGTGAGAGTGGCGATCCCCGAGAGGCGCTGGACGAAGTTGAGCGCCACCCGCTCCCCGGCCAGCAGGGCCGCGGCTGGCCCCTCCAAGCGCATCAGGGCCTCGCCCCGGGCCACCGCCGCCCCGTCCTCCACCAGGGCACGGCAGCGCAGCTCCTGGCCCACTTGCCGGAAGACCTCCCGAGCCACCGGCAGGCCGCAGACCACCCCCGGCTCGCGGGCCACCAGCCGACCGCAACCGGGCTGCCCCGGCTCCAGCGCCGCCTCAGTGCTGAGGTCGCGGCCCCGGTAGTCCTCGTCCAGGGCCCGAGCCACCAGCTCCCGGACCTGGCTGGAGTCAGGAGGCTGCAACCGGCCTGAACTCCGTCCCCATCCCCAGGCGCTGAATCACCGCGCCCAGATAGCGGTCGTCACTCTGCGGGTGCTCCAGGCGGAAGTGGGCCCCCCGGCTCTCACGGCGGAAGTCGGCGGCCTCGACCAGGAGCCGGCTGGTGCCGAGCATGGCCCGCAGCTCCCACCACACGGGGTCGTGGGGCTGCTCCGGGAGCCGCGCCAACTCGCCGTCGATCACCGCCCGGGCCCCGGCCAGCCCCTCCCGGTCGCGGACGATCCCCGCCCCGCTCCACATCGCCGCCCGCAGGCGCTCGCGGACGCCGTCGGCTCCCTCTTGGGCCGGCACCGGACCCGGCGCCGGCCCCGGGTCCGGTGGCCGAGGCCGACGGCTCTCGCCCAGACCCTGGACCGCCTCCACCGCCCGAGCCGAGAAGACCAGCGACTCGAGCAGGCTGTTGCTGGCCAGGCGGTTGGCCCCGTGGACTCCGGTGGAGGCGACCTCGCCTGCGGCGTAGAGGCCGGGCACGGTGGTGGCACCGCTGAGGTCGGTGGCCACCCCGCCCATCTGGTAATGGGCGGCCGGGGCCACCGGGATCGGCTCGCGGGTGATGTCGATGCCGTGAAGGGCGCAGGTGGCGGCGATGCTGGGGAAGCGGACCAGGACCGTGGCCTCCCCGATCGGGCGCAGGTCGAGCCAGACGTGGTCCAGGCCCCGCTCCTCCATCCGCCGGTGGATGGCCCGGGCGACCACGTCCCGCCCGGCCAGCTCGCCGGCTGGGTCGGCCTGGTAGAGGAAGCGCTGGCCCAGGTCGTCGGTGATCTGGGCGCCCTCGCCGCGCACCGCCTCCGAGATCAGGAAGGAGGGGGCGCCGGCTAGGGCCAGGGTGGTGGGGTGGAACTGGACGAACTCCAGGTGGGCGATCTCCGCCCCGGCCTGGTAGCCGAGCCAGACCCCGTCCCCGGTGGAGGGGGCCGGATTGCTGGTGTGGCGGTAGCAGCGGCCCAGGCCACCGGTGGCGAGCAGCACCGCGCCCGCTTCCAGCCAGACCGCTCGACCGCCGGCCATGGGAGCCGCCTCCACGCCCCAGCAGCGGCCGTCACTGAGCAGGAGGCGGCGGACCTGGTGCTGCTCCAGCACCAGCGCCGCCTCCTCCTGGGCGCGCACCGCCAGCAGCTCCTCCACCTCGCGGCCGGTGGCATCGCCGCGGGCGTGCACGATCCGGGCCCGGGAGTGGGCCGCCTCCCTGGCCACCAGCAGCACCCCGTCCTGGGTGTCGAAGTGCACCCCGAGGCGGACCAGCTCCTGGATCCGCCCCGGCCCCTCCTCCACCAAGACCCGGACCGCCCTGGGATCGCACAGCCCCCGGCCGGCGCTGAGCGTGTCCTGGGCGTGGAGATCTGGGCTGTCTTCGGGGTCGACCGCGGCCGCGATCCCGCCCTGGGCATAGCGGCTGCTGCACTCCTGCATGGTCGCCTTGGTGAGGACCGCCACCCGCAGGCCGGCCCGGGCCGCCTTGAGGGCGGCGAAGAGACCGGCGATGCCGCTCCCCACGACCAGCAGGTCGAACCGCTGGGACTGCCGCTCCGCCCCGGCCGCGCTCACCCTAGGCCTTGAGCCGCGGCGGCTGCCCCAACCTGGCGGTATCGATCAGGTGGACGCCGTCGATGGCCACCGCCAGCATCACCCGCGAGGCGGCGTCGGCCACCTCCACCGGCTCGAAGTCCACGGGGTCCACCACCCCAGCGTAGTCGAGCGTCGCCTTGGGCTCGGCCGCGACCAGCTGGCGCGCGGCCCGCTCCAGGGCTGGCCCCCCAGTCTCGCCCGCGGCGAAGCGCCGGCTCGCTTCCGCCAGCGCCTGGGCCAGCACCGGTGCCGCTCTCCGCCCGGCCGCCGAGAGCAGCCGGTTGCGGCTGCTGCAGGCCAGCCCGTCCGGCTCCCGCACCGTGGGACGGACCCGGATCTGCACACCCAAGTCGAGGTCGCGGGCCATTCGGGTCACCACCGCCACCTGCTGGGCGTCCTTGTCACCGAAGTAGGCCCGCGCCGGGGCGCAGGCGGCGAGGAGCTTGGCCACCACCGTGGCCACCCCGGCGAAGTGGCCCGGGCGACGGCGCGCCTCCCAGCGCTCGCCCGCGCCCGCCACCTGGACCTGGGTGGCAAAGCCGGCGGGGTACATGGTGGAGGTGGCCGGCCAGTAGCAGGCGTCCACGCCCCAGCGGCGCAGCCGGGCCAGGTCCTGCGTCGGCCGCCGGGGATAGTGCCGGAAGTCCTCGCCCAGGCCGAACTGGAGCGGGTTGACGAAGATCGAGACCACCACCCGGTCGCACTCCCGGCGGGCGGCCTTCACCAGCGCCAGATGGCCCTGGTGGAGGCCGCCCATGGTCGGAACCAGTCCCGAGCGCAGCCCCGAGCTGGCCCAGCCCCGGGCCAGCTCCCGCAGGTGGGTCGGGCGCCGGACCAGGACCGGCCCCGGGGCCGGCTCACTCATAGCTCTGGTCGAGGCTGGGAAACAGCCCCGACTCGACCTCCTCGCGGAAGCGGCGGGCGGCCGCGGCCATCTGCGGACCGAGGTCGGCAAAGGGCTTGACGAAGTGGGGCACCGGACCAACCGTGAGCCCCAGGAGGTCGTGGACCACCAGCACCTGGCCGTCGCAGCCAGGCCCCGCGCCGATCCCGATCACCGGCAGCGCGGTGCTGGAGGAGAGCTCCTCGGCCAGCCCCGCGGGCACCCCCTCCAGCACCACCGCGAAGGCGCCCGCCCCCTCCAGACCGCGGAGGTCCTGGCGGAGGCGCTCGGCCTGCGGCGGCGTCCGCCCCTGGACCCGGAAGCCCCCCATGGCGTGCACGCTCTGGGGCGTCAGCCCCAGATGGCCCATCACCGGGATGCCCCGCTCCACCAGGTGGCTGGTGACCTCGACCATCGGCCCCCCGCCCTCGAGCTTCACCGCCTGCATCCCGCCCTCCTTGAGCAGCCGCCCCGCCGAGCGGGTGGCCTCGTCCAGCCCCACCTGATAGGAGAGGAAGGGCAGGTCGCCGACGAGCAGGGCCTGCTGCGCCCCGCGGGCCACCGCCTGGCAGTGGCGAACCATGTCCTCCAGGGTCACCGGCAGGGTGTCTGGGGAACCGTCGCGGAGCCGATGCCCCAGCAGCACCCCCCCCAGGGAGTCACCCACCAGCAGCACCGGGATGCCCGCCTGCTCCAGCCAGCGGGCGGTGGTGTAGTCGTAGGCGGTGAGCATGGCGAAGCGCCGACCCTCCCGCTTCCAGCGCGCCAGATCGGTCACCTGCACCGGCCTGGTCTCGCTCCCAGCCTGGCTCGTCACTGGTTCACCTCCTGGTCAGGGTCGGAGGGCGCCAGCCTGGCCGCCCGCTCCAGCAATCGGTAGATCTCGGCCAACTCCGGCGCCGCCTGCTCCAGCGCCTCCAGGTGGGCGGTGACGGTCTCGACCTCGCCACGGACCTGGGGGCCGCTCAACCCTCGTCGCGGCCCCAGGCGGACCACGTTGCGGGCACTGGCGGAGTACAGCGCCCGCAACGCCTGCTGCAGCACCGGCCCCCCTCCGGCCGCGCCCGCCAGTCGCTCGCCCAGCCCCTCGAGCTGCACCGGCAAGACCCCGGCGAAGACGGCCGCCGCATGGTAGAGGGCCCGGTCCAGCGAGCCCAGCGGGAACGGCCGGCAGCCGAGATGGCGGGCGAGCTCGAACAGCCGAGCCTCGGCCGCGGGGCTGGCCTCGATCGAGGCGTAGCTCCCCTCCAGGCTGCTGGGGTCGCCATCCGGGATCGGCGCCAGGGGGTGGAGCACCCCCACCCCCGCCCCCAGCCGCGCCAGCGGGCAGAGCACCTCCGGGCCCAGCCGCCCGGCCAGGTGGGCCACCACCCGGCCCCGCAGCACCGGCTCCGGGCCCAGATCCGCCGCGACCCCGGCCACCAGCTCGGCCAGCGGTGACTCAGGCACCGCCAGCAGGCTGGTAGGCGCCTGGGCCAGCACCGCCGCCACCGAGGGTGCGGCCTGGCCGCCGACCTCCGCCGCCAAGCGGCGGGCGCGCTCCGGGGTCCGCGAGTAGATCCAGCCCGGCGGCTGCCCGCGGCGCCACAACTGGCGGGCAATCGCCTGGCCGGCGCGGCCGGCGCCGATGATTCCGATCCCTGCTTCCGTCTCGGTCACCTCTGGATCCAAGCGGATTGGGGCGGTGCCCCCTGGGGGCCCGCGGCCAGACCATGGTAGACGCCCGCCAGCGATCTGCAGCCAGACTGGAGATCAGCTGGCGGCCGGCTGGGCCTCCTCGGCCTGCTGGATAACCTGATCCATCTCGCTGCGGTCCATCGACTCCACCTGCACCAGCTGGTCCGCCAGCGCCAGCAGGGTGTGCCGGCGCAGGGTCAGTACCTTCTTGGCGGTGAGGTAGGCGTTGTCGACCAGGGAGTGCACCTCCTGGTCGATCTCCCCGGCCACTTCCTCGGAGTAGTTGCGCTGCTCTCCCAGGTCCCGGCCCAGGAAGACCAGCTCCTCCTTGGTGCCGAAGGCCAGCGGCCCGAGCTTCTCGCTCATGCCCCACTCGGTGACCATCCGCCGGGCGAGCTTGGTGGCCTTGCCGATGTCGTCGGAGGCGCCGGTGGTGATGTTGGCGTCGCCCAGCAGCAGTTCCTCGGCCACCCGGCCCCCCAGGATCCCCGCCAGCTGGTCGGTGAGCTCGGCCTTGCTCACCAGCACCTTGTCGTGCTCGGGCAGGGCCATGGTCCACCCCAGGGCCATCCCCCTACTGACGATGCTGATCTTGTAGGGGGGGTCGCAGTGGGGCAGGCTGCGCATCACCAGGGCGTGACCCATCTCGTGGTAGGCGATCACCACCTTCTCCTCGTCGGTGATCCGGCGCGACTTGCGCTCGGGCCCGGCGATCACCCGGGCGATCGCCTCCTCCAGCTCGGGCATGCCGATCACCTTCTTGTTCTGCCGGGCGGCCAGGATCGCCGCCTCGTTGATCAGGTTGGCGAGGTCGGCCCCGCTGAACCCCACCGTCTGCTTGGCCAGCACCTCGAGGTCGACCGAGGTGTCCAGGGGCTTGTTGCGGGCGTGGACCTTGAGGATCGCGTCCCGGCCGCGGATGTCGGGGCGGTCGAGGGTGACGTGGCGGTCGAAGCGGCCAGGGCGGAGCAGGGCGGGGTCGAGAACGTCGGGCCGGTTGGTGGCGGCGATCACGATCACGTGGGTGTTGGTCTCGAAGCCGTCCATCTCCACCAGCAGTTGGTTGAGGGTCTGCTCGCGCTCGTCGTGGCCGCCCCCCAAGCCGGCGCCGCGCTGCCGGCCCACGGCGTCGATCTCGTCCACGAAGACGATGCAGGGGCTGTTCTTCTTGGCCTGGTCGAAGAGATCCCGGACCCGGCTGGCACCGACGCCGACGAACATCTCCACGAACTCGCTGCCGGAGATGCTGAAGAAGGGGACGCCGGCCTCGCCGGCGACGGCCTTGCTGAGCAGGGTCTTACCCGCCCCCGGCGGGCCGACCATGAGCACCCCCTTGGGGATCCGCGCCCCCAGGGAGGTGAAGCGCTCGGGGTACTTGAGGAACTCGACAATCTCGGTTAGCTCCTGCTTGGCCTCGTCGACCCCGGCGACGTCGCCGAAGGTGACCTGGGTCTTTTCCCCGGCCACCAGCCGAGCCCGGCTGCGCCCGAAGGAGAGCGCCTGGTTGTTGCCGCTCTGGCTCTGGCGGAGCATGAACCAAAGGAAGGCCAGGATCACCAACGCGATCACCAGGTTGGGCAGGATCAGCGTCAGGAATACGTTGTTCGAGCTGGACTCCTGTACCGAGTAGTTCGAGTAGCCGTAGCGTTGGAAGAGTGTCTCAGGGTCACTGACGGCCACCACCGACTGGTACTCGTGGCCACCCTGGGTCCACCAATTGACCGATTCTCCGCTGTTTAGCACCTGGGCCTGCTTGGTGGTGGAGATGATCGGCTGCCCGGCGGGGACCGGCTTGCCCTCGGACTTGAGCTGGAAGTTGGCCAGGGCCCGCTGGAACTTGCCCGCCGAGGCCTGGCTGATGGTGCTGCTGGGGGCCACGTGGAAGGCGAGGATGGCAATCGCCAGGATGGCCAGGAGCACGACCATGTAGGCCATGGCCCGGCGTTGTCGGGGCATCGGCTGGATTGTACCCAGTCATCTGCAAGTCACCCGGACCCGATTCTCGGCTCGCCGGCAGCGGTCGCCACAGGGCGGCGGAGCTGGCATCGGCGGCCAACCCTCGATCGCGCCACAGCCGGCTTCGCCAGCGCTCCGTTGGCGGCGCCCACCCGGTGGCCAGCTCAACCGCTCCCACGCCCGCGAGGTCGGCCGGGCCGCGTCTTGGCGCCGGACAGCCACCGATATGCTCCGGGTCGGGTCTCGCGCCGCCGGGCGATCGACCCTGAGCGTGCTCTCCTGGAGGAGGCATGATCAGCTCCGCTCGGGGGTCCCAGGGGGCTGGATCAATTCATCCACTGGCCGGTCCACAACCGACGACGGAACGCTGCTCGCCAGCAACAGCCCCGGCGGGCGGCGGCCGAATCCACGACCGAGCAACCGTGGTGGCGGTACCTGGATTCGAACCAGGGACTCCTCGGTTATGAGCCGAGCGCTCTACCCCTGAGCTATACCGCCTTGGTCAGCGGCTCCGGAGGGGGAGCGTTGCGGCGCCAAGATTCGAACTTGGGACCTTCGGGTTATGAGCCCGACGAGCTGCCACTGCTCCACGCCGCCTGAACAGTCTACCCCAAGCTCCCGACGCCGTCAAAAGGGGCGCGTTCCCTCAGCCGAGATCACACCCCGGGGCGATCGCTCCCTCAACCAGGCAAGACAGCGAGGGAGGGTTCGGGCGCGGGCCAACCAGGGCGTTTTGGGCTTGGAGGCAGGACGAGGCCATCACGGCGGGGAGCTGCCCGCCACCGTGGGCGTGGGGGCCAGGCTGCGGGCCATGCCCCCGAGGCTCTGCGCCACCAGGCCGATTCCCTGCTCCAGAGGCCCCGGGCCGGAGGCCCGCAGGGGGCTCTCGATGACATACACCTGTTCACCGGCGGGGGAGAGCCCGTCGGCGCGGGCGATCTCGGCCTGCGCGGCCGAGGAGCCCGCCGCACCCAGCTCCTGGCTCTGGGCCCGGTCCTGGCCCTGGAGGGCCTGGGTCTGGTACTGGAGGTCCAAGAGCTGGCGGCGCAGCGAGGCGTCGGAGCGGTAGTTCTGGTAAAGGCCCAGCCCCAGCCACACCAGGGTGGCGCCCGCCACCAGTCCCAGCAGGTGGCGACGGGTCAGGCGGTGGTGGCGCCGGAAGAGCCGCCAGCGAATGCGACATTCGCGGATCAGCCCCGAAAGGGGCCAGTCGGCGCCCGCTCGATCCTGGTTCAACGTGGAGGGAGATGGTTCGGCAGGGGGGCTCGCGCCCGGTGATCGGGAGTATAGGGCGCCTGAGCCTCGGGCATGGGCAGTGGAGTGAATTGGGCCCGAATTCAGCCGCTGCCGGCGTCCCCGGCCCGCCCCCGTAGAGAAACCTCGGCCTGCCGCCAGTGCGCCCGCCGGGCCCTGGCGCTGCGGCGCAGGGCCGCCTCGGCGTCGACCCCGAGGGTGCGGGCCAGGGCGACCACGGCCAGGAGCAGCTCGCCCAGCGCCAGCTCGGCGGCGGCCTGGTCCAACTCGCCACCCCGGAGCCGGCGCAGCTGCTCCTCGATGGCGTCAGCCCCGGGCTCCTCCTCGTCCCCCAGCTCCTGGGGCCGGCGGCGCAGCACCGCCCCCGCCAGGGCCAGGGCGGGCAGCGCCTCGGGGATGCCGTCGAAGTTGGATTCGCGGTGCGGCTTCTCCCGCCGCTTCAGCTCCTCCCACTTGCGCAACACCTGGTCCACACCCTCGACGCTGGCGCCGCCAAAGACGTGGGGATGGCGGCTCACCATCTTGCCGCGGGCCCGGGCCGCCACCTCGCCGATCCCGAAGCCGCCTGACTCCCGGGCGATGGCGACGTGCATGGCCACCTCCACCAGCAGGTCCCCGAGCTCCTCGGCAACCTCCTCCGGGCCGCCCTCCTCGATGGCGTGGATGGCCTCGTAGGTCTCCTCGAGCAGATAGGGGAGCAGGCTCTTGTGGCTCTGGGCCCGGTCCCAGGGACAGCCGCCCGGGGCGCGCAGCCGCTCCATCACCTCGAACAGCTGGCGCAGCTGCTCCAGCTCCTGATCGGTCACGCCACCGCCACCGGGGCCCGGGCCCCGGCCAGCTGGGCCAGCAGCCGCAGCAACACCTGGGCCCAGGCGTCTCCCACCACCTGGCGCCGCAGCCGCACCCGGTTGCTGCCCGCCTCCAGCCCCGGACCCTCCACCAGGCTGCGCAGCTCCAGTCCGTGACCGGGCTCGAAGACCACCACCAGGTCGTCTCGGTCGGTCTCCACCGCCTGGACGCCGGCCGCCGCCGCCCGCAATCGCACCCGCAGGGCCAGAAGCAGGTTCTCCACCGCCTCTGGCCGGGGACCGAAGCGCTGGCGCAGGTTGCGCCCCGCCTCCTCCAGGGCGGCCTCAGTGGTGGCCTCGGCCAGTTGCTGGTAGGTGCGCAGCCGGAGCCGCTCGTCAGGGATGTAGGCGGGCGGGATCAGCGCTGGCACCGGCAGGCTCACCGCCACCTGGGCGGGGGACTCGGCCAGCTCCTGGCCCTGGGCCGCCAGCACCGACTGCCGGAGCAGGTGGTTGTACATCTCCAGCCCCACCGCGGCGATGTCTCCGTGCTGGGCCTCGCCCAGGACGTTGCCGGCGCCGCGGATCTCCAGGTCCTTGAGGGCCAGGGCGAACCCCGAGCCCAGGTCCTGGAGGTCGGAGACCACGTCCAGACGCCTGTCCGCCTGCTCGGTCAGGGAGCGCGAGGGGTCGTAGAGGAAGTAGGCGTAGGCTCGCTGCCCGGCCCGGCCCACCCGGCCCCGGAGCTGGTAGAGCTGAGAGAGCCCCATCCGGGTGGCGTCGTCGACCACCAGGGTGTTGGCGTTGGGGATGTCCAGGCCGTTCTCGATGATGGTGGTGCAGCAGAGCACGTCGACCTCGCCCGCCATGAAGGCCACCATCACCGCCGCCAGGGCCGCCTCGTCCATCTGTCCGTGGGCCACCCCCAGCCGGGCCTCCGGGACCAGCTGGGCCAACCACTCCCGCTCCCGCTGGATGGTCTGGACCCGGTTGTGCACGTAGTAGACCTGGCCCTGACGGGCCAGCTCCCGGCGGATCACGTCCTGCACCAGCCCCTGCTCCTTGGCGGTGACGTAGGTACGGATCGGCAGCCGCCCCTCGGGGGGAGTGCGCACCACCGAGAGGTCGCGGATCCCGGCCAGCGCCATGTGCAGGGTCCGGGGGATGGGGGTGGCGGAGAGCGAGAGCACGTCCACCGCCGCCCGCAGCTGCTTGAGCCGCTCCTTCTGGAGCACGCCGAAGCGCTGCTCCTCATCCAGGACCACCAGGCCCAGGTTCTTGAAGCGGACGTCCCGCTGCAGCAGGCGGTGGGTGCCGATGACGATGTCCACCGTCCCCTGGGCCAGCCCCGCCAGGACCGACTGCACCTCCTCGTCGGAGCGCATCCGGCTCAACTGTTCGACCACCACCGGGAAGGCCGCCAGCCGCTCCTTGAAGGTGAGGTGGTGCTGCTGGGCAAGGATGGTGGTGGGGACCAGCACCGCCGCCTGGTAGCCGCCCTCGACCGCCTTGAAGGCGGCGCGCAGGGCGATCTCGGTCTTGCCGAAGCCGACGTCGCCGCAGAGCAGGCGGTCCATGGGTCGCTCCGACTCCATGTCGCGCTTGATGTCCTCCAGCACCAACAGCTGGTCCCGCGTCTCCTGGAAGGGGAAGGAGGACTCCAGCTCCTGCTGCCAGCGGCTGTCCTCAGGGAAGGCGTGCCCCGGGGCGCGGAGCCGCCGGGCGTAGAGCTCGACCAGCTCCTCGGCAATCTGGTCGATGCGGCGGCGGACGGCGCGCCGGGTGCGCTCCCACTCCCCGGTGCCCAGGCGCGACAGCTGGGGCTGTCCCTGACCACCTCCGGAGTAGCGCTGGACCCGGTCCAAGTGCTCGACGGGCACGTAGAGCTTGTGGCCGTCGGCGTACTCGAGCTGCATGTACTCGCGCTCCGCCTGCCCGTCGCTGACCCGGCTCATGGCCAGGAAGCGGCCTAAGCCGTGGTCCCGGTGCACCACCACGTCGCCCGGCTCCAGGCTGAAGCGGAAGGCAGCCAGGTCCACCCCGGTCTGGGTGGCGTGGCGCAGCCGGCCGGCGGCGCTGGACTCGGCCCGGCGCACGGTGCGCAGCAAGCTGGACACCCGCCGCTTCTGGACCCCGAAGAGGTCGGCGTCGGAGAAGACCGTCAGCCCGACCTCGGGCAGGGCCAGGCCGCTGGCGATGTCGCCCGGGGCCACCAGCAGGGCGCCCGGCGGGAGCTCGGTTCGATCCAGGTGGAACTCCTCCAGCCGCACCGGCGCCAGGCCCTGCTCCTGGGCCAGCTCCAGGACCCGCTCCTCCTGGAGGCCCAGGACCAGGGCGGCCGCCTGCTCGCCCGCCAGCGAACGCACCCTGGCGGCGAAGGCGGTCATGTCGCCGGCGAAGGTGGGAGCGGCCTCCAGCCTGACCACCTGGCCGGCGGCCTGGTCGGCCTCCCGGAGCAGGTCGAGGCTGCCCGCCCCGGTCAGGGCTCGGCCCAGCTGCTCCAGATCTGCGACTGCCAGGGGCAGGCCCGCCGGCAGCTCGGCCCGTTCCACCTCGGCGGCGTGGATGCTGGCCACCTCGTCGAGCCAGGCCCGGGCACGCTGTTCCAGCCGCTCCCAGTTCTCGGTCACGAACAGAGTGCCCGGCTGGAGGTGGCGGAGCAGGGTCTGCTCGGGATCGGCCAGCAGCGGGCCGATCACGTCCACGGGGTCGGGCAGGGCCCCCTGGCGGAGCAGCTCCAGGTCCCGCTGCCAGCGCTCGGCCACGTCCGGGCGCAGCCCGACCAGGTCCATCCCCTGGAGACGCTCCGCCGCCCGGGCCAGCGAGTCCCCGTCCAGCGGCAGTTCTCGGGCGGGCGGAAGCCCGACCTGGCTCAGCTCGGCCCGCGAGCCCTGGGTCTCAGGGTCCAGGCGCCAGAGCCCGCCCACCCGGTCCCCGTCCCACTCCGCCCGCCAGGGCCGACCCTGGGTCGGGAAGCAGTCCAGGATCCCGCCCCGGCGGGCGAACTCACCCGGGAAGGCGACGATCGACTCCTGGCGGTAGCCCGCCTCCAGCAGCAACCGCGCCAGCTGAACGGGCGAGAGCGCGTCCCCCGGCGCCAGGGCCGGCCTCCAGCTGGCCACCCGCTCCCGGGCCAGGGTGGGACGCAGGACCGCCGCCGGCGAGGTCACCACCAGGCAGGGCTCCGGCTCGCGGAGCCGGTGCAGGGTGGCCAGGCGGTGCCGGACCACCTCGCCCGAGGGGGACACCCGGTCAAAAGGAAGCACGTCGGCGGCGGGGAAGAGCCGGGGGTCGACCTCGGGCGCCCAGCTGCCCAACTCCTGCCAGACCGGCTCGGGGTCGGCGACCACCAGGCACACCGGCACCGAGAGCAGCTCCCGGACCAGGGCGGCCACCAGGGGCGTCCCCGGATGGGGCACCCCGGCCAGGCGCAGCCGGGAAGGGCCGCCGCGCCCCCACTCCAGCAGGGCCTCGCCCAGCGGCCCCCGTGCCACCCGGCCCAGCAGCGTGGGCGAGGCCCAGGCGGTGCTCACCCCTCCCGGAGCCAGGTCCAGCTCAGGTGTCAAGATCCGGCTCCGCGTCCCACCTGCGGTTGAATTCGGTCATAGCCTGCTCCAGGCCATGGTCGGCGATCGCCAGGACCGCGTCCGCGGCCCGCTCCAGGGAGCGCTCCAGGGCGCGCGCCTCGCCGCCGCCGGGGCGGGCCAGCACGTAGTCGATGGGATCCTCCCCGGGCGGCGGCCGCCCGATCCCGATCCGGACCCGGGCGAAGTCCTGGGACCGCCAGTGGGTCTGCAGGGAGCGCAGCCCGTTGTGCCCGGCCGTGCCCCCGCCGGGTCGCAGCCGCAGCTGGCCCAGCTCCAAGTCCAGCTCATCATGCACCACCACCACCGCCTCCAAACCCAAGCCGAACTGGCCCAGGAGCCGGGCCCCCGCCGCCCCCGAGTCGTTCATGTAGGTCTTGGGGCGGGCCAGCAGCAGAGACCGGCCCGGGAGCTGGGCCTCGGCCACCCAGGCGGGGCCGCGGAACCCTCGCCGCCGGGTCTGCAGACGCCCGACCAGGACCGCCACCGTGGCGGCGCCGGCGTTGTGGCGGGTGCCGTCGTACTCCGCGCCGGGGTTGCCCAGGCCCAGCACCAGAAGCGGGCTCTCGCTCAGGGCGATGGCACCAGCTCCGGCACCGCCGGCCGCGGCTGACGGTGGCGGCGCGCCGCGGCCTCCAGCAGCTCCCGGGTCGCGGCGCTCATGGCGGCGGCCTGACCGGCGCCGGCGTGCTCGTGGCCCAGCAGGTGCAGCAGCCCATGGACGGCCAGCAGACGCAGTTCCAGGGCCGGCGCCTGGCCCGCCCCGCGGGCCTGCCGGGCGGCCGCCGGGACCGAGATCACCAGATCGCCCAGGTGACGCTCGCAACCCGGTGGCAACCGGAAGCCCGACGCCCCCACCCGGGCGGGGAAGGCGAGGACGTCGGTGGAGCGTGCTTCGCCGGCAAACCGGCGGTTCAGCGCCCGCAGGGCGGCGTCGCCGGCCAGCCGGCAGTTGAGCTGTGAGCCCTCCAAGCCCAGGTCGGCCAGCGCCTCCCCGAGCAGCTCGCCCAGGCCGGCGGCGCCCACCTGGGCGCGGTGTTGGGCGCCCAGGCGAGGGTCGACCTGGAGCTGCACGCCGAGCCGAGGCGGGCGCTGCCGGGTGCGGGCTAGGCCTGCTTGGCCCGCCGCTTGCGCGCCGCCATCAGCTTCTTCTTGCGGCGCACGCTGGGCTTTTCGTAGAACTCCCGCCGGCGCACCTCCGTTAGCACGCCGTTCTGCTTGATCTTCTTGTTGAAGCGGCGCAGGGCGCTCTCGAACGACTCGCCTTCCCGCAGCTTTACCTCCGACAGCGGACCTCACCTCCTGGTCCCGGCGACGCCAGCCTGGGGGCCGGCCCCGATCGCCCGGGCGAGAGGCGATTGTAGCCTCCCGCCCGACCGGCGCCCGCTGCCCCGGGCGATCGCCGGCGGCGGCACCCTCGCCGTCAGGTCGAGGCCGGGAGCAGGAACCCGCTCACCAACTCCAGGGTCCGCTCGGGTGCCTCCTGGAAGAAGAGGTGGCCCCGGCCCGGCAGCCACTCCAGCCGGGCGCCGGGGATCAGCTCGGCAAGCCGCTCGGCGTTCTCCGCGGGCATCACCACGTCGGCGCTGCCGTGGAGGATCAGGGTTGGGCAGGCAATCCCCGCCAGGGCCGGCCCCGCGTCGTGATGGCGCACCGCATCCCACTGCGCGCGGAAGGGGGCGGGGCGGACGGGGTGCCGGCTGCGCCAGCTGACGGCGTCCTCGATAACCTCGGGGTGGGAGGCGGCCCAGGCGGGTTCGTAGAGCACCCGGCACGCCTCCCGGTAGGCGCCGGCGGGGTCCTGGGCGTCGGCTCCCAGGAGTTGGCGCGTGACCCCGGGGGCCGCCCGCACCGCCAGGCGCCCCCCGGGGCCGGTGCATCCCAGCACCAGCTGCGAGACTGCCCCCGGGTGGCGGATGGCCAGGTGCTGGGCGACCATCCCGCCCATCGAGGCGCCCAGCACCCGGGCGGGCGGACCGGCCAGGGCCTCGACCACCCGGGCGGCGTCGTCGGCCAGCAGCTCCATGGTGTAGGTGCCGGGACTCGCCTGCGAGAGGCCCATCCCTCTTTGGTCCAGGACCAGGCAGCGGAACCGCGAGGCCAGCTCCGGCACGTTCAGGTGGAAGACGTGATGATCGGTGCCCAGCCCGGGGATGAGCAGCAGCGCCGGTCCCTCGCCGACTTGGTGAACCGCCAGGCTGACGCCGCCTTCGGCCACCACCCGGTGGACCGACGCCGGGACGGGGTGCTCCACCCGAGCATGTTATTCGCCACCCTCGGCCTGCCCGGAGCCCGGCCATCGCCTGGGTACACTCGGTTGATGCCGCTCTTCTTCGTACCCCCGGGACAGGTCAGCTCCTCGGGGGAGGTGCGCATCCTCGACCGCGACGCCTGGCACATCAGCCGGGTGCTGCGCTCGCGCCAGGGCGAGCTGGTGACCGTGGTGGTCGAGGACGGGGTGGAGCACGACGTCCGACTGGAGAGCCTGGAGCCGGACCAGGTCACCGGAGTGATCGTGGCCTCTCGGAGGGCGCGCCGCGAGCCACGGGCGCGGATCCACGTCCTCCAGAGTCTGCCCAAGGGCCAGGGCATGGCCGCGGTTTGCGAGCGCCTGGGCGAGGTGGGCGCCTTCGCAGTCTGGCCGGTCGCCACCCAGCGCACCGTTCCCCGGGCCGGCCTGGAGCGGGGCCGGGCCCGCGCCGAGCGTTGGCAGGCGGTGGCCAAGGAGGCGGCCCAGCTGGCAGGGCGCCATCGCGTGCCCGAGGTCCATGCTCCCCTGCCCCTGCTGGAGGCGCTGGAGACGGTTGCTCAGGCGGAGTCGGGACTGCAGGCGCTCACCTGCCACGAGGGCGAGCTTCGCCAGGGGCTGAGCTCGGTCGCCTGGGATGGGCTGCGACCCACCGCCCTGCTGGTCGGCCCGGAGGGGGGATTCACCTCGCAAGAGGTTCAGGAGCTGGCCAGCCGAGGCGCGCGGCCGGTGTCATTGGGGCCCCGCAACCTGCACACCACCCTGGCGGCGGTGGTGGCGGTCACGGTGCTGCTGGCCCGCGCCGGAGACCTCGAGGCTCAGGGCGGCTGAGGCCGCACCCCGGAGCCGGCGCCATCCACTTCCCGCGCCAGCGCCGGAGCTCGGTCTTCCTCTCGGCCCCGGCTCTGGGCGCGCCCCACCGGGTCCGCCTCGAGTGCGAGCTGCGCCGGGACCCGCTCACCGGGCGCTCGGGGCGGGTGGCTCACTTCCAGGGCTTCCGCCTGCTTCCACCCGACCTCGCCACCGCGATCGCCACCTCGCGGAGCCACTGCCCCTTCTGCCCCGGGCGGGTCCTGCGCGTGACCCCGACCCTGGCCGAGCCCGAGGTGCCCGGGGGCCGGATCCGTCAGGGAGAGGCAGCGCTCTTCCCCAACCTCTCCCCCTACGACCGCCACAGCGTGGTGGTGGCCCTCACCCGGCGCCACTACATGGCCGCCGACCGCTTCAGCTCCGCCCAGATCCTCGACGGCCTGGGCGCCACGCTGCGCTACTTCGAGCTGCTCCCCCGGCGGTCACGCGGCAGCTACTCGGTCCTGACCTGGAACTACATGCCCCCTGCGGGTGCCACCCAGGTTCACCCCCACTTCCAGGCCTTCGCCACCGATCGCCCGGGCTGGCTTCTGGAGGAGGAGGTGCGCTGCAGCCGTGCCTATCACCGGCGCCACCGCCGACCCTACTGGGAGACGCTGCTGGCTGCCGAGCGCCAGGCCGGCGAGCGGCTGGTGGCCGAGGGGGAGCACACCAGTTGGGTCACGCCCTTCGTCGCCCGCGGGGTGATCTCCGATGTGATGACCCTCTTTCCCGGGCGCGCTCGCCTGGAGGAGGTCTCCGGCGCCGCCTGGAAGGAGTTTGCCGAGGGGCTGCGAGCGGCGCTCCGCCTCTTCCATCGCGAGGGAGTACGGGCCTTCAACCTGGCCCTCTACGAGGCTCCCTCGGGCGAGCCCCGCCCCCACTTCTGGGTGCACGCCCGAGTGTCGCCCCGGCTCTACTTCAGCCCCGAGGTGAGCGGCTCCGACAGCACCGCCTGGCAGCACCTGCTCGACGAACCGTTCATGGTGCGCAGCCCCGAGGCCCTGGCCGCCTACCTGCGGCCGGGGCTGGGAGCGGCTCTGCGGCGAGCCTCCCCGCCGCGCGCCTGAAGCAGGCTCCGGCGGAGGCCCTTGGGGCGGGCCACCGGAG
>JBOHUM010000092.1:0-23811 GCA_050734515.1 Candidatus Dormibacteria bacterium
CGCGCCGTCAGCCAGGCGGTCGCCCAGTACCTGGCGCCGGAGCCGGCCGAGGGCCAGGTGGTGGTGGGCCACGATGCCCGCTTCAGCGCCGAGCTGTTCGCTCGGGAGGTGGCCCGGGTGCTGGCCGCCAACGCCCGCCGGGTGCTGCTCAGCGATCGTCCCAGTCCCACCCAGGCCTCGGCCTGGCTGGTGGTGGATCGAGGGGCGCTGGGCGGGGTGGTGGTGACCGCCAGTCACAACCCCGCGGAGTTCAACGGGCTCAAGTACAAGCCCGACTACGGGGGATCGGCCTCCCCCGAGGTCACCTCCCGGCTGGAGCAGGAGCTGGCGGTGGTCCTGGAGAAGGGGGTGCGGACCATGGGCATCGAGGAGGCGATCTCCCAGGGGCTGGTGGAGCTGGTCGACCCCCGGCCCTCCTACCGGGCCCAGATCGGCCGGATGCTGGACCTGGACGCGATCAGGGGCGCTGGGCTGCACATCCTCCACGACGCCATGTATGGGTCGGGGGCGGGCTATGTCAGCGACCTGCTCCAGGGGGGCGACACCCGGGTCAGCGAGTTGCACAGCGAGCGCAACCCGGGATTCGGTGGCCTGCACCCGGAGCCGATCCCACCCCATGTCGACGAGGCCGCCCGCCGGCTTCGCGAGGGGGGCTTCGACCTGGGGATCGCCAACGACGGCGACGCTGACCGGGTGGGGATCTTCGACGAGCACGGCGACTTCGTCGACCAGCTCGAGGTGGCCACCCTGCTGCTCTGGCACCTCTGCGAGAACCGGGGCCTGCGGGGGCCGGTGGTGCGCTCCATCACCATGAGCGGTCGCCTTGATTTGCTGGGCGAGCGCTACGGCTGCCCGGTGGAGGAGCTGCCGGTGGGCTTCAAATACCTGGGCCCGCGGATGCGCGAGCTGGACGCGCTCTTCGCCGCCGAGGAGTCGGGGGGCTTCGGCTTCCGGGGCCACATCCCCGAGCGCGACGGGATCCTCAGCGGGCTCTTTTTCGCCGAGATGCTGGTGATGACCGGCGAGCCCCTGAGCCGGATCCGGGAGCGGGTCCGGGAGCTGGTGGGTCCCCACGCCTACGCCCGCCGCGACCACCGCTTCAGCCGTGAGGAGTACCCGGCGGTGCGGGAGCGGCTGGTGCACCGGATCAAGTCAAAGCCGCTGGAGCGGGTGGGTGAGGAGGCGGTCACCCGCACCCGCAGCGACGACGGGTACAAATTCTGGCTGGGGGAGGACTCCTGGGTGCTGGTGCGGATGTCAGGCACCGAGCCGCTGATGCGGGTCTACTGCGAGTCCCGGGATCCGGAGCGGGTCCGGGAGCTGCTGGACGGGTTCGAGGCCGAGCTGGGCCTGGGCGAGCTGGCGGGGGACGCGCTTCATGGCTGAGCACCAGCCCCTGCGGCGGGTGGAGAAGCCGTGGGGTCATGAACTCTGGTTCGCCGTTGGCGAGCGCTACGCCGGCAAGGTGATCCACATCAACGCCGGCCACGAGCTCAGCCTTCAGTACCATGAACGCAAGGACGAGACCGTGTATGTCCTCTCCGGGGTGATGGAGTTGGAGCTCGACGACGACCGGGGCCAGCTCCAGACCCACCGCCTCCAGCCCGGCCAGTGCCAGCGGATCGAGACCGGGCGCCGCCACCGGATGCGGGCACTCGAGGACGTGGATCTCTGCGAGGTCTCCACCCCCGAGCTCGACGACGTGGTCCGCCTGGAGGACCGATATGGCCGCGTCCCGCCCCCGGCCAATTGAGGATCCCAGCGTGGCGTTTCCCCAGGATCCACAGGTGAGAGTGGAAAACCCTTCCGGAGTCGTCGGGTGAGCTGGCGGCCGGGGGGCGCCGCCTCGCTGCGGCTGGAGGCCGAGGGAGGCCTGGGGTCCGGGCCCGAGGTCGCCGACCCCCACCTGCACGCCTCCCCGCCGCGGATCCTGCCCCTGGCCGCGGTGGCGGCTGCGGTCTGCGCCCTCTCTGGGCTGGGTGTGCTTCCAGGCCCGGCCAGCGCCGCCCTCGACCTGGGGGCGGCGGGTTGCTACGGGCTGGCCCTGCGGGCCGCCCTGCCGCGCTGGCCGGACGGGCCCAGCGGCCGGCTGGGCTGGCTCAACGGCATGACCCCGGTTGTGCTGCCCTTGGCCGCGCTGACCGCGGCCTGCGTGGCTCTGCCCCAGCGACCGGACCTGCCCTGGCTGGTGCTGCTACCGCTCTGGGCGCTGGTGGTGCTGACCGCCTCCCCCTGGCTGGAGGCGGGCTTGGAACACGGCTACGGCCCCAACTGGTCCAGCACCGCCCTGGCGGTGCTGGCGATCTCGGTGCCGCTGCCCATCTTCGCCTTGGTGTTCAACCCCACCGTGCCCGCGGTGGTGCGGGCCCTGGCAGCCGGGGCGGCGGTGGCCGTGCCCACCTGGAGGCTGGTGGCTCTCAGCCAGCGCCAGCCCGGGCAGGCCTGGCGCCGGGCCCTGGTGGTGGTGGCGCTGCTGGCGGTGGCCGCCGCGGCGTCGGCCTGGCTCCAGGTCCCGGCGGCGCTGCTGCCGGTGGCGCTGCTGCTCGGCTGGTACGGGCTGACCGGGGTGGTGAGTCAGCGCGATGGCCAGTCGATGGCCAGTTTCGTCGCCTTCGTGGTGGCGGCGGCGGTGATGATGGCGGTGGCGGCGCCGGCCTGAAAGCGGCGCCGGGGGCCGCGACCCTGTACCGTGCCATTCAGGAATGTGGATCTCGACCCTGGGACGTTGGTGGGACTCGGACGGGCTGCCGCCGCCGAGGTCGGCGCCCCCCAGCTGAGCTCGGGCCGCGGCCCCTCCGGGGCCGCCCCGTCGCCAACACTCACCAGCGGCTCCGGCCGCGGAGGTTCCTCATGGCCACCACCACCTCCCAGTCCCCCCCGGGGGCAGGTTCCCGTGCCCCCCAATCGGCGCAGTGGCGCGAGCGCGACCGGCGCCACGTGGCCCCGGTCTGGTCGCGCTACACCGACCTCGTGGTCCAGGAGGCGATCGGCTCCTACCTGATCGACGCAGATGGACGCCGTTATCTGGACTTCGGTTGCGGCATCGCCGTCACCAGCCTGGGCCATCGCCACCCGGCGGTGGCCCAGGCAGTGCACCGCCAGCTGGACCGCTACTGGCACACCAGCGTGGTCGCCCAGCACGTGGCCATGACCGAGGCCTGCGAGCGGGTGGCGGCCATCTGCCCTGAACCCCTGGAGCTGGTCTTCTTGGCCAACTCTGGCGCCGAGGTGGTGGAGGGCGCCCTCAAGCTGGCCCGGCGGGCGACCGGGCGCCCGGGGATCGTCTGCTTCCGGGGCGGCTTCCACGGCCGCAGCTATGGCGCCCTCAGCGTCACCACCAGCAAGGTCGCTTACCGGCGTGGCTACGGCCCGCTGCTGCCATCGATACACGTCACCCCCTACCCCTACTGCTTCCGCTACTGCGAGCACGGCCCGGAGCAACCCTGCCCGATCGCCCGGGGCGAGGAGCTGGAGCGGCTCTTCCAGAGCGTTGTCCCGGCCGAGGAGGTGGCGGCGATCCTGGTCGAGCCCGTCCAGGGGGAGGGGGGATACGTGGTCCCACCCCGGGGCTTTCTGGGCCAGCTGCGGCGGATCTGCGACCAGCACGGGATCCTGCTCGTCTGCGACGAGGTCCAGACCGGGGTCGGGCGCACTGGGCGCTGGCTGGCCTCCGACCACGAAGGGGTGGTACCCGACATCGTCACCCTGGCCAAGGCCCTGGGGAACGGCCTACCAATCGGGGCGATTGTCTCCAGCCCGGCAGTGATGGGGGACTGGACCCCGGGAAGCCACGGCAGCACCTTCGGCGGCAACCCGGTCTCCTGCGCCGCGGTCATCGCCACCCTGGAGGTGATCGAGCGCGAGGGCCTGCTGGCCCGGGCCGCGGAGATCGGGGCCCGGGTGATGGACAGGGCGCGCCGCTGGCAGGGGACGGGCCAGGGGCCGGCCGACGTCCGCGGCCTGGGGGCCATGGTGGGGCTGGAGTTCTGCGATGCTGAGGGCGGCTCCGACCCGGAGCGGGTGCGGTTGATCAAGCACCGGGCCCTGGAGGCTGGGCTGGTGGTGCTCTCCTGCGGCCTCGACGACAACGTCATTCGGCTGCTGCCGCCGCTGACGGTGAGCGACGACGAGCTGGAGCTGGGCCTGGAGATTCTGGAGGAGGCGACCTTGGAGCCGAGGAGCAGCCGGTGAGCGCGGTCGAGGTGGCGCCCGCCACCTACGGCAACCTGATCGGGGGGCAGTGGAGCGAAGCCGGCGACGGCCGGGTCTTCGACTCGGTCAACCCCGCCCGTCGGGGCGAGGTGCTGGGGCGGTTCGCCCGGGGTGGCGCCGCGGAGATCGATCGCGCCGCCCAGGCGGCGCTGGCCGCCCAGCCCGAATGGGCGAGGACGCCCATTCCCCAGCGGGCCGACGTCCTGGGCCGGGCGGGCCGGCGCCTCGAGGAGCGCAAGGAGGAGCTGGCCCAGCTGATGACCCGGGAGATGGGCAAGGTGCTGACCGAGGCGCGCGGCGACGTCCAGGAAGGCATCGACATGACCAAGTACATGGCCGGCCAAGGTCGTAACCCGATCGGGGAGGTGGTCCCCAGCGAGTTGCGTCGCAAGCGCGCCTTCGCGGAGCGGGTCCCGATCGGGGTGGTGGCCTGCATCACCCCCTGGAACTTCCCCCTGGCGATCCCCTGCTGGAAGCTGATGCCGGCGCTGCTGGCCGGCAACGCGGTGGTCTTCAAGCCCGCCGAGGACACCCCCCTGATGGCGATCCGGCTGGCGGAGATCCTGATCGAGGCGGGACTGCCCTCCGGGGTGCTCAACCTGGTCACTGGACTGGGGGAGGAGGCGGGCGCCGCCCTGGTCGAGCACGAGCTGGTGCGGGCGGTGTCATTCACCGGCTCGGTGGCGGTGGGCCAGCGAATCGCCGCCCGCTGCGGCGAGCTGGGCAAGCGGGTCTCCCTGGAGCTGGGGGGCAAGAACGCCATGCTGGTGATGGCCGACGCCGATCTGCCGCTCGCCGTCGAGGGCGCCCTCTGGGGCGCCTTCGGCACCAGCGGCCAGCGCTGCACCGCCACCTCCCGGCTGATCGTCGAGCGCCCGGTGCTGGGCGGCTTCACCGAGCAGCTCCTGGCGCGGGTGGGCAAGCTGCGCCTGGGGGATGGCCTCGATCCGGCCACCGACGTGGGTCCCGTGATCAACCAGACCCAGCTGCGCCGGATCCACGATTACACCGAGGTCGGGCGCCAGGAGTCGGCCCGGCTCCTTACCGGGGGCGAGGTGGCCACCGAGGGCGCCCTGGGTGAGGGCAACTTCTACCGGCCCACGGTCTTCAACGACGTCCTGCCGGGGATGCGAATCGCCCAGGAGGAGATCTTCGGGCCCACCACCGCCATCCTGGCCGCTGATGGTTTGGAGCAGGCCTTGGGGATCGCCAACGGCACGCGCTACGGCCTCTCGGTCTCGGTCTACACCAAGGACATCGAGCGCGCCTTCCAGGCGGTCGACCAGCTGGAGGCGGGGATCGTCTACGTCAACGCCCCCACCATCGGTGCCGAGATCCAGCTGC
Source organism: Candidatus Dormibacteria bacterium (assembly GCA_050734515.1). Lineage (GTDB taxonomy): Bacteria > Chloroflexota > Dormibacteria > Aeolococcales > Bog-877 > Bog-877. The sequence continues at coordinate 5,557 of JBOHUM010000092.1, forward strand.
CCTTCGGCGGCACCAAGTGGACCGGCAACGGCCACCGGGAGGCCGGCAGCACCGCCCTGGACGAGTTCACCGAGTGGAAGACCGTCTACATCGACTACTCCGGCCAGCTGCAGCGGGCCCAGATCGACCTCCCCGGGAGCTGAACGGGAGCCCCTTGCCGGACTTCGACCTCCGCCCCGAGCAGGTGCAGTTCAGCGAGACCCTGCGGGAGTTCGCCCACCGGGAGCTGGCGCCAGGGCTGGCGGAGCGGGACCGCCGCGAGGAGCCCGACCCGGAGCTGTTCTCCCGGCTGGCCGCCCTGGGTCTGCCCGGGGTCTGGGCCCCGCAGCGCTACGGCGGCGCCGGCCTCGACTGGACCTGCCTGGGCCTGGCCTGCGAGGAGCTGGAGTACGTCGACGCTTCGTGCCGCACCGCCCTGTCGGTGCACGCCGGGCTCTGCATGACCGGGATCTACCAGTGGGGGAGCGAGGAGCAGCGCCAGCGGCTGCTGCGGCCTCTGGCCGAGGGCCGCACCCAGGGCTGCTTCGCCCTCACCGAGCCCGACGCCGGCAGCGACGTGCGCGCACTCACCACCAGGGCCGAGCGCGATCAGGACGGCTACCGCCTCTTCGGCCAGAAGGCCTGGATCTCGATGGGCGACTTCGCCGGCCTGATCCTGGTCTTCGCCACCGTCCGCCCCGGCTCGGGGCCGGCGGGGATCACCGCCTTCGCCCTGGAGCGGGAATCGGCCGGGACTGGGCTGCGCACCGAGCCCATCCACGCCAAGTACGGGCTGCGGGCCAGCGACACCGCCATGGTTTACCTGGACGGCGCTCTGGTGCCGGAGGCCAACCGGATCGGGGAGGAGGGCGAAGGCTTCAAGGTGGCGATGAGCTGCCTGGACAATGGGCGCTACTGCGTTGCCAGCGGTGCCGCCGGCACCATCCGCGCCTGCCTGGAGCTGAGCGTGGGGTACGCCCGCGAGCGCCAGGTCCAGGGGCAGGAGATCGGGAAGCTGCAGCTGGTGCAGCAGATGGTGGCGGGCATGGCCCGTGACTACGAGATCGCCCGGCTGCTCTGGCTGCGGGCGGGCTGGCTCAAGGACCGCGGCCGGCGCAGCTCACGAGAGTCGGCCCTGGCCAAGTGGGTGAACTCGGAGCGGGCCAACCGCTGTGCCGACGACGCCCTCCAGGTCTTCGGCGCCACCGGCTTCAGCGAGGAGTGCCCGGCGGCGCGCTACCTGCGCAACAGCCGGGCCACCATGATCTACGAGGGTACCCGCGAGGTCCAGGTCCAGCTGGCCGCCGAGTACGCCCTGGGCTACCGCCAGGACCGCCCCCTGCGCCGCCCGCTTCCCGGCCTGCCCGACGAGGGCGAGGACAGGGGCGCTGAGGCCTGATCCCCTGGGCGGGCCGCGGGCGCCCCTCCCCGAGGCCCTGGCGGCGGGCTGGCGCGAGCACGAGCTGCGCCGGCCTCAGGGCCCGCTCCGCTACGTGGAGGTCGGGGAGGGACCGCCACTGGTGCTCTGCCATGGCTTCATCGGCTCGGCCGAGAACTTCGAGACCTGGGTGCCGCGCCTCAGTCACCGGCGCCGGCTGCTGATCCCCGACCTGCCCGGCTTCGGCTCCTCGGCCCCGCTGGCGGAGGCCCACACCAGCCGCCACCTGGCCCGGGAGTTGCTGGGGGCGCTGGAGCAGCTGGGTCTGGCCCGCTTCGACCTGGGCGGGCTCTGCCTGGGGGCCTCGGTGGCGCTGGAGATGCTGGCCATGGCCCCCGCCCGGGTGGAGCGGCTCATCCTCCACACCCCCCTGCTGGACCCCACCACCCTGCGTCGCCGTTTCCGCCTCCAGGCGGAGGTTGCCACCTGGCCGGGCATTTTCGCTGCCATCTCCTGGGCGGGGCGGCGGCGGCGGGTCGCCGACCTCTACCGGCGGTTGATGGTGGAGGGCTCGGGGGAGCTCGACCACCGGGCCGCCGACGTCAACTTCGGCAATCAAGTCCGGGCCCAGCCCCGGGCTGCCCGGGAATGGCTGCGAGCTGGGGTTCGGGTGGACTACCGCGACCTGCTGCTCAGCTGGTCGGGCCCAGTCGGGGTGCTGGCCGCTGCCCAGGACCGGATCCTCGACCTGGGCCAGCTGAGGCGCTTCTGCCGGGCACGGCCCCTGACCGAGCTGGTGGTGCTGGACTCCGCCGGCCACGGCTGGGACCGTGACCTGATCAGGCGCCAGGTGGAGGTGGTGGAGAGCTTCCTGAGCGTCCCCAACCCGGACTGAGGTTGGCGGCGACCCTCTTCCTGGCGATCCCCCTCAGCGAGGGGGCCCGGCAGCGGGTCGCCCCGGTGCTGAGCGAGCTGGGCCGGCTCGACCCGGCGCTGCGGCCGGTGCGCCCCGACGGGCTGCACCTGACTCTCCACTTCCTGGGCCCCACCGCGGACGACCGGGTCCCCGAGGTGGCGGCGCTGGCGGCAATGGTGGCTGCGGCCCAGGCACCCTTCGCCATCGAGCTGGGCGGCTGGGGCGGCTTCCCCAGCCGCTCCCGCCCCCAGGTGGTCTGGCTGGGGCCCACCCGGGGCGAGGCTGAGCTGGGGTCGCTGGCCGCCGGTTTGGCGCAGGGCCTGGTGCCCCTGGCCCCGCAGGCAGGGCGTCGCTGGCACGGGCACTGCACCCTGGCCCGGGTGGCGGCGCCGCTGGCGCCGGGGGCGGCCGGGAAGCTGGCGGACTTGCTGGCGGGACTGGCGGAGACCCGGCCCTGCGCCTTCAGCGCCCGCTCCCTGGCGCTCCTGGAGACCGTGCCCCAGACTCGGGGCGCCAACCGCTACCGGATTCGGCAGGAGTGGCGCCTGGGCGGCGCCTGAGTCCCATGGCCCGGACCCCAGCTCACCATTCGAAGGGGCGTCCGTACCACTGGTTCAGCACCGGGTAGGCCCGCTCCCGGAGCAGCCGCCGGGCCCTCGCCAAAAAGGCGTCCACCTCGTCCGGCTGGAGCAGCTGCCGCAGCCGGGCGCCCAGCCGCTCCAGCCGCTCGGGATCTTGGAGCAGGCGCCGGATGTCGGCCAGCCAACTGGCCGGCACCTCGGTCCCGCCCAGCTCCAAGAGAGCGGTGCGCAGCTTGAACTCAGCGTGGAAGGTGACCCCGTGGTCGATGCCCCGCACACGCCCCTGGGGGTCGATCAGGAGGTGCGCCTGCTTGCGGTCGGCGTTGTTGAGCAGCACGTCCAGGGCCGCCAGCCCCTGCAGGCTGTGGCGAATCCGGCTCTGGTCCAGCTCCAGCTCGGCCAAGGGGTCGGGGATGAACTCCTGCATCGACCCCTTGCCCAGGGGGCCCTGGCGGCGGAGCACGGTCAGGGGGGTGAAGCCCCAGCCCAGGGCCCGGTCAACTTCGGAGGTGGCAACCTCCCGCCGGTGCAGGGTTCCCAGGGGGAAGTCCCAGAGCGGGCGCTCCCCCCGGGCGGGCTTGTAGATGGCCCGCACCTCCCCGCCAGGCGTCGTCAGCCTGGCCTCGAAGACCGCGTTGCTTCCCCAGGGGATCCGCTCCAGTCCCAGCACCGGGGCCAGGCGCAGCCAGGCGGCGAGCTGCTCCTGGTCGGGGGTGGCCGGCTCCGAGGGCGCCATGGCGCTGTTCAGCCTAACCCTGGGCCGGTATCCTTACCCTCCGACCGCGCCCGACCGCAGCCGAAGCGGCCCGCCCTGGAGAGATTCGCCCTGGTCCACTCGCTGGAGCACTTCCTCAGCACCTTCGGCTACGTCGCGCTCTTCCTGCTGACGGTGGCCCAGTGCACCGGGATCCCGGTCTCGAGCGAGATCGTCATTCCCTTCGCCGGGCTCCTGGCCGGGAGCGGCACCCTGAGCCTGCCCCTGGTGATCGTGGTCACGGTGTGCGGGGAGCTGGTGGGGGCCATGATCGCCTATGCCATCGGGTCCTGGGTGGGCCGGCCCGCGGTGCTCGCCTTCGGGGCCCGCTTCCACTTCCGGGAGAGCCACCTGCTGGCGGCAGAACGCTGGATCGAGCGCCGCGGGGTGCCGGCGGTGGCCCTGGGGCGCTGCATCCCGGTGATCCGCAGCTACACCAGCTTCCCCGCCGGGTTCGCCCACATGCGCCTCAGCCGCTTCCTCCCCGCCACCCTGGTTGGGGCAGTGGTCTGGGACACCGCCCTGGCCCTGGCCGGCTTCGAGCTGGGCAAGCACTTCTCGGCCATCTCCGGCGTGCTCCAGCCCATCGGCTACGTCGCCCTGGTGCTCCTGGCCCTGGCCCTGGTGTACGGCGTCTACCGCTGGAACCAGCGCGGCCCGCACCGGGGCCGTCCCGAGCCCTGAGGCCAGGCTAGGGCTGGTCGGCGGCGGCGCGGATGGCGGCGATGTCGAGCTTGCGCATCCGCAGCACGGCTGCCATGGCTCGGTCGCGCCGCCCCTGGTCGGGATCGCTCATCATCTCCGCCATCGCCTGGGGCACGATCTGCCAGGAGAGGCCGTAGCGGTCCTTCAACCATCCGCAGGGACCCTCCTCGCCTCCCTCGGAGAGCCGAGTCCAGTAGTGGTCGATCTCCGCCTGGTCGGCGCAGCTGACGGTGAAGGAGATCGCCTCATCGAAGGTGAACTCAGGCCCGCCGTTGATGGCCATGAACTCCTGGCCGTCGAGCTCGAAGAGAACCGTCAGGACCATCCCCGCTGGTCGGGGCCCGGGCTCGCCGTAGTAGGAGATGGTCTTGATCGCGGAGTTGGGGAAGATCGAGACGTAGAATTCCGCCGCCTCCTGGCCCTGGGTGTCGAACCACAGGCTGGGGGTGAGCTTGGGCATGCCGTCCTCCCTGGCTGCTGTCCCTAGCCACCGCTGGTCCCCGGTGGCTTTTCGGGCTACGCTCAGTCTCGGTGAGTCAGACGTCGGCCGACCCGGTGGAGATCCTGGACGTGGTCGCCGGGCTCTGGGTCTGGCGGCTGCGCCATCCGGGCTGGCAGCCGGGGGCGGACTGGGAGCCGGTGATCGGCTGCACCTGCGTCGACTCCGGAGGCGAGCGCCTGCTGCTCGATCCCCTGGCGCCGGCGGGCGATGCTCCCGAGTTCTGGGAGCGGTTCGCGGAACGACCGCCCACCGTTGTCGTCATCCTCAAGCCCGACCACGTCCGCGACGTGGACCTGTTCAGCGGCCGCTACGGCGCCAAGGCCTACGGCCCCAAGCTGTTCTTCCCCGACGATCTCCCCCAGAGCCGCCTGCGCCCGGTCGAGCCCGGCAACCACCTCCCCGGAGGTCTGGTGGCGCTCTACGACGGCCGGGGCGGCCTGGAGACGCCCCTGTGGCTACCGGAGCAGCGGGCCGTCGTCTTCGCCGATGCCCTCACCGAGCGCGGCGGGGAGCTCCGCGTCTGGGCCACCGCCTGGCATGAGCAGCGCACCCTGCCTGCCCTGCGGGCCTTGCTGGAGCTGCCCTTCGAGCGGGTGATCATCGCCCACGGGCAACCGGTCCACAGCCGCGCCGACTACGAGCAGGCGCTGGGCCGGCCGCCCTGGCCGGCCGGCCCCCTGCACCTGGCCGCCTGGGGCGGGAGCCTGGGGCTGGTGCGCCACCTGGTCGAGGCCGGCGCAAACCCCGCCGCCACCGACGAGCTCCGGCATGAGACCCCGCTGCAATGGGCTCGGGCCGCGGACCAGGCCGAGGTGGCCGGCTACCTGGAGTCTCTGGCCGCGCCCGGCTCCGCGCCCGCGGTGGCCAGCGAGGCTCCCCCAGAGGCGATCGAGTTCCTCTCCGCGGTGCTGCTCACCTCCCCGGACCCTGGGAGGCTGGCGGTCTTCTACCGGGACCGGCTCGGGCTGCCGCTGGTGGAGGAGCGGCACGACCAGGCAGAGGCCCACTGGGGCTGCGAGCTGGGTGACGTCCACTTCGCCATCCACCCCGGGGAGCCCCCGGACGGGGCTGGTCCGGTGCGCCTGGCCCTCTGGGTCTTCGACCTCGAGGCCCTGGTCGCCGGGCTGGCCGAGCAGGGGGTCGAGTGCAGCTATCCGATCACCAAGCTGGGGGAGGGCTCCTGGGTAACGGCGCTCTCCGATCCAGACGGCAACCAGGTGGAGTTGACCCAGATGAGCTCGGAGTGGGTGGAGCGGCTGGCCCGTCACCGTGGCGCCGGCGCCGATGTGATCGCCCGGGCGCGCGGCCGGCACCGTCCCGCTGGCGAGCAAGAAGCGGGCTGATCGTGCTCCGCCGGGAAGGCTCACGGTGGCGGTGCTCCTCGTCACCCCGTGCGAAACACTTTTCCCTTGGCAGTGGCCGCCAAGTGCACGCCGCCAGGGTGCGTTCCACGCTGCCTAGGTGCACCGACGAACGTGACTCATGGGGGTGCGACAAAGAGGGCCAAATTGGCGGGGCGCCGTCTGCCGAGCGGTCCTCGCGGCCGCAATCTCCGTTTCCGCCCGCTGGCCCGCGGCTGAGGCTCCTCACGTCGGTGGCGTGGTACGGCCCTGTGAACTAGCCGGTTTCCCGACTAGGATTCCACTTGCACGCAGGCGGCCGCGGTCAGGGCCCCGCCTTTACGGTGCGGAAGCAGTCACCCGGCTCCGGCCGTCCCGTCCCATCGACACGACCCCGGAGGGGAGAGGTGCGGGATCTGGTTCAGCTACGCTCCGATCCGGCTCGGTCATCCCCCTCCGGTGCGCCGCTCTCCAATGCTTGAGGCCGTAGCTGAGCTGCCCTTTGCCGTCTTCACCAAGGCCATGGCGACGCCAACAATGGTGCAACTCACTTTGCGACCCCTCGCATTGAGCCTGGACTTCCAACCGGGCCAGTACCTCGTCCTAACAGATGCCGGGGGTTTGGTGCCGCCCCGCTCCTATTCCGTCGCCAACGCTCCGCGCTCCGACGGGACAATTGATCTACTGGTCAGCACCATCGCAGGTGGCGAGACCAGCGGCTGGATCCTGAAGGACCTCGCTATGGGAGAGGTGGTGTCGGTTTCGGGGCCTTACGGCACCTTCACCCCAGCTCCGCTGGACTCGGGCCCGCGCCTCTACCTGGCTGGGGGTGCGGGCCTGGCCCCGATCCTGGCGCTGTTGGAGAGCAGCCTGCAGAGCGAGCATCGCGATTCGTGTCTCATAGTCTCCGCTCGAACCGAGGCGGAGGTCGCAGGCCGGGAAGGGCTTCTGGAGTGGCAGGCCAGCTTTGCTTGGTTCCGGTTCCTTAGGACTCTGACCAGGGCCGATGGGCCGCCGCCCTTGGGCCGGATCCCGAGCCTCCTGCCCAGCTTGTTCCCCAGGCTCGACGGCTACTCTGTCTTCAGCGCCGGTGGCCCCGGTTTCGTGGACGCCTGCGCCGGAGCCGCGATCCGGCTCGGCGCCGCACCGGGGCGAGTCCACACGGAGGCCTTCTTCAGTGAACCCCAACCCTGGTAGCCCCACCCCCGCTCCCACCCGTGTGTACACGCGGCTCGGAGACGACGGGACCACCGGGATGCTCTTCGGGGGTCGGCTGTCCAAGGCGGACCTCGCAGTCGACTGCTACGGCAGCGTCGATGAGGCGGGGGCCGCTCTGGGGGTCGCGCGCGCCGCAGGACCCGCCCCGGAGCTCGCTCAGATCATTCTTGGCCTGCAGCGCGACCTCTTCGTGGTGGCAGCTGACCTGGCCTGCAACCCGCGGCAGCGGCGGCGGTTGCGACCCCGGGTCTCATTGGTGGTCGCGGAGATGATCGACGAACTGGAGCGGGTGGTTGATCGCGTGGTCGCCCAACATCCTCTCCGCCCGGTGTTCGTGGTCCCGGGCGCCAACCCCGTGTCGGCGAACCTGGACTTAGCCCGAACCGTGGTGCGTCGCGCCGAGCGTCAGGCCGTCCAGGTGCAGTTGGCGCGCGGCACCGTCAACCCACTGGTCATCACCTATCTTAATCGGGTCTCCGACCTAATCTACGTGCTGGCGAGGTGGGCGGCGGCGGGCGGTGAGGAGCCGGTGAGCCATCTCTAAGTGCCGGTCCCGCCCGGGCTAGAGTAGGCTGGCCGCCTCGTGGCGAGCGGGCGCCCGCGTTTGACCCGAGCGCCGAGGCGTGCCAGGGCAGCTCCAGAGTAGGCGGCGTAACCTGGGACGCAGGGTACCCGCGGGGGTAGGACGGGGCGGAGGGTTCGATGCCGTGCCTAGTGGTTCGACCTTTGTGATTATCGGTGCTGGCCAGGCCGGCGCCTCGGCGGCCGAGTCGCTGCGGCGGTGGGGCTTCGATGGACGCCTCTTGCTGATCGGCGAGGAGCCGGTCCGGCCGTATGAGCGTCCCCCACTCTCCAAGGACTACCTGCGCGGCGAGGCGACTTTTGATGACGCCGCGGTGCACGCCGGTGACTTCTACCAAACTAACGACATCGACCTGCGGCTCTCCACCAAGGCAACCGCGCTCAGCCTGAAAGCGCGCCGGATAGCCCTCGACTCCGGGGCCGAGGTGACTTACGACCGCCTGCTGCTGACGACAGGGGCGGCGCCACGACGGGTCGATGTCCCGGGAGCGGGGCTGCCAGGGGTCTTCACGCTTCGGACCCTGTTCGACGCCGACCAGATCCGGCGAGCTGGGGATTCTGCCAGTCGCGCGGTCGTGATCGGCGCCGGCTGGGTGGGGTCGGAAGTGGCAGCGAGTCTGCGGCAGACCGGACTCAGGGTCGCCATGGTCGACCCCAACAGGACCCCGATGGAACGGGTGCTCGGCCCAGTGGTAGGACAGGTCTGGGCGGATCTCCAGGCTGCCCACGGCGTCGACCTCCATCTCGGGGTCACCGTGGACTCCATGGAGGGGCACGACACGGTCGAGGAGGTGCGGCTCAGCGATGGGACGACCCTCCCCTGCGACCTGGTGGTGGTCGGAGTCGGCGTGGTTCCTCGTGCCGAGCTGGCGCTTGAGGCGGGTCTCCAAGTCGATGACGGGATCGTCGTTGACCAGCACCTTGAGACGAGCACGCCCGGGGTCTTCGCCGCCGGGGATGTCGCCAATGCCTACCACCCCGTACTGGGATTCCGGGCCCGCGTCGAGCACTGGATGTCGGCGCTCACTCAGGGCCCCACCGCGGCGGCCAACATGCTCGGCCACCACGCCCGCCACGATCGCATCCCATGGTTCGCCTCGCAGCAGTACGACCTGTACATGGAGTACACCGGCCACGCCGCTGCATCCGACCATGTGGTGATTCGTGGTTCGCTACCCGATCGCCAGTTCGTCGCGTTCTGGCTCCGGGACGGGAGGGTGCTCGCCGCCCTGAGCGCCAACGTCCTGGGCACGGCGCGTCACCTCAGAACCCTGGTCGCCTCTGGTCAACGCGTAGACACCCAGGCGCTCGCCGACCCCACCGTTGGCTGGGACGAGTTGACCCACAACGGGTCCCACCCAGCCTGGCGATCAGAGCCAGAAGCGGTCGCCCTTGGCGACCCTCAGGAGGCATCTCGTGAACCCAGCCCCATCTGACGCGACCACAGCCTCCCACGCGGTCCCGGTCATCGACGCGGGGCTGCGCGAGTGGTACGAGTCCTGCCCGTGCTGCATGAGCAAGGCGATGCCGGAGGTGAAGCAGGCACTCGATCGAGAGCGCGCCCTGCGCCCGGAACCGGCTGCGACCCAGTCGACCCGGAGTTAGGAGCGATGATGACGGCTGGAGGTCGGCAACCAGCTGTGGTGCGACGGGTTGACGGGCCTCACCAGGCGCCGACGCCGGTCGCAGCCCCGGGGCCGAGCTGCGGGCTGGCGGGACCCACGACACTTCCCCAGCCATGACGCGTATATGGATCGATCGCTTGATCGAGCGCCAGGGGTGGTGGCTGGAGCCGGTCGCGGGCTTCACTCAGCGAATGGTGGGGAGCGCTTTCGACACACTCGGCGCGCCCGGGCAGTCCCTGAAAAGCTTCCTGCACGGAACTAATACCGGCCATCCCCTGCACCCTGCGCTGACCGACGTCCCGATCGGGGCCTGGATCGGCGCGGTGGTCGCTGATGCCGTCGCACACTTCACTCTGCGGCTTCCGACCACGGCCGGCGACGTTCTGCTAGCGGTCGGCTTGGTGTGTGGGCTGGCTGCAGCCCTCACTGGCTACACCGACTTCCACGAGACTAACGGCCACGAGCGACGCACGGCGATGGCCCATGGGCTGCTGATGACCGTGGCGATGCTGCTGGCTGCCGCATCCTTGGGTCTGCGCTGGTGGGCCGGAATGGGGTGGCACCCGCTGGCAGTGGGCCTGACGGCCGCTGCCCTGGGGGTTTTGCTGGCCGGCGCTTACCTGGGGGGCCACCTCGTGTTCGCGATCGGCACCGCGGTGAATCACTTGGCCTTCATGAGCGGGCCAACGCGGTTTGTGTCCGTGGGGTCTGAGTCAGACTTTCCGGACGGTGAGATGCGGCGAGTTGAGGCAGCCGGCATGGGGGTGCTGATGGTTCGACACCGCGGCAGACTCTACGGGATCGCCGAGGTTTGCGGCCATGCAGGAGGTCCGCTGGCGGAGGGGACGCTCGACGGGATGACCGTCATCTGTCCCTGGCATGGCTCGCGCTTCTGCATCAGCAGCGGCCACGCCGAGCGCGGTCCAGCCACGTTCCCACAGCCCACATTCACGGTTCGGGAACAGAACGGGGAGGTGTCCGTGAAGCTCGGCCAGCCCTCGCCCGCCGCTCCACTGGAATCAGTCGGGGGAAGCGGGTGACCTCCGCTCGGGACATCGTCATCCATCGGGCCTATAGCCGGCCTCTGCCTGACGTCAAAGGGTCGCGGATCCTCGTCGACCGAGTGTGGCCCCGAGGGATTCGCAAGGAGGACCTAAACCTCGACCTCTGGCTCAGGGAGCTGGCTCCATCGGATGCGCTGCGGACGTGGTTCGGGCACCGGGTGGAACGGTGGCCGGAGTTTGACAGCCGGTACCGGCAGGAACTCAAGGGTCCAGAGCAGGCTGCCCTGCTTGGTCAGATCCGCCAGCTCGCCCGCGAAGGCCCGGTTCTCCTCATCTACGGAGCCCGTGACGAGGATCACAACCAAGCCGTGGTGGTGCGCAACGTGCTCCTGGGACGGCCGCCAGTAAAGCGCTGAGCGGTTCGACTCAGATGCGCGCCAGGGTGGAGGGGCTGCCTCAGCCCGCGCCTGGCACCACCGACCATCGCATCCCCGTCGCGACGTCCAGCGCTGCGCGGCATGGCGTCGGGTGGCGGAGATGGGGAGTTGGCCCGTTGCCGACCCCGGTTGGGATCAGCGCGGGCGTTCCCCGGACAGGGTGCTTCGGGGAGCCACTGGGGACCAGACCGACTGCTCCCAGCCGGAGCACTCGTGGCGCCCCGTACGAGGCGGTGACGCCACCCTCCGAAGGCCTGCCGATGTATTTAGATGAGGAGTCTAGCGTATAATAAGCGCATGACCAGTCAGGACAAGACCTCAGTCGAAGCCCACAGGGCTCTGGCGGGCTGGACCAGGGTGACCCTGCTGACCTCTCTGCGCGAGGCCGAGCACCCCCTGGATGCCGGCGAGCTGGCGAAGGCAGTCGGTCTCCATGTGAGCACAGTTCGGTTCCACATGAGGGTGCTGGCCGAGGCGGGTCTGGCGGTGGCCGAGTTTGAGCGTCGGCCACGGCGAGGTCGTCCCCGGCAGGTGTGGCGATCGGTGGCCGAGCCCGCGGTTGGGCCCGATGGCGCCTACCGGATGCTGGCGGAGGTCCTCGCTGGCTACCTTGAGTCCAGCAGCCCCGAACCGCGCACCCTCGGAGACCAGATCGGCAGGGGGTGGGGGGCGCGGTTGGCCCGAGCCCGTGAGGCGCAAGTGGGGCCAGGAGTGGCCAGCTTAGTGAGCATGCTCAGCGACCTCGGATTCAGCCCCGAGGTGGTGGAGACAAAGTCCGCGACTGACATACACCTTCACTCCTGCCCCTTCTTGGCGGTGGCAGCCGAGAACCCCAAGCTAGTCTGTTCCGCCCACTTGGGACTCCTGCGCGGGGCGCTCGCCGAAACCGGGCTGCCGATGGTCGCCACCGGGCTCGAGCCCTTGGTCGAGCCTTCGCTGTGCATCGCGCACTTGCAGCACGTCGGGGCTCCCGGTGTCCGCTGAGGGCGCGGAGCCACCGGCTGCAGGTTCGCTGGTGGGTGACCGGGCGCTCGAGAAGGAGGCCTGGGAGCGCCTCCTTGAGGTGTATGACCCCGAGTTGGGGATCGACTTGGTCAACCTGGGACTGATCTATGACCTGCGGGCCGAGGAGGGGGTCGTCACCGTGGCGATGACCCTCACCACTCCCGGCTGTCCCATGGGCGGGAGCATCCCTGACCAGGTGAAGTTCACCTTGGACACGGTCCCCGGCGTCCAGGAGGCGCAAGTCAAGGTGATCTGGGAACCGCGCTGGGAGCCGGAGATGATGACCGACGCGGCCAAGCACGCGTTGGGCTGGAGGTGAGTTGACCGGGATGAACCAGCTGGACGTTCGCGAGCTGATGTCGAGGGGCGACGACCCGTTTGCGGTGATCATGGACGCGGTATCGCGACTCGGTGAGTCCGAGCAGTTCGAGTTGATCGCCCCCTTGGACCCGGTGCCGCTCTATGCCGTGCTGGGAGCGAGAGGGTATGACCACCGCACCGAGGAAACTGGCGGCGGTGACTACCGGGTGGTGTTCACGCCCCTCGCTGGACCAAGCGATGGTGCAGAGTAAGTCACCCCAGGTTCTGGTCGGGGAGGCCCGGGCGCTGGCCCGGAGTACCTCGGAGGCCATCCCCGCCCGGGCCCTGCTGGACCGGCCCCAACTGCGGGCGCTTTTGATCGACCTCGAGCCGGGGCGCGAGCTTTCGCCCCACACTCCCGGGTCTGACCTGATCCTGTCCGTGCTGGACGGGGCGGGTGAGCTCTTGGCCGATGGTCACCTGTACCAAGTTCGCGCCGGAGATCTGGCGGTCATCCCGGCGGGCCAGTCCCGAGGCATCCGCTCCCGGGAGGGGCGGATGATCGCCCTGGGGGTGGTGGCTCCGCCGCCGGGAGCGGCGGATCACCGGCCCATCTCCGATGGGGTGGATTGGCCCCAAGCAGCCGATGGCCTCGACCCTGCCCAGCTGATCCGGGACGAGCATGTCGGGTTGTTCGAGGAACTGGGTCGGCTCGACCGCGTGTTGGACGCGGTCCTCGACATGGAGTCAGGTCAGTTGGCCGCCACCCTGCAGGCCGCTGCCGCATTCTTCAAAGGCGAGTTGCTCGCCCATGCCGAGGCGGAGGAACGTCTCGTCTACCCCGCCGTGGAGCGAGTGCTTCGGGCTGGCGGCGGCAGCACCCAGTCGATGACGCTCGACCACCGCCGAATTCGCGAGTTGACCCTGGAGCTGGAGCGCGCAGCGAGCGCGACCCATGGCGAGCTTGACCGGCCGGCGGCGCAGCGGGCTCTGACGCGGCTGCTGGCAGTCGTGCACCTGCACTTGGCCAAGGAAGAGGAGGACTACCTACCCCGTCTGACTCAGCTGAGTGCCGCGGAGCGGACGTCCCTGGTGCAGGCGCTGCGCGGCGGGAAAGCCCCCGAGCCCGGCGCCGACGGGGGCGCTGAGCGCTCCGCAAATACCGACACAGCCCCTGTGGAGGGCCAAGGAGGTAAGACGTGGCAGATCTGACGTTCGAGGTGGAGGCGAGGTGGTCGGGCAGCGGAAGCTCAGCCAGTGGGTCACTAGAGACGGGGGGTCAGGTCATGTCCTGGTCGGTGCCGGCGAGCATGGGCGGCCGCGGCGAGGGAAGCAGCCCCGAAGAGCTGCTGGCCAGCGCCGTGGCCACCTGCTACACAGCGACTCTGAGTGCTCTGCTCACCCGTGACCGGCTCCCCTGGAGCCAGCTCCAAGTCGGCATGGAGGAAACCGTCGCCGACTACCCGGGGGCGCGGGCCCGGATCGCCCGACTGCTCGTCAAGCCGGAGGTGGTGGGCGGAGACAGCCGACGGGTGGTGGAGTACCAGCGGACCGCCGAGCAGGCTCGCGACCACTGCTTCATCGGTCATCACCTCAGCGCGGAGATCGGCTACGAGGTGGCCGCCGTCAGGATGGGTGCAGACGCATCGGGTGATGGTGGTGGGGGACCAGGTTCGGTTGGGGCTCGACTCGGTGGACACGAGGGGAGCGGAAAGAATCCTTGACGGTTCGAAGGGGAAACGGACCCAATGACGTTTGTTATCGGCGAAACCTGCATCGACGTCAAGTACAAATCCTGCGTCGAGGTCTGCCCGGTGGACTGCATCATCGGAACCGACGAGGATCGGATGCTCTACATCAACCCGTTGGAGTGCATCGACTGCGGCGCCTGCGTGGACCCTTGCCCGGTCGACGCCATCTACGCCGAGGAGGATCTCCCGGAGGACTGGCACAAGTACACCGGGATCAACAGCCTCTACTTTAGCAACCCGGAGGCGGCCAGGCAGCGGGTGGACGCACTCAAGCCACTGGTGACGCAGGGCGTCTGATGCCTACGGTCGTGCGTTCTGGACCTTTGAACGGTGGGTTGGAATCGGGAGCGCCTTGGCTACCACCACCCCGGACGTCAGTGGCCGCGCGCGACTCCGAGGTGGCTCACGCCCCGACGGACGCGCTGCCAAGGCGGGAATCGGATCCGACGATCCTGGGTGCGTGCGTCGGTGAATGCTCAAGTTGTGGCGACCGCAATCGGGTCGTCATCGTGACGTCTGAGCGAGTGCTGAGCCGCTGTCTCAGATGTCAGGACGAGGCGATACTCGACGCGCCCCCCGCCTGGTGCCGGATGGTCGGATTGCCCCAACAGGTCAACAGCACCGGTGAGTACTCACCCCTTATCGTCGGTGCACGGTCGGATCATGAGATCGATGACGCCCCCGGGGGCAGGGCCGGTCACCCCTAGTTCGACGCCAGCGGGTTCCAATCTGTCGGGGCCCGAGGCGGCCGAGCTCCGTCCCTCTGCCCGCCCGTTTGCCTACGCTCTGATCAGCATCACTGCCGAGCTGGAGCCAGACCGGGACGGCGACGGTGATCGCTGAGCTGAGCACAGCCGGCTGGGCGATCGCGGCCGTGGGGACGCCGGTGGAATCCTGTGGGTCCGGGTGGTGAGCACTCGGAGCTCGGGGCAGGTCGGGACAGCCGATCGGTTTCACAGTGGGTTGCGCGCTCCGCCGTAACTGGACCGTAAGAGGAGCGTCGCCCACGCACGCGGCTCACCTTGGGCGGTGCCAACTTCCGGTAAGACGACAGCGCGCAGTGGAACTCCCTCTGGTCCGAGCGCAGAACCTGGACCGCGTCGGGCCGAACAACTCGCTGCTCGACCGGCCTTCCTCAGTGAGCACTGCAGTCAGGCGCGGGTCGTCAGGGTTCCAGAGCGCCCAGCGGAGCGCCGGAACGCACGGCCGGGGAGTAAGGCTAGGCCAAGCGTCGCGGCATCAAGCAGCGCGCCAGCAAGGTAGACAAGGCCGAAGACAGCTACCAGCCAGACCTGGGCGTCGAGCAGGCCAACCTCGGCTCCACAGTATCCGATGACCAGTAGGACTAAACCGGCCCACCCCAGGCGCACGTCGACAATGTCCTTGAGAAGCGGCGCCGGGCCCCCTCCCTTGCCGGCGAAGCGGTTCAGCCAAGTTAGGAAGGGGATGATCTTGTGGTACTTGCCGACAATGGCAAAGCCGAAGCAGCCCACGATCGCCGCGTATCCGAAGGCTACCACCCAGTTCGGGTCAAGACGCGCTTCCGAGGCCATCAGGAGGCCAAGGCTGGACGCCAAGAGCAGCGAAAGCAGGCTCACCGCGACGTGCGCCTGCTCCAGCGAGATCGCCCGGCGGCGCCTAGAGACCCACATGCGCCAGAGGTCCAGAGCGAACACTGCCGCGGAGACGCCCAGCACCGCGGCGAAGGCCGTCACGGCACGGCTTGAAGGCCACAGCAACAGCGAGACCACGAGGCCCACCAGCCCCGCGTTCCAGAGCGCCAGGTTGACGTAGGCACTGCGCCAGCTGCGACGGTGGGCCAGGGCGAACAACTCCATCAACTTGAAGGAGACGCCCATAAAGGTGCAGCCCAGCCACCCCGCCAGTCCCACCTGAACGTGAGCGGCTAGCATGCTGGGACTAATCACGAACCAGTTGAACTGCCAGTCGAGGGCCCAGGTCAGGCCAAACCCCATCACCACCACCAGCCAGATCAGGCCGCAGAGGACGTAGGCCGCCATCGGGTGCCACGCTCTAACCGACCCGAAGCTGCGGAGCAGGTTGACGGCAAAGTGAATTAGCCCGCCCACCGCTAGGGTGCCGAATGTGGCTATTCCGATCGTCCACCCGAAGTAGAAGCTGGGGACGAAGCCGCCGACGCCGGCCAGGTAGACCCAAAAATTCCACCGGCTCAGCCGAGGGCTCGATATCGTGGCCTGAAGTGCCACTGGCAAGAGCTGGTACAGGGCTCCCATGATGGTCATGGTCACCCAGCCCAAAACGGCGAGGTGGGTCAGCGCGAAAACCTGGGGATCATCGTACCCGGCGACCAAGTGACCGGCGAGCAGCGGGGTGCCGGCAGCCAGCAGAAGCCACGCCGCCAGTCCGGCCAGGAAGTAGCGGAGGGGCACTCGAAACTCGGGGGACCGCTCGGATCTGATCACTCGGCCTATTTTACGTGATAGCTATGGTCTATAATCTAGGATCTGAGGCCCGCCGGTGATCTCGCCATGCCCAATCGGGTGGCGCTGCCGCTGCATCCGGAGTACCGCTCCTTGCCGATGGTTTGGTACCAACGAGCGGTTCATGCTCCTCCGTCAACCGCCCGTCGTCGGACCGGGGGTTGTCGGCGGGGCAGGCGAGTCATGAGGCGGCAGGCGCTCTCTGCGGGTCGGCGCCCGCAAGGCTGTGGTGCCCCAGCGCGGTGGTGGTCCCAGGGCAGTGGTTTCCCACCCATCTCCCGGCACCGGAGCCGCCGCTTGCGGGAGCGGTTCGGTGGTCCACCGAGGGCGCTGCCCCGGTCCGGGCTTGCGGATCGGGTGCGGGGCGCAGCCATGGCCGCCGATGTGTCGCAACCTGAGGACGCGGCGCAGGGTCGGGTATCCGAGTTCTCCTCCGCGGCTGAGCCCGACCGCACGATCCTGTTCGATCTTCTCCGTGCCGGCGATGACGGGTTCCCGGTTGAGCGCATCGAGTCGCTGCTGGCGCTAGCCGAACTTGCTGAGAGGGGAGCGAGGTCCCTCCCTCAAGCTCATAGCGGCCAGTAGCTGACTCTCGCTAGCGATCGCGGCCTCCGTCAGCGGGCAGCGAGGCCCTGAGGCTCTCCCCGGCGTGACACGCCCTCCCTACAAGTGCTCGCCCTGCTCTTCCAATATCCCGATGCGGCGCTTCTGGAGGAGCGCACGGGGCTGGGATGCGATCCGATCCCCGGCTCCTGGTCGGACCAGGAGAGTTCTGGAGCGGGTTCTCTCCCAATTCATGTCCAGCGCACCGCTGCAACTACAGCAGGAGCAGGTGACCACCTTCGATCTCCAGAGGCGGGCCAGCCTTTATCGATCTACTACACAGAGGGCGACACTAGGAAGCGAGGCATGGCTCCGCTCCGCCTCAAGCGCGTCTATTCGGCGGCGGGCCTTCGTCCCCAGGGACTCGAACCCTCCGACTTCCTGCCGGTGATGCCAGAGTTCGCCGAGCTGGCCGAGGGGGGACTGGGCGCCCACATCCTTGCCGAGCACCGCACCGCCGTGGAGGTGCGCCGGGCCCAGCTCCAAGAGAAGTGGAGCCCCTATCTGCATTTGATTGACGCCGTTCGCTTCGACCTACCCCATCTTCACAAAGCCGATCTCGAGGTCATGCGGTCGGACGGTCCGCCGGAGACGGAACGTCCGCCGCGCCAGTGCCAGCACCAGCTCGGTCCAGAGTGGCGGATGCCGGCTGGGGTGCTGATGGAGTCCATCGCGGAGGGCCGGCAGCGCGGGGAGAGGAGCCGGTCTTTGGGGTGCTGAGGTGTGCGCCTCAGACCAGCTGCGACGCACGGATCAGCGCCGAAGTCTCAGAAGCCAGCCCCGGCTTAAGGACGCCATCCGACGGCTCATCGATGCGTTGAACGCCAAAGACCGTGCCTCTGTCCGGGTAAGCCCACCGGCCAGCTGCTAGTCCGCGCGAACCACCAATCTATTGCTGAGGTACTTCATGGCCAGCGCTTCCGGCGAACTCCTCAAAGTCCCCACGATAGGCATCGTAGGCGGTGGTGTACTCCATGACCCGGGCGACCTCAGCGAGGAACGCCTCGTCGTGACCGGCGCGGCGCAACAGGTGGAAGCCCATGTCCATGCCGGCGCTAATCCCTGCGCCCGTGACGATTCTGCCGGCGTCAACGACGCGCGCACGGCTGATCT
>JBOHUM010000093.1:0-13581 GCA_050734515.1 Candidatus Dormibacteria bacterium
GCGGCCACCGAGGAACTCCTGGCGGAGGGGATCGGGGACGGGCAGAAGGTGGCCGAGAACGGCGGCTGTGAGCCCGGGTGATCCTTCAG
Organism: Candidatus Dormibacteria bacterium; assembly: GCA_050734515.1. GTDB lineage: Bacteria > Chloroflexota > Dormibacteria > Aeolococcales > Bog-877 > Bog-877. The sequence continues at coordinate 90 of JBOHUM010000093.1, forward strand.
AAGGCCTCGGAGGAGGAAGTCGGTGAGTTCCAGGGGGGCGGTACTAGCGCACTGAGCTGGCCTCGGGGGTCCCGCAACGGGTTCGGCCCGCGGGGTACCGACCGCCGAGGGTAATCGAGACCGCAGTGCCTCAGCGGCGTAACACCGCCTAGAGGTTCGTCTACCAGGTCCTGCCCGGCTGCCGCACCGCCATTAGGACTAGGCCGGTGGAGGCGGATCACCGCCGCCTACGTGCCGGGGGCGCGGACGCGGACATCTAGGCGCTGGTGGCGGAGGCGGGGCTGGGGAAGGACCGCTGCCACACGAGGAGATGATCGCCTAACACGTTGGAACGCGCACTCGCTGCGCGCTTTTACAGCGCGCTTAGGACGCCACCCTCTCGCCCGCTCGGAGTCGGTCGAAGCCCGAGAGACCCGGACCCTACGCCGATGAGCCGTGGCCGCCCTCGCGGCTGAAGCGCGCGCGGGGAGCCCGGCTGGCGATGGTCCTGTGTCAAGCTTGGGGGGATGGCCCAGGCTGAAGCCGTGCGCCCGGAGACTGCGGCCCGCACCTCGGGCCCTGCGGTGGTAGCCGAGGGGCTGCGCAAGTCCTTCAAAGAGGTGGCGGCGGTGCGCGGGGTGAGCTTCGAGGTCGCGCCGGGCGAGATCTTCGGCTTCTTGGGCCCCAACGGCGCCGGCAAGTCGACCACCATCGCCATGCTCTGCACCCTGACCCGGCCCGACGCTGGCACGGCGCGGGTGGCCGGGCACGACGTGGTCGGGGCGCAGTCCCTGGTCCGCCAGCGGATCGGGCTGGTATTCCAGGATCCCACCCTGGACGACTACCTCACCGCCACCGAGAACCTGAGCTTCCACGCCGAGCTGTACGGCGTGCCCCGGGAGGTGCTGGCGCCGCGCATGCGCCAGGTGCTGGAGCTGGTTGACCTCTGGGAGCGGAGAACCTCGCTGGTGCAGACCTTCTCCGGGGGCATGAAGCGGCGCCTGGAGATCGCCCGGGGGTTGCTCCACTCGCCCCGGGTGCTGTTTCTCGACGAACCCACGGTGGGGCTGGACCCCCAGACCCGGTCCAACATCTGGAGCTACATCAGCGAGCTGCGGCGGAGAGAGCAGATCAGCATCTTCCTCACCACCCACTACATGGACGAGGCCGAGTACTGCGACCGGATCGCCATCATCGACCACGGGGAGCTGGTGGCGGTGGACACCCCGGAGGCGCTCAAGGCGGCCATCGGCGAGGACCGGGTTGAGCTCCAGACCGAGGACGACGCCCTTGCCCTGGAGCGGCTGCGCCAAGAGTTTCAGATCACGGCTCAGCTCAGTGAGGGGGCGGTCGCCTTCCACGTGCGCGCCGGCGAGCAGTTCGTCCCCCAGCTCTTCGCCCGACTCCAGGTGCCGATCCGCTCGGTCAGGGTGGCCAGGCCCACCCTGGACGACGTCTTCATGACCTACACCGGCAGGACCATCCGGGACGCCGAGGCATCCTCGGGCGAGCGCCTGCGCGCCACCCCCTGGTTGCGAGCGCGGGGGAGGCGCTAGCCGTGGCCACGGCGTCGGTGGTCGGGGTCCGGGTGGCGGGTGGTCGCGCCAGCGACGACCTGCGCGCCCTCTGGGTGGTCTGGAAGCGAGAGTTGATCCGCTTCCGCCGCAACCGGATGCGGATCGTGACCTCGCTGGCCCAGCCGGTGCTCTTCCTCTTCATTCTCGGTACCGGTCTCTCCAGCATCATCCCCAGCGCCCACCACTTCAACTTCCGCACCTTCATGTTTCCGGGGGTGCTGGGCATGACCGTGCTCTTCACCTCCATCTTCTCGGCCATCTCCATCGTCTGGGACCGGGAGTTTGGCTTCCTGCGGGAGATGCTGGTGGCCCCGGTCCACCGCTGGACCCTGGTCCTGGGTAAGTGCCTGGGTGGGGCCACGGTGGCCACAATTCAGGGGGCGATCATGCTGGCCCTGGCGGGGCTGGTGGGAGTTCCCTACAGCCCGGCGATGCTGGTGGTGCTGCTGCTGGAGATGATGCTCACCGCCTTCGCGCTCACCGCCTTCGGAGTGATGCTGGCAGCTCGGATCTCCGACGTGCAGTCCTTCCAGGTGGTGACGCAGCTCTTCGTGCTACCCATGTTCTTCCTCTCCGGGGCGGTCTTCCCGATCACCCGGCTGCCCATTTGGCTGGGTGTTCTGAGCAAGATCGATCCCCTCTCCTATGCGGTAGATCCTCTGCGCAAGGAGGTGTTCACCGCCCTGACGATTCCGCCCGCCATCCGCCAGGCCTTTGACCCCGGGGTCAACTGGGGTGCCTGGCACCTACCCGTCATCTTCGAACTGGGGCTGGTCGCGCTCGCTGCCGTCGCCATGCTCGCGAGCGCGATCCGACAGTTTTCTCGACCTGGATGAGGTCCGAGTCGGCGTGGCCTTGTGGGGTGGACAGGGTGGCCGCGCTGAATTCGGCGAAGGAGTGCTTGGGCGCGCCGACCCGGGTTCGGCGCCGGCGCATGGTCCCAGAGTCATCTTGCATCGCGCCGCGCTGGCCCATGGTCCGATGAGTTCTCAGCCAGGAGGCATCGATACAGGCAGGACCACACACACGCTTGGAACCGCCGAGGCCGATATCGTCTACGACGTACGCAGCCCGCTCACCACGGCCGACAGGCGCTCCCCGCTATTCATGATCGGCCAGCCCATGGACGCCAGCGGCTTCCACGCCCTGGCGTCGCACTTCCCCGATCGCACCGTCATCACATATGACCCGCGCGGCCTCGGCCGCAGTATCCGCAAGGACGGTCGGGTCGACAGCACGCCCACCGTCCAGGCGGACGATGTTCACGCCGTCATCGACGCTCTCGGCGTCGGCCCGGTTGACGTGTTCGCCAGCAGCGGCGGGGCGGTCACCGCCCTCGCTCTCGTGGCGGCACACCCGAATGACGTGACCACCCTGGTCGCGCACGAGCCCCCCCTCATCCCGGTACTTCCGGACGCGGTGGCGGCCGAGCGGGCCCGGGCAGGCGTTCGGGACGCCTACGAGGCCAAGGGGCGGACTGCCGGCATGGCGGCCTTCATCGCAATGACCTCGTGGCGGGGAGAGTTCACGGACGACTACTTTGACCAGCCTTCACCCGACCCCGCCCACTTCGGGATGACGGCGGACGATGACGGTTCCCGAGATGACCCAGTGCTCTCCGACCGGTCATCGCCGGTCACCAGCTATCGTCCCGACTTGGAGGCGCTGGCTGCGGCGCCGACCCGCATCGTGATCGCGGTGGGCGAGGAGTCCGCCGGCATTTTTACGGGGCGCACCTCCGTAGCTACCGCCGAGCTACTTGGTCAGCAGGCGACGGTGTTTCCCAGCCATCACGGGGGCTTCTTGAGCGCCGACTCCGGATATGGTGGCCAACCGGAAGCGTTCGCACGCAGGCTGCGCGAGGTCCTCGGCGAGGGCCGCTGACTCGAAGCGCGTCGCGGTCAGGAGGCGGCGCTCAGGCTGTTGCGCCGCCGGGTTGGGATCTGGATGCCATGGGCTAGCAACCGCGCAAACCGACTCGGCGAGTTCTAGTTTGTCAGTCGGTACGTCGCCGTGGCACTGTGGCCTGCGGCATCCTTGACCTTGACGGTGTATGTTCCGGCGGCCTCAGTCCCAGCGCCGATGGTCGCGTTGGCTGGCACAGCACCATCGACCGTGCTGTTCTCGCTCCCCCCTCCAGACGTCCATGATGCAGCGATTCCGTTGAAGGTCACTGTGAGCTTCGAACCTGCAGCAAAACCGCTCCCGGCGATGGTGACGGCGCTGCCAGTCGTCCCCGAGGTCGGGCTCAGGCTGATGCTAGGGGTCACGGTGAACGTGACCGATGGTGCCGATTTCCCCCCTGCCGTCACCACCACCGCGTGGGCACCGGCCAGGCTCCCAGGGGCCGTGGTTGGAATGGTGAATGTCGGTGGGCTCGACGTAGGGATGCCACCGCCCACAGTGGTCGTGGTGGTACCTGACAAGGTGATAGCAGCCCCGGCGTAGGTAGCGCTGATGGTAGTGGTAGCGGGAAACGCTGAGCCGGACAGCGTTACCGTGACCCCCACATGGCCAGTCACCGGGTTGACAGCCGCAGTCGGCCAGGTCCCCGTCTCAACCACGTTGGTGCCATTCAGGTCGGCAGCCACCCAAGCGGCACTGGACCTCGCTATCGGGCTGCTACCGAGGACTCCAAGCATTAGGAGGCCTGACAGAGTCAGCCTTCTGATCGAAGGGTTGGACCTCACAACGGGTACCAGGGAAGCTCTAGGGTCACCCGTCGGGCCGCCATCTCGCCCCTTATACCGAGCGCTGCGGCCCACGCCAGATATATCGCAGGGCTAGGTAGAAGAGAAGAGTCACGGAGGCCAGTATCTCAGTCACACGCGCCATCGGCCCGGTCACCAGAGTCAGCCACGGGCCGGCCTGAGGGAGTGGGACAACAAGGAGCTCGCGACCGAGCATCCCAGAGATGGGTACATCCCAATGCTCAGTCGTGCGGTTGGCATCGCCTTTGGTCACAAAGTTCACGTGATCCCTCCAAAGGCGCTCGGTGACCACACGGTGGGTAACGAGGCGTTCCCCGAGGGCGGGGTCACGGAAGGTTACGATGTCCCCGGGACGCACCTCTAGAGGATGCACCGCCTGGCTAACAATCACGTCTCCAACCGCGATCGTTGGCTCCATCGACCCGCTCTCGATAACTACGGCTTGATACCCCAGGATCTCTGCGACGAGAGCTAGCGCAAGCAAAGCCACGGTGCCGGCCAAGAGCGCGGTCACCGCAACGTCGAGTGCGTGTACCCGCCCTCGCCGGCGGCCGCCCCGGCCAAACGTCGCACCCTCGACAGCGACGCGACTGGTCCAGTCGGCCTCGGCGATCGGCTGGGTGCCATCCCCGACCCGCACGGCCATCAGGCGGTTGTGAGGGTCCAGGTGAGGTTGATGGTGATTGTCTGGTTGCAGTACGTGGCACAGCTGGAGTCGGCAACCGGCAGGCCGCTGATTGTGAACTTGTACCAGGTGCTGGTTACAGGGCTAGCGATCGTGTACGGGGAAGACCCAGCCCAGGACTGAAGCGTCGCTCCTTGGGTGCCAACCGTCGTGTTAGTACCGGAGCTGGGGTAGTTTGCGCACGAGCCGCCGTTGGTGTTGGAGCCAGGAGTGACTGTAACGGTACCACTAGTGTTGTACTCGGCCGTGGCTACCGTCAGCTGGCTCTGGAGTGTCGACTGCCCTGCGCCACCAAGGACGGCAGCCAAGGTGAGGCTGGCGGTTGGGGCGGTGCCCGAGAAGTCAAGACCGATACACCCCGTGGTCGATGTGGAGCCGGGCTCGAGGTTGGTGACGTTGAAGACCGCGGTCCCCGTGCTAGTCGCCGACCCTGCTTCGCCGCCCTGGTTGTCGTCGAGAAGGATCGTGTTGGTCGAGAAGGTGTTGTTGCCGTTGCTGTCGCTGATGACCCACGCGGCCCAGCTAGCAATTAGGCCCAGGCTGGCCAGCAAGGCGAGCGCCGCCGCCGTCAGGCCAAGCTTTCGCCTCGTCCACGCACCGTGCTCCGGGGTCACGGGCGGAATCCTGACCTGCCCAGCTCCGATCCCCGGCCGCGGCCCGGTTACGGGATGATGGCGAGACGGTGTCCTACAGATCCCCCGGAGTGGGACGAGTCCCGCGGAGAGGTGGGCCTGAACTGACCGTCTACTCGATTGTGCAGATCGCGAGGAACCAATGGGAGGCGCCTACCACTGCGCCAGGGTCAGATGAGGCGCCGCCGGCCAGATGTCGACCTCGCCTGGTCGCAAAAAACCGTACGTGGGCTGTCGAGCGGAGAGCCTACGGTTGTGCCTTAGGGCACCCGGCATAGGGCAGTTCGAGTCTGTCCGCCAAATGCGAGCAGGCGGCGGAGACGCGCAGGCGCTCGGACAGCGACCAGTCGGAGAGCAACTCCTCCAACACCGCCCGGCGAGCCTCATGGAGCCGCTTGCGCATCCTCGTGCCGTCACGGGTGATCCGCACCAGGGCAGCCCGCCGGTCGCGCGGGTCCGGCTCACGGGAGACCAAGCCGGCGCGTTCCAGTCGCTGGAGCTGGGGGGTGATGGTGGAGTTGTCTACGGCGTAGTACGCGGCCAACTGGCTGGGATGGAGAGGCCCGCTGCTGGCGATCCGGCCGAGCATGGTCAATGCTCCGACCGGCAGCCCGCAACGGGCCCGGCGCATGGTTTCTAGCTGGACCTCACGGCGGCTCGACCAACGGACGATCGCCGTGACCGCGCGCTCCAGCTCTGCCATCGGCCCCGCCTCACGATCGGCCAAGGCCGGGTCAACGCGGGTTGGCCTCGCCGCGTTGATCGTCCTCATCGCACGGCGCCGCGGCTCAGCGCCGTCGGGCGCGGCCCAGAACCCCGCCTCGCGGCTTGGGTCGGGCGGGGGCGGGCGATTCCCCTTGGGCGGGCGCGGGCCGATGCTGCGGCCCTGCGGCACTGGGCTGGAGGCCAGGAGCCACCTCCTGGTTGACGAACTTGCCCCCCCGCAGCGCCGAGGCCACCGCCGCTAGGGCGCAGGCGGCGAAGGCGAACCCGAAGGCGGCGCGGATCCCGGCGATGAACGGACCTGAGATCAGCCGGGGAAAGAAGGCGCGCCCGGTCAGGTAGGCCTGGTGGGCGGGGGAGAGGTGGGGCAGGACCCCAGCCAACAGCGACCCGATGGGGTTGTAGCCCAGGAATGAGGCGAAGAGGCTCCCCACCGCGGGCAGGTGCGAGATCCGTCGGGCCGCCACGCTCGGCACCCCTTGGGCCACCAGGCCGTGGTAGAGGGAGTGGGGGAGGCTGGCCGAGAGCCCGATGATGATCAGGGTGAAGAAGATCCCGATCGAGAGCACCTGGGCGGAGTTCTGGAAGGTTGCCGACATTCCCGCTCCCGCCCCCCGCTGGTTGGCGGGCAGGCTGTTCATGATCCCGGTCTGGTTGGGCGAGGCGAAGAGGCCGCTGGATAGTCCGTAGATCCCGAGCAGCAAGGCGAACCAAAAGTAGCTGAAGTTGGCTGGGAGCAACTGGAAGACGGCGAAGACCAGGGCCGAGACTGAAACCCCGGCGGTGGACAGCCCCCGCGAACCGTAGCGGTCCGCCAGAATCCCGGCCAGGGGACCGGCGATGAGGAAGCCGGCCGTCAGCGGCAGCATGTAAATCCCCGCCCAGAGCGGAGTCTCGGCAAAGCTGTAGCCATGCTGCGGCAGCCAGATCCCCTGCAGCCAGATGATCAGGATGAACATCAGCCCGCCCCGGGCCAGCGCCCCCAGCAGGGCGGCCAGGTTGCCGGCCCAGAAGGCCCGAATCCGGAAGAGGGGCAGCCGGAACATCGGCGACTCGACCTTGGTCTCGATGTAGGTGAACAGGACCAGGCAGGCCACCCCTCCCAGCAGGGCCCCCAGGACCATGGGGTTGGTCCAGCCCATGCTGGCGCCCCCGTAGGGGAGGATGCCGTAGGTGATCCCCACCAGCACTGCGATCAGGCCGGCGGCGAAGGTGACGTTTCCCCACCAGTCGAGCTTGGCCGGCTGGCGGATGCCGGTGTCGCGGAGCATGCGATAGGCCCAGACGGTTCCGAAGATCCCGACCGGGACCGAGACCAGGAAGACCAGCCGCCAGGACACCGGGCCCAGCACCCCGCCCAGGACCAGGCCTATGAAGGAGCCGGCGATCGCGGCCACCATGTTGGTCCCCAGCGCCATCCCCCGCTGGGTGGCGGGAAAGGCGTCGGTGAGGATGGCGCTGGAGTTGGCCCAGAGGAAGGCCCCGCCCACGCCCTGGAGCACCCGGGCCAGGATCATGAAGATCGCCGCCGCCGGTCCGGTCATCCAGGTCAGGGAGAGCAGGATCGAGAAGATGGTGAAGACCAGGAAGCCGAGGTTGTACATCCGCACCCGGCCGTAGATGTCGCCGATCCGGCCCAGTGAGACCACCAGGACCGCGGTGACCACCATGTAGCCCATCAGCAGCCACAGGAAGTAGGGGGTGTTGCCCGGTGCCAGGGGGTTTAGGTGAATGCCCCGGAAGATGTCGGGGAGCGCGATCAGCACGATCGAGGTGTTGATCGTGGCCATGAGGATCCCCAGGGTGGTGTTGGAGAGGGCGATCCACTTGTAGTGGGGGGAGAGCGGTCGCGGCCCGGCGGCCGGCCTCGGCGGTGCCTGGATCAAGAGCCCTTCCTCTGGGGTGCCGGAGGTAATTTGTTTGAGCTTACCAAATATCGGTCCTGGTGGGGCCTACTCCGAGCCCGGTGGGATTGAGTCCCGGCCGGCTGCCTACCATGGCCTGGTGCCCGAGTCTCCGGAGAGCGAGTTCGAGGCCGTCAACCTGCTCGCCGATCCGCTCTACCGCTACTGCAGCATCACCAAGCAGCGCCCTGGCGGCGACAGTTCCGAGGAGGCGCTCCTCGACCACCCCTGGTTGCAGCGCTCGCGCCGCATCCACCAGCTCCAGTCCGCCTGGTGGGTCTTCCACACCGCCGAGCACTCCCGCTTCCAGCACCTGGTGGGGGCGATGCACCTCAGCGGCAGCTTCGCCGACCACCTCTACCCCAGCCTGGCCGAGACCTGCCCCGGCACTCCCTCTCGGCAGCTGGTGGTGGAGACGATGCGGATCGCAGGCCTGCTCCACGACGTCGGTCACGGGCCCTTCGGTCACTTCTTCGATCGGGAGGTGCTGTCCGAGTACCGCATCGACCACGAGGACATCGGCCGCCGCCTGGTCGTCGTGGAGCTGGCGGACCTGATCGCCTCCCTGGGCCGGAGCCCGGGCGGGCCTTTCCAGCCCGGTGAGCGCGTCGACCCGGCCTGGGTAGCCTGGGTGATGGCGCCCCGGGACCTGGAGGGGTTCCAAGCGCCGGCTTGGCTGCGAGCCCTCAAGCCGCTGCTCTGCGGCCCGGTGTCCACTGACAACATGGATTACGTCCCCCGCGACGCCTACATGTGCGGGGTGGCGGTGGGACCGGTGGACCTGGCCCGGCTGCGCCACTACATGTTCATCAAGGACGGCCGGCTGGTGCTGCACCAGCACGGGGTCCCGGCTCTGGAGAACTTCCTCGCCGCCCGCCTCTACATGTACAACCACATCTACTTCCACCGCACCGTGCGCCGCATCGACCTGCACCTCCGCCCGGTCTTCGCCGCGACCTGCCGGCGGCTGCTGCCGGCGGGCAACCCGCTGCTGGATCTCGATCGTTACCTGCTGCTCACCGACTGGTCGCTGATGTCGGAGGTGGAGCGGATGCAGCTCCGGCCCCGGGACGCGGAGGAGCGGGAGCTGGGCCAGCATTGGGAGGCGGTCACCCGACGGCGGCTCCCCTGGAGGCTGGCCTTCGAAGCCTATCGCGAGGCGACCCGGCCCGAGCAACCGCGGCTGCGCCACCCCCAGGCCATCGAGGCCGCGATCCGCGCCGAGCTGCCCCGGCGCCTGCGCGGGGTGGGGATGGCGGTGGACCTGGCCAGCACCGATCCCCGGCCCGACGACCCCACCAGCGACCAGCAGCTCCTGGGCCTCTACGACCCGATCTCGGGTCGGGTGGAGGAGACCGCCGCCCAGGAGCTGATGGCGCGCCTGCTGCCCATGCGGACCGTCTGGCTGCGGGTCTACAGCGACAGCGACGACGCCCGGGGCGCCATCCGCCGGGCTGCCGCCCGGGCGCTGGCCCGCGCTGTCTAGCTACTCGGGGATCGCCGCCGTTTACCGCAGCCGCCGGGACGCGTCCCCGCCGCCCGCCGACCATGGTTTCGCCGAGGATCCCCAGGACCGGCGTCTGCTGCGCTCCCGCCCACCCGCGGCCGCCTTGCGCTGGGTGGAGTCACAGCTGGGGGTGCAGGTGCGGTCCACCCATGCCCTGCGCGGGGGACTCTCCTCGGCGGTCCACCTGCTCGAGGTCGGCACCCGCGCCGGCAAGCGTGAGCGGGTGGTGCTGCGCCGCTACGTGCGGCCCGAGCTCAACGTGGAGGAGCCCGACCTGCCCGGGCGCGAGGCGCAGGCCCTGCGCGTGGTGGCGAAGCTGCCGCTGCCCACCCCGAGGCTGCTGGGCCTGGAGCCGACCGGGGCTGCGGCCGGCGTCCCGGCACTGCTCATGTCCTGGCTTCCGGGCCGGCTGGTCTGGCATCCCCGAGACCTGGAAGCCTGGCTCCAGCGCCTGGCCGAACCGCTGCCCGCGATCCACGCTGGAAGGGTTCCCCGCGGCCTGGCCCTGAGTTCCTACGCGCCCTACCCGCCCCTCACCTTCGCCCCGCCGGCGTGGGCGCGCCAGCCGCAGGTCTGGCGGCAGGCGGCGGAGCTGTTCCAGGGCGAACCGCCGGCCCTGCCGGCGGTGCTGATCCACCGTGACTTCCATCCCGGCAACGTGCTCTGGCTAAGGGGCCGGATCAGCGGGCTGGTGGACTGGCAGGCGGCCTGCCTGGGCCCGGCGGTGGTCGACATCGGCCATTGCCGGGCCAACCTGCTCGCCGTTGGCTCCGGGGCCGCAAGCCGCTTCACCGCCTGCTGGGAGCAACTCTCAGGGGAGCGCTTTCACCCCTGGGCGGATGTGGTCGCGATCGTCGGCCTCCTGGACGGGCTGCGCGAGGGACGTCCAGACGACGCTGCCGCCATCGAGGAGGCGCTGGCTCGGGCGGTTGCCGAGCTGCGGGGCTGACCTGATGTAGGGAGAGGTCAGCGGCACCGGCTGAGAAACCGGCGCCGCCGGCCGATGCCCAGGGCCACCACCGCCGCCAGGGTGATGGCCGAGACCACCGCCTGCATCCTCTACTCCCCCTGCCCGAGGCCCGCTCGCCCCAGCACCCACTCGACCGCCCGCTCCGGACTGGGCACCCGTTCCAGCTGGAGGGCCGCCCCCGGGCTCCCCGACGGTGGCTCCAGCCCCCAGGTGTCGAGCCCGGCGATGGGCTTGCCCAGCACCAGTGCCAGGGCGATCTCGCTCAGGGTGCCCACGCCGCCGCCGATCGCGATCACCGCCTGGGCGGCACGCAGCAGCAGGGCGTTGCGCATCTCTCCCAGGCCCGTGGCCAGGGCGAGCTCGACCCCTGGGTCCGCCGCGCCGGGGTCGCTGCCCGGGAGCAGGCCCACCACCCGCCCCCCTGCCTCGCGGGCGCCCGCCGCCGCCGCCGCCATCGCCCCTCCCAGGCCGCCACAGAGGAGCACGGCTCCCCGCTGGGCCAGGAGCTCGCCCACCCGCCGCGCCGCCTCCAGGTCCGAGGGACGGGGCCGGGAGGGGCAGCAGACGGCGATCAGCGGCGGGCGGCCGGCTGCGGCCATGCCAGCCTAGCCGCGGGCGATCCGGGGACCCGCCGGCATCTCCGGGCGCGCCGCCCCCTGGAAGTTGACCTGGCTGATCTGGGCGGCGAGCTGGGCGGCCACCTGCTGGAAGATCTGCCCGCCGGGAGATTCGGGACTGGCTAGGGCCAGGGGCTGACCCTGACCACCGCCCAGCCGGACCGATAGATCCAGGGGAATGGCGCCGAGGAAGGGAAGCTCCCGGCTCTCGGCCAGGTCGTGGCCCCCACCCCGGCCGAAGATGTCCGTCACCTCCCCGCAGTGGGGACAGGCGAAGCCGCTCATGTTCTCGACCACGCCCAGGATCGGCACTCGCAGCTGCTGGAACATGGCGATCCCTCTGCCTACATCGGCCAGCGATACATCTTGGGGTGTGGTCACGATCACCGCCCCGGTGAGGGGGATCGACTGGGCCAGGGTCAGCTGCACGTCGCCGGTGCCGGGGGGCAGGTCGCAGACCAGGTAGTCGAGCTCCCCCCAGTCGACCTCAAAGAGGAACTGCTTGATGGCGCCCGCCAGCATCGGGCCCCGCCAGATCACCGGCCGCTCGGGGTCGATCAGGGTGCCGATCGAGATCACCTTGAGCTCGCCCTTCTCCAGCGGCTGCATCCGCCCCTCGTGGCCGCGGGGCCGCTCGCTGAGGCCCAGCATGATGGGGACGTTGGGACCGTAGATGTCGGCGTCTAGCAGGCCGACCCGGGCGCCAGCTCCCAGCAGGGCGAAGGCGAGGTTGACCGCGACCGTGGTCTTGCCCACCCCACCCTTGCCGGCACTCACGGCGATGGTGTTGCGCACCCCCGGGATGTCCTGGCGACCGATCACCCCTTTGGTGCGGCTGACGTCCGCGTCCCACTCCAGCTCCACCCGCTCCACGCCGTCCACTACCCCCAGCACCGCCGCCTCGATCTCACTCTGGATCCGGTCCTTGAGCGGGCAGGCCGGGGTGGTGAGGACCACCCGCATCCGGGCCGTGGACCCCTCGAGGCGCAGGTTCTTGAGCATCCCCAGCTGCATCAGGGGGCGATGCAGCTCGGGATCCTGGACCTTGGCCAGGGCGTCCTCGAGGGCGGCGAGGGGGTGGGGGGGCCGAGCTTCCTGCATCTGCCCGATCATAGTCTTAGGCGTCGAGGACACCGGACGAGCCGGTCTGTTGCAATTAGCGCGCAACAGGTATAGTGAGATCGTGAACGGCCTGGAATCGCTGCGCCAGCAGGGCCGCCGGCTCACGCCCCAACGGCGCCTCGTCTATCAGGCCCTGCTGGAGCACCCGGGCCACGCCACCGCTGACGACCTCTGCACCAGCATCGGCCGCAAGCTCCCCGGCTTTCAGCGCACCACCGTCTACCGGACCCTCGACCTGTTGGTGGAGCTGGGCCTGGCCCGCAAGGTGCAGCTCGGCCACGCCAACACCTACGAGGCGGTCATGGCGGGCAGTGAGTCCCACCAGCACCTGGTCTGCGATCGCTGCGGCGGCACCTTCGACGTCAGCTGCCCGGAGATTCCCATGTGGGTGGACAACGCCGCCAGCCCGCTGGGATTCCGTCTCGAGCGGGTGGAACTGCTCGGGCACGGGCACTGCTCGGCCTGCGCCTCCAGCAACTAACCGGAGTCGCCCCAGCCTGACGCCGGTCCGTACGGTTTTGGGCCCGGACAGCGTTTAGGGGTTGAATGCTGGGCAGGCGAGCGCGGGAACGGCGGGGGAGTGCCCCGTCCCTCACGAGGCTGCGCCTGCGCGCCTTACGCCGCCGTCAGCCGTGGAGTCCAGCCTGGCCTGGAGTCCCCGCCCGGGATGAGCGATGAAAGCTTGAGAAAGGACAGAGAAAAACGGCTGGCGTCCGGGGCCCGCTGGCTCGCGCGCCTACTCCGGCGCCCGCGCCTGCTGGTGCCTGCCTTGGTGGTCACAGCCGTGGTCTCGAGCGCACCGGCCCCGCCGCGCTTGTTGGGAGCGCATCGCCCTCCGGCCCGTACTCCCCAGGCCGGGCACGCTCGGACGCGAGCCACCGCCCCCTTCTGTCAGGTGCCGCTGCCGAGCAGCTGGCGGCGCGCGCTCGCCCAGAACGAGACCCCGACGGTGGCGCTCAGCACGGGCCCGGATCCCGTCGCCGTGACCGACGACGGGTCGGCGTACTTCGCTGATTACTACACCGCAGGCTGGTCCGGGATCGTCGAGATAGCCCGCTCCAGCGG
>JBOHUM010000094.1:0-1700 GCA_050734515.1 Candidatus Dormibacteria bacterium
GCGGACCTGCTGACCGGGGCGGAGGCGACCGAGCCCCACCTCCGCCTGGGCGACGCTGTGTCCTTGGAGCTCAGCCGTCGCCTGGGGGCGGCCCTGATCACCACCAATCCCCAGCTGGCGGCGGTAGCGCCCGAAGCGGTTCTGATCGCCGCCCGCTGAGCGTTCCCGAGGTCACGAACCGGCGGGGGCGGCGACCGGGTTGAGCTGGGGTGCCTCCGCGGCCTGGCCCAGTTGGGCGCGGGCGCGCCAGGCAACCAGGGCCCCCAGGAGCAACAGCTCTGGCGTTATCGGGACCGGCAGTTGGACGTGGGGGCTGGCGTCGATCAGGCAGCCGACGTTGAAGATGACTACCCAGGCCCCGAACCAGCCTAGGCTCCGTCCCGCCTGGAGCAGGGCGGAGGCGGTCCAGATCGCCGGACCCGAGAGCAGGAGCAGTCCTTGAGGCAGGTCGTGGGGGGCGACCAGCAGTGAGATGCAGACGGCAGAGGTGAGGGCCAGCTTCCATTCGATGGCGGTCCGGGGCGGGTGCTTGGCCCAGGCCCAGGCCAGGGCAAGGACGCCGATCCCGGTCGCCGCCCAGGCCAGCCGGACGGCGAGGGCGCCGTGGCCGACCGTGTGCCAGAGCACCCCCAGCACGGTCACGTCCAGGACCGGAGGGAAACGGTGGTAGAGGGTGTAGGACTCGAGCATCGTCAGCAGCCGCACCCCGGAGACGCCGATGGCAACCGCCGAGATCAGTCCGAGGGCGGCCAGGCAGGCGGCCAGCTCCTGGACCCGGCGGTCGCGCCATCGGTGCGCCGCCGGAACCACCGCCGCCAAGAGCAGGTCGGGCTTCAGGCTGAAGACCAGCGCCGCCGCCAGGCTGCGGGCACCCCGCGGCCAGCCCGGGCGGCAGCGCCAGGCGCTGCTGAAAAGGGCCAAACCCAGTGGCCAGAGAAGGTCGAACTGGCCCTCGCCCAAGGCCTGGTAGGTAGGAAAGGAGGCGATCGCCACCAGGGCCACGGGAAGGCTGGCCCGGCCCAGCCCCTCGCCACGGGCCAGCCAGATCGCGCCCCACAGACCCAGGCCTAGGAGCAGGGCATCCCAGAGGTAGAAGGCTGCCCAGAAGGGCAGCAGGCTGAAGGGGAGTACCAAGAGGGCGGCGGGCGGGGTGGCGACGAAGGGCTCGACGTAGGGCAGCCCGTGAGAGCGACCGAAGATAGCCCCGGCGTGGACCTGGAAAGTGAGGGAGTAGAGGTGGGGCAGCGCCCCCCAGCCCTGCAGCCGCAGGGCGTGGGCGACTGCGAAGAAGGCACCGAAGTCGGGGACGTGTTGCGCCCCGGCCACCTGGGGGGTGACCAGGACGTAACCGGCCAGCACCCCGCCGGCGCCCACCACGGTCAGCCGATAGGCGCGCCGCGACATGGCCCGGTTGTACTCCGTACCCGGCGCCGGGAGATTGGCAGTGCTAGCTCTGTTGCCCAGGTCACGGATCGGTTGCAGTCGTCCTGACGTTCTTTCGCCGTTCCTGCCGAGCGTGGCCGTGCCAGGGATACCAGAGCCAGCCCCCCCGACCTCGGAGAGGGGACGAGGAATCGACCGTGGCCATCGCACCCGGCGCGGTTTTGCCGCCCCCGGCTCCGTCTGGACTCAGCCGGGCTCGGACCTGGCTCGGCGGGCGAAGAGTCCCCAGGCGGTGAGGCGCAAGCGGGGCAGGCGCT
>JBOHUM010000095.1:0-7738 GCA_050734515.1 Candidatus Dormibacteria bacterium
GGCTGCGCCCGCCGCCGGCCCCCGGGCCGGCCGGTGCGCAGCGCCGGGGGCACCATCGCCCGCACCACCTCGGGGAGCGGACAGAGGTAGTGGGAGCCGATCCAGCGGGCCAGGCTGATCTGGTGGGGCAGGAGCAGGGGTTGCTCGTCGCGAATTCCGGTGAGCTCCCGCAGCCGCTCCACCGGGGACTCTTCCAGGAGCTCGAGCACGAAGGCGAAGACGCGGCGCCGGCCGAAGGGCACCTCCACCCGCTGGCCCAGACCGACGTGCTCGCGCAGCGCCTCCGGGATCAGGTAGTCGTAGAGCCTGGCTGGCGGCCCCGAGGGCAGATCGGGAGAGACCCGCGCCACCCGGGGCAGGCCGGCCCTCACGCGGTCGGGGCGGCGGCAGCAGCGGTCGGCGCCAGCTCCTCCACGTGGTCTAGGACCTGCTCGGCCAGGAGGCGCTTGGGCTGCCAGCCCAGCACCACGTCCGGGTAGTTGCGGAACACCAGCACCGCCTCCGCCATCTCCCCGCCGATCGCCGAGTGCTCCCCGGAGACCGGATTGGCCACCACCAGGTCGCACCCCTTGGCCCGGAGCTTGGCCCTGCCGCCCTCCGCCACCCGGGCGGTCTCGGCGGCGAACCCCACCAGCAGGCAGCCGGGCGGCCGGCGCTGGCCCAGCTCACTGAGCAGATCCGGGGTGGCAACCAGGCGCAACTCCAGCTGGGGGTGGTCGGCACGGTGCAGCTTCTCCGCCGAGGCTCGCTCGGGGCGGAAGTCGGCCACCGCCGCCGCCATCAGCACCAGCCGGGCCGTCGCCAGCCTGGCCAGGCAGGCCTGGCGCATCTCCTCCGCGGTCTCCACCCGGACCAGATCCACCCCGGGCAGCTCCGGCTGGCACTGGGCCGCGGTCACCAGATCGACCACGGCCCCCCGACCCGCCGCCGCCGCTGCCAGCGCGGCGCCCATGCGACCGCTGCTGCGGTTGCCCAGGAAGCGCACCGGGTCGATCGGCTCCCTGGTCCCCCCAGCCGTTACCAGCACCCGCCAACCGGCCATCGAGGTCCGCCGGCGCAGCATCCCAACCAGCGCGGCCACGATCTCCTCGGGTTCGGCCATGCGGCCCTCACCGGCCTCACCCGATGCCAGGCGCCCCGATCCCGGGCCTACCAGCCCAGCGCCCCGCTCCCGCAGGGTGCGCAGATTGGCCTGGGTCGCCGGCTGGCGCCACATCCGGGTCTCCATTGCCGGCGCCAGCAGCAGCGGCCGATCGCTGGCCAGGACGGTGGCGCTGACCACGTCCTCGGCCAGGCCCAGCGCCAACCGGGCCAGGGTGGCGGCGGTGGCGGGGGCGACCAGATGGGCGTCCGCCCAACCGGCCAGGTCCAGGTGGACCATGCCGTGCCCCTCGGTCATCTCGTCGGGCGGACAGCCGCGCCGAGGGGGCACCAGTCGCACAGCCACGGGGTGACCCGAGAGGGCGCGCATGGTGGCTGGCGGGATCAGCCGGGTGGCGGAGGCCGTCATCGCCACCCGTACCTCGGCCCCTCGCTTGCGCAGCCGGGTGATCAGCTCCGGGACCTTGACCACCGCGATTCCACCGCTGAGATGGACGGCGATCCTGAGGCCGGCCAGGTCCGGCGGGTCAGTCATGGCGGCGCCATTGTGGCAAACCCGCCCCATCGCTCAGCCCGGCCCGGCACCCGCCTCGGACACGATCTCCGCCACCGCCGCCGCCGCCCGCGCCACCTCGTCGTTGACGACCCGGTGCTGGTACCAGCGGGCCTCATCCAGCTCCCGGTCGGCGTCGGCGGTCCGAACCGCCAGCTCCTCCGGGCCCTCCGTCTCCCGGCCCTGGAGGCGAGCCAGCAACGCCTCCCGCGAGGGAGGCGCCAGGAAGATGAAGATGGCGTCACCGCCGAGGTCGCGAAGCTGAGCCGCGCCCTGCACGTCCAGCTTGAGCAGGACGTCGCGGCCGCGGGCACGCTCGGTCTCCACCCGCTCTCGGGACGTCCCGTAGCGCTGGCCATGGACCAGGGCCGTCTCCAGGAACCGGCCCTTCGCCTCCATGGCAGCGAAGGTGTCGGGGTCGACGAATGAGTAGTCGCGGTCGGGCACCTCCCCCGGCCGGGGGAGGCGGGTGGTGAAGGCGGGTGGCCGCCGCAGCTGGGGCCGAAGCCGGACCAGTTCGCGGATCACGGTATCCTTGCCCACCCCAGACGGCCCGGAGAGCACGAAGAGGCGGCCCATGGCCGGTCTGGAGTTCACGACAGCGCCGAGCTTAGGCCCCCCAGGGCCAGGCGGCGCTGGTCCCGGCGGGCGCGCCGGCCTCGAGGCGCAGGCGCTCCAGGTCCGGGGGCAGGGGCGCGAGGAAGACCATCTCCCGGCGGGTTTCGGGGTGGCGGAGGTGGAGCATCGCGGCGTGAAGGGCAAGCCGCTCCCCCGCGGCCGCCCCGCCATAGGTGGAATCTCCCGCGACCGGCCGGCCGATGTAGGCCAGATGCACCCGGATCTGGTGGGTGCGCCCGGTCTCCAGGCGCAGGCCCAGGGCGGTGCATCGGCGCAGGCGCTCCAGAACCCAAAAGTCGGTGGCCGCGGGACGCCCGGACTGGGTCACCGCCATCCGCCGGGGCGAGCGCCAGTCCCGGCCAACCGCCGCCTCCACCCGTCCCCGCTCCTCCTCGATCCGACCTTGCACCAGTGCCCAGTACTCGCGGCCCATCTCCCGCCGCCGCAGCTGCCGCCGCAGCTCCTGGCGCGCCGGCTCGGTCCGGGCCAGGACCAGGAGGCCGCTGGTGCCGCGATCAAGGCGGTGGACGATGCCCAGCCGCTCCTCTCCCTCGGCCTCGGCCCAGGGCCCGGGCCAGGCCCGCAGCTGCTGGGCGAGGCTGCCCTGGCGGTGGCCGGCGCCGGGCTGGACCACCAGCCCCGGGGGCTTGTCCACCACCGCCAGCCAACTGTCCTGGTAGATCAATCGGGGCGCAACCGCCACCACCTCGGGGTCCGAGGCCCCCGCCTGGCGTACCAGCAGCGCCTGGGCAGCGCCCACCGCGCGGCTGGGCCGGAGCACCGGGTCCGAGCCCAGCACCACCCCGCCCGCGCGCACCAGCGCCTGAGAGGCCCTGCGAGAGATCCCCAGGCGAGCGCTGAGCAGGCCGTCCAGGCGCCCGCCCGCCTCCTTCGGACTCACCGGCGCCAGCCGGGTCCAGCCCTCCTCAGCCACCCTGGCGGCCGACCAGGATCCGCAGCACCAGCATCACCACCCCCACCGTGATCCCGGAGTCGGCCACGTTGAACACTGGCCAGTGGGGCAGCTGGATGAAGTCGACCACGTAGCCCTGGGTGATCCGGTCCCAGGCGTTGCCCACGGCCCCGCCCAAGAGCAGGCCCACCGCCGCCTGCACCCAGGCCGGCTCGGCGGCCAGGGCCCGCCAGCGCCAGAGGATCCCCAGAACCAGTACCACCGCCACCGGTACGAAGAGCCACTCGGCGTTGGGGAGCAGGCTGAAGGCGGCGCCGCTGTTCTCCGTATAGAGGATGTGCACCGGCAGAGCGGGCCAGAGTCGCTCCCCCAACACCAGGGAGTGCGAGACCCAGGACTTGGTCAGACGGTCGAGGATGAGCACCCCCACCGCCGCCAGCGCCGTCCAGAGGGGCCAGCTCCGGCGCCAGCTCAAGGGCTGGGAGCGGCCCGCAACCCCGGAGCTCTCAGTCGCGCCTGGCCTCTTTGCAGGGCACGCACTTGCTGGCGTAGGGCAAAGCGCGCAGCCGCTCGATGTCGATCTCCTGGCCGCAGCTGCGGCAGAGACCGTACTCGCCCCGGTCCAGCCGGCCCAGGGCGTCCTTGCACTGCTCGAACATGGAGACCAGGTTCTCCCGGATCGCCAGCAGGCGCTCGTGCTCCTCCATCTCGCCGGCGTGCTCGGTGGGGTGCTCGTGGAAGGGCGCTTCCTTGCCGGCCCCGTTGGCCGACACCCCGCTCAGCTGGGTGAGCTCGTGCTCCAGACGGTCTCGCTCCGATTCGACCTGGAGCCGGATCTCGGCCAGGTCGTGCAGGCGGCTGGCGGCGGCGGTCTCGCTCATGCTCGACATCCTTGCGTGAATACCTGCCCCGGGCCGGGCGCCGCTCAGGGTGCCCGAGGCGGCCCGGGGGCGGGAGCATTATGGGCCGTATCCAGCCCAGTGGGAAGACCCCCGCCGCCTCAGTCTGACGGGGACTCGGGCCGGTGCAGCCGCAGCCAGATCGAATGCCCGCCCGCCTCCAGCTCGGCGAACCCGGCCCCGGCGGGGTCCTGGGCCTCGACTCGGGCCAGGGAGGTGGCGAAACACTGCACCTGCAGTTGCGCCCGCGCCCCCTGAATCGCCTCCTCGAGCTCGTCGTCGCAGACATAGCTGACCTCGACCGGCTCCCCGGCGCGAAGCTGGCTGCGGCGGCGCAGGGCCTGCAGCACCCGGGCGAAGCCCCGAACCAGGCCCTCGCGGCGCAGCGCCGCGGTGAGCTCAAAGTCGAGCTCGACGGTGGCCGAGCCGGGCCCTGGGAGGCAGGCCACCTCGGTGACGTTGACCTCCTCCTGGAGCACCCGGGCCAGCTCGGGCTCGAGCTCGACTCCCCGCACCGTTGCCCGGGCCAGGGGCTGGCGCAGGGGAACCCCGCGGGCCTCGCGCAGGGCCCGCGCCTCCTCGGCCAGGCGCCGCACCGTGGCCATCTCCCGCAGCAGGCCCGGGTCCCGACCCTTGGAATCCGGCTCGGGGTAGGTCTCAAGGTGGACTGAGGCCGCGGCCCCGGCAACCGGGCGGCTCAGGCAGCGGTAGACGGAGTCGGCCATGAAGGGAGTGAAGGGAGCCAGGAGCCGGGCCACCCCCAGCAGCAGCTCGTGCAGGGTGGCACAGCTGGCGGCGATCTCGTCAGGGCGGCCACGGAAGCGGGGCCGGGAGCGGCGCAGGTACCAGGTGCTGACGTCCTCCACCAGAGCGGCGATGGCACGGCAGGCGCCGTTGGCGTCGTAGCGGTCCAGGGCAGCGACGGCATCGCCCACGGTCTGCTCCAGCCTCGCCACGGCCCAGCGATCCAGGATGTGGCGGTGGGCCTGGGCCGCCTTCGTGGGCGGGCGCCAGTCGGCCAGGTTGGCATAGGTGACGAGAAAGCTCAGCATGTTCCAGAGGACGTTGAGGAAGCGCCCGGCACTCTCGGCGACGCGCTGGGTGGAGATGCGGTACTCGAGCCCCACGGTGACGGTGGTGTAGAACCACCAGCGCAGGGCGTCGGCGCCGGTTTTGGAGATCAGATCGAAGGGGTCAATGACGTTGCCCCGCGACTTCGACATCTTCCGCCCCCGCTCGTCCACCACCAGGCTGGGCACCACCACGTGGCGGTAGGCGGGCTCGTCGAAGAGCATGGTCGACTCCGCCAGCAGGGTGAAGAACCACCCCCGGGTCTGGTCCAGGGCCTCGCTGATGTAGTCGGCCGGGTGGTCCTGCTGGAATCGCTCTTGGTTCTCGAAGGGGTAATGCCACTGGGCGAAGGGCATGGCGCCGCTGTCGTACCAGGCGTCGATCACCTCCGGAGCCCGGCGCATCTCCCCGCCGCAGGCACAGGTCAGGGTGATCTCGTCGATGTAGGGCTTGTGGGGGTCGGCGCTCAGGTCCAGGCCCAGCTCCGCGAGGCTGCCGACGCAGCGCTCCGCCTGGCAGCCGCGGCAGATCCAGATCGGCAGCGGCGTTCCCCAATAGCGCGCCCTGGAGAGGTTCCAGTCCTGGAGCGACTCCAGCCAGTTGCCCATCCGGCCGTCGCGGAGGTGAGCTGGGACCCATTGCACCGAGCGGTTGTGGCGGATCAGCTGCTCCTTGACCGCCGTGGTGCGGATGAACCAGGAGTCGAGCGCGTAGTACAGCAGGGGCGTCTCGCAGCGCCAGCAGAAGGGGTAGGGGTGGATGATCCGCTCCTGCTTGTAGAGGAGCCCGCGGCGCTCCAGGTCGGCGGTGATCAGGGGGTCGGCGTCCTTGACGAAGATCCCCTGGAAGTCGGTGACCGCGGGCAGGAAGCGGCCGTCCAGGCCGACCGTATGACGCACCTCCAGGCCCACCTCCAAGCAGAGGCGGAGGTCGTCCTCGCCGTAGGCGCCGGCGGTGTGGACGATCCCGGTGCCCTCGTCGGTCTTGACGAAGTCGCCAGCCAGCACCGACCAGGCGCCGGGCTGGTCGGGCAGGTACTCGTAAAGGGGCTGGTAGCGCTGGCCCAGCAGCTCCTCACCTTTCATTTCGCGCTCGACCTGGTACTCCCCGGCCAGTACGGGCAGGCAGGCCTTGGCCAGGATGAGCCGCTCCTGCCCCTGGCGGACCTGCACGTAGTCGATCTCCGGGCCCACCGCCAGGGCCAGGTTGCCGGGCAGGGTCCAGGGGGTGGTGGTCCAGGCCAGCAGGCTGGTGGCCAGCTGCTCCCGGAGCCGGAAGCGCACCGTCACTCCTGGGTCCTCGGTCTTCTCGTGGTACGCGCCGGGCTGGGCCAGCTCGTGGCTACTGAGCGAGGTCTGGCAGCGCGGGCAGTAGGGCGCGACCCGGTAGCCGCGGAAGAGCCAGCCCCGGTCGTAGATCTGCTTTAGGCTCCACCAGACTGACTCGATGTAGCCGCTGTCGTAGGTTCGGTAGGCGTGCTCCAGGTCGAGCCAGAATCCCACTCGGGCGGTGAGGCGCTCCCACTCGTCGATGTACTCCATGACGCTGGCCCGGCAGAGCCGGTTGAACTCCTCCACGCCCAGACGCTCGATGTCCTGCTTGGTGCGGATGCCGAGCTCCCTCTCCACCTCCAGCTCCACCGGCAACCCATGGGTGTCCCATCCCGCTCGCCGCTCCACCCGCCGGCCTCGCATCTGCTGGTAGCGCAGGAAGCAGTCCTTGAAGGAACGGGCCAGGACGTGGTGGACCCCGGGCTGGCCGTTGGCGGTGGGTGGCCCCTCGTAGAAGACGAAGGGCCGGGCATCCCGACGCTGCTCCAACCCTCGCTCGAAGATCCGCTCCCGGCGCCAGAACTCGAGCATCGACTGCTCCAGCTCGGGGTAGCTGACGGGGTTCGGGGGCGGCTCGAAGGCCGGCATCGGGGCGTGCTCCTAGGTCCGGTGAGGGTGGCCGCGCCCCCGGGGGCGGGGGTGAGGGCAGGTTAGCATGGCCCCCGAGCAGTTCCCAAGTCACCGCCGGGAGTTCCGCCGTGCCCTCCGCCGACAACGCCCCGGCATGGCCCCCCGAGATCGACCTCTTCTGGGAGGACTTCGAGCTCGGAAGGGTCTTTCCCCTGGGCAGCCACCTGATCACCGAGTCAGAGATCCTGGAGTTCGCCCGCCGCTTCGACCCCCAGCCGTTCCACGTCGACCCGGAGCTGGCCCTTACCGGCCCCTTCGGGGGCCTGATCGCCAGCGGCTGGCACACCTGCGCCATCTGGATGCGCCTTTACTACGACGGGGTGCTCCGGCGATCGGCCAGTCTGGGCTCGCCGGGGGTGGAGGACGTGCGCTGGCTGAGCCCGGTTCGCCCCGGAGACCTGCTCTCCGGCTCGGTCGAGGTGCGGGCCGCGCGCCCCTCCCGGAGCCGTCCCGACCGCGGCCTGGCCCAGCTCACTGGTGAACTGCTAAACCAGGAGCGCCTGCCCCGCTTGCGCCTCACCGCCTGGGGACTCTTCGCCCGCCGAGCCAGGTCCGAGCCCGGCTGAGTCCAGACGGAGCCGGGGGCGGCAAAACCGCGCCGGGTGCGATGGCCACGGTCGAT
>JBOHUM010000096.1:0-1876 GCA_050734515.1 Candidatus Dormibacteria bacterium
CGGCGACCAGGGTGGCGCGCCGGAGGGGGTCGGGGATGGTCTTCAACAACGGGTCCTGCAAGTTGGCCCGGTCTTCGTCGGGAAAGTAGATCCGGGTGAGCAGCTGGCGGAGCAGGCCGCGGGCGAAGACCTGGACATCGAGGTGAGGAGCGTGCACCCGACCCAGGGCGTCGCCGACCGGGGCAGGCTTGAGGGTGTTGAAGTGGAAGGCTCCCTCCTGGTCGGTGGCGCAGCGGCCGAACCCGGACCAGCCCCCGGGCGGGCCGCCAGCGGGGACGGCCTGCTGGATCTCAACCAGAGCGTCCGGCACCGGCGCTCCGGCGCCGTCCAGGACCCTGCCTTCGATCCGCAGCGCCCCCGCCCTGCCCGGGGCCACCAGCTCCTCGCGCCCCAACTGGCCCATGCCGATGGCGAAGAAGGGCCCAACCGTCTGGGAGGGGGTGCCGCCCACCCTCAGCGGGGCTCCAGGGGCGTCGCCCGGGTGCCGCCCAGGACGATGTCGAAGCGGTAGCCCAGCGCCCACTCCGGCTCGGTCAGGTCCAGGTCGAAGACCGCCACCAGCCGCTGGCGGGCCTCCGGGTCGCTGATCGCCAGGGAGATCGGGTCCTGGTACATCAGGGGGTCGCCGGGGAAGTACATCTGGGTCACCAGCCGGTCGGCGAATTCCGAGCCGAAGACCGAGAAGTGGATGTGGGCGGGACGCCAGGCGTTGGGGTGGTTGCGCCAGGGGTAGGCGCCGGGCTTGATGGTCAGGAAGCGGTAGCCGCCGTCAGGGCCGGTGAGGCAGCGGCCGGCGCCGCTGAAGTTGGGGTCCAGCGGCGCCGGGTGCTGGTCCACCTGGTCGGCGTAGCGGCCGGCGGCGTTGGCCTGCCAGACCTCGACCAGCTGCCCGGCCAGCGGCCGCCCCGCCGGATCCCGCAGCCGGCCCTGGACCACGATCCGCTCCCCCAGCGGCGGGCCGGGGTGCTGCCCGGTGAGATCCGCGTCCTGGGCCAGGACCTGGTCGGTGCCGAAGACGGGCCCGGCCAGCGGTGGCGACCCGGGCGGCAGGGGCACCAGCGGGCGGCGGGGGGCGCGGAGGAGGGTGCTGGCGTAGTCGGGGTAGAGGTAGGGCGGGTCAACCACCCCGGCCGTGTCCTCCGGGTCCGCCATGCTCGTCCCCTACGGCCCGGTCCGGCCTCGGGGCCGGAGCACGCCGGGCCACAGGGTCGCTGCCCCACCCCGGCTCACTGGCGCATCCCCGCGGCGGCCAGCTCGCGCAGCGCCTCCAGCTCATGGGGGCTGGGCGGCTGGGTGGTGCGCAGGTCGCCGGCCACGAGCAGCTCCCAGGCGGTGGCCTGCTTGACCCGCTCGACGCTGACCCCGGGGTGGAGTTGGGTCAGGGTCAGCTCCTGCGACTCGGGGTCGGGGCGCAGCACGCCGAGATCGGTGATCACCAGGCTGGGGCCCCTGCCCAGGAGTCCCATCCGCTCGCGGTCGCCGTGGCCCCGGCCGTAGCCGAAGGAGGTCAGGAAGTCGAGCTCCTCGACGAAGGTGCGCGGGCTCTGGCGGAGCACGATCACCACCTCGCGGCAGCATGCGGCGATCTCCGGAGCCCCGCCCGCGCCGGGCAGGCGCACCCGAGGGGCGTCGTAGGCGCCGACCACGGTGGTGTTGAGGTTGGCGAACCGGTCAATCTGGGCGGCACTCAGGAAGCCGACGTCGATCCGGCCCGCCTGGAGCCAGTAGGAGAAGATCTCCGGGACCGACACCACCGCGTCCGCGGTCTCGGCCAGCTCACCGTCGCCGATGGAGAGCGGCGGCCTCCGGGGCTTGGCGCCGATGGTCCCGGACTCGTAGATCAGGGTCAGGTCGGGGGCGTGCAGGCGACGGGCCA
>JBOHUM010000097.1:0-21392 GCA_050734515.1 Candidatus Dormibacteria bacterium
TGCTGAACGACGATGGGCTGGAGGCCCTCAGGGTACGTGTTGACGACAGGCTGGACATCGGCGGCGACACCCTCAATCCGGAGTACTAATGCTTCGCGGCACCGCCGGCTACCTCCGACCTGTGGCCCGTGGCTCGGAGCCGGGGGCGCGCGAATTACGGTTTGGCCCGAGGGTGTACTGCAGTTGGCAGCCGCCGTTGAGGCAGGGCAACGGAGTGCCGATCCAGACAGCAGGGCGCCGGAGTCGGGGCCTGGCTGGCTGGCTGGCGCTGATCTTGGATTCGGCCGCGTTCGACGGTGAGCCAGTGGCGTTGGGCGGGGGTGACGGCGTGCAGGGAAGCGCTCACGTGAGCTGTTCAGTACCGTCTGCGACCGCGGCTGCACATCTCGACGCGAGGGTTGCGACGGCGGCTCGAAGCTCGGGTCCTCCCTGGACCCGAAAGGCAAAGGGCATGGCGGCGAGCCACTCCTGTGCGTACATGGTCGGATTGCTGGTGCTGCCAATGAGCACGCACCCGTCGCCGTGCGCTTCGAGGCGCCCCATTGTCGCTCGGACCCAGTGCGCCACTTCCGCCTGCGGAGCCTCGAACACGACGCGGGTGGGGAACGCCCACCCGGTGCCGAGGTGCTCATCCAGGGCAGCCACCGGGTTCAGCCCTTCAGGTGGGACAAACGTACGGGGGGTCTGGGCCACCGCCCCGACCCGGTCGACCCGGTAAGTGCGAACAGCGTCGGCACGATGGGAGCGGCACAGCAGGTACCAGCGGCCGTGGCGGACGACGACCGCCCATGGGTCGACCTCGGCCTCCCACTCGATACCCGACTGGCCGCGGTACGTGATCGCAACGCGGCGTCTGGCTGCCACGGCGGCGACTAGGGCGCCCGTGATGGTGGGGTCCGGATGGGCGACGCGCGGGTCGGCCGTCGCCGAGGCGTACTCCCGCAACACCGCCGCCTGGCGACCCACGCGCTCCGGGAGTGCTCGCACGACCTTGCTGAGGGCCGAGCCGACGAGATCCTCGGCGTCGGTGGCAGCCGGATGGCCGTCGAGCACCGCCATCACCAGCCCCAACGCCTCCTCTTCGGTGAACACCACTGGCGGCAGTCTCGCCCCGCGCCCAAGTCGGTACCCGCCGTGCGGACCGCGGGTCGACTCCACGGGCACCCCCGCCTCGCGCAGGATCTCGATGTAGCGGCGCACCGCCCGCCCGGTCACGCCCAAACGCTCGCCGAGCACCGCGGCCGTCGTACCGGGGCGGGTCTGGAGCAGCGTGAGCGCCTGTAGCGCGCGAGCGGTCGGGCTGGTACCCGTGGGCACAGCAACGATCTTAAAGAATCGGAAGTAGATCGTCCGTAATAAGGTTTACAGTCAACCCATGGACATCCTGCTCAGCCCCGGACTCTGGCTGACGGGCTCCGCATGGGGCGACGTGGTGCACCCACTCGAGGAGCTCGGGCACCACGCCCTGCCCTTGACCCTTCCGGGCCAGGGTGACGGATCCACCTCCGCCACGCTCGAAGACCAGGTGGCCCACGTCCTTGAGGCCGTCGACGCCATGGCGGGCCGACTTCTGGTCGTTGGGCACTCGGCCGCCAGCACCCTGGCCTGGATCGCCGCCGACGCCCGACCGACCAAGGTCGGCAAGGTGGCCCTTATCGGGGGCTTCCCCTCCGCCGATGGCGAACCCTACGCCGACTCCTTCGAGTCCAAGGACGGGGTCGTGCCCTTCCCCGGATGGGCTCAGTTCGAAGGTCCGGACTCGGCCGATCTCGACGACGAGGCGAAGCGCAGGATCGCCTCGGCGGCGGTCCCAGTTCCGGAAGCTGTGACCAAGGGCGTGGTGCATCTGGATGACGAGCAGCGGTTTCACGTACCTGTCACGCTCATCTGCCCGGAGTTCTCCCCGGCCCAGGCCCGGGAGTGGATCGACGGGGGCGAGGTGCCGGAGCTCTCCAGGGCGCTGCACATCAGTTACGTCGACATCGAGTCGGGTCACTGGCCGATGTTCAGTCGACCTACTGAGCTCGCCAGGGTGTTGGCGGAGATCGCCAATGCCTGAGAACTCACCACAGGCATCCACAGCAGCGATCCCGCTCAAGGCGGTGCCCTACACGACCCGGCCGCTCGACACCTCTACGTGGGACGCCTTCGCGGAGTTGGTCGAGCGTAATAACGGGATCTACGGAGGATGCTGGTGCATTGCGTTTCACTCGGACTACCAACGTGGCGTCAGTGATCCCCGCACTCTCAAGGAGCAGCTGGTGCGGGCGGGCCGCGCACCTGCAGCGCTCGTGTTCGACGTGGACGGCGTGGCGCAGGGCTGGTGTCAGTACGGCAGTCCGGAGGAGCTTGGGCTCAAGCACCACCGTGAATACGCCAAGACTGCCCCGCCGCGTGCGCGCTGGCGGATCACCTGCATCTTTGTCGACAAGCAGCATCGCGGTGAGGGGATCGCGCGAGCCGGACTCGAAGGTGCGCTCACGCAGATCGCGACCGCCGGCGGCGGCCGCGTAGAGGCGATCTCCGAAGTGACCGCCGGCCGCCAGGCTCAGGGCCGGTTTCTGTTCAGCGCCACCGTCGAGCTTTTCGAGCAGCACGGGTTTGCGCGGGGACGCCAGGTCGGCAAGCACGCCTGGATCGTGAGCCGAGAGATCGAGCCCGCCGTCGAGGGCGACGACTAGGGCTCTGCCGACACCGGGAACTACCGCGCACGACGCCCGCCGCGACCCGTCCGCGTAACGGACGACCCCACCCCGCCTATCGAGCACCACCTCACCGTGGCTGGGGGGCGCACGTCCACCAAAGCCGCCGCCACGGCCCGTCACGGGAGGGGCCCGGACCAGTAGAGGGCCGGCCATGGACGCCCAGAGCGAAGGGTAGTCCGGTCTCGGCGCTAGCGGCCGCGGCGGAGCCAGGACCTGAACGCGTCGGGCATCGCTCTGCGCAGCAGCGCAGGAGCGCAGCACCGGGATTCGCACTCGCACCTCTTCGGCGCGCCTCGTGGGCAGCCGGCAACCCCGATCCGTTCGAACCTACACGTAGACTCCGGTTGTGCTGTCAGAGGTGCCGTCGACCGAGGGGCCGGAGATGCCCCACAGCGGGCCTGAGCGCCCGGGGAGTGAGCTTCCGTTCTCCGACGACCGCGGTTGGCTTGCTCCAAGCCAGGGGCTGCTGCGGATGCGCCGGGTGGAGGCGCTTGCGGGCGCGGCGGCATGCCTCGTCGTCGGCGGTCTCCTTGCCGCGGCTGTCGCCCCCGGTTGGGTCGCGCTGGTCGTCGTGATCGCGGTGCTCGGGCTCGGCGGGATCGCCTGGATGTGGCTGGGTCGGCGCTACGCATCCTGGGGCTACCTGGAGCGGGAGCACGATCTCCTGGTGCGCCGCGGCGTGATGTATCGCCGGGTATCCGTAGTCCCGTACGGGCGGATGCAGTCGGTGGAGGTCGCCGCGGGCCCGGTGGAGCGCACCTTCGGGCTGGCCACGGTCAGGCTTCACACCGCCTCCGCTGCCACTGACGCCAGGATCCCGGGCCTGGAGGGGCCTGACGCCAGCGGGCTCCGAGACCGCCTCGCCAGCCTGGGCGAGGCCAACGCCGAAGGACTTTGAGCACACGTCCAGGGGAAGGCTGGCACCGCCTCCATCCCCTCTCACCCCTGGTTCGGGTGGGGCGGCGGGCGGCCGGGCTGCTGGTGGTGCTGGCGATCCCCTTCATCTCGGGCCGCCACGTGCACTCGACCGACGGCATCGTGGACGCGGTGATCATCGGTCTGGTGGCAGCCGCCGGTGTCGTCTCCTGGCTGGTCACCCGCTGGCGGGTCGAGGGTGGCACCCTCCAGGTCGACACCGGGCTCCTGCGGCGCCAGAAGGTGCGCGTGCCCCTGAGCCGGATCCAGTCCGTGGACGTGGTCCGGCCGGGGACCGCCCGGGTCTTCGGTCTGGCCGAGGTCCGGGTGCGCACCGCCGGCGGCCACGGGGGCGATGCCCGCCTCGCCTACCTGCCCGGGGCGGCGGCGGAGCGGGTGCGGCTCTCCCTATTGGAGCTGGCCCAGGGGGGCAGCGCGGCGGTGGCGGTGGCGGAGCGTCTGCTGGCTCGGGTGGACAACAGGCGCCTGCTGGTGGCGGTGCTGTTGCGCTCGCGAACGGTGGGCCCGCTGGTGCTGGTGGCGGCCTTCCTGCTCGCGGCCGCCCGGCTGGGGCACGGCCGAGGGTCCTCGTCGCTGGCCGGTGCCGCCCTGGTGACGGCGTTGGCAGCGGTCACGGCGTTCTTGCGCCAGCTCAACTCCCTGGCCAGCTTCTCGGTCGCCGAGGCAGGAGATGGCCTCCACGTGCGCGGGGGACTGGTGGCAACCGTGGCTGAGACCATCCCCCGGCACCGGATCCAGGCGCTCCGGCAGATCGAGCCGCTGGTGTGGCAGGGCCTGGGGTGGGCGCAGCTGCAGGCGGATGTCGCTGGCCGCCAGCGGCGGCGGGGCGAGGATCGCGCCGCCGGCGGACAGCTGCGTGCCCTGCTGCCGGTGGGCACGAGGCAGGAGGCGGCGCAGCTGCTGGGCGCGTTGCTGCCGGGGGCGCGGCCGGGAGAGGGCAGCGCGCCTCCGGCCCGGGCCCGGATCAAGGCGCCGCTCAGCTACCACTTCCTCAGGGCCGGGGTCTGGCCGGACCGAGCTGCGGCCGCGACCGGGAGGCTGGAGCGAACCTCGACCTGGGTGCCGCTGGCCAAGGTGCAGAGCATCCGCTGGGTCCAGGGCCCGGTGCAGCGCCGCCTGGGACTGGCGACGGTCCACCTCGACGTCGCCGGTCACCGGGTTGGGGTGGCGCTCGAGGATCGCTCCGTCGGCGAGGCGGTCGAGCTGGCGGAGCAGCTCGCCGACCTCTGCCGCCAGGCCCGAGAGGCCGCCCGCGCCAGCCGAGCTACGGTGGTCGCCCAGGGCAGTCCCCTGCCGGCCGCCGGCTAGCGGCAGGACCGTTCAGTCACCGCCGCGTACGGAGCCGGACCGCCTCTATCCGGGAGCGAGTCGGCAGGGGCCAGTGGCAGCGATGGACGCGCTTTAGGCAGTGGTGGAGATCTTGCGTGGGACGACCCGCGCCGCGGCGCGCCCGGCCGGCGAGCGAGCGGTGACTCCTGCTCGGGGAGGCTGGCGAGTCGGCCTTTTGATTGGGCACGGTGGCGGCGTCACGTCTGGCTGTGGCTTGCCATAGGAGCACGATGATCTCGCCGGCGGTCGCCGTTGGAAGCACATGGGTGCTGTCTGAGCCAGGAGGACCCACGCGACCACGCTGACTGGGCATGTGGGCGGCCCGTCCCCGGACGCGCATGGCATGACCTGTCTGTGAGGACGTGGCTGAGGCATGGCTCGACCGCGCTGAAGAACGCCGGACTCGACAGCGGAACGCCGGCTGGGCAGGGAGCGTTGGCGCCTGCGACATGACACCACCTAAGCAGCGGCAACTGCCGGCGCACCTCCCTGCTGCTGTCCGCTCGGATGCGCTGGCGCGCCTCTCCCGGGCCGGTTGCGTCTTCCCTGAGGAGGAGCTGGAGGAGCTCGCCGACGCCGCCAGGGGAGACGCGCGTCGGCTGGCGCCGTTGCTCCGGCGCCGCGTGGGCGGCGAGCCGCTGGCGTGGGTCACCGGTCGGGTGGTCTTCTGCGACCTTGCCCTGTTCATCCTTCCCGGCGTCTTCGTGCCCCGGCCTCAGAGCCAGGAGCTGGCGGAGCGGGCCTGCCGCCGGCTGCCGTCGGGAGGGCGGGCGGTCGACCTGGGCACCGGGTGCGGGGCCATCGCCAGCGTGCTCCAGCGCCGCCACCCCGCGGCGGCGGTGATCGGTACTGAGCGTGATCTGCTGGCCGCCAACTGCGCCCGGGCCAACGGGGTCGTGGTGGCGGAGGGAGACCTCTTCGCGGCCGTGCCCGGGGAGTGGCGGGGCTTGGTCGACGTGATCACGGCGGTGCTCCCCTACGTGCCCACCGCCGAGCTCGCCTACCTTCCCCGGGACGTGCGCGAGTTCGAGCCGCTGCTCGCCCTCGACGGCGGCAACGACGGGCTGGCGACCATCCGTCGCGCCGTGGACGAGCTTGGCGGCTGGCTGCGCCCTGGTGGGAGGGTGCTCTTCGAGATCGGCGGAGACCAGGCCCAGGGCCTGATCCCGGCCCTGGAGCGGGCGGGGCTGAGGCGGGTGCGAGCCTGGAGGGATGAGGACGGGGACCTCCGGGGCGTCGAGGCCACGGCGCCGCCGGCCTGAACCAGCCCGAGGCTTCAGCCGCCGAGCAGGTTGCGGGCGAGGAAGAGCAGGTTGGCGGGCCGCTCCGCCAGGCGGCGCATGAAGAAGGGGTACCAGTGGGTGCCGTAGCTGGTGGCCACCAAGACGGTGTAGCCGCGGCGCAGGAGGTCGCGCTGCAGCTGGGGCCGCACCCCGGAGAGCATCTGGAACTCGAAGCGCTGCCTGGGTATCCCCGCAGATTCGGTGAAGGCGATCGCGTGCTCGATCATCCGCGGGTCGTGGGTGGCCACGGCGGTGTAGGCGGCGGCGCTGAGCGAGCGCTCCAGCAGGCGCAGGTAGTTGCGGTCCACGTCGGCCTTGTCCGGGTAGGCCACCTCGCGGCTCTCCAGGTAGGCGCCCTTGACCAGGCGCAGGTTGAGCGCCAGGGGCAGCAGCGCCTCCAGGTCGGCGGCGGTGCGTCGCAGGCACGACTGCAGCACCGCCCCCACGTTGTCGAAGCCGGCCTGGCGCAGCTGGCGGTAGGCGGTGAGGGTGGCCTCGACGTGGGTGGAGTCCTCCATGTCCAGGCGCATGAACAGGCCCAGCTGGCGGGCAAGGGTGAGCAGCCGGGTGATGTTGGCCAGGGCCAGATCGGTGTCGATGTCCTGGCCCAGCAGGGTGAGCTTGATGGCGACGTTGGCATTGAGCCGCTCGGCGGCGATCCGCCGGAGCAGCTCCTCGTACTCCCCCACCGCCCGCGCCGCGTCCTGCGCGCTGGTCACCGCCTCCCCGAGCTCGGTGGCATTGCACTTGAACCCCTGCTGGTTGAGCTGGCGCAGCGCGGCGACCTCCTCTTCCAGGGATTCCCCGGCCACGAAGCGGGCCGCCCCCAGGCGCATGCCGTAGCGGTGCATCACCGCCTCGGTGGCGCGGTTGTGGGCCGCGACCAGGATCGCCGCCCGCGCGACCGAGTTCAGCGAGGGCATTCAGCGCCTCCGCACCCGGTCCCTCGGCTGGAGGCGTGTAGCCTCCGGGCCAGCGGACCCGAGATCTAGACTGACCAGCTGCAGGGCCCCACTGGGGGCAGCGGCGGTCGGGGGATCGGCAATGCTCCGCTCCATCGGACCTGGCGGGCGGGGGCAACCCCCGGCATCCTAGCTTAGAGATGGCGCAGCACCGGCGGGAGGACGTCCAGTGCCCAGGGCAGCGGAGGAGGGCCAGCCTCGGCTGAGCCGTCGGCTCCGCGCCGGGGTGGCGGAACTTCGGCTGCACGGGCAGGACCGGTTCCTCCGTGAGACCGCCCTGGGCCTGTTCGGGGTCTTCGACGGGGTTGGCCAGTTCTCCGGCAGTGGGGAGGCCGCCGAGACCGCGGCCTCCCTGGTCCTGGAGGCCTGTCGGAGCGCGGGGGAGGTGGGCCCCGAGCCCCTGGTTAGCGGGTGCCAGCGCGCCCACGCCGCCATCATCGCGGCAGACACGGGAGCCACCACCGCCACCACGGTCTGGATCGACCGGGACCGGGCCGCCTACGCCTCGGTGGGCGACTCCCGGCTCTACCAGCAAACGGCCGGGCTGGCCCTGCCCCGGCAGGTGACGGTGGATGAGGGAGAGGGGCGCTTTCTCGACAACGCTCTGGGGGTGGGCGGGGTGGGCGCCAGCAGCCCGGTGGCGCGCCAGTCCGGCTGGCTGACGATCGCGGCCGGGGACAAGCTGGTGCTGGTCACCGACGGCATCACCGGCGACTACCCGCCCGACCTGCTCTCGCCGGGAGAGCTGGGCGAGGCGATCGCAGGCGACGACCCGGAACTGGCGGCGAAGCGCCTGGTGGAGATCGCCCGCAAGCACGACGACCGGACCGCGGTGGTGGTGTTCCTGGACTGAGGGGCTGGGCGGCCCCGAGGGGGGTGCGGGCGGGGCGCAACGGCTAGGCTTTTCCCGGACCCCCCGCGCCCGGGCGGGCGGGGCTGGTCGATCGGACCCACCGCGGCACGCAGAGCAAGGAGCCCCCATGCCCTCCCTGGCCCGCCGGGTCGGCCTCGGCCTCAACGCCCAGGGCGACGTCCGTGCTGCGGTGCAGCAGGCGGCCCGGGCCGAGCGCCTGGGGCTCGACTCGGTGTGGTTCCACGAGTCCTATTTCGCCCGCGACGCCGTCACCTACGCCACCGCAGTCGCCACCGAGGTGCCGCGGATCGGCATCGGCCTGGGCGCCCTCAACCCCAACACCCGCCACCCGGTGCTGCTGGCCATGACCGTCAGCGCCCTCGACGACCTGGCCCCGGGACGGATCTCCCTGGCCCTGGGGACGGCGCTGCCCCTGCGCCTGGCGCAGATGGGCATCCCCTACCAGCCCGACCCGGCGATCGCCAAGGTGGAGCAGACCATGACCGAGCTGCGCCGGCTCTGGCGGGGCGAGCGCCTGCCCACCCCGGCCGACCTGCCCGAGCTGGAGCCGATGTTTCCCCCGGTGCACCAGGTGCCGCTCTGGGCGGCCGGCTACCGGCGGGCTTTCCACGAGCTGGCGGGGCGGACCGCGGACGGCTATCTGGCCCGGCCCGCCGAGCCCATCCAGGCGGTCGAGCTGGCAGTGGGGCGCATCCGCCAGGCGGCCCTGGCGGCGGGCCGCGACCCGGCGGCGGTGGCCATCGGCGGCTACCTCCTCTGCCTCATCGACAGCAGCCGCCGGGCCGCCCTGGACCGGGCCAAGCGCGAGCCCTTCGCCATCTACATGCTCTCGGTGCAGACCGACGTCGCCATGCGCCGCGCCCAGCAGGACCCGGCGCTCCGCCAGCGGATCTTCGCCGCCTGGCGGGCCGAGGACTACCACGGCGCCGCCCGGCTGATCCCCGACCGGCTGGTCGACGCCTTCTTCCTGTGCGGGACCCGCGAGGAGGTGGCCGCGGGCGCGGAGCGCTTCCAGCAGGCGGGGATGACCCTGCCCATCCTCCAGCCGGTGGTCCAGGAGGAGGCCCAGGTGGAGGCGGTCCTGGAGGCGGCGGCCATCTACGGGGCCGCCGGCCAGGGCGCTCCCGCCTGGGGGTCGGGGCGGAGCCGGCCGTCCGCCTCCAGCGACCGGATCGGGGTCGGTCGCCACCTGCGCGGCTGGGTGGAGATCTTCCGCCCCTTCGCCCTCACCGCCTCGGTGGTCCCGGTGGCAGCGGCGGGCGCCCTGGCCGCGGCCCAGCACCGCTTCTCCTGGCCGCTCTTCGCCCTGGTGCTGGCGGGCGCGGTGCTGCTCCAGATCGGCACCAACGTGGTCAACGAGATCTACGACGTGCGCAAGGGGGTGGACGCCATCACCTCTCCCCGGGCCAGCCAGGCGATCCTCACCGGCCGGGTGGGCGAGCGCGAGGCCTTTGCCATCTCCGGGACCGCCTTCCTGCTGGCCACCCTGATCGGGGTGGTGCTGATCCTGGCCCGGGGCTGGCCCGTGGCGGTGATCGGGGTGGTGGGCCTGGTGGGCGGCTGGGGCTACACCGCGCCCCCGCTCCAGTACAAGTACCGGGCGGCGGGGCTGCCCCTGGTGTTCCTGCTGATGGGCCCTCTCATGGTCCTGGGCGCCTACTTCGCCATCACCGGCCGGGTCTCGGTGGCCGCCGCCGCCGCCAGCCTGCCCATCGGGCTGCTGGTCACCGCCATCCTCCACGGCAACGAGTGGCGCGACATCGGCGAGGACGCGCGCGCGGGGATCAGCACGGTCTCGATCCGCGCCGGCCGACGCGCCGCCCACCACATCTACGTGGTGCTGCTGGTGGGCGCCTTCGTGGCCCTGGCCCTGACCGTGGCCCTGGGGGTGCTCCCCCGCCTGAGCCTGCTGGCGGTGCTGTCGCTGCCGCTCCTGGTCCGAGCGCTCAACGCCTCCGAGCTGGGCGCGGCCGGCCAGCAGCGCGCGATCGCCATGATCGACCTGGAGACGGCGCAGCTCCACGCCTGCTTCGGCCTGCTCCTGGTGGTGGGCCTGGCGGTGAGCGCCGCCTGGCACCCCGCCTGAGTGGCGTCCATGCCCCAGCCGGTCGGCGCCGGATCCCCCCCGGCCCAGGGAGGATCAGTACCGGAAGGGCTGAGCCTGGCCCTCGCCTACGGCGCCTTCGCCGCCACCTTCCGCGGGCCACGGAGCCGCTTCTGGCAGCGCATGACCCGCACCGGCCTCCTGCTGGGTGGGCTGGCGCTGGCCAGCCCGGGCCGGGGGCGGCTGCGGCCGCAACCCCGCGACCTGGCCGGGGGGGCCGGGATCGCGGCCGCCCTCTACCTCACCTTTGCCCTGGGCGACCGGGTCGCCCGGCGCCTGCTGCCCTCGGGCGCCGGCGACATCGCCGCCATCTACCGACTCCGGCGCCTGCGCCCCCGGCCCGAACTGGCCCTGCGCCTGGCGCTGGCGATCGCACCCGCCGAGGAGCTCTACTGGCGCGGCTTGCTCCAGGGGCAGCTGAGCCGGCGCTGGGGCCGGCTACCCGGAGCCGCCGCCGCCGCCGGGCTCTACGGCGGCGCCCACCTCTGCACCGGCAACCTCACCCTGGTGGGTGCGGCCACCGTGGCCGGGGCGGGTTGGTCGGGGCTGGCCGCCGGCGGCACCCCGATGCCAGCCCTGGTGCTCAGCCATGTCATCTGGGACATCTGGATCTTCCTGATCCAGCCCACCCAGCGCTCAACCTGAGCCCGGGCGCGGGCGGGGCGCCGGGCGCCCCCGCGCTCAGAAGTAGTGGCGCCGTCCGCCGACGGCGTGGCCGATGCTGCCCAGCACCCAAAGGGCCAGTCCGATCAGCACCAGGATGATGCCGATGGTCCAGAGCACCGGGATCGCAGCCACGAAGCCGATGATCAGCAAGATGATGCCGACGATGATCACTGTCCTTCCTCCGATGGTCGGCCACGTATGGACGCTGCTCCGCCGCTGGCGCCGCCGCCGACCATCCGACGCCATAGGCACTTAGCGCCGCCGGGGCGGATCCGTTACACGGCTAGCTGCCTTTGGCGGGATCGGCCCTGCCCGCTCCGGCTGAACCCGCTTGGGGCGCGCACTCCCGCAGCACCAGCTCCGCGGAGGTCCGGCTGCCGGGCTGGCAGACCACCACCCGGACGATGGCCAGATCCAGCCCCTGAGCCAGGTCCTCAACCTGGCTCAGAACCTCACCGGGGGCGCCCGCCGCCCCCACCCGGGCCACGGCCGCGGCGGGGATGGGGCCCTCGGCGGCCGGGTCCGGGTTTGGCGCCAAGCCCATCCGCTCAAAGTGGCGGCGGTAGGCCTTGGGGCCTCGGGCGTAGGCCCGGCAGGCCCCCTCCAGGGACCTTCTGGCCAGCTCCGGGTCCGGGTCCACGGCCGTGCGGATGTACTCCACCACCCGGGGCGGAGTGCGCCCAGCGGCGGCCGCCGCCTGGGCCACCCTCGCCCGGGACCAGGCCACCTGCTCGGTCGAGCACCAGTTGAGGGCCACCCCGTCCGCCACCTCGGCCGCCAGCCGCAGCATCCCCGGCCCCAGAGCGGCGGCGTAGAGGGGCGCCCGCTCCGGCAGCAGCTGGCGCAGGCTCTCCAGGTAGACGGCCATCCCCGGCAGCGGGTGTGCCATGCCCCCGCTGCCGATCCCGAGCACGAAGTGCCCCTGGGTCTCCGCCCAGAGGCGGCGGGCCGGGGCGGCGTAGAAGCTGGGCGGCTGGGCCGAGGCCGGCTGCACCAGGATCCCGGTCGCGAGCCCGGCGGCCCGGTACCAGCGAAGGCAGCGCTCGAAGGGCTCGGCATCGCCCCCGGCCGGGGTCCAGGCCGAGGCGTAGCCGAGCTCCGCCCCCAGTCGCACCGCCGCCAGCTCGTCCTCTGGGCTCAGCCCCTGGCGGGGGTCGATGCTGAAGCCAACCTCCATGGCCCGATTCTCTCCCCTGGGGCGGCGGCCCGGCTCCAGCCCGGGGCGGCTGCGCGACTAGCGGCGCTGGCGGTAGCGCCGGAGGAGCTGGTTGGTGGAGCTGTCGTGCGCCAGCTCAGGCTCGGCCGGCGCCTCCAGCTCGCCGGTGATCCTCTCCGCCAGGATCTTGCCCAGCTCCACCCCCCACTGGTCGAAGGAGTCGATCCCCCAGATCACGCCCTCGGTGAAGGTCCGGTGCTCGTAGAGCGCCACCAGCTTGCCCAGGGTCTCGGGGGTGAGCCGGTCGAGGAGGATGGTGGTGGTGGGCCGGTTGCCAGGGCAGACCCGGTGGGGGACCTGGGCCTCGGGACAGCCGGAAGCCCGCAGCTCGGAGGCGGAGCGGCCGAAGGCCAGGGCCTCGGTCTGGGCCAGCAGGTTGGCCATCAGCAGGTCATGGTGCCGGCCCAGAGGGTTGAGCGCCTGGCTGAAGCCGATGAAGTCGCAGGGGATCAGCCTGGTCCCCTGGTGGATCAGCTGGTAGAAGGCGTGCTGGCCGTTGGTCCCGGGCTGGCCCCAGATCACCGTCCCGGTCTGGTAGTCGAGCGCGGCCCCGGCCAGGTCGACCCGCTTACCGTTGCTCTCCATCTCCAGCTGCTGGAGGTAGGCGGGCAGCCGCCAGAGGTAGCGGTCGTAGGGCAGGATCGCCGTGGTCTCGGCGCCAAAGAAGTTGGCGTACCAGACCGAGAGCAGCCCCAGCAGCACCGGCAGGTTGGCCCCCAGCGGGGCGCTGCGAAAGTGCTGGTCCATGGCGTGCAGCCCGGCGAGCATCTCGGCGAAGCGCTCCGGGCCGATGGCGATCATCAGCGAGAGGCCGATCGCCGAGTCGTAGGAGTAGCGGCCCCCCACCCAGTCCCAGATGGGGAACATGTTGTCGGGGTCGATGCCGAACTCCTGGACCCCCTCGCGGTTGGTGGAGACGGCGACGAAGTGGCGGGCCACCGCCGCCCGGTCGCCCCCCAGCCCGCGCAGGGCCCACTCCCTGGCGGTCTCGGCGTTGGTCAGGGTCTCCAGGGTGTGCCAGCTCTTGGAGCAGACGATGAACAGGGTCTCGGCGGGATCGAGGTCGCGGGTGGCCTCGACGAAGTCGGTGCCGTCGACGTTGGCGACGAAGTGGCAGCTGAGCTGGGGGCTGGCATAGTGGCGCAGCGCCTCGTAGGCCATCACCGGGCCCAGGTCGGAGCCGCCGATGCCGATGTTGACGATGTGGCGCAGGGGGCGCCCGGTGTGGCCGCGCCACTCGCCGCTGCGCACCCGGCGGGCGAAGGCGAAGGCCCGGTCCAGCACCTGGTGGACCTGGGTGACCACGTCCTCGCCGTCGAGCAGGATCGACTCCTGCTCGGGGGCGCGCAGGGCCACGTGGAGCACGGCCCGGTCCTCGGAGACGTTGATCCGCTCCCCGGAGAACATGGCCTCGATCCGCTCCGGCAGCCGCCGCTCCCGGGCCAGGTCCAGGAGCAGGGGCAGGGTGCCTTCGCTGATCCGGTTCTTGGAGTAGTCGCAGTAGATGCCGCAGGCCTCCAGGGCCAGCTTCTGGCCCCGCTCGGGGTCGCGGGCGAAGAGGTCGCGCAGCTCCAGGTCGCGCACCTCGTGGTGGTGCTGGGCCAGGGCCTGGAAGGCCGGACCCTCGGTCAGTGAGGGATCCGCCGCCAACTCAACTGGCCGCCGAGAGCTGGGCCGCCTTGCCCTCGATGCAGGCCAGCAGGCTCTTCCAGGAGCGCTCGAAGGCCTCGGCGCCCTCGCGCTGGAGCTGCAGCGCCAGCGCCTTGGGGTCGATGCCCGCCTCCGCCAGCTGGGCCATCACCGAGTCCCCCTGGCCGCCATCGGCGCCCAGCGACTCCCCCACCACCCCGTGGTCGGCGAAGGCGAGCAGGGTCTGGTCGGGCATGGTGTTGATGGTCAGCGGCGCCGCCAGGGCGGCCACGTAGAGGGTGTCGGGGGCCTCCGGGTCCTTGGTCGAGGTGCTGGCCCAGAGCGCGCGCTGGGGGCGGGCGCCCAGGTTGGCCAGGCGCTGCCAGCGCGCCGAGTCGAGCAGCTCCCGGTAGGCACGGTAGGTCTGCTGGGCGGCGGCGATCCCGATCCGGTCCCGGAGCCGCTCCGGGACCCGGTCGCTGACCGCCTTGTCCCAGCGACTGACGAAGAGCGAAGCCACCGAGGCCACGTCCGGGCTGAGCCCGGCCTCGACCCGCCGCTCCAGGCCACGCATGTAGGCCTGGGCCGCGGCCAGGTACTGCTCGGCGGAGAAGAGCAGGGTGACGTTGATGGGGATGCCGGCGAAGATCGACTCCTCGATGGCGCCCAGGCCGGCCTCGTTGCCGGGGATCTTGATGAAGAGGTTGTCGCGCTCGGCCTGGCGGTGGAGTCGGCGGGCGGCCGCCGCCGAGCCCTCGCCCTGGTAGGCCAGCTCCGGGGAGACCTCCAGGGAGACCCAGCCGTCCACCCCGGCGGTGCGCTGGTGGATGGGGGCGAAGAGGTCGGCGGCGGCGCGCAGGTCCTGGATCGCCAGCCGAAAGAAGATGGCCTCGGCGGAGTCGCCCCCCTCCAGGCCCGAGCCGATGTCCTGGTCGTAGTCGGAGCTGCTCTCGATCGCCTGGTCGAAGATGCTGGGGTTGGAGGTGAGCCCGCTCAGGCCGTACTCCTGGATCCGCTGCGCCAGGGTGCCGCTCTGGAGCAGCTCCCGGGTGATGTTGTCCAGCCAGAGGCTCTGGCCGAGGTCCTGCAGGGCCTGGGTGGGTTTCATGGCTTCTCCTTGCGGGCGTTGGCGGGCGGGGGGCCGGCGCCCGGGGCAGGTGGTCTCACAGGCCGGGGAAGGGCTCGGTCAGGGAGGCCATCACCCAGCTCGCCCCCGCCTCACGCAGCTGGTCCTGGCTGTAGTGGCCGGTGGCCACCCCGACCCCGGTGGCGCCGGCCTGGCTGGCCGCCTCCATGTCCCGGGGGGTGTCCCCCACCACCATAACCTCCTCCCGAGCCAGCCGGCCCCCGTGAAGGCGGGCGGCCTTGGCCACCCCCATCCGGGTGAGCTCGGCGCGATCGGGGGAGTCGGAGCCGTAGGCGCCGAAGATGAAAAAGCGGTTGAGCTTGCCGGGCATCAGCTTGGTGCGGGCGGCGCCCTCCATCGCCCCCGAGACCACCCCCAGGATGATCCCGGCGTCGGCGAGCCGGACCAGGGTGGGCTCGACCCCGTCGAAGACCCGGTACTGGGGCGCCTGCCAGATGTCCTCGGTCAGGTGGGTCAAATAGTGGGAGTAGACCCGGACCATCTCGTCGCGCTCTGGCTTGCGCCCCATCACCGCCTCGAAGGTCTCGGTGCCCACCTCGGGGTCGGTCTCCCCGGCCGAGGTGTGCTTGCCGATGTCGGCCTCGACCCCGTACAGCCGCTCGAAGGCCCAGGCCCAGCTCCGCGCCCCGGCCCCCCCGGTGTGGACCAGGGTCTCGTCGATGTCGAAGAGCACCGCCTTGGGCCGGGCCAGGGCGGCCGCCTTGGGGCTCACGGCAGCCTCGCTCAGCCCCCGGCCGGGCGCTCGTCATGGCCGCCGAACTGCTTGCGCATCGCCGAGAGCACCCGGTTGGAGAACTCGTCCAGCCCCCGGGAGGCGAAGCGTGAGTAGAGCGCGGTGGTCAGGACCGGGGCCGGCACCCCTTCGTCGATGGCGGCGATCGAGGTCCAGCGGCCCTCGCCCGAGTCCGAGACCCGGCCCTGGAAGGTGTCCAGCTGGGGCGACTCCTCCAGGGCGGCGGCGGTCAGGTCCAGCAGCCAGGAGGAGATCACGCTGCCCCGCCGCCAGACCTCGGCCACCTGGGCGGTGTCGATGTCATAGCGGTAGTACTGGGGATCCTCCAGGGGCGCGGTCTCGGCGTCGGTCTGCTCGGAGCGGGCGCCGATGTCGGCCTGGTGGAGGATGTTGAGGCCCTCGGCCAGCGAGGCCATCATCCCGTACTCGATGCCGTTGTGGACCATCTTGACGAAGTGGCCGGCGCCACTGGCGCCGCAGTGCAGGTAGCCGCGCTCGCAGGGCTGGGGTGGGCCGCTGCGCCCCGGGGAGCGCGGCGCCGCCTCCAGCCCCGGGGCCAGGGTGGCGAAGATCGGGTCCAGGTGCTGCACCGCCCCGGCCTCGCCGCCGATCATCAGGCAGTAGCCGCGCTCCAGGCCGAAGACCCCCCCGCTGGTGCCGCAGTCCACCAGGCGGATCCCGCGCTCGGCCAGCTGGTGGGCGCGGCGGATGTCGTCCCGGTAGTAGGAGTTGCCGCCGTCGACGATCATGTCCCCGGCCTCGAGCCGCGAGGCCAGCTCCTTGATGGTGGAGTCGGTGATGTCCCCGGCGGGCACCATCACCCACGCTGCCCGTGGCTTCTCCAGCTTGGCGACGAAGTCGTCCAGGGAGCTGGCCCCGGTGGCGCCCTCGCCGGCCAGGCCCTGGACCGCGGCCTGGTTGAGGTCGAAGACCACGCAGCGGTGGCCGTCACCCATCAGGCGGCGGACGATGTTGGCGCCCATCCGCCCCAGGCCCACCATCCCGAGCTGCATCGGTTCACTGCTGGCCATCGCTTCCTCCTTGGTCGCCGCTGCCGATCAGCTCCCGCCCCCGGTTCCCAACCAGGGCGTCTGCCAGGCCGGGTGCCCCCGCACCAGGGCCTCGCACTGCGGCGGTCCCCATGATCCCTCGGCGTAGGGCTGCGGTGGGGGCGGCGCGCTCAGCAGCGGCTGGATGATCCGCCAGGTCTCCTCGACGCTGTCCTCCCGGGCGAAGAGGTGGTGGTCGCCGCGGATGGCATCGTCCAGCAGGCGCTCATAGGGCAGGGGCGCCCGGCCCAGTTCCTCGGCGAAGCAGAGGTCGAGGTGGACGGTCTCCGAGCTGCGCCGGATCCCCTGGGAGGTGAGGCTGATGCGCAGTCCGGGGTCGGGGTCGATCCGCAGCACCACCTGGTTGGCCTCGGTGCGGGCGCCCCGCCCCAGGAAGCTGAGCCGGGGTGGGTGCCGGAAGATCAGGCGCACCTCGGTGACCCGCTCCGCCATCGCCTTGCCGGCGCGGATGAAGAAGGGAACGCCCACCCAGCGCCAGTTGTCCACCCCCAGGCGCAGGGCTACGAAGGTCTCGGTCTGCGATCCCCGGGCCACCCCCTTGACCCTGCGGTAGCCGCGGTACTGGCCGCGCACGCACTGGTCGGGGTGGGCGTCGGGGATGGCCCGGAAGACCTCCACCTTCTTACCCCGCAGGGAGTCGGCGTCGGCGCCCGCGGCCGGCTCCATGGCGA
This sequence comes from Candidatus Dormibacteria bacterium, assembly GCA_050734515.1. Taxonomy (GTDB): domain Bacteria; phylum Chloroflexota; class Dormibacteria; order Aeolococcales; family Bog-877; genus Bog-877. The sequence continues at coordinate 17,326 of JBOHUM010000097.1, forward strand.
CCAGGGCCAGCACCTGGAGGAGGTGGTTCTGGACCACGTCCCGCAGCGCCCCCACGGCGTCGTAGAAGCTGCCCCGGTCCTCGACCCCGAAGTCCTCGGCCAGGGTGATCTGCACCGCCGCCACGTGGTCCCGGTTCCAGACCGGTTCCAGCAGGTCGTTGGCGAAGCGCAGGAACTGGATGTCCATCACCGGTTCCTTGCCCAGGAAGTGGTCGATGCGCAGGATCTGGTCCTCGGCGAGCTCCCGGTGCAGCTCCGCGTCCAGGGCCCGGGCCGAGGCCAGGTCCCGGCCGAAGGGCTTCTCCACCACCACCCGCGCCCCCTTGGTCAGGCCCTCTGCGGCCAGGGCGCCCACCACCGGGGCGAAGAGCCCGGGCGGGATCTCCAGATAGAAGAGCGGGTGGCGAAAGCGGGCCAGGCGCCGGGCCAGCGCCGCGTAGGTTGCGGGATCGGCGAAGTCCCCCCCCAGGTAGCTGAGCCGGCCCAGGAAGCGGTCGAGCACCGGCCGGGTGGTCCTCTCCCCGCCGTCGCGCAGCACCGCCCGGGCGTGCCGGCGCAGCTCCGCCTCCGACCAGGGTTCCTTGGCCACCCCGATCACCGGGCAATTCAGCCGGCCCCGCGCCTCCAGCCGGTAGAGGGCGGCGAAGGTCATCTTGCGGGCCAGATCGCCGCTGATCCCAAAGATCACCAGGACGTCGGCGGGGGCGACCTCGGTGGCAGGCACGGTCGGGCTCCTAGGAGCGCGGCCCCGGGGCCGCGCCGGGGACCGCCCGGGCGGGGCTGATCATGCCCAGCCGTAGACCGGGATGGCCGCCCCGGAGATCGGCCAGGCGGCGGCGCTGACCAGAAAGGCGATCACCCCGGCGATCGCCGCCGGCGGAACCGCCTGAGCCATGGTCTTCTCCGACATCGCCTGGCGGTTAGCGGCGGTGTCGATCACCGAGGGCAGGACAGCGTTGACCCGGACCCGCTGCGCCGCCAGCTCGGCGGCCAGCACCTCGGTGAGGCGCATCACCCCGGCCTTGGCCACGGCATAGGCGGCCGACCCCTGGCCGCCCTGGCGGGCGGTCCGGGCGGAGACGTTGACGATGGCCCCGCCGCCGGCGGCCACCAGCCGCGCCGCCCCGGCCCGGCAGGAGCGCCAGGCGGTGGTCAGGTTGAGCTCCAGCATCGACTCGTAGGTGCCCTGGTCGCCGGCCAGCACCGAGCCCGCCGCGAAACCGCCCACCAGGTTGACCAGGGCCGAGGCGGGCCCGATGGCGTCGATCTCGGCCCAGAGCCGGTCCACGGCGGCGGCCGAGCTGAGGTCCCCGGCCAGCTCGTGGACCCGGGCCCCGGCCCAGGCCTGGCGCACCGGCTCCGGGAAGGGCAGCTGGCGGTCCACCGCCACCACCTCGGCGCCACCGCCCAGCTCGGCCACCACCGCCCGCCCCAGGGCGCCGGTGGCGCCGCAGACCACCACCAGCCCGCTCAGCGCCGCTCCCCCCAGACGCTGCCCAGGAAGGCCTGGCGCAGGCTGGGGTCCGCCTCGTAGGCGCCGCGCCAGAAGGAGACCGTGGTCAGCGACTGTCGCTCCCGAACCCCGCGCATCTGGGTGCAGAGGTGGACCGCCTCCAGGTGCACCGCCACCCCGTGCGGCTCCAGGTGCTCCACCAGCCAGTCCGCCACCTGCTGGCCGATCCGCTCCTGGACGGTGAAGCGGCGAGAGAACACCTGAACCAGGCGGGTCAGCTTGGAGAGGCCAATGATGTGCTCGTGGGCGATGTAGGCCACATGGGCGCGGCCGTGGAAGGGCAGCGCGTGATGCTCGCAGAGGGCAAAGTAGCCGATCGGGCCCTCGATGATCTGGCTGATGGCACAGTCCGCCCCGCCCCGGCACTCGGTGGGGAAGACGGTGAGCAGCTTGGGGTCGCCCTCGTAGCCCAGGGTGGAGTCGTAGAGCGCCCGCAGGAACCGCCCCGGGGTGGCCCGGGTGGCGGGCTGGTCCAGGTCCATGCCCAGGCCGGTCAGGATCTGGGCGGCGCAGCCCTCCAGCTGCGCCCAGCGCTCCGCGGTCAGGGCGCGGCCCTGGGCGTGCTCCCAGGGCGCCAGGTCCCTGAGGCCGGCCGGCTCGGGAGCGCGCCCGGTCGCAGCCGAATCGCCCGGGTCGGCGCTGCTCTCCATGGGCCACCTCCGCTGGGATCGGTGCGCGAGCCGCACTCGCGGCCCCGGCTTCCATCATCGCGGAATCGGCCCGGGGGGCCGCCCAAGGGCGGGGGCGGGGACCTCTGGGGCGGTGCTGGCGGCGGCGGCGGGTGGGCGCTTATCTTGGGCGGATGGGCACTGGGCGGGCGCGCGGGGCGGCCGGGTTTGCCTGAGCCCCCTTCCGGCCAGCAGTTCCAGATCTCCCACGGGGACCAGCGCGCCACCCTGGTGGAGGTCGGCGGCGGCATCCGCGAGTACACGGCCGGCCAGCGCCCGGTGCTCGACCCCTATCCCCTGGAGGCGATGTGCGACGGCGCCCACGGGGCCCCCCTGATCCCCTGGCCCAACCGCCTCGCCGACGGTCGCTACCGGTTCGACGGCACCGACTACCAGGTGGCGCTGACCGAGCCCGAGAAGCAGAACGCCATCCACGGCTTTTTGCGCTGGCGCCCCTGGGGGGTGCGCCAGCACCAGGACTCTAGGATCGTCCTGGGAACCAGGCTCTTCCCCCTCCAGGGCTACCCCTTCCTGCTCGATATCGAAGTCGAGTACCGGCTCGACGCCGAGGGTCTGACGGTGGTGACCACCGCTCGCAACCAGGGCACTGGCCCCTGCCCCTACGGCGCCGGCCAGCACCCCTACCTCTCCCCGGGCGGGGTGGCGCTCGACGCCTGCACTCTGGAGCTGGAGGCCGCCACCCGGATCGTCACCGACCCCGTCCGCCAGCTGCCTGTGGGCCAGGAGCCGGTCGCCGGCAGCCCCTTCGACTTCAGGGGTGGACGGCGGCTGGGCTCACTCGAGGTCGACTTCGCCTTCACCGACTTGGCCCGCGATCCCGAGGGCCGGGCCTGGGCCCGGCTCAAGGGCGAGGACGGCCGTCGGGCCGAGCTCTGGGTCGACGCCACCTACCCCATCATCGAGATCTACACCGGCGACACCCTGGCCCCGGATCGGCGGCGGCGCGGTCTGGGCACCGAGCCCATGACCTGTCCCCCCAACGCCTTCCAGACCGGGGAGGGCGTGCAGCACCTGGAGCCCGGCCAGGCCTTCAGCAGCACCTGGGGCGCCCGGCTGGGCTGAGCCCGGTGGGGCGATACCATCGGCCGATGGAGCAGCCCAGCCCTGCGGAGTCGGAGCGCACCCGGCGCCGCGACCGCAAGCGCACGACCAGGATGGTGGTTGACGGCGGCAACCTGCGCCGGCAGCAGCAGGCGCTGCGGCAGCGGGCGGCGCGCCGCCGCCAGGCTTCGTCCGAGTCGGCGGAGGGTCCCCCGGCGTCAGCCCCGCGCCCCTGACGGCAGCCTTCCCACCAGGCGGGGCGGGCGGCCTGGAGCCGGGGCGCCGGAGCTCAGTCGAAGGACGAGATCACCACCGATCCCACCCGGGCCACAGGCGCGGGCATGGGCATTTCGGCCCCGGCTCCCCCGACCCCGGCTCCAGCCTGCGGCGCCTCGCCGCCCAGCAGCACCCGGGTCAGGCGGTTGCGTTCCGCCAGCAGCCGCTCCAAGGCTGAGCGGGCCTGCTCCCGGGTGATCCGCCGGAACTCCCCCGCGCCGTCCGCCTCCGCCGCCAGCAGCGCCGCCCGGCGCAGCAGCTCCTTGATGAAGGAGGCGGTCACCCCCTCGGTCCCGCTGACCACCTCCTCTCGGACCTTGGGGGCCAGCTCCAGCCCGCCTCGGTAGAGGTTGACCAGGCGCCGGCGGCAGTCCTGGTCGGGCAGCGGGATCTCCACCGCCAGGTCGATCCGCCCCGGGTGACCTGCTCGTAGAGAGGCCGGGTCTCGCCCACCACCGGCAGCCCGGCCGCCTCCGGGCCCAGGTGTTCCGCCAGCAGGCTGGGCAGGGTGGTGGTCTCATCGGCGCGCGCCCAGTCCAGGCCCAGGC
>JBOHUM010000098.1:0-6870 GCA_050734515.1 Candidatus Dormibacteria bacterium
CATCGAAGGCGCGCAACTGGGCCATGGCGGTGAAGAGCCCCAGGGCCAGGCCGGTGGGGAGGGCTCGCAGCCGGGCATTGGTCTGCTCCGGCGCCAAGCCTAGGATCGTGCTCGCCCCTTGCAGCAGATCCTCACCGGGGGCCTCGGCCGCCCGACCCCGGGGAGGAGCCGCGCTGGGGCCGGTCATCTGGGTCTCCCCACAGCGCTGATTACTGTAGCAACCGTCTCATCCGGCCCGGCCGGCGGGCCGGGAGGCCCAGGCCACGGTGCCCAGATCAGCCAAGGAGATTGACGCTTGACAGCCCACCCCGGTGCGGCGCCGGAGGACCATCCGTCCGGGGACGGCGCCGCCACTGCGGTGCTGCTCATGGCCTATGGCAGCCCGCGCGCCCCCGACGAGGTCCTGCCCTACTACACGCACATGCGCGGCGGCCGGGCTCCGGCCCCCGCGGCCCTGGCCGAGCTCGAGCGCCGCTACCAGGCGATCGGGGGCAGCTCGCCACTGCAGGCGATCACCCGGGCCCAGGCCCAGGGGTTGGAGGCGGAGCTGGCGGCACGGGGCCTGGGCTGGAAGGTGGCGGTGGGCATGAAGCACTCGCCGCCCCTGATCGAGGACGCGGTTCGGGCCCTGGCCGAGGACGGCCCAAGGTCGGTGGTGGGCCTGGTGTTGGCTCCCCACTTCTCCGCCATGAGCGTGGGCGAGTACCTGGTCCGGGCCCGAACCGCCGCCGAGCTGCTCCCGTACCCGCCCCAGATCCGGTTCGTGAGCGACTGGCATCTGGCCCCGGGGTACATCAGCTGGCTGGGGGCCCGGGTGGACGAGGTCCGCCAGAGCCTGGCCGCCCAAGATCATCTCGAGCCCCTGGTGATCTTCACCGCCCACAGCCTGCCCGCCCGACTGCGCCAGCTGGGCGACCCCTACCCAGACCAGCTGGGCGAGACCGCCCGGGCAGTCGCGGCAGCCTGCGGCCTCGACCGCTGGACCACGGCCTGGCAGAGCGTCGCCCACACCGGGGAGCCCTGGCTGGGGCCGGAGCTGGCCGCGGTGGTGGAGCAGGAGGCCGGGGCGGGCACCAACGCCTTTCTGGTCTGCCCCTGCGGATTCACCGCCGACCACCTCGAGATCCTCTACGACCTCGACCTGGAGGCGCGCCAGCAGGCCGAGCGCCTCCAGGTGGCCTGGGCGCGCACCCCCATGCCCAATGCCGACCCCACTTTCGTCAAGGTGCTCGCCGACCTGGTGCAAGACGCCCCGGAGGGCGGCCCGTGAGCGGCCGCCGCCGGCTGGGGGTGGTGGGAGCGGGAGTCGCCGGCCTGGCGGCCGCCGTCGAGCTGACCCGGATCGCCGCCGCCGAGGCCGCCGGACTCGAGCTCGCCGTCTTCGAGTCGGAGGCCGAACCGGGCGGCAAGGTGAAGGCGGCCACCTTCGCCGGGACCCAGGTGGAGCTCGGTGCCGACAGCGTGCTGGCCCGCGGACCCCAGACCCTGCAGGCGCTCGAGCGGCTCGATCTCATGGCAGAGGTGCGGCGCCCCGCCACCACCTCGGCCTCGATCTGGAACGGGCGGCGCCTGCTCGCCATCCCCCAGCCCTCGGTCTTGGGCATTCCCCTGCATCCCTGGCGCCTGGACGTGGTCCGGGCGGTCGGCCCCCTGGGGGCGGCACGAGCCGGCCTCGAGCCTTGGCTGGAGCGGCAGCGTCCGCAACCGGACGGGTCGGTGGCGGAGTTTCTCGAGCCTCGACTGGGGCGGCGCCTGGTGGCCCGGCTGGTGGACCCCCTCCTGGGGGCGGTGTACGCGGGGCCGGCCCGAGGACTCAGCACCGGCGCCGTGGCCCCCCAATTGCTCGCGGCCGCCTCCGGCCCCAGCGGCCTGCTGCGGGGCCTGCGCCGCAGTCGGGCGGCCGCCGCTCCCGCCGGGCCTGCCCTGGGGTTCCTCAGCTTCGCGGGCGGCCTGAAACAGCTGGTCGAGGCCCTGGGCCGGGCACTGCCCGCCGGGGCGCTGCGGCTCAGCGATGGGGTGCGCGGACTGGAGCCCGGACCGTCGGGGGGCGTGCGGCTGCGGACGGGGACAGCTCCGCGCGACTTCGACGGCGTGATCCTGGCCCTGCCCGTCCCCGAGGCGGCACGACTGCTGGCGCCCCTGGCCGAAGGCCTGGGGGACCTGCTGCGCCGCCTGGACTACGCCTCGGTGGCCACGGTCACCCTCGCCTACCGCGAGGACGCCTTGACCCGGGAGCTGCGCGGCAGCGGCTTCCTGGTGGCGGACGGGGCCCGCCGGCTGGTGACCGCCTGCACCTACCTGGACCGGAAGTGGCCGGAGCTCCGCCGTCCCGGGCTCACCCTCCTCAGGGCCTCGGTGGGCCGGGCCGGCGATGAGTCGGCCCTGGCGCTCGACGACACGAGCCTGGTGACCTCGGTCCACCTGGAGCTGCGCCGGATACTGGGGCTCACCCAGGTGCCGATCGAGGTCCGGATCCAGCGCTGGCACGGGGCCCTGCCCCAGTACCGAGCCGGCCACCTGGGCTGGCGAGAGGCGGTGGCCGAGGCCTGCGGGCAGCTCCCGGCACCGGTCCTGCTCTGCGGCGCCGCCTTCGGGGGGGTGGGCGTGGCCGCCTGCCTGGAGAGCGGGGCCGCCGCGGCCCGAGCGCTTTGGGAGCGCACCCAGAAGGCGGCCGCGGGTCTGGACCGGCCCGAGGGCGGTGGGGTTGAGAGAATCGGCTCGTGATCCACTCCAGCTCATCGGAGATCGAGCCGCGCGGGAAACCCGCCGAAGCCCAGCAGCCCTCGCTCGGACCCCGCGCCGAGGCCGCGGTGCGTCAGCTGGTGGAGGCAATTGGCGAGGACCCCCGCCGACCCGGCCTCCGCTCCACTCCCCGGCGGGTGGCCGAGAGCCTGGCCTTCCTCACCGAGGGCTACTCCGCCGACCTGGACCTGATCCTGGGCGCCGCGATCTTCGAGGAGGACTACGACGAACTGGTGCTGGTCCGGGACATCGGTTTCTACAGCCTCTGCGAGCACCACCTACTGCCCTTCTTCGGGGTGGCCCACGTCGGCTACCTGCCCCACGGACGGCTGGTGGGCCTGAGCAAGCTGCCCCGGGTGGTCGACGCCTTCTCGCGGCGCCTCCAGGTGCAGGAGCGGATGACCAGCGAGATCGCCCAGGCCATTCAGGGATACCTGGCGCCCCGCGGGGTCGGGGTGGTGATCGAGGCCGACCACCTCTGCACCATGATGCGCGGGGTCCGCCGCCCCGGCAACCGCACCGTGACCAGCTCCATGACCGGGATCTTCCGCCGCGACGCCCGCACCCGCGCCGAGTTCATGGACCTGATCAGAGGAGGCCGCTGACGGCCTCGCCGGAGTTGGGCGAGCTCAGCCTCGAGGAGCTCCGATCCTGGATGCTCGAACACCACCAACCGGGCTATCGCGCCCAGCAGGTGCGGGAACAGGCCCGTTTGGGTCGTGTCGCCGGCTTTGAGGCGATGGCCGTCCTGCCCCAGCGGCTGCGGGAGATGCTCAGCTCCGAGGTCAGCTACCTCAGCCTCTCCCCGGCGGGCGATCGCGGCGCCGACCTCGGTCTGACCCACAAGCTCCTGCTCCGGGCCCACGACGGCCAGGAGGTGGAGACGGTGGCGATCCGGCACCCGGGCAGCTCCCGGGGCCGCGCCCGGCACACCGTCTGCGTCAGCTCCCAGGTGGGCTGCGCCATCGGCTGCGTCTTCTGCGCCACGGGCCAGCTGGGACTGCGCCGGCAGCTCAGCGCCGCCGAGATCGTCGACCAGGTGCGGATCGTCGCCGCCCTCTGGGCCAATTCCGGCGCTGGGCCTCCCTCCAATGTGGTCTTCATGGGCATGGGCGAGCCCCTGCACAACTACCAGGCGGTGGTGCGCTCCCTGCGCCTGCTCCGGGAATGGGGCATCTCCTGGCGCCGCATCGTCGTCTCCACCAGTGGGCTGGTGCCCGAGATCGACCGTCTGGCCGGCGAAGGGCTTCCCGTAACCCTGGCGATCTCCCTCCATGCCGCCGAGGACCGGCTCCGGGACCGGCTGGTGCCCCTCAACCGGCGCTTCCCGCTGGCGGACTTGGAGGCGGCAGCGTCCCGCTACCGGGCCCGCACCGGCCGGCGCGTCAGCCTGGAGTACGTGCTAATTGCCGGCGTCAATGACAGTGCCCAGGACGCCGCTCAGCTGCGCCGGCTCGCCGACCGGATCGAGGCCCACGTCAACCTGATCCCGATGAACCCCATCCCCCACAGCCAGCTCGGTGCACCCCCGGAGGCGGCCTGCCGGGACTTTGCCACCAGGATCGGGCCTCGGGCCACCATCCGCTTCTCTCGGGGGCGCCAGGCGGATGCGGCCTGCGGGCAGCTGCGGGCGGCACTGCTGGCCCCGCCCCAGCGGCTGGCGAGGCGCGCCCAAGCACCTCCGGTGCCCCCGCCACGGCCCCCCGTGCCGGCAGGCGCGAACTCGACGGACGAGTAGACTTTTCCCCTGGCCAGCGATCAGGGCACGTTTGCGGCGGGGGGCGGAGGGAGCCAGCCTATGAGCGTTTCCCCGAGCTGGTGCCGGGGCCGCCGGCGCGGGGTTCGGAGGCGGTGATGCGCCCCCTCTGGGGCCGAGTAGCGACGGAGGGTCACCGGTGAGCCTGTGGGCGCCCTGGGTTCACCTCTACGGCTACTCCTTCGAGCCCGGAGTCTGGATCCCGGTACTCCTCAGCGGCTGGCTCTTCTGGCGGGGCCGGCGCCGGATCGCCTGGGCAGATCGCCCCGCCAGCCGCCGAGCGCACTACTGGCGGGCAGTCGCCTTCTACACCGGTCTGGCACTGGTGCTCATCGCCCTGGAATCTCCGATCGACTACCTCTCCCTCTCCCTCTTCTGGGTCCACATGGTGCAGCACTGCCTGCTCCAGGTGGTGGTGGCGCCCCTGATCGTGGTCGGGGCCCCGTGGCTGCCGATGTGGCGCGGGCTGCCCCTCTCTTGGCGGCGAGCGATCGCGCCCCGGGGGCTCGCGTTCTTCCAGCGCCCCCGGGTCGTGGCCACGGGCCACTTCTTCCGGCTGCCGCTGGTCGGGGTGGCGAGCCTGGCGCTGGGGTTCTGGGTCTGGCACCTACCGGCGCTCTACGACCTCGCCCTGAGCAACGCCTGGCTCCACGACCTCGAACACCTGACCCTCTTGCTGACCGGGGTCATCTACTGGTCACAGGTCGTCGACAGCGCTCCCCTGAAGCGGCAGCTGCCCACCTGGCCCCTGGCGGGCTACCTGGTCAGCGGCGCCGCCGTGATGTGGGTGGTGGCCTTCTCCCTGGGGCTCTCGGGCCAGGCGTGGTACGCGCCTTACAGCCACCTCGCCTCCCGCCCGGGAGGCATCTCAGCCGTGACCGACCAGGAGTGGGGAGCAGGTATCGCCTGGGTGCCGGCGGCCATCCCGTTCGAGATCATGCTCGACGTGGCAGTCCTGCAGTGGCTCCGCGACGACGAGCGCCGGGCGGATGCGGAAGTGGCCCGCTATCGGATCGAGCAGGCCGCCGCCCAGGAGCCCGGCCCGGGCGAGAAGTGAGGGCCGCCCCGACTTGAGCTGGCTCAGCTGGCTCGGTCAGTGGGAGGCCGACCCCTCGGTGTGGGTGGCGTGCGGCCTGGCGCTGCTCGGTTACCCGCTCCTACCCGGAACCCGCCGCGGTCTCAAGTCACTGGCCTGGGCTCTTGGTGTGCTGGTCACCCTGATTGCCCTCGAGTCTGCCCTTGACATCGTCGGCGACCGCTACCTCTTCAGCGTGCACATGGTCCAGCACCTGGTGCTGGCGATGGTCGCCCCTCCGCTCCTCATCTTGGGACTCCCCGATGCCACGGTCGACGCCGTGCTGCACAGCCGGGTCGCCCCAGCGCTCCGCTTCCTGGTGCAGCCCCTCTTTGCCGCAAGCGCGTACCTGGCCGTCCTGACCATCTGGCACGTGCCTGCGCTCTTCGACTTCGCCCTCACCCATGAGCTGATTCACGTCCTCCAGCACTTGAGCTTCCTCGGAGTGGGCCTCATCTTCTGGTGGGCGGTCGTCCTGCACCGGCCCGACGAGCCCTGGAACCTGGGCCCCCTGGGCGAGGTCGCCTACCTCACCGCGGGTGCTCTCCCCGCCGTGGTGGTGGGACTCACGGTTGCCTTGCTGCCAGCCCCCGTCTACCACTTCTATCTGCACCGCACCGAGTCCTTGGGCATCAGCCCGCTGGGCGACCAGCATCTTGGCGGACTGCTCATGTTTGGATTCGACAACGTCTTGATGGTCGCCGTGGCCGGCTACTACCTTTGGGGCATGTTCCCCGCCGACGGCAGCGACGAGCGCAACCAGGACCGGCCGGCGCCAAACTCAGCCGAGCCGGTACACATCGCGGTCGGCCCTAAGGAGTAGCCACTCGGCCGGGGCAAAGAAAAAGAGACCCGGCGATGACCTACTCTTCCACCCCGTCTCCAGGGCAGTACCATCGGCGCAGACGGGCTTAACTGCTGTGTTCGGAATGGGAACAGGTGTTTCCCCGTCGCTATCGTCACCGGATCTCCTTAACTGGCGATGAGGAGTGGTCGGTCGAGACCGACCCACTCAATCACATGGCCAGAACGCGCGCGTTGGCGGCCTGCCATACCCGAGGCACGCCCCTGAACAGTGTGGGAGAGAGTGGTCAAGCCCTCGACCGATTAGTACCGCTCAGCTGAAAGCATTGCTGCTCTTACACCTGCGGCCTATCAACCAGGTGGTCTACCTGGGGTCTTACCCGGTTAACCCGGTGGGAGATCTAATCTTGGAGTGGGCTTCGCACTTAGATGCTTTCAGCGCTTATCCCTTCCGGACATGGCTACCCGGCGGTGCTCCTGGCGGAACAACCGG
>JBOHUM010000099.1:0-70423 GCA_050734515.1 Candidatus Dormibacteria bacterium
CCGACCGCCGGGGGCCTGAGCGATCCACCCCCGGGCGCTGGCCTGCTGGGTCGCCGCCGTCCTGCTGCTCAGCCTGGGCTCCGAGGACCCCTGGCTGAGGGCCTTGTGTCTGGGAGCTGCGCTGGCGGTCGTCTGCAGCCGCCACCGCCCGGGGACCAGGCTCCGACCGGTGCTCTGGGGGGTGGGGGCGTTGGCGGCGTTCGCGGTCGCCTTCAACTTCGGACTTAGTCACACCGGCGCCGATGTGCTGCTTCGCCTGCCCGGTTGGCTGCCCGGCTTCGGGGGCGTCCTCACCCTGGAGGGCCTGGTCTACGGTCTCGACCTCGCGCTGGGGCTGGCGGCGTGCTGCCTGGCGGGCGTGGGCATGTCCTTGGTGATCGAGCCATTTCAGCTGGTCGCCGCCTTGCCCGCAGCCCTGGCTCGGAGCGCCGTCGCCCTCGGAGCGGCGATGACCCTGGTGCCTCGCTTGGGACAGAGCGTGGTGGCGGTGCGTGAGGCCCAGCGCTTCCGCGGCTGGCGCCCGCGGGGGCTGCGCTCCTGGTCGGCGGTGGCGGTGCCCGCGGTCCTGACCGCGGTCGAGGGTTCGGTGCTGCTGGCGGAAGCGATGGAGGCGCGGGCCTTCGGCTCTGGGCCTCGCTCCAGCCTGATCGGCCAGGGCTGGTCCGCCTGGGACCGGGTGGTAGCGGGCTCCGCCCTGCTGGCGATTGGCGGCTTCGTGGCCGCCCTGGTCCTCGGCCAAGTGCCCACCTGGCAGCCGTACCCGGACCTGAGCGCGCCCGCCATGGCGCCGGGGCCGAGCCTCCTCTGCCTGCTGCTCTACCTTCCCGCCGCACGGCGATGAGCGCATCGGCCCGATTCAGCGACTTCGGCTACGCCTACCCGGGAGCCCCGGCCGAGGCGCTGTGTGATCTACAGCTCACCCTGGAACCGGGTCTCACCTGGGTGAGGGGTGCCTCCGGGAGTGGCAAGAGCACGCTCCTGCGCTCCCTCAATGGTCTGGTGCCCCACTTCCACGGCGGGCGCGCCCGGGGCCGGGCGACCATCCTCGGCCAAGACCTCCGCTCCAGTTCGCCCCGCCAGCTGTCGCGCCGGGTGGCAATGGTCCTCCAGGAACCCGAGGCCCAGTCGGTCCTGGGGCGCGTGGCGGCCGAGGTGGCGTTCGGGCCGGAAAACCTGGGCCTCCCGGCACCGGTCGTGCGCCAGCGGCTCGACGAGAGCCTGGAGGCCCTGGGCGTCTCGCATCTGCGGGAGAGGACCCTCACCTCGCTGTCGGGCGGCGAGCGCCAGCGGGTGGCGCTGGCGGGCGCCCTGGCCATGGACCCGCAGCTCCTGGTCCTGGACGAACCGACCTCGCAGCTCGACCCAGGGGGAGTCCAGTTGCTCCACGCGCAATGCCGGCGTCTGGTCCGGGAAGGGCGGACCGTGGTCCTGGCCGAACACCGCGAGCTCAGCGCGGGCGAGCGCCCCGGCGCCGTGGTGTGCCTCGAGGGGGGCCGGATCGCTGCCAACGCCCTGCTCCCGCAGGGCGCCAGCCGGCGGGTCCCCCAGCGGGTGTCGGGCGAGGCCGCCTGGGAGCTCTGCGAGGCTGCGATTGGACACCGGTTGCCCATAGCCGGCCCAGTCAACCTGCGGTGCCATCGAGGCGAGATCCTGGGCCTGACCGGCGTCAACGGCAGCGGCAAGACCACCCTGCTGCGCACCGCCGCCGGCCTTCTCCAGCCGCTGGCCGGCTCCGTTCGACGGGGCCCGGGCCGCGCGGCCTACCTGCCCCAGGACCCGGGCGCCCTGCTCCACCAACCGACCGCCCTGGCGGAGGTGGCTCAGACCATCCGCTGGCTCGGACTTCGCTGCCCCGCCGGGCCAATCATCGAGGAGTTCGCCCTCGGCGCACTGGCCGACCGCGACCCCCGGGATCTCAGCTCCGGCCAGCGACAGCGCGTGGCCCTGGCCGCGATCCTGGTCGGCGGCCCCGAGATGGTCTTCCTCGACGAGCCCACCCGGGGGATCGACTCCGACTCCCGGGCCCGACTGCGGGCGGTACTGGACCGACTGGCCGCTGCGGGGGCCGCGGTGCTGGTGGCGACCAGCGACTGGGACTTCGCACAGGAGATCTCTGACCGGTTGGTCGCCCTGGAGCGGGGCCGGCTGCACGAAGTGGTATCAACGTGATCCTGCTCCTGATCTCGCTGGCGGGGGCGGGGCTCTTCCTCTGGCCCCTCACGGGGCTGGCGGCGCCCAGCCCCGTGGCGGCGCTGGCGGTCGGCTTGGGCACGGCTGGTGGCCTCCTGGCCTTGGAGGTGGGCACCCGGCGCCTGGACTCGCGCCGGCTGGCGCTCCTGGCAGCGCTCAGCGCCACCGACGCCGGCCTGCGTGCCACCCTGGTCTCCGGGATTGGCGGGTTCAATCCGATATTCCTGCTGGTCCTGTGCGGCGGCTACGTCCTGGGTCCCAGCTTTGGCTTCCTGCTCGGCGCCTGCTCGCTGCTGGTGTCGGCGCTCGTCACCGGCGGGCTGGGCCCGTGGGTCCCATACCAGCTCTTCGCCCTGGGCTGGGTCGGTGCCGCTGCCGGGCTGGCGGGTCGGGCGCGCGCAGGCTCCGGGCCCACTCGAGTCGACGCGCTGGTCCTGGCGGGAGTGGGCGTGGTCACCGGATTCGCCTTCGGCGTGGTGATGGACATCTGGAACTGGACCTACTTCTTCAGTTCCCCCAGCCTGGGCTGGCACCCGGGTCTGCCACCGCTGACGGCCTTGCGCCACTTCGCCGGCTACTACGCCCTCACGTCGCTCGGGTATGACTCGTTCAGAGCCGTCGGCAATGCACTGCTGGTGCTGGCCCTGGGGATCCCCTTGCTGGCCGGGCTGGGGCGCTTGGGCCGCCGCTTCGAGGTCCACTGGCCCGCGCCGGAGCCAACGGGGAGCAGGTCAACGAAGCCGGCGGACCACGAGGCTGCCGGCCATCTTGTCGTGCCAGCCCTGCTTACGCCGATCCACGCCAGCCCAAGCGAATCCGACGAAGGCGGTGCAGACATTGAGGAGGTATCCCGCCATCCGGGCCAGGCTCCGGCCCAGACCTAGCCGGCCCCCGTCTTCCTGGCGGACCACCCGCACCCCGGTTAGCCACATTCCCAGGGTGCGCCCAGTGGTGGCCCAGAGGGCGATGAAGTAGACGATCGGCAGGATCCCGACGCCGACCGCCCCGATGGTGGACCCAGTCAGGGGTTGCATGGCCGCCGTGACCCCCCCGATGGCCAGAACGTCGATCCAGAGGCCACCGGCTCGAGGCCAGAAACCAGCGTAGCCGACACCGGGGAAGGGGCCGCCCGGTCGCAAGCCGCGCATGCTGCCCCAGACCGGCAGCGGACTCGGATTGGGCGCAGGCAGGTCCCTCACCAGTTGGGCCAGGTCCCCGCGGGTCTTGGCGTGGTAGGCGAGTTGGGTCCGCTCGCCCAACTCCTCGGAGGAGAGCCGACCCTGAAGGTGGTGCTCGGTCAGGACCGTTACCGTCTCCTCGCGGTCGGAATCGGAGGCGCGGATGTCCCCGCGCCGTCGCCACCCCAGCCAGGCGGATGGCTCGGGCGGCAGGGGAGGCGGCAGCGACGTTCCCGGCGGGGGCTCAGCCATCGACTACCACTTCATCCTCCGTGGATCGCGACGCCTGGTGCAGGCGTCCGGGCGAAGACCGGACCTTTGGTCGGAAGGCGCTCGCTGGTCAAGGCGCCGAGTATGCCAGAGCCGGATCGAAGTCGAATCCCCGTTCTTCGTTGCGCCGATGGCATCGCCGCCCCAATCTCCTCAGATGGTGGCCTGGGCACGACGGGCGGCCTCTGAATGGGCCTGTTGTCCCACATGGCGCACTCCTCGATGTATGGCGGACGGCCTCCTCGCGCCCAGGTCTCGGCCCTGGTGCTCGGGGCCGTCGTCGCGACCGTCGTCGTCGGAGGCGCGGTCGGCGATCTAGTGGGCCGGCTGGCGTCGGTCGGTAGGGAGGGCGACCCAGCTGCAGAACGGCCGAGCCGCTGACCCTCTGCCGCTCTTACCCCGCCATAGGCTTGCTGGCCCGTCGCCGCCACCTCCTCGCCACGAGCGCGGAGTCGCCCAAGCCAGCGGGTCAGTCCAGCGGGAGGGTCACCACCTGGCACAGTCTCCAGGGTGTCCGTGACGTGTCGAGCTCGAGCTCCAGCTGATGAGAGAGCAATGGCGCTGTCTGACGATCGCCCGCACTCAGGGCCTGAGTTCTGTCCTCGAAGCGGACTGTCAGCCAGAACCTTCCGGCCGCCTCGGGCGGCCGCCTCGATTCTGTCCACCGCAACCCCGATCGAGCCGGCAGCCAAGTAGCCCGCTTGGCGCGAAATGCCGCAGTCACCGCCAAGAGCTGGCCCAGCGCGGGAGAGGCCAGATAGCGAGCCAGTTCGAGATCATCACCGGCGGCGATCGCGGATTCGATTCCGTCAACCGTCTGCCGCAGGCGGTTGGTCGCCTCGGCAACGCCGCGCTCGTCGTCAGCTCCGAGCAGCCCAGCGCTCTTCAAAAGGCGCGCTGGAAACACTTCAGTCGCTACCCCGAACCGGAGCTACCAGGTCCGGGACCAAGGCGTGGATAGCACGAGCAGCGGTCTGGTCCACCTCGACAAGCGACCGGAAGGTCCGGACGGCTTCGGTGACGGAGGCAGGCAGCCATGGTTGCCCGGCAACTCGACCTTCGCCGAGATAGCGCTGGGCCAACTCAAACCCGCCGCTGCCTGCTGGCTCGGCCACAATAAAGCGGACCCGGTTCACGCCGATTCGGCGCAGCCTCTCCTCCGACTCCCTGGCCGAGCGAAGGTGACCCATCCGGGGCAGCGTCGGTATCAGTACGGTCTGGGCGGTCCGCAGCCAGAAGTGCGCCCAGGGGAGTGTGGCATCCTCGGAGATGTAGGGGATCGAGCCGAGGTCTACAACGATGGCGTCGAAGGTCGGAGCCAGAAAATAGGTGAGAAGGTAGTCCAAGTGCTCGCTCCCCACCGACTGGCACAGTTCATACCTCGCCGGTGCCAAGAGTGCTCGGATACCGGTTCCCGGCTGCTCCCACAGCAGTGAGTTCAACTGGAGTCGCCTCTCGGCGAGCTCCGCCAGCCGTGCCATAACACGATCAAGGCGTGCCTCACTCGCCCGATCTTGGTCAAGGTTAGCGGCGCCGAGCCGCAGGTCGACACCGGGGCATGTCCGGTCGGAGTCCACTAGCAGCACCTGGGCCTCGTCGTCGCCCGCCCCAAGACGAAGGATCGTCGCCAAGTTGAGAGCGAGTTCGGTGTGCCCACTGCCGCCCCGCCCCGCGGCGACGACCACAACCATCGGCGATCCTCGGAGACCGGCGACACTGGTCGACATGGGTAAACGAGGGTCGGTAGTGTCCGACCCTCGGCGCCTCGGATCGCGGAATCTCCTTATGAGTCTGCCGCGGGGGCTAGCAGACTTGTGTACCTTGCGCGGGGGCTCCTGAGCCAGGACCAGCAGTGGGTGTCGCACTGTGATCCCGCTCACGTCGCTCCCCGAACTCTCCGTCCACAGCAAGGCTCCAGCAGCTCGTCCCGGGGCAACCTCCGGCGGAGGTACGATTGGCGGGAGCTCTGGCGCTTCAGAGGTCGCCCCGGCCGTGTCGTCCGGGGGCCGCCTCAGCATTGGATTGGCCCCGAGCCCACGCGCGCAGAGGCTGGACCGAACCCGTGCTCCAGCCACGAGTCCGAAGTGGCACGCACCGCCACCCGCTTCCATGCGCCGAAGGCCAGTAGAGGCAAGCCCACCGTGTTCCACGCCGCCACCTCAACCCCGGCCGCGGCTAGCGGATCTGGCGCTGGTCGCGGTCCAGAGTTAGCTGTTCGACAGTCGGCAAGCAGAGCGTAGTCGCATCCGGGCCCAGTCCTGCCAGCCCCGGCGATCGCCGAAAGCGGTACCAGTGTGCAGGTCCTCCCCAGGGAGGGGTAGCTTGCCGCGAGAGTGGTCTCGATCAAGTCGCTCACGCTGCCGATTCCGTTACCGCAGTCCTCTCCACCGTCCGGGATCGCGCACAGCGCGTAGGTGTCCCGATTAGTGAGAGCAGTCACGTCAAGTGCCTGTGACCCGGCCTCCGCGGCAGCCTGGACAGCGCCTACCAGCGTGGCGTGGTCAGACACCAGCGTGCCCCCGTCGACCGCGAGACCGGCCACCGGCAGCAGCAGAAGCGCCAGCAGGAGGGCAAACAGGGGCAAGATCTGGCCAGACCGTCGGTTCGAGACGGAACGATTCCTCACCGGCCCGCCTCAGCACTCGTCCCCGGTGGGGTCCTGGCCAGGGTCGCGGCTGCGGAAGGGCTCCACCTTGTCCGTCGTACTGGAGACCAATCGGGGAGAGAGCCACCCGCCCACCAGGGGGATCCAACTGAGGTCCGGCCGATAGGCGAAGGCTACAAAAATGTCCCCGTCGGTCGGGCCTGCAGCAGCCGCCCCACCCCCAACTCGGCAGAACGAATCGTCAGCAGCGCCATAACCAAACCAGAGTACGTAGGAGCCCCCTCCGAGACGTGCCCGTAGGGACGACGTACTGGGTAGCGGCCCGACGCACGCTCCGTCCAGTGGGTCGAGGAGGGACCCGCGGAGCAATCCTCGGTTGTCATCAACCACGGTCATCAGTTCACGATGCATGTCACTGCACGCCTGCTCCGCATCGACGCCGCGAGCGCCCACCAGCGCGGCGGCGGTGCTCGCCGACTCCATTGCCAGCTGTGTTTTGGCCAGCTGGACGATGGCAGCGGCGCCGCACCCGAGTAGTAGCAGCACTGGGAGCACAAGGGCCAGCTCGACCAGGGCCTGCCCTCGCCGCCGCCCGGGACGCCCGGACATCACGAGGTGAGCCCCTCGACCTGCAAGCGCAGCTTCACGCTGACCGGCACGGCGTCGAGACCCGCGGAACTGACGAGGGGCACCACGCTCCTCAAGGTCCCGCGAATCCATATGTCGACCATGCGCGGTGGCCAGCTCGTGTATGCCAGGCACACCCGGACGATCCCCTGACCCGTCGGGCCGAGACAGGGGCGCATGGACCCTGCCGAACCGAAGCAGCCTCCAGTCGCACAGCGGGGATTCTGTGCTCCGTCAAGCTGCCCGGGTGCCGGACCGAGGTCCGCGGCGCCGGGCGCGAGCGATGACGCATAGCAGGGTCCCAGCGACCCCATGTCCGGTACCGAGCCTGCGTAGCGTACGCACTGTTGAGGAGGGCCACAGTCCTCCCGCCACGCCGGTGTGGTGCCGCACGCCGTCGCTCGCCCCAAGCCAAGCACCTCCGCTCGGATGGCTTCAACCGCGGCACTCTGACCTTGGATCAGTCGTGCCAGCGGCTCTCCCGGCAGCGGCCCGGCTGAGGCCGCTCGGGCTCCGGCCAAAGCCGCACTCTGAACTCCTTCCGAGGCAAAGGTTGACAACCCCAGCTGCGTCGCTGCCAGCGTTGCCACGAGAAAGAGGGCGACACCCAATGCCATCTCCACCATCGCTTGGCCACGCTCCCGACGGTCTGTCATGAGAAGGCCCGCGAGAGCCGCTCCAGAGCGGGGTAGAGGACGATGACCACGAACGGAAGCAGAATGCAGAGGGCGACGGGCAGCAGCATCGTCACTAAGGCGCGCCGACCCCGCGCCATCAGCTCATCGCGTTGGCGGTCGCGCAGTCCTCGGGCGAGCTGGCCGAGAGGGGAGCTGGCGGCCACGCCCTCCTCGCGCTGAACGCGGACGAACGTCGCCAACGCGGCGAGTTCAGGGACGCCCAACTCTCCAGCAGCCCGCTCTAATTGCTTATCGAGGCTCGGCGTCCCCGGGGTGGCAGAGGCGGCCAGACACGCCCTAAGCAGGCGGGCTCCCTCCCCGCCCAGCTGGGAGACCACGGATTCCATCGCGGCGCGAGCCCCGATTCCACCACCGCCCTGCTCCAGTGCCATTAGGTCGACGAGGATTGGGAGTTGATCGGTGATGGCTCGCCGCCTGCCTCTTAGGCGGCGCTCCAGATGGAGTGACAGCAGTACCGGGGCGGTCAAAGCCAACAAGACTGCGACGCTGGGGTCGAGCCACCCCATCCATACCAACGCTGCGCCCACAATCCCAAACGCCAGCAACGCCCCCCCTACCAGGCTCGCGGCATCGTCAGGAGTTGCGTCGATGCCAGCCGCGCGAAGCCTCCTCAGCAAGGGCTGTCGCAGTGAGTCCGGGAGTATGGCTCCTACCGCATTGACCCACAGTCGCACCATCCATCTGGGACGGAGCGCGGGCCACCTTGCTGCATCGCTCGCTGGTGTCAAGCGCTGGGACTCGCGTGCCTGCAGCCAGCTGGCTACCGTCGGCCGCCGTGGCCAGGCTGCGCTTGCGGCCCCGGTCACCAAGGCCAGCCCGAACGCCCCCACAATGGCCACAACGGACCATGGCCAGTCAGCCACTCTCGCGCCTCGCGACCGTGACCGGAGTGCCCGCGGTTGACCCGTTCGCTGTCTTGTCTTCGTAGCCTGTTCCGTACCCTCTTGACCTCGCTAGCGCACCATGCCGCGGGCGGGGTCGGTCTCCATCACGTGCGATGGGAAGGACGTCAGGCTCCGGAAGCCGCAGGATCCTGAGCATCCAGAGGTATCCGACAAGGATCACCGTGAGCGCCGCCGCCAACACAAGCTGACCGCCGGCGCTGCCGTAGGGCGCTAAGTACTGTGGATTCACGACACGCAGAGCCGCCAGCAAGACAAATGGCATCGCGCCTATTACAAGGGCGCCTAGGCGACCGTGAGCCTGCTCTGCACGCAATTGCCCCTGAACGGACTCAATCTGGTGGGCGGCTCGGCTAAGTTCCTTGAGTAACGGCGACAATCGGCCACCAGACCGGCTCCCTACGATCAGCGTGGCGGCCACCAGCGTGAAGATTGGTTCACCCAGACTTCGCTCCGTCATGCGTAAAGAGTTCTCCAGGGACATGTGGTCGAGCCTGGCTACTGCCACTCGCAGCTCGGTGCGGAGATCAGGAGGGCCGCTTTCGGCGAGGACTGCTAAAGCCTGGCGAGCTCCGTGTCCTGCAGGAAGCATTTGAGCCAAGAGGTCGACCATGGTTAGCAGTGATACCTGCAAGCGCGCCCGTCTCCGTGCTCGGTGCAGGGCGCCACCTCCTTGAACCATGCTCCAGCAGAGAACGGCAACTACGGCCGCAGGAGCAACGAGGCCTAGCACGGCGTACGCAACCAGCCCACCGATGGTCGCCCCGGCCGCTGGGAGCCAGCAACGCTTCAGCAGCACTCGGGCGCTCCGACCGCCTAAGCCGCCTGGCCACGTAGCCCGCTGTGCTGGCCCCCACATCAGACTAGCCAGCGCTACCGTGCCGCCCAACGCGCCGGCCGCCGCCAGTATCACTGCCCCCGGAAGCACTCGCTACACCGCGACCTTGCGGTCTCCCATAGGCCCGACAACACCACCAAGGTCGATGGCCGCCGACTCGAACTTGTCCGCCAGCTTCGGTGGCAGATCATCCAGGCGCCCTCTGGGCCAGCACCACACCCCTCTGGCCCGATCGAGGCGGCACACGTCCTCAACCACGGGCGTCTCCCCCTCGACCTGGCCGGTCACCATCCCGAGTGCGGTTAGTACCCTTCGATCCCGCCCGTCCGTGCCCCGGAAGCGGCCCAGGTGCACCACCATGTCCACCTTTGCCGCCAGCTCACGCGCCACGGCTCCCGGGTCCGCCCGCATTTGGGCTGGGTGCCTCCGTACCAAGGCAGCCAGTCGAGCCAGCGCGTCTCGGACGCTGTTGGCATGTATGGTGGTCCCGCTCCCGTCGTGTCCCGTGCCCATCGCATCGATAACATCCAGTGCCTCGGCTCCGCGCGATTCACCCACGAATATGCGATCTGGCCGCTGACGCAGTGCGTTGCGTACCAACTGTTGAATCGTGACCTCTCCCCGCCCCTCGGTGTTCGGCTCCCTCGCCTCCATAGAGATCGTGTTTGGCCTACCACCATCCGACGTCCTGATATGCAGCTCTCGCTGGTCTTCAATAGTGATCAATCTCTCAACCCGCGGAATCTCGGAGATGAGCAGGCGCAGGAGGGTCGTCTTCCCGCTCCCTGTTGCCCCGGCGACGACAAGATTCAGGCGAGCGCGCACGGCCGCTTGTAGTACGGGCACCAACTCCCAGGGAATGGTTCCGACCTTCGCAAGGTCGGTCAACTGACCGAAGCGAGCCAGTTGGTGTCGCCTGATGGTCACGGCCATGGGTTGTGCGATGGGAGGCAAAACGGCGTTCAGGCGCGAGCCATCTACCAGGGTCGCCGTCACCATCGGACTCGCCCGGTCCAGGTGGGACGCACCGTCGCCCAGCATGTGCCGGACCGTTTCCGCAAGTGCCGCCTCGCTGGCGAACTCGACGCCAGCCGGAATCTGCTCCCCATCGCGGACTATAAGGACCTCCTTCGGCCCGTTGACTATGATCTCCTCCACCATCGGATCGGCGAGCAGACCAGTAAACGGTCCTAGTGGAGCAACGCTGAAGAGGACCTTACGCGCAACGGTGGCATACCCCTCCTTGTCCAGCACGGGCCGACTCTGATGGGGAGCGGCCGCATGGTAAAGCTCGATCTCCTGCGCGACTATCTTCTCGATCCACTCCTTGTCCTCCTGGAGCAGACTGGGGTCGGCGCGCGCTGACAGGCGCTCTGTGATGTGAGCCTGGACTCGATTCAGCACCTGGCGCCAGACTAGGTCGATGGGATCGACCTTGTCTGGTCCTGAGGCGGAAAGTGTCTGATCGGTGCTCACGTTTGCTCGATCATTCGAGGGCCCGGCGGCGACGGGACGGTAAGCCGAGATTGATTCGCGAGTTCATTCTGGACGCACGCAAGCACCACCCCCCCTACGTGCCTCAATCGCTCCGCGAGTGGACCTCCAGCCGCCGCCGGCTGGACTCGGGCCTCCGCTTCGAGGCAGGCACGACGGCTCTCCGGGACAGAACCTCCGACCGCCATCCCATATCGGTCGGAAAGGGCGCGCTCAGGTTCGCGTAAGCATCCTGTCGCGACCTTGTTGATCACTGCCAGCGATGGTCGGCTGCGCAGGGCGGCAGCCAAGGGCCCCGCGACTACCCGATCAAAGAGGTCGGTACCCGATCTGGTGGGCACGATCACCCAGACGATCATTTGGCTCGCCAAGGCAGTAGCCTGCGCCTCTGGGCATACCAACGCCCCCGCATCGAGGACCACAAGTTCGTGGCGCGCGGCGAGCAACCGAACCGTATCCGACAGGATCGGCGCAGATGATAGGTGGCCTGGCGCGGCCACGCTCCTGCCGGCGAGAACGTCGACGCCATTGCTCAACTGGAGGTGCCTGGTGAGGAGTTCGTCATCGACCGGGCGCAGGGTAGCCTCGTGGGCGAGGAAGCTGAGGGAGCGGTCCTCCCTGAGGCCAAGCTGGACCGCTATTGCGCCTAGGTGCGGATCGGCATCAACCAAGGCGACGGTCAGCCCGGACGCGGCGGCGACCGCGGCCAGATTGATGCTGATGAAGGTCCGCCCGGGCGCTCCGGTAGCACCCGTCACCGCCACGACGACGCCAGACCCGCCGAGGCCTCCATTGAGTCCATCCCGGCCATCGACTGGGTGGGCGCCCATCGAGCGTCTCAGCTTGAAGCGGAGGTCCATTTCAGCGCCGCCTCGTGGCTGGCGCAAGAGGGCCACCACACTGGGGTCCCGAGCCTCCCGCTATCGCCTGAAGTGCTTGATAGGGGTCGGAGATGGCTTGCTCGGCCCCTTCGCAGGCAAGAGCTCCGGCCGGAACTGCCCAGATAGCTTGGGTAGCATCGAGCAGCAGCCAGGGCGCGACGTGATGAGGCGTCACGGCGATGCTGATGGCGTGCGAACCTGCGTCGACCTCCAGGACGTCTACGTCCTGGGCTAGGGGTACGACGCACGCCACGTCGCTGACCTGGCCGCACAGACTGACGCCAGGCCCGACGGTGCCCGTTTGTGGTCCGGAAACGGCAAACAGGTCGACTCGTTGTCCGGCGGTCAGGGAGGGCGGAACGAAGGCCAGGTTTAGGGTCAACTGCCGCAGGGCTGACCCTGACCCGAAGGCAAGGTCGTGCCGCAGGATCAAGTCGCCCTTGGGTATCGTGACCAGGGCAACAGCGCCCTCAACCACCCGGTAACGTGCCTGGGGGATCACGTCTTCGCGGCCGGCCGAACCGAGATGAACCAGAGCGCCGACGGAGCTTAGGTCCTGGGTACTCGCCTGCAGGACCGTCCCGGCTGCTATGGTCCGGGCTGCCACCACAACCCTTTCGTCCCCGCGCTGGGCCACCACCCCTAGGTACAGAAACCCCGCGAGCGCGACGCAGAAGGTCAGAAGACCCGTGATCAGTGCGATCCGTCGTCTCAATTATTGCCCCCTCTCCCCGCCCCATCACCCTGGGTAGCCCGCCCGAGCCACCTCCCACCCACGATTGTGCAACGCGAGTACCCCCTTGGGAAAGGGGGGGCCCTACAGGTGGCCCCTGCGCAGGGCCTTGGCCAACTCAAGCAGCTGGGCGCAGATAGGTCGAGCTCCCATCGGCGCGCAGCTTGGCCAGGGCGCGTTTGTAGAGGCCTCGCACCCGCTCCCTGGGCACTCCCCAGCTGGCCGCGATCTCGGCCGTGGTTCTACCCTCGATGACATGGGCGTGCAGCACCCGAGCCTGCCCGGGGGTGAGGCGCGTGAGCGCCGAGCGAATCAGAGCTGCTTCGCAGACGACGGCGCAAGGGTCTGAGTGCGGGTCCCCGAAGGAGGCGTGGTTGGGGCACGCGATGAGGAGCGCCTCCAGGGCCGGGCCCGCGTGCCGAGCCCGTACCTGGTCCGCCTCCCAGCGGTGGTGCCACCGGTGAAAGGCGATGCTGCGCAGCCAGGCTCGAAGACTGGCCTCGCGGTCCCCCTGGAAGGTGTGCAGCCTTGTCAGGGCAGTGGTGAACACGTCCTGTACCAGATCAGCGCGGTCCTCGGCAGGTCGCCTGCCGAAGCAGCGCTCTACGTCGCCGCGGAACGTTGAGAACATCCATTCCACTTGAGAGGGCTGCCTCAGGCGCAGCCCCTCTACCCTCCCGGCAAACTCGGCGTCTGACACCCTGCAACTCCCTCCAACCCGGCTTCGGCACATCCAGGAAGGCAGTCTCGATCGAGGGATGCTCAGGCCACTCCCTGAAAACGTCTAGATCCTGCCCGGTGTCTGCAGCCAGTTCGCAGTCCTCGCAGACGCGCCAGCCCGAGGGCAGCTACGCTATGGGCACTAGGCGGAGGAGGGATAGCTACGGCCGGATCAGCGGTGATGGCGGCCCGCGTGCTTGTGGTTGAGGACAACCCAGGCACCCTGGAGGCACTGAGTCAGTTGTTTGTCGCCCAGGGCTACCGCGTGCTTCCAGCCTGCGGCGGCCGGGAGGCCCTCGAACGGTTGGACTCCGACCATCCCGACTGCATGGTCCTCGACTACGCCATGCCTGCTGTCAATGGCCTCGAGGTTCTTCACACGCTTCGGGCCGCTGGCAATACCGTCCCGGTAGTGATGCTCAGTGCCAAGAGCGACGCGTACGACCGCGTCGCCGGGTATGGCGCCGGCGCTGATGTCTACGTCGGCAAGGATGAGGACCCAGGAGTCCTCTTAGCAGTTGTGCGACGCCTACTGCAAAGCCGCAGCCGACTCTCAGCCGTCGTCGAGATCGGTGGGCTCCGACTCGACATGGACGCGTGGAACTGCACGGTGGACGGGCGAGACGTAGCCTTGCCACCACGACTCTTTTCCCTGCTGAGTGCTTTGATCGGTCAACCCGGGAAGGTCTTTCGAAAGGAGCAGCTTCTCAACCTAGTGTGGGGAGTAAATTCCGACGTCTATCATCGGGCTGTTGACAACGCCGTCGTCGAACTGCGTCATTGCCTAGGCGACGACAGCCGCAGTCCTCGCTTTGTCCACACGGTGCGGGGAATCGGGTACAAGTTCGACGCTCGACGATGACACGCAGGTGGCGCGTAGCCGAAAGTGCCCCGCCGATCACCGCGTCTGACGTGGCTAGCGAGATCGTTTGGAACACCTCGGCCGGGATTGCCGTCTTCGACGCTGCAGGGCACATCGCCTACTCAAACCCTGCGTTTGACGCCGTGAACCGCAATGGCGAGGTCATCAATGACCGCGGGTTCATCCAGGACGCCGAGACGGAGCGAGTCAGGCTGAGCCTGGGGGGTCGGCGCGCCGGCGCGCGGCTAGCTGTACGGCTTGGCGGCCGACCCCGCCAAGTCGAGGTGCTCCCACTGAGCGCCGCCAGAGGCTGGGTAGCCCTCCTCATCCTGGGAGATGGGGTGGAGGCCGAGATGCAAGTGG
The DNA here is from genome assembly GCA_050734515.1 of Candidatus Dormibacteria bacterium. Lineage (GTDB taxonomy): Bacteria > Chloroflexota > Dormibacteria > Aeolococcales > Bog-877 > Bog-877. The sequence goes on from JBOHUM010000099.1 coordinate 14,362, forward strand.
ATGACCTATCGCTAGGATCCCTGGTCCACGAGTTGAGGTCTCCGGTGCTCACCGCTCGGCTAGCCTTGGACCAACTTACGGCGACGGTGGACACGGAGCGGGTGGAATCTGCCGGCGCCCTCACCAGGCAAGGAGCGGCCTTGGCTCGGCTCGCCGCTACCCTGGAGGGTCTTGCCGATCTCAGCAGGGCGCGCGACCTAGAACAGCAGCGGCTCCCGATGGCTCGCCTTGACCTAGGTTACGAAGTTCGGCAGGTAGGGGAGACCTTCCGCGAGTTGGCTGAGGGAAACGGGTTTGCGCTTGAGGTCAGAACCGAGGACGGCGCCATCCCAATCCAAGGCAGTGCCGGGTTAATCGCTCGCGCCATTTCCAATCTCGTCGACAACGCGCTCAAGTACTCCCAACCCCCGGGTCCTGTGCGACTAAGCGCAAGCCGAAAAGGAGCACTGGCAGTGGTCGAGGTCGCCGACGAAGGCCCCGGCGTGCCCGCCGAGCATGAGCAGAGAATCTTCGCCGAGTTCGCCCGCGGACCGCAGGCGGCGAGCCGACCGATACCAGGCAGCGGCCTCGGGTTGGCGGTGACGCGCCAAGTGGCTCGGGCCCACGGAGGGACCCTCTCCATGGAGAGCTCGCCGCACCACCTGACCACATTTCGGCTCAGCTTCCTGCTGGCGCGTAGTGCCGGGCGGGAGGAGCAGCCTCGAGGAGGTACCCCGGAGCCGGCGTCGAACTAAACTCTGAGGGTCCTCGCCCGCATGGCTCAATTGGTTAGAGCAGGGGACTCTTAATCCCAAGGTTGCAGGTTCGAGTCCTGCTGCGGGCACCACGGTAGTTTTAGTTCGAGTTTGAAGGTTGCTCCAGATGGGCCGATTTCGGCTCATCGGGGCCTGCCGGAAGTGGTTTTGGGCGGGTTCAGGGCGCGCCTGGCGAAGGGCTAGGGCAGAACTGGGTGGCGAGGTGGCTGCCCGCCGAATTCTGAGCGCGCCCAAACCGCCCTTGATGAGTGAGTCGGGTGACACCTGACAGTTCGTCTTCGCCTGATGCTCTACACGACTTCGGCTGGGGCCTTACAGCTACTTCGGGTGATGCTTGACACTCCCCGCCACGGGGGAGTTGAGCATGGCCGAGGAAACGGTCATGACGAGGGAAGGGCCGGCCTCCGAACGGGTCGCTGAGCTCGCCTGGATCTTCGGTCTCGATCTCGACTTTGCCCGCCCGCTCCAGCGCCTAGAGTCGTCCGCCGCCGGGCGGGTCACGGCCAGAGCCACGCGGGTGGTCGCCCCTCTAGCTCGTGGGGGGCGAGTGAGGGATTGACGATGGTTAGCCCCTCACCATCCGGCCAGGGTCGCCTTGACGAGGGCTTCCCCCATCCATGCCAGGAGCTCGATGGCCTGGTTACGGGGCAGGAGGGCGATATCGCTGGTCCAGACGACCGCGTCGGATCCGAACAGTGGGATCAGTGCGGCGGCGAGACGGTCGCGTGCGGCTGGCGGGACATCCCCGGGCAGGCCTTTGACAAGCGCGGCGATCCAACGCCCACGATTGGTCCCGGCCTGCCGCGGTGGGAGCGCCTGGCGATTGGGCGCCAGCGAAAGATGGAGCACCCGGCGCAGCTCAGGCTCATGGTCGAACGCCCAGGCGGCGGTCACGCGCACGAGGTCCGCAGCTCTGGCCGGGAGCTCGCCGGGCGGGGCGGACGCCAGGGGGGACCAATCGGGGTCGGCGAGCGGATCGTCCGCCAACGACATGGTGGCGTGCAGCACCACCGCATCGTTGTTCCAGAAGTAGCGGTAGGCGGTCGCGCGCGAGACTCCGGCGAGCTCGGCCGCCGCCTGCACCGTCAGCGGGCGCCCCGTGCGCATCAACTCCCGGGCGGCTTCCCGCAGGAGACGCCAGGTCCGGGCCCTGGGACCAGAGGCCCCCGCGGGGGAGTGTGAGCTAGCCATGGCTTGACCCCTTGACAGGACGGATCCTTTGGTCCATGATACAGCCCATCTTGATTTGAGACTGCCAGTCTCGTCAGCGATCAAGGAGGATGCCATGACCACCGTAGCCGACCACGCCCCTGCTCCCCCGGCCGTCCCGACGGTAACCGGGTTCCAGCATCTCGGGCTCACCGTGCGCGACATCGCCGCCAGCGAGGACTGGTACACCAGGGTCCTGGGGCTGGTCCGCCTCTTCGTGGAGCCTCACGGAACCGGAGACGGCTACACGATCGTGATGACCCGTCCGGGCACCGCGCTATTCATGGGCCTCGACCACCACCCCAGCGCGGACCGCAAGATGTTCAGCGAGCTCCACACCGGGCTCGACCACTTCGCGATCCAGGTCGCTGGCCGGGAAGACATCGACGAATGGCTTACTCACCTGGACGCCATGGGTGTCGAGCGCGGCGCGTTGATCGAGGCTACGGAGCCGGTGCGGCGAGCCCAGGTGACGTTCCGCGACCCGGACGGGATCCCGATCGAGCTCTTCTGGCTCGCAGGCTGAGGTGTGGTGATGGATGTTCGACCCGAACTGCCGACTCGTCCCGGGGCGCGGCCGCGGACCCGCACCGACTTTCCCCAGTCCCAACTCGACCAGCAACCCGCCGACGGCGGGCACGTAGATGCCGTCTATGCGGAGGCGCTCACCTGGCCCAACGTGCTCGGCCGACCCACCCAGATCTCGGTCGAGGGTTCCCGTGCCCTGACGTTGGAGGAGAGCAGCGCCGCTGGGCCGGCCGAAGCGTTCATGATCGGCCACGAGTTCTGCCACGTGCACGCTCAGGGCGACTGCAGCCTGCACGCTTCCTTGCCGGTTCCATTGGCGAAGGCGGCGGAGCGCGCGGGCTGGGCCGAGCCCCACTTCCTCGTCCACACCGGCCAAGCGCCTGCGACCATCGTCCTGGTCTACGCCCCTCGCGACGAAGCCGAGCGGGCCGTCGTTCTCCAACTCGTCCGCGCCTCATACGAATTCGCCCTGGGCGCGGGGACCAGCTCATAGCCGGCCCCGCGCCCCAACCCACCTCACCAAGGAGCACCGATGCCCATCCATGTGACCCCAGCCAACGGCGGCGAGCAATCCGGCGGCGGCCCGATCCGCTGCCGCGTCATCGAGGACGGTTCACACACGCAGCATCGACTCGGCCTCATCGAGGCCATCGTGCCGCCGGGCCCGGCCGGACCGCCCCCGCACGTGCACCGGGAGCACGACGAGATGTTCATCGTGACGGAGGGGAAGCTCAGATTCACCTCCGGCACGGACACTGTTGACGTCGAAGCGGGGTCGTGCGTCGCGGTACCGGCGGGGACACCGCACGCATTCTTCAACCCCTTCGGAGAACCAGGAAAGTTCCTGTGCACGGTCACTCCCGACCGCTACATCCAGTACTTCCGCGAGCTGAGCAGGCTCCCCGTCGGTGACGACGGGCAGCTGAACCCCGCTGACGTCGTCCGGGCAATGGCTACGTACGCCACCGATGTGATCCGCTAACTCCAGGGACCACCCGGGCCCGAAGCGCCTCGGCACGCGCTGTCTCAGTTCGGGCTGACTACAGGCACGCGAATTGGGACTGACGGGACCCCGTCCTCGATCAGTCGGGGGTGTCATCATCAAGGCGGCGACCGCGACCCGAGCGCCGCTTTACTGACGGTTCTCCGCCTCGGCCGCTGGCTGGCTGCCTGCTGGCTACTCGAGCTCTTGGAGCTGCGCCCCCCCCAAGTACTGTCCGCCCGGTTGGGGGCGGGGCGACCGCGGGGCAGCGACAGCGGCGGTGGGCCCACATGCCCGACGCGCCTGAGCGTACATGTGTTTGCCCCTTGACACGAGGCAGAAGCTGATGCATGATCTGCTTCATGGACCGGGTCAGCATCTCAATCCCACCTGAACTCGCTCGAAAGCTGCGCGAGAACCCCTCGGCATATGGCGTGGCCGATCAGCGCTCCGAGGCGGCTCGCCTGCAGAAACTCCTTCTGGTCGGGGCTGAGCTGAGCCGACGCCGCGTTGAGGAGGAGGCAATGGCGGCGGCATATGACAAGTGGAGCGGAGACGACGAGCGCCGTGCGACCGTCGCCGGCGTGGCTGACCTCCTTCTTGGACAGACGGGATTAGCTGATTCAATTCTCAGGCGCCCCAAGCCGGGCGAGTGACCCCATCTCGGGGTGCCGTCTACACCCTGCGAGGCTACGGCAACAGTGGCGCTTTCCTGATCCTGACAAACGACATCTGGAACCTCAGCATGGCGTCTGCTGGAGGTGTCCTGGTCACTCGATCTGGAGATCTGGATCCGCTGGCCGTTCCTCTGAATGTTATTGGCGCACTGGCCAATCCATCTCTGGTCATGGCCCTGCCTCATGAGAGGCTCGAGCCATCCCCAATCTACTCACTCGAACCCGCCGAGCTGAGAGCCGTGGAACTAAGCCTCGCGGCGGTGCTTCGCCTCGGAACTGCGTTGGAGAATACTCCGCTGCCGGTAGGGCAGGTCAACTATCCTGTCCGGGGGCAAATTTACTATGGACCCAAGATTGCGGGCCAGGTGAAGCGATTCGTAGTGGTCTCGAACGATCAGCACAATCGGGTCACTAAGCGACCTTGCGTCGTCAGGCTGACATCGCGTCAAAAGGCGGACTCAACGAGCTTCCCCGCAGTTTCCGGAAACAAGAGTAGGGCCTGCTGCGGCGACGTCACCTTCCTCCCGCAAGAGGACCTCCACTTCCAGCCGTTTGACCGTCGACCGGTGCCGGACCACCTCCAGCCCCTCGACATGGGGAGAGTCGCCAATGGCATCCGACAGACTCACTGTCTATGACGCCTCGTGACGATGAACTACTACCCCGGCTCGTGCCCGGAGACTCAGCGTCCCGCGGGGCTCAACGAGCAGCTGGTCCAGCGTTCCGACGCTGGTCCGAGTGCCGGATGACACGTCGCCCTCCCCCTCACTGGACAGGTTCGGCGGCGTGTGCCGTCCCGACCCGCCGGAACCCGGCCCGAGCGTAGACCTTGGAGACCGCCTCGCTCTGGGCGGACAGCGGCACACTCCGGACCCCTGCGCCGAAGGCGTGCTGCACGAGCTTCGCAGTGAGCGCACCGGCCAGCCCGCGACGCCGCGCGAACGGCAGGGTGGCGACGCCCACCACCTCGGCGAGTCCGTCCATAGGTTGGTAGCTGTCAGCTGCGACGACACCGTCAGTGGGCGACTCGGCGGCCGCGGTGATCGTCAGGCCCACGGCGCGGCCCGGTCGCGCAGATGAGCCACCATGTCAGGGGCGAGACCGGCGAGGTGCATGTCGCGTTCGGCGGTTCCCTGTGACCCGCTCTCGGTACCGCCGGCAGTGAACGCGACGTCGGCTACCGCACGCGCGGCGGCGAGCTCCGGGTCGCCAGCGTCAACCGTACGAAGCGTGACATTATCGACCCGCGGACCGGTCACGTCTGCCGCGGTCGCACGCATCAGAAGCGCCAGGCTAGGGTGGGTTTAGGGATCTGGTAGGAGGCTTAGGACGGCACTCGCCGGAACGCAAGGCAGGCGTTGTGGCCGCCAAAGCCGAAGGAGTTGTTGAGGACCAGTTCAGGGTCTAGCCGGCGGGCGCCCTCCGTGACGTAGTCGAGGTCGCACTCCGGGTCGGGCTCCACGTAGTTGATGGTTGGTGGTACCCGGCCGTCCAGCAGCGCCATCACCGAGAAGATGGACTCGATCGCCCCCGCCCCGCCCAGGCTGTGCCCGGTCATGGACTTGGTCGACGAGATCGGCACCCGGCGTGCCCGCTCCTCGCCCAGGACCTGCTTCACGGCCAGGGTCTCGGCGGCGTCGTTGAGGGGAGTGGAGGTGCCGTGAGCCTGGATGTAGTCGACACCGTCCGGACCGACGCCCGCCTTCTCCATCGCCCGGGTCATGGCACGGCGCGCCCCCCGCCCGCTGGGGTCGGGGGCCACCAGGTGGTAGGCGTCGGCGCTGGCGCCATAGCCGGCCACCTCGGCGAGAATGCGCGCTCCCCGGCGCTGGGCGTGTTCCCAGTCCTCGAGGACGACGATCCCGCCGGCCTCGGCGACGACGAAGCCGTCGCGCTGCTTGTCAAAGGGCCGGCTGGCGTGCTCAGGGTCGTGGTTGCGCTCGGACACGGCGCGCATAGCGGCGAAGGCGCCAACCGCCAGGGGGGTCACCGAGGCCTCGCTAGCCCCCGCCAGGCAGGCGACGGCGTCGCCGCGACGGATGATCTCCGCGGCTTCACCGATGGCGTGGGCTCCGGTGGCACAGGCCGAGACCGGAGCGAAATTCGGTCCGCAGGCGCCAACCTTCATGGCGATCTCGCCGGAGGCGATGTCGGCCAAGATCATGGGCACCGTGAAGGGGCTGAGCCGCCGGGGCCCCCGGCTGCTGAGCGTGTTGCTCGCCTCCTCGGTGACCTTGAGGCCGCCGATCCCCGAACCCACGATCACACCCACCTGGTCCCGGTTGGAATCGTCGATGCGCAGGCCGGACTGGTCCATCGCCTCCAAGGTCGCCGCCAGGGCGAACTGGGTGAAGCGAGCGGTCCGGTTCACCTGCTTGCGGTCGATGAAGTCGCTGGGGTCGAAGTCCAGCGCCTCGCCGGCCATCTGCGAGGCGAAGGGCTCTGGGTCGAAGGCCTGGATGCGGCGGATGCCATTGCGGCCCTCCAGCAAGGCGGCCCAGGTGGGAGCCACCCCCACCCCCAGGGGGGTGATGGCGCCCATCCCGGTCACGGCCACGCGGCGGGTGGCCGGGTTGCCGGTATCGCTCAATCGGGACCCTCCGCAGATCGCAGCTCGTTGGGGGCGGCGACGGGTCGGGCGGCCACGGCCGGGCTGGCCGCCGCCGGATCGTCGATCACGACCGGCGTGGGCCGCCAGCGCAGCAGGGTCCCCCCCCAGGTCAGCCCGGCCCCGAAGGCTACCAAACACACCAGCTCGCCGTCACCACAGCGGCCGTCGCGGGCGGCTTCGGCCAGCGCCAGGGGGATCGAGGCCGATGAGGTATTGCCCATCCGTTCGACGTTGCAGGCGAAGCGCTCCATGGGCAGCCCCAGCCGCCCGGCGGCGGTGGCGAGGATCCGGGAGTTGGCCTGGTGAGGCACGATCAGGGAAATCTCCTGAGTGCTGGTTCCGGCCTGGGCGGCGAGCCCGCTGACCACCTGCTCCAGGATCTTGGTGCTGAACCGGAAGACTTCGCGGCCGTTCATGGTGATCACCCGGTCCAGCGCCCGGGGGACGGCGGTGTACGACGGCATCCCCACGCGGTCTGAGGCGCCGGTGGTGGGGGCGGCGGTCGTGTCCAGGGCCCAGGCGCCGTTGCCGTCCGCGCCCAGACTGGTGAGCAGGATCTCCGCGCCCGGGCCCTCGGCGCCCCCCACCAGGAAGGCTCCGGCGCCGTCCCCGAAGAGCACCGCAGTGGCGCGGTCGCTCCAGTCGACCACGCGGGTGAAGATCTCCGCCGCCACCACCAAGACCTCGCGGCTCATGCCCGCCTGGATCATGGACACGGCCAGCGCCAGGCCGTAGAGCGCTCCGGAGCACGCCGCCTGGACGTCGAACGCTGCCCCCGGGCGGCAACCCAGCTCCGCCTGCAGACGGCAGGCCAGCGAGGGGAAGGTGGCATCCGGGGAGCTGCTGGAGCAGATGACGGTGTCGACCCGGTCGGCACCGTGGCCAGCGGCGCTGAGGGCGGCCCGGGCCGCCCGGGCGGCCAGCTCCAGCAGGGTGGTCCCGGGCTCGGCCACCCGGCGCTCGCGGATACCGGTGCGAGACCTGATCCACTCGTCGGAGGTGTCGAGGAAGCGCTCGATGTCCCTATTGCTCACCCGGGTGCCGGGCAGAGCGGTGCCGATCCCGATCAGGCGGCCTCGCGGGCGCCCAGAGAATCGCCCGTTGCCTCCCGGGGGCTGCGCCCCTCTCTCCCACGAGGTGCCCACGCAGACTCCAAGACCCGAACCGGTCGGCTGGTTACGGGGGCCGTAACCTTGGAGACCGGTGCAGGACTCTGCTTGTGTCGGTGGTCCCCGCGCGACCACGGGCTCCATGGCGCCCGAGCACTGAGCTCGCGAGGGAGGAATCGATGTCGGCGAGCCCCATCCACTCCTCGACTGCGGCCACCACCGCCGCCGCCGAGGAGCCGGTGGCGTGTGCCGTCTGCCAGGCGGCGCAGACCGCGGCAGAGGCCCGGGCCAACCTGTACGTCTGCCCGGCCTGCGGCGCCCACAGCCGGATCAGCGCCCATGAGCGCGTCCGGCAGCTGGCCGACCCCGGCACTTTCCAGGAGTGGGACCACGACCTCGAGGGAGCCGACCGGCTCGGCTTCTTCGACACCCGCCCCTACGGCGAACGCTTGCAAGAGGCCCGCGCCCGGCAGCGACTCCCCGACGCCATCCTCAGCGGCGCCGCCCGGATCGGCTCGGTGCCGGTGGGCCTGGCGGCCTTCGACTTTGGTTTCCTGGGAGGCAGTCTCTCGACCGCCGTCGGCGAACGGCTGGCGCGGGCGATAGAAGCCAGCGCCGAACGCGGCATCCCCTTCGTCTGCGTCACCTCTTCAGGAGGTGCGCGGATGCAGGAGGGCGTCTTCTCCCTGATGCAGATGGCCAAGAGCGTGGCCGCCCTCCACGGCCTGGCGGAACGCCATCTGGCCTTCATCTCCATCCTCGCCGACCCCACCATGGGGGGCAGCATCGCCAGCTTTGCCGCCCTGGGGGACGTGATCCTAGCCGAGCCCAAGGCGATGATCGGCTTCACCGGGGCTCGGGTCATCGCCCAGGCGACCTACGAGCAGCTGCCTGCCGGATTCCAGACCAGCGAGTTCCACCACGCCCGAGGGCTGATCGATCGAGTGGTCGACCGGCGCCAGCTGCGCGAGGTGCTGTCCCAGTTGCTCACGGTTCTGGCGGCCCGGCCCGGAGACAGCGGCCAGCCCGCCGCATGAGCTCGGGCGACCCCGAGGGGAGCACCTCGGCGCAGGAGCTGGCCGAGGCCTGGGCCCACGTCGAGGTCTCGCGCCACCCTGAGCGGCCCTACTCGCTGGACCTGATCGAGCGCTGCCTGGACGACTTTGTCGAGCTCCACGGCGACCGCCAGGGAGGGGACGATGCCGCGGTCGTCATCGGGCTGGGACGGCTAGGCGGCACCCGGGTGGCAGTGGTGGCCAATCAGAAGGGCCGGACCCTGGAGGAGCGGGGCCGACGCAACTTCGGCATGGCCCATCCCGAGGGCTATCGCAAGGCGCAGCGGCTCTTCGCCCTGGCCGCCCGGCTGCAGCTGCCGGTGATCAGCTTGATCGACACCCCGGGCGCCTATCCCGGGGTCGCCGCCGAGGAGCGCGGCCAGGCGTGGGCGATCGCCCAGACCCTGGAGGCACAGCTGGCTCTGCCCACGCCCTACCTGGCGGTGGTGATCGGCGAGGGGGGCAGCGGCGGCGCCCTGGCGACCCTTCTGGCAGACGCCGTCTTGGTGCTGGAGCACGCCTTCCTCTCAGTCGCCTCCCCCGAGGCGGCGGCGGCGATCCTGTTCCGGGACTCCAGCCGCAAGCAGCATGCCGCCCTGGCCCTCCGGCTCCAGGCCCGCAACCTGGTGGAGTGGCGGATCGCCGACGAGATCGTTCCCGAGCCCAAGGGGGGCGCGCACTCTGACTGGGACGGGACCGCGGCTCTGCTCCGGCCCCGGCTCCAGGCCCGCCTGCAGCGGCTGTTGCGGGAGGGCGTCGACCCCGCCCGGCGCCGGGAGCGCTACCGCCGCCTGGACGGGCTCTTCCAGGCCTGAGCCAAGCCTGGCCTGCGACTCTCAGTCGCGGGCGGCCCGCTGCAACTCGCGCCAGAGCAGGGCCACGTCCTCGGGAGCAGTGCGAATGCTCCCGATCGAGGCCCGCAGGGTGATGCGGCCCCCCAGGACCGCGTGGGAGATGAAGGCGGTACCCGACTGGTTGACCCGGCTCAGGATCAGGCGGTTGTGCGCGTCCAGCTCGGAGGGACCCAGCCGGTGCGGGGGAGCATGGCGGAAGCAGACGGTGGCCATGGGCACCGGGGCGGCCAGCTCCCAGCCCGGGGTCTCCTCGATCCGGCCCCGGAGCCAGTGGGCCATCCGGACATGCTGGCGGATCCGGTCTGCCAGCCCTTCCCTTCCGTAGTGGCGGAGAACGAACCAGAGCTTGAGCGCCCGCATCCGCCGCCCCAGAGAGATGCCGTAGTCCATGAGGTTGCGCTGGCCGATCCCAGGACCGGCCTGGGCCTCGGGAGGGTTGAGGTATTCGGGCATCAGGGAGAAGGCCCGGCGCAGCGCGTCGGGTCGGCGGCTGAAGAGCACCGAGCAGTCCAGGGGGGTGAAGAGCCACTTGTGGGGATTGACCACCAGCGAGTCGCAGCGATCGGCGCCCTCCAGCACCCCCCGCCACTCGGGGACCACCGCCATGGCGCCACCGTGGGCGGCGTCGACGTGCAGCCAGAGCCGGTGCCGGGCGCAGATCGCCGCGATCTTTGCCAGGGGGTCGATGCTGGTGCTGGCGGTGGTGCCCACGGTGGCCACCACCGCCACGGGCAGCAGCCCCACCTCCAGGTCCCCGGCGATGGCCCGGTCCAGGGCGGCGGGGTCCATTCGGAACTCGCCGTCGGTGGCGATCGCGCGCAGGCCCTGACGCCCCAGCCCCAGGGTGACGACCGCCTTCTCCACCGAGGAGTGGGCCTGCTCCGAGGCGTAGACCCGCAGCCCGGGGAGGTCGGGGCGGCCCGCCAGCCCTCGCTCCCGGATCTCCCGGTCCAACTGCTCCCGGGCCGCCGCCAGGGCGATCAGGGTGGAGGCCGAGGCAGTGTCCTCGATGTGGCCGTCGAAGTCGTCGGCCAGGCCCAGCATCCGGGCCAGCCATCGGCAAGCCTGCACCTCAAGCTCGGTGGCCGCCGGCGAGGTGCGCCAGAGCATGGCATTGACGTTGAGCCCGGCGGTGAGAAGCTCCGCCAGGATCCCGGCGGCCGAGCCCGAGCTGGTGAAGTAGGCGAAGAAGCGAGGGTGGGCCCAGTGGGTGATGCCCGGCAGCACCAGCCGCTCCAGGTCGGCCAGGATCGCCTCCATCGGTTCGCCCTGCGCCGGCGCCTCCGGGGGCAACCGCTCCAGCAGCTCCCCCGGCCGGGCGGCCGAGAGAGGTGGCAGGGTCGGCAACCGCTCCAGGTAGTCGGCGAGCTGGTCGATGGTCACATGACCCAGCCGGCGGAACTCGCCCGGGTCCATGTCGCCCAGGATCTCCGGCGGCGCGCCCGGGCGGGCAGCCCTCCGCCGAGGTGGGGACGGCCCCGGGCTCAAGCGCTGGCCGCGGCCCGGCTCTGGTCGAAGGCCGCCACCACCTGGCCAGCGTGGCGCTCGCCCCCCAGAGGGATCACGTGCAGGCGCACCCCGGGACGCGCGCCCAGGGCGCCGGCCAGGTCGGCGGCCACCGTCACCCCCTCGCCCTGGGCGATGCGCCGCGCCAGGGGCGGCGGCACCGGGCAGTCGGGGACCGAGCGGACGACGAAGTCAAGGTTGCGCCCCGAGCGGAGGATGCCCACGCTGGCGAACACCTCCACGCTCGGGGGCAGCAGCTCGCTCATCCAGCCCGCGAAGCGGTCGAAGGCATCGAGATCGAAAATCATCTGAGTCTGGACGAAATCAAGGCCCGCCTCCGCCTTGCGCTCCAGGAGCCTGAGCTCTCGTCGGGGCTCGGCAAAGGGATTGACCACCGCGCCCCGGAGCAGATGCCGGGGCGCCGCCCAATCCGGCACCAGGCGCAGCACCTCGGTGGTGCGCAGCCCGATGCTGGGCACGATCGAGTTGCTGCCGTCGCCGCGCACCACCAGCACCCCGGCCGCGCCCATGGCGGCGGCGCCGGCAACCTGCTGCTGCAGGCCCAGCAAGTTGCGGTCCCGACAGGATAGGTGGAGGACCGGGCGCAGGCCCACGCTGAGGCAGTCGGGGATGGCCGCCAGCGGCGAGAGCCGGGCCCTACCCATGTGGTTGTCGGTCAGGCCGACCAGGTTCACCACCCCGACCAGGTGCCCCAGCGCCCGGTGAACGGGAGCCAGGTCCGCGCCGCGCGGCATGGAGAGCTCGGCGGAGCGCTGGACAGTGGAGAGCACGTTGCCGTCAATATATGGCAGGTGCGCGACGAGCAGAGATCATCCCGGCGGCGGATGTGCGCCCGGCAGGGCGCGGGCAGAATCCTGGGCAACCGTGGTGCCGCCAGCTTGATCCACTCTCCTTTGCCCCCGGCGCTTGGCTGACTCCCAGGTCGACGCCTCCCCGACGGTAGCGGCTGGGCCCGGCCAGGCGGGAGTCCCGGCGCTCGAGGTGCGGCATCTCGGCCGCTCGCTTCCCCTGGGCGGCGAGTTGCTCGAGATCTTGCGCGACATCAACTTCGTCATCGAGCGGGGCGAGTTCGTCACCCTGGCCGGGCCCTCGGGAAGCGGCAAGAGCACGCTCCTGGGGTGCATCACCGGGCTGGACAACCCCACCACCGGTCAGGTGCTCCTCAACGGCATTGACATCTCGGCGATGCGGGAGTCGCGCCTGGCCACGATCCGCAACCGCACCGTGGGCATGGTCTTCCAGGCCTTTAACCTGATCCCCACCCTCACCGCCCGGGAGAACGTGGAGGTGCCGCTGTACGCGGGCAACTGGCACGGCTCCACCTCCGAGCGGGCCCGCGAGCTCCTGGGGCTGGTGGGACTCAGCCACCGCCTGGAGCATCGCCCCAGCCAGCTCTCCGGAGGTGAGCAGCAGCGGGTGGCGATCGCCCGGGCGCTGGCCACCGAGCCGCCGCTGCTCGTCGCCGACGAGCCCACCGGCAACTTGGCGGCCGCCCAGGGTAGAGAGGTGCTGGACCTGCTCTGGAGCCTGCGGGAGCGGCTCGGCACCACCCTGGTGATCGCCACCCACGACCGCACCGTGGGCGAGTACGCCACCCGCTGGCTGCAGCTCGCCGACGGGGCTCTGATCAGCGACAGCCCCGGCCCCCGGGCCGGCTTACGGTGAAGGCCGGGCTCTACTTCCGCTACGCCACCCGCTCGCTGCGCCGGGGCGGCAACCGGACGGTGCTGGCGGGCTTCTGCGTCGGGGTCGGGGTGATGGCGATCGTGGGCCTGCAGCTGGCCGGCGCCATGGTCGCCGCCTCGGTCACCGCCAACGTCCGCTCCGCCAACGGCGGCGACGTCTCGGTGGTCTCGGTGGCGGTGCCCTTCCCGCCCAGCCAGCTGGCGCTCTTTGCCAAGCTCCGGCGCCAGGGCCGGATCACCCGCTACACCGCGATCCGCGAGTACCAGGCGACCCTGATCCGCCCCAACGGCCAGGGGGTGTCGATCACCATCGACGCCGTCGATCCCGCCAGCTTCCCCCTGGTGGGTGACCTCGCCATGCGCTCCGGATCCCTGGGCGACTTCCACCAGTTGATCACCCGGCCCAACACCATGGTCCTCTCGGGGCCGGTCGCCAGCCTGCTGGGGGTGGCGACCGGACACGGGGTCCAGGTCGACGTCCCCGATGCCAAAAGGCCCGTTCGGTGGGCTGTCGGGGGGACCCTGGCCAGCTCGCCCCCGGCTGGGCTCAGCAACGACATCCTGGTGTCCGACGCCGAGCTCCACGGGGTCCTGAGCCCGGGGGCCCTTCTCGCCTACGGAGAGGTGTACGTCACCACCCGGAACGCGGCTCAGGCGAAGAAGGTGGCAAGCACCATCCGCGACCAGATGCCGCTAGCAACGGTCTCCACGGTGCAGCAGGCGCTCAGCTCCGACAAGCAGTCGGACCAGCAGCTGACCGAGTTCCTGTCGGTTGCCGGGCTGGCTGCGCTCCTGATCGGGGGGATCGGGATCGTCAACGCCATGCAGGTGAGCCTGGCCCGCCGCCGGCTCGAGATCGCCATGCTCAAGACCACCGGCTACCGGCGTCGCGACCTCTACCTGCTCTTCGGCCTGGAGGCGGGCCTGCTCGGGCTGATGGGCGGGGTGGCGGGGGCCGCCGCGGGCATCGCCCTCTCGGACGCCGTGCGAGTCCTGGTCCAGCAGGTCGCCGGCATCGAGATCAGCTTCGTGCTCAGCCCGGAGGTGATCCTGGCCGGAGTGGGCATCGGGGTGGCCACCACCGCCATCTTTGCCATCCTGCCCATCGTCCGGCTGAGCCGGGTTCGGCCGGTGGCGGTGCTGCGTGACCTGCCCGGGGGCCCCAGCGCCGGGGTGGTGGGGTCGAGCCTGGCCCTGCTGGCGCTGGTGGGCGCACTCTTCTGGCTGCTGGCGTCGGCGATCCTGGGCTCGGCGATCCTGGCGCTCTGGCTGGTGGTGGGGACTGGGGTGGCCCTGGCGCTTCTCACCGTGGCCTTCAGCCTGGCGCTCTGGGTGGTGGGGCGCCTGCCGGTTCCGGAGCGGCTCAGCCCCGGCTACGCCGTCCTGGTGGGGGTGCCGCTGCTGATCTCGATCGGAATCGCCCTGCTCCCCAGCCTGCGGGCCGTGGGCGCGCTGCTGATCGCGGCGGCGCTGCTGGGCTTCATCGTGGTATTCATCCCCCGCTCGGCCCGCTCGGTGATCCGGCTGGCCCTGCGCAACTCCTCGCGGGAGCGCACCCGCACCGCCGCTACCGCCGTCGCCCTCTTCGTGGGGGTGTTCGCCGTGGGCCTGATCCTGGTCCTGGGCACCGACATCCGCAGCGACCTGGACAGCTTCATCACCAAGGCCACCAACTACAACGTGGTCGCGGCGGTCCCGGTCAAGGACTCCCAGGCCCTGATCAAGGCCGCCTCCCAGCTGCACAGCCGCAAGGAGCTCCTCTCCCTGGTGGGCGCGACCACCCCCGTCGCCATCAATGGCCACCCCTTCGTCCAGGTGGGAACCGGGAGCTCCCACCTGGACCGGGCGCGGAGCGCGGTCAGCCTGCTGAGCGGGATTCAGGGCTTCGCCGTGGACCATGGAGTCCTGCCCCAGGTCGACATCACCAGCGGCCGCCAGCTGCGGGCCGGCGACGCCGCCAGCAACGGGGTGCTGGTGAGCTCCGCCCTGCGCCAAGCCCCCTACCACATCACGCCCGGCGACACGGTCACCGTGACCAACCCCTTCGCCGCCCACCCCAGCGAGGTCACCCTCAAGGTGGTCGGCTTCTACATCCCGATCCAGACCAAGGGCAAGGGCGTATCTCTCAGCGTCACCCTAGAGTCGATCCTGGGCACGACCGCCACCGCCACCGCGCTCGGAGCCAACGACCAGGTGGTCGAGCTCAAGCTGCCCCCGAATCGGGCCGGTGCCGCCTCCACCAAGCTGCGCCGCGCCGATCCCAAGGCGCTGGTCGTCAACCTGGCCGACTTCACCCTGATCATCGACCAGTTCCTCAACAACGCCATCCTCTTCCTCACCGCCATCGCCTCCCTGGCCCTCCTGGCGGGGATCGTGATCGTGGCCAACTCGGTAGCCCTCTCCCTGCTGGAGCGCCGCCGCGAGATTGGAATCCAGAAGGCCCTGGGCTTGAGCAGCCGCTCCGTCTACTCCCAGGTGCTGGCGGAGACCGCGACCGTGGCCTGGTTGGGGGCCACCGGGGGGATGGCCGCGATTGCCCTGGTGCTGATCCCACTGGGAAGGCTGGTGCTCAAGGTGACTCTGGGCCTGCCCGCCCCGCTGGGGCTGGCGATCGTGGTCGGCGCCATCGTGGTGGCGGTGGGCACCGCGGCGCTGGTGGCCTGGGGCCCGATCCGGGTGCGGCCGCTGGAGGTGCTTCGCTACGAGTAGCAGCCCCCAGGCGGTCACCCTGGGCCAGGCCCTGGAGGCCCTGGAGTCGGGCTACTCTGGCGTGGCCGCCCGCCTCCGCGATCTCGGACCCTGGGAGATGCTGGGGCCGACCCGGTGCCGCGGCTGGACCGTCTGCGACCTGAGCTATCACTTGCTCCTGGACGCCCAGCGCAGCCTGGTGGCGCTGGGGACGCCCACCGCCGCGGAGCCCGACCGCGACTACCGCAGCTACTGGCGCGGCTGGGAGGCGTCGGTGGCGGACGCCCAGCTGGTGCGGGCCGCCGCCGCTGGCTTCGCCGACCCCCGCGACCCCGCCCGCATCTGGGGGCAGACCTCGGCCGCCGTGCTCCGCCTGGCCCAGGCCGCCGACCCCGGCCTGCGCTTGGCGACCCAGGGGCACGTGCTCGGCCTTCCCGACCTGCTGGCCACCCTGGCGGTTGAGATCACTGTTCACCACCTCGATCTGCTGCCGGGGCGGGCGACTGAAGGGCCGGGGCCCGGGCCGCTGGGCCTGCTGGAGCGGACCCTAGACGGGCTGCTGGGCGGCTCGCGCCCGCCAGGCTGGGATGTCGTCAGCTACGCCCTCAAGGCCACCGGCCGCGAGCCCCTCGGTCCCGAGGACCGCGCCGCCCTGGGCAAGCTGGCGGAGCGGCTGCCCCTATTTACCTGAGCTGGCGGCGCTAGTCGGTGCCGTGCTGCTGGCGCCGGGCCAGCCGCTCGGCCACAGCCGAGATCACCACGGGCCCAGCCAGCCTGGCGCCGCGGACCGCCAGGTTGCTGGCCAGCGAGCCCTTCCCTGACCGGGGCAGCCGGGGCGCCGACTCCGGCATCCGACCACTGGCAGCGGCCTCCACGAGCAGCTCCTCCAGGCGGAGCCGCCAGGCCTCGGGCATGCTGCGGATCCAGTCCCCTCCCAGCTCGGGGGCAGCCCGCCGGTGGCGGCGAGCGCGCACCCGGGTGGCGACCACCACCAGGGCCACCACCGCCAACCCCGCCGCCACCCTCAGGCCGTCGCGGCGGAGCCGGACCCGGGGGTCGAGGTCGTGGCGAACCCGGGCCTCCAGCCGGTCGAGGCTGGCGTCCATGCGATCCCGGGTGGCGGCTACGGCCGCGCGCGCTTGCTCAGTCGACGTGCCCAATCCAGGTCCTCTTCCAAGCTGGCCTTGGTCTGGGAGAAGGGCCAGAGGCGGCGGTTGATCCAGATCACCAGCCCACCGCCCAGCAGTGAGACCAGGCCCGCCGCCGCCACCAGACCCGCCACCAGGGCATGGTCGGGGCGCCACTCCACCAACGTCACCAGGGCAAAGACGGCCATAACCCCGGTGCCGATCAGGGCCAGGGCGGCCCCCAGGGCGGCGCGCAGCCCCCGCATCGCGGTCGCCTTCATCTCCGCCTTGGCCAGCGCGATCTCGTCGGTCACCAGATGGCGCACCTCCTGGCTGACTTCGCGCATCAGTTCGGAGACGCTCTCCGCAGGAGCCTCGGGGTGGACCATGAAGGCAGCGTAGCGGATCGTGGTGCCGGGCTCCTCTGGACCTATGATCGGAGCGTGGCCGGTCCGCCGCCCGGGAAGCTGAGCGATCTGGCCGCACCCCTGGTGCGCCTGGCCCGGCGGGGCAGCCTGCTGGTCGCCAGCGACTTCGACGGGACCCTGGCGCCGGTGGTGCGGGACCCCCGCCGGGCCCGTCCCCTGCCCGAGGCCGCCCGGGCTCTGACCGAGCTGGCCCGCCTGACTCCGGTGGCCGTGATCAGCGGCCGGGACCTGGCCAACCTGGCCCGGCAGTGCCCGCTACCGGGGGTGGTGCTGCTGGGCAGCTACGGCCTGGAGCCCTGGCGCGAGGGCGGCTCCGGCCAGCTGCCCCGAGCCGCGGCCAGCCAGTCCCCGCGGCTGCAGGCCCTGGCGGTCCAGCTCCAGCAGGCGACCGGGGGCTGGCCGGGGGTGGAGGTGGAGGCCAAGGCGTTGGGGATCGCCGTCCACTATCGCAATTCGCCGGAACGGCAGCGGGTCGGGGCTGAGCTGCGCCGGCTGCTGGAGGGGGTCTCCCAGCGCGAGGGGCTGGGCCTGCTGCGCGGACGCCAGGTCTTGGAACTGCGGGACCGGCACGCCGGCGACAAGGGCACGGCTCTGGTGCAGCTCCTGGATCGGATGGCGCCCCGCGGCTGCGTCTTCGCCGGCGACGACTTCGGCGATCTGCCGGCGATGGTCCAGCTGCACGGGCGCCGCCCCCGACTGGAGCTGGCCCTGGCCCTGGCGGTGCTGAGCCCGGAGACCCCACCCGGGCTGCAGGCCGAGGCCGACTTCAGCCTGAGCGGCCCCGACCAGTGGGCGATGCTGTTGGACATCGTGGTCGGAGAGCTGGCCCGGGCTGCCTGATCAGCCCCCACCCAGCTCGCTGAGGTCCTGGAGCTGGCTCGTGATCCAGCGGACGATGTCGTGCTTGCGGACCGTCTGGCGCAGGTGCCGGGCGCGGGTGCTGCGGTCCCGCTTGGGCATGGTCAGCGCCGAGTAGAGCGCCTCCGCGGTCTGGTCAATGTCGAAGGGGTTGATGGTCAGGGCGTCGCTGCCCAGCTCCTCGTGGCTGCCGGCGTTCTCGCTCAGCACCAGCACCCCGTCCCGGGTGTTGCAGATCACCCCTTCCTTGGCGACCAGGTTCATGCCGTCGTAGATGGGATTGACCAGCAGGGCGTCGTAGTCCTTGTAGGCGGCGACCGCCTTGTACATGTTCTCCTCGACCTCGAGGCGGATCGGCATCCAGGTCCCGGTCTGGAAGCGGCGATTGACGTGGGAGGCGGCGCTGACCAGCGCCCCCAGGTAGGAGCGGTAGGCGTCGACGTTCTGGCGGCTGCGCTGGAGCATGGCCCAGAAGATCACCCGGCCCCTGAGCTCGGGGTGGGACTCCAGCAGCCGCTCGTAGGCGAGGAAGCCGCGGACGATGTTCTTGCTGAGGTCGGTGCGGTCCACCCGCAGAATCAGGTACTCGGGTCGCCAGGCGGCGAGCAGCTCCCCCTGGCGCAGCACCTCCGGGTGCTGCGCCAGCTCCACCAGCCCGCGGACGTCGATGGAGATCGGGTAGGGCCGGATCCAGACGCTGCGGCCCTCGTAGAAGACGGTCGACTGACGGTGGTCCACCGCCAGTCCCATGTTCTCCTCGCAGGTGAGCAGGAAGTTGCGGGCGTCGAGGCTGGTCTGGACCCCGACCACGTCGCTGCCCAAGAGGCCGGCGACGACCGCGTCGCGCATGTGTCGGGGCAAGACCTTCCAGTACTGGGGGGTGGGCCAGGGGATGTGGACGAAGTGCTGCAATTGCACCGCCGGCAGGCGCGAGCGCACCATCCCCGGGAGCAGGTAGAGGTGGTAGTCCTGGCTCATGATCAGGGGCCGGGCCTGGCTCCGCTCCGCCAGGCAGACCACGCGGTCCGCGAACTGCTGGTTGACGGCCACGTAACCGTCCCGCCAGGCATGCTCGGTGCGTGAGTCCAGGATCGGCTCCCGGCCCAGATCCCAGAGGTAGTGCTGGATGAACCAGAGCAGCGGGTTGCTAACCCGGTTGTAGTAGAGCTCGTAGGCGGTGGGATCGGGGTCGACGTAGGAGATGCGATACCTCTCCCCGTCCTCGGTCTCGGCCTCGACCACCCCGTCGCCCGAGACCCGCTCCGCCAGCGCCCGGTCAGCGCCCCCCCGAGCTCCCGCCACCCAGATGGCGCCGCTGGCCCGGGCCAGGGCGGACATGGCGGTGACCAAGCCGCCCCCACCCCGGGTGATCCGCTCCCCGCCGTCCGCCAGGGGCTGGATGTCGATCGGGGGACGGTTGGCGACCACGAAGGGCTGCCAGTCGCGCAGCATCCGGCGCAGGTAGGGTTCCATCCCCGGCATCCGGCCTAGGATGACGGACCTCAGGGCCCCGGAGCCATGTGGCTACTGCGTTCTGACCGGCTAAAGTCTGCCGATGCGCATCGTGGTCCCTCGGGAGAGCGCTCCGGGCGAGCTGCGGGTGGCGGTGGTTCCGGACTCGATTCCCAGGCTCCAGGGGCTGGGGGCTGAGGTGGCGGTGGAGAAGGGAGCGGGCGCGGCGGCCTTCTTTCCCCAGGCCGACTACTCCCAGGCCGGGGCGCTGACCGTCTCCACCCACCGCCAGGCGCTCTCGGGCGCCGATCTGCTGCTCAAGGTCCGGGCGCCCCTGGAGCGGGGAGAGGGCGTGGCCGAGGTGGTCGCCCTGCGCCGCGGCAGCGTGCTGGTGGGCCTGCTCCAGGCCCGCGAGCGGCCCGAGCTCCTGGCCCAGCTGGCTCAGCGGGGGATCACCGCCTTCAGTCTTGAACTGCTTCCCCGCATCAGCCGGGCCCAGGACATGGACGTGCTCTCGGCGATGAGCACCGTGTCCGGGTACTACGCGGTTCTCTTGGGCGCCTCGCGGCTGGCCAAGCTGTTCCCGCTGATGATGACCGCCGCGGGCACAATCACCCCGGCCCGGGTACTGGTGCTGGGCGCCGGTGTCGCCGGCCTGCAGGCGATCGCCACCGCCCGCCGCTTGGGCGCGGTGGTCCGTGCCTTCGACGTGCGCCCCGCGGTCAAGGAGCAGGTCGAGAGCCTGGGCGCTGGCTTCGTCGAGCTCGAGCAGGAGGTCGAGCACGTCGAAGGCAGCGGTGGCTATGCCGGTGAGATCTCCCACCGGGCGCAGCGCCGAGAGCAGCAGGCCCTGGCCCGGGAGGTGGGGGAGGCGGATGTGGTGATCTGCACCGCCCTGGTCCCGGGCCGGCGGGCGCCGATCCTGGTGACGCGAGCGGCGGTGGCGGCGATGCGACCGGGCTCGGTGGTGGTCGACCTGGCCGCCGAGGCCGGGGGCAACTGTGAGCTCACCCGCCCCGGTGCCGAGATCACGAGCCGCGGCGTCCTCGTCCTCGGCCCGCTCAACGTCCCCTCGCGGCTGGCCCACCACGCCAGTCAGCTGTTCTCGCGCAACGTCTCCCGCTTCGCCACCCTGCTGGTCAAGCAGGGCCGCCTGGAGTTCGACCTTGACGATCCGGTGCTGGCGGCGACCTGCGTCGCCCATGAGGGCCGGGTGCGAGAGGCGGGGACAGTGTGAGCGGCTTCGGCGGCACGCTCCTGATCGGGCTCTTCATCTTTGTGCTCGCCGTCTTCATTGGCTTCGAGCTGATCTCCAAGGTGCCCGCCACCCTCCATACCCCGTTGATGTCGGGGACCAACGCCATACACGGCATCGTCCTAGTGGGGGCGCTGGTGGTGGCGGCGGGGGTGCACGGGACCGTGGGGACGGTGATCGCCTTCCTGGCGGTGCTGCTGGGCACCATCAACGTGGTTGGCGGTTTCGTGGTCACCGACCGCATGCTGCAGATGTTCAAGCGCCGCCCCGACTCCGACCGGGGCGCGGGGCGTTGAGCCACTTCCCGCAGCTGGTCGCCCTGGGCTACCTGGCGGCGGTGATCCTCTTCATCTTCGGCATCCGGCTCCTGGGCTCCGCGGCCACCGCGCGCCGGGGCAACCGGCTGGCTGCGGTGGGGATGCTGATTGCGCTGGTGGTGACCTTCGTCGGCCTAGGGGCGCTGCCCTGGCTGGCGGTCCTGCCCGCCCTGGCGGTGGGGGTGGTGGTGGGCACGGTGGCCGCCCGGGCGGTGCGGATGACCGCCATGCCCCAGATGGTGGCGCTGTTCAACGGCATGGGCGGGGGAGCCGCCGCCCTGATCGGCGCCGGCGAGTTCGTCCGCCGCACCGCCCACCTCGCCCCCGCCGTCCACACCCTGGGCCCGAACGAAACCATCCCCATCATGCTTGGCTGCCTGATCGGGACGATCAGTTTCTCTGGGAGCCTGATCGCCTTCAGCAAGCTCCAGGGGGTGATGCGGGGGACGCCGATCACCTTCCCGCGCCAGCGCTGGGCCAACGCCACCCTGCTGGCGGTGATCGTGGCCCTGGGGGTGGTCGTGATCGTGGTCACTTCCTCGCCCTGGCTACTGGCCGTCTTCGGGGTGCTGGCCCTGGCCTTCGGGGTGGCCTTCGTGCTCCCGGTGGGTGGCGCCGACATGCCAGTGATCATCTCCCTGCTCAACGCCTTCACCGGCCTGGCGGCAGCGATCAGCGGCTTCGTGCTCGGCAACGAGGTGCTGATCGTGGCCGGCGCCCTGGTGGGGGCCTCGGGGACGATCCTCACCCAGCTGATGAGCCGGGCCATGAACCGCTCCTTGGGCAACGTGCTCTTCAGCGCCTTCGGCAGCGCCGTGGCTGCTGCGGGGGCCGGCGCCGGCGATGGCGAGCAGACGGTGCACAGCGTGAGCGCCGAGGACGTGGCTCTGCTCCTCGGCTACGCGCGCCAGGTGATCTTCGTCCCCGGGTACGGGATGGCGGTGGCCAAGGCCCAGCACGACGTCCGGGAACTTGCCACTCAGCTGGAGAAGCGCCACGTCCAGGTCAAGTACGCCATCCACCCGGTGGCGGGCCGGATGCCCGGCCATATGAACGTTCTCCTGGCCGAGGCCGACGTTCCCTACACCCAGCTCTACGAGATGGATGACATCAATCCCGACTTCGCCCGCACTGAGGTGGCGGTGGTGATCGGCGCCAACGACGTCACCAACCCGGCGGCTCGCAACACCCCGTCCAGCCCCATCTACGGGATGCCCATCCTCAACGTCGACCAAGCCGAGCACGTGGTGGTGCTGAAGCGGAGCATGAACCCCGGCTTCGCCGGTATCGACAACGAGCTCTACTACAACCCCAAGACCCTGATGCTGTTCGGCGACGCCCGGGAGTCGGTGGTGCAGCTGGTGGCGGCGCTGAAGGAGTTGGTGCCCGCCCGCTGAAGCCCGCCGGGCTAACCACCCGGGCTGGGGCTGGCCCCGGACCCTAGCCGCAGGGGTACGCAGTCCCGGACCGGGGGGGCGCAGGTCACGAACTGAGCGGGCCCGGCTGGACTGCTCAGGCCGAATACGTAGACCGGCACCGCGGTGCCGAAGCTGTCCACCACCGCCACCGAGACGCCGACGATGGCGGTCGGTCCGGAGCCCGCCCCTGGGGAGTAAGTCTTGCCTTCCGGGTCGAGGATGTAGGCGGCGGGATCGATCTGGCCCCGGTTGAGCGCCTCCACGGCCTGGTAGACCGGCATCGCCGGGTAGGCGGCGAAGGTGCCGGTCGCCCCATACGGTACGGAGCCTGAGATCCCCACCACGCTGAGGACGCCGCTGCCGCTGGCGGCGACGTCCACGGCAACCTGCTCGGGCAGCCCCTGGATGCTCACCACCGGGAGGCCGTGGAGGGTCCACTGAAAGTACGCGGTGCGGTCAGCGGCGTGGTAGGAGCTCAGCTGGGGCTGGGGCTCGAGGCCGCCGCCGGCGGGCAGGTGGTCCGCGGCAATGAAGGCAGCGGCGAACTGTTGCGCCGCCGCCAGGGTGGGAGTGGCGCCGGTCTCGTCCACCGGTCGGTTGGGGTGGAAGTTGAAGGCGTCCAGGCCCGGGTCGGTTGTGAGCTGGTAACCACTGGTGGCCCCCAGGTTGTAGACCCAGCCGGCACCGGTTTCGGTTGGGGGTCCGGGCACGCCCAGGGCAGTCGCCAGGGCGGTCACCGCGGCCGCCGGCGTGGCCGGGACCGTGACCGCATAGAGGTGGGCGGGCGCCAGCTCTAGGTTGGCCCGGGCCAGGTAGGGACGCCCCACCTGGAGTGGCTGGGAGGCCTCCCCGGCCAGACCCAGCAGGCCCAGGGCTGGGGTCGGGACCGCAGAGGGCCGAGGCGTGGCCGTGGACCGGGCCCGCGGAGCCCCGGCACAACCGGCCAGCAGGGCCCCCAGCAACGCGGCGGCGATCAGGGTTCGCCGGCCCAGCCGCCCGGGGTGCATCACCTCAGAATGCCACGCGTGACCTACCGCGACGCTCTGGTGCGGCTGGCAACCGCCAGTCAGCAGGGCATGCGCCTGGGCCTGGACACAACCCGGGCGCTGCTGGCCCAGTTGGGCGACCCCCAGGACGGTCTCCGGGGAGTGCTGGTGGCCGGGACCAACGGCAAGGGTTCGGTCTGCGCCATGGTCGCGGAGATCGGGCGCCGGTCCGGGCTCAAGGTGGCCCTGCTCACCAAGCCGCACCTCACCAGCTACCGCGAGCGGATCCGCCTGGGCGCCGAGCCGATCTCCAAGGCAGGTTTCGCCGCCCTCGCCGACCAGGTGGTCGAGGGGGGGCTCCGCCTGGATGCTGGCCAGGGGCGGCCCACCCACCACGAGCTGCTCACCGCGATGGGCTTTCAGGCCGCCCGCGAGTGGGGGGCCGAGCTCGTCGTCTGCGAGGTGGGCCTCGGCGGCCGCCTCGACGCCAGCAACGTCTGGGATGGTGGGGTGGCGGTGATCGCCAGCATCGGTCTCGACCACCAGGCCCAACTGGGCGGCACCATCCCCGAGATCGCCGCCGAGAAGGCGGCGATCATCAAAGCGGGAAACCGGGTGGTCAGCGGCGCTCCCGCGGGCGCCGTGCCGGCGGTGGTGGCGGCGGCGGAGCGCGCCGGGGCCCGGCTCTGGCAGCTGGGCTCGGAGATCGAGGTCGAGGTGGCGCCTGGGGATTCGCTGACGGTAACCACGCCCGCCCGCCGCCGCAGCGGCCTGCAGCTGAGGATGGCGGGGCGCCACCAAGCCGACAACGCCGCCCTGGCCGTCGCCGCCTGCGACTCGCTGACGGAGCTGGGGATGGCCATGCCCGACGCAGCGATCCGCGCCGGGCTGGCGGATGCCACCTGGTCCGGCCGCCTGGAGGTGGTCGCCGACCGGCCCACGATCCTGGTCGATGCCGCCCACAACCCCGCCGCGGTGGCCGCTGTCGCACCATACCTCCGGGAGAGGTTGCGACAGTCACCGGGAGTGCTGCTCTTCGGAGCCATGACCGACCACGATTACCGGGGGATGCTGGCGGAGCTACGCCCGCTCGGCTTCCGAGCCGCCGTCTTCACCCGGTCGCGGAGCGCCCGCGCAGCCGATCCCGAGGACTTCCGCAGCGCTTGGGCAGATCCGGCCGAGTTCGTTGCCGGGGTGAGCCCAGCCCTCGCGCGCTGCCGCGACCTGGCGGGGAACCTCGGCCTGGTGGTGTGTCTGGGCTCGATCTATCTAATCGGGGAGGTGATGGCCTCCCTGGGAAAGGGCCTCGAGCCCGATCCCGACATACCGGTGCCGGCACTCTGGTGACGCAAGGAGCCGCTGAATCGATGGATTTGTGCAGATCAGAGCCCCATTTCACGGGTGAGCTTCGGCCGCTACGGGCGCCCGCTGCGAGACGCCCGGCCGCGGCTCAGCCAGTGCCTCGTGGCGCCGGGTGGCAGACAATCGATGCGATAGTCACTAATCGTCGATGGTTGTGTGTCAGTTCGCCGGCGACAGACTGCCACCTCCGCGCCACGATGGGATCAAGGCAATCCGAGATCATTGGAGCCCAGGTACTTGGGCCGGGAGCGAAGAATGGCTGACAAACTTAGGGTGACGCTGGAGGTCGGCCCGAAGGACAAGAAGGTTGCGGCGGCGGCGCCGGACTGGCCCGGCCTGGAGCGCGGCGCGAACACCGGCGAGGCCGCGATCGAAACGTTAAAGTCCTACCTCCCACGCTACGCAAGAGTGGCGGAGCTGGCTGGGATGGATGCAGCGTTTGCGGCTATCGGCACGGTCGACGTCGTTGAGAAATATCAGGGCACCGGCTCAACTGACTTCTGGGGCATCTCCTTCGCGTTTTCGAGCATCGACAGGCAGCAGGTATCGAGTGAAGGCCTACAACGGATACTCACGCTGATGCAGGCATGCTGGGCGTTCTTCGATGATGTGCGTGGGCGCGTGTCGGCCGAGATGCAGAAGGGTCGTCGAGGGGGCGGACGCGATCGGGATCGAATCGTTCGCCACGTCCTCGGCGTTGAGCAGGACTGGGCAAAGAAGGTCGGGGTGCGCTCTCCGGACGACGCGGTTGTCATCGACGACGATGGTCTGAAGGCGTACCGCGACGCCTATTGCACGGCGATTCGGACGTTGCATTCCGAGGGCCAAATGGCGCGAACCTGGCCGCTGCAGTACCTGATTCGGCACACCGCCTATCACACGATGGATCACGCCTGGGAGATGGAGGACAAAGACCTGACCGGCGCGGTCGGGTAGGGCGTCCACCCAAATCGCGGAGGAAGTTCGGTTAGGTCGTTGTCTGAGGAGGCGCCGACAAGTCCGTAGTAGCGATGCTGCAGCAAGGACCAAGCGGCACCGGGATACCGACGGTTGACCGCCTGACTACAGGCACCAGCGAGGGCTCCCACCGGGAGGGTTCAGCTGCCAACCGTGGGGCCAGCGTGGGTCCACCACTGCCGGTGAATGGAGACCGTGGCGAGCAAGCATCGCCGGGAACTGGCGCCGACTGGTCGACGGGTCCGGTGGGGCACGTACAGGGCCGGGCCGATGGGCGGGGGAGGGCGCGACCGACCGGGGTCGCGGCCGGCTCGGGTCAGGAGGCGGCCGCCACCGCCGCTGACGGACTCGCCCCGACCGCTCTCAGTGCCCGCTGGCAGAGTTCCCGCAGGCCCTGCCAGTCCTCCGTCGCCATCAGGTCGGGCCGGAACAGGTCAGCGGTGAGCCCGATCACGTCGGCGCCTGCCTCCAGGTAGGCGGCGCAGTCGGCGACGGCCACGCCGCCGCTGACCCACAGCGGCACCTGGGGCAGGGGGCCCCGGAGGGCGCGGACGTAGTCGGGTCCCCCCACCGGAGCGGCCGGGAAGACCTTGACCAGTTTGGCCCCCAACTCCTGGGCGCGGACGATCTCGCTGGGGCTGAGGGCGCCCATCACCAGCGGGACGCCGGCGGCGGCCGCGATCGGGGCCACCGGCGGCACCAGGAAGGGAGTCACCAGATACTGGGCGCCAGCGTCGATGGCGGCCTGGGCGGTGGCGGCATCGGTGATGGTGCCGGCGCCCACGGCGCAGCCGTTCTCGGAGTGGCGCAGGCGCTCGACCAACTCAAAGGCGCCAACGGTGCTGACGGTGATCTCGATCGACCCCAGTCCGGCGGTGGCGGCGGTCCGGGCGGCCTGCCAGGCCTGCTCCGAGTTCTGCCAGCGGATCACGCCGGCCAGGCGGCGGGGGAAGAGGGCGGTGACCTCCGGTCCGATCATGAAATCAGTCTACCGGCAGCCCCGGCCGGGTCAGTCGCGCCCCTGGCCCCCCTGGCGCATGATGCTTTCGATCACGTCGTGGCCCGGCGGCCGGTGGCCGCCGGTGCGGCGTGCCGGGGACTTGCGCCGCTCCTGGCGGGGGCTGACCATGTGCGACTCCTGCTTGCGCCAGACCCGCTCGATGATCACCCGGATCTCGGCACCGTCCTCGAAGGGAATGCCGTGGGCGGCCAGGGAGCTGCGGATCCGCTCGGTGAGCTGCGAGGTCTCGCGCAGGTTGAGCTGCTCCAAGGCCTCCAGCAGGTCGTCCAGGCGCCGGAGCGTCGAGCGCCGCTCGATGCTCTCGTTCGACGCCGTCACCACGAAGGCAAATTATCCGCCTTGGCGGGCACCGGTGCGGGGGTGCGCTAGGCGGCGTCCGCCTCCAGGGCGGCTGGGCTGGGCTCGTAGAGCCCCAGCCGGGCCACCCAGCCCTGGACCGGCCTCGGGGCCCACCAGTTGGCGCGCCCCAGCAGGCGCATCAGGGCCGGGACCATGATCCCCCGCACCAGGGTGGCGTCCACGGCCACCGCGATCGCCATCCCCACCCCCAGGGTCTGTATCTCCAGCACGTGCCCCAAAGCAAAGGCGGCGAAGACGGCGATCATGATCAGGGCGGCGCTGGTGATGACGCCGCCGGTGGCCACCAGCCCGTGTTCCACCGCCTCGCGGTTGTCCCCGGTCTCGCAGTAGCGCTCGCGGATCCGCGAGAGCAGGAAGACCTCGTAGTCCATGGACAGCCCGAAGAGGACGGCGAACATCAGGACCGGGGTGGTGGCGGTGATGTCGCCGGCGGCGGTGAACTGGAGCATCTGGGAGAGATGACCGTCCTGGAAGATCCAGACCATGGCCCCGAAGGCGGCCGAGATCGAGATCAGGCTCATCAGCACCGCCTTGATTGGGATCAGCACCGACCCGAAGGTGAGCAGCAGCACCACCATGGTCACCATCACCACCAGCAGCACCGCCCAGGGGATGGTCGCCCCGAAGGCGGCGAGGAAGTCGACCGACTCGGCCCCGCCACCGGTCACCAGCACCTCCGTTCCCGGGGGCCCCGAGGTCGAGCGCAGCCGCTGCACCAGCGCCGCCGCCTGACCGGAGTCGGGGGAGTGCTGGTTGGCGACCTCGAATTGGGCCAGAGGTCCGCCCAGGTTGCCGGCGATGTAGGTGTTGAGCTCCCGGCCCCGCTGCGCGGGTGCCCGGGCCAGGGCACGGTGGTAGGCGCCGGGCGCCATCCGCGGGGGTGGGGTGAGCGGTCCGGTCACCCCCTGGACACCGGGGATGCGGCGCACTCGGGCCAGGTAGGCGACCAGTTGCGCCTGCTGCTGACGGCTGAGGCGGTGGCCCAGCGCCGCCGGGTACCTGAGCACCAGGTTGAGGTCATCGACGCCCCCCGCCTGAGGGAAGTCGTTGGTGAGCAGGGCGAAGCCGGTCCGGGCGGCGCCGGGGGGAATGTCGGCGACGTCGCTGCCGGTCGCGAGCCGCAGGTGCAGGAAGGGGGTTCCCACCAGCAGCAGCACCGCCGCGGTCGGGATCGCGATGCGGGCGGGGTGGCGCATCACGGTGCTCGCCACCCACCCCCAGAATCCCGCCCCCCGGGGACGGGCGCGCCGGGCGCGCACGCTGGGACGCAGGCCGAGGCGGTTGATCCCGGGGCCTAGCACCGCCAGCAGGGCCGGGAGCGCGGTCAGGGCAAAGAGCAGGGTGCAGGCCACCACGATCACCCCGCCCAAACCCATGCTCCGCAGAGCGGAGGCGGGGAAGAGCGTCAGCGAAGACAGTCCCACCGCCACGGCGGTCCCCGAGACGGTGACCGCCTTGCCGGCGGAGGCGGTGGCGACCCGCACCGCCTCCAGGGAGTCTCGTGCCCCCAGCTCCTCGCGGAAACGCTTGACGAAGAAGAGCGAGTAGTCGATGGCCAGCCCCAGGCCGATGATGGTGGCGACATTGGTGACGAAGATCGACATCCCGAAGTGGGCGGCGACGATCTTGATCGCCGCCAGGGCGGTGGGCACCGCCAGGCCGGCGATCACCAGCGGCAGCAACGCCGCCAGGACCGAGCCGAAGACCAGCAGCAGCAGCAGCAGTGAGACCGGCAGGGCGATCAGCTCCGCCCGCCGCAGCTGGGCCTCCAGGGCGGAGTTGTAGAGGGCGTCGATAGGGGCGGACCCGCTCAGGTAGAACTTCAGCCCTGGGGGCGGGATGATCAGGGAGCGGAGGTGGGGGAGTTCGTTGGTGGCCTGACTTTCGCCAATCTTGAGGTTGACCACGGCAAAGGTGTCATGACCATCGCCGCCGATGAAGATCCGCCTCCCCGTGCTCTGGAAATCGAGCACACTGGCCACCTCCGGCTGCCGGGCCAGGCGCCGGAATGACCGGCGGACCTTGGCCTGGACCGCCGCCGAGGCGGCGTCGGCCCGAGGGCTCTGGTAGACCAGCAGCAGCTGGGTGGTGCTGTTGCCGAAGTAGCGCGAGAGCAGGTCCGAGGCCCGCTGGCTCTGCGATCCGGGCACGGCGAAGCCGCCTGAGGAGAACTGCCCGCCCAGCGGCCCGGAGAGGGCCACCAGCGCAGCCGCCAGGATCGCGGCGGCGGGGAGGATCAGCCAACGGCGCTTGAAGGCGAAGCTACCGATCCGCCAGAACAGCTGTCACCACCTCCAGTTCGAGGGCGCCCTCGCTTGAATGAACGTTCATTCAGCTAGGCTAAGGGCCGGCCGCGGGCGAGCTGCCGGCAGGATTGGACCTGGAGCCGTTCGCCGAGGGCATCGCCCTGACGCTGGACGGGGCGGTGGTGGCCCGGGCGGTCGCCGGGGCGTAAGCTGGACGTGGCGGCTGTGCGCGAGGCGATCGCGGCGGTCCTGGCAGCCGCGCTCCGCCCGAATCCGCCCCTCCCTTCAGGCTGGGAGGCCGGCGTGCCGGAAGGCCTGGGCTAGATCGTCGATCAGGTCGTCGGCGTCCTCCAGGCCCACCGAGAGCCGGATCAGGTTCGCCGGCAGGTACTCCTCGCCGCTCCATCGCGCCCGACGCTCGAGAAGCGATTCGACCGAGCCCAGGCTGGTGGTGTTGGACCAGACCCGCGTAGCCTGGCAGACCCGCTCGGCGGCCTCGGCATCGCCGGCCACCTCCACCGCCAGCATGGCCCCCACCCCCTGCGGCATCTGCCGCCGGGCCAGGTCGTGCTGCGGGTGGCTGGCCAGGCCTGGGTAGTGAGTCCGCGCCACAGCCGACTGGCCCTCCAACCAGGCGGCCAGCACCTCTGCGGTCTGCTGCTGCCGGCGTAGGCGCACGTCCAGGGTGCGCAGCCCCCGCAGCGCCAGCCAGGCCTCCAACTGCCCGGGGATGGCCCCCGAACGGGTGCGGTGGCCGACCAGACCGGCGAGCCACCCGGGGTCCCGAGCGACCACGGCTCCCAGCATCAGGTCGCTGTGGCCGCCCAGGTACTTAGAGACCGAGTGCAGAACCAGGTCCGCGCCGAGCTGGAGGGGCTTGACCAGGAGCGGAGTGGGGAAGGTGTTGTCCACGACGACTGCCGCGCCCTCGCGGTGGCCGATCTCGGCGCAGCGGGCGAGGTCGGGGACGGTCAGTAGGGGGTTGCCCAGGGACTCCACCAGCAACAGCTGCGCCCCCCGGCAGGCCGTGGCGACCTCGGTGAGGTCGGTGGCGGGCAGCCGGCGGACGGTCCAGCCCTGGCTGGCTTCCAGGTGGTCGAGGAGCTCCCTGGTGCCGGTGTAGGCGTCCTGGGCCACGGCCACGGTGGCCGGGCTGCCCAGCTGGGCCAGGATCGCCGCCCAGGCGGCGCTGCCCGAGCCGTACACCACCGCCCCCTGGCCGTCCTCAAGGTCGGCCAGGGCCTGCTCCAGCAGCTGCCAGTTGGGGTTGCCCTCCCGGCCGTAGACGTAGGTGCGGTCCCCGCCGTGGCGGTGGATGATCGTCATCGGGATCGACGGCACCAGCCCCGAGCCGGGGTGCGCAGGCTCCCGCCCCGCGTGCACCACCCGGGTCGCCGCCCGCAGCCGGTCAGCAGGGCTCACCGGCCAGGTCTGGGCTCGGCCCGCGCCAGCAGCTGCTCGGCCATGCGCCGGTGGGCCTCGTCGATCATCTCGCCGTCCAGGCGGGCGGCGCCGCCGCGCTGCTCCAAGGCCTCGAGGATGCGGCGGGCCCGCTCCACCTGGTCCGGATCGGGCGTGAAGGCCCGGTTGATGGTCTCCAGCTGGGCCGGGTGGATGGCCCATTTGCCGTCCAGCCCCAGGGCGGCGGCGCGCCGGGACGAGCTCTCCAGGCCGGCCCCGTCCGTCAGGTCAGACCAGGGGCCGTCGATGACGAGCAGGCCGCGCGACCTCGCGGCCACCGCGATCCGGCAGAGGGCGAAGTGCCACAGGTCCCCGGGGTAGGCGGCATCGCCGCGCCCGATCACCAGCTGGGGCATGCCCATCGACGCCGCGTAGTCGCCCGGGCCGAAGATCAGCGACTCCAGCCGCGGCCCGGCGGCGGCGATCTCGGAGACTCGCTCCAGCCCCACCGCCGACTCTATCTGGGCCTCGAGGCCGGGATGGCCGGCGGTGGGCGCGGTCGCCTCGACCGAGCTCAGCAGGCGGTCGGCGAACCAGACATCCTCAGGCCCGGAGACCTTGGGCAGCACCACCGAGGCCAGCCGGGCGCCGCAGCTGGGCACCACCGCCAATAGGTCGTCCAGGCAGTCGGCGGAGCCGGGCCGGTTGACCCGCACCGACAGGGCCCGGCTGCCGAAGTCGAGGCTGCCGATGATCTCCAGCACCGCAGAACGGGCGGCCGCCTTCGCCGCCGGGTCGGCGGGCAGCGCGTCCTCGAGGTCGAGGATCACCTGGTCGGCCGGCGCCGCCGCCGCCTTCTCGGCCATGTGCCGGTTGGCCCCGGGCAGGATCAGCACCGACCGCCGGGGCCGGCTCACTCCGGAGCCCGATCCCCCGGGGTCTGGTCGGAGCCCAGGCGCTTCATCAGATCTTCGATCAGCCGCCTGGCCTCGGGGTCCTCCATCAGGCGCTGCCGGACCGCGTCCGCCGCCTGGCGCATCTGGGGATCGTCCATCAGCCGCTCCTGCATCTGGCTGAACTGGGTCAGCATCTCCTTGGCGGCGGTCTCCTGGGCGACCTGGAGAAGGACCGGCTGGGAGGCGGCTCCCACCACCGCCTCAAGTTGCTGGCGCACCATCTCGATGCCCTTGCAGCCCAGACACTCGCCCTTGAACTGGCAGTGGCAGAGCTGGCGCTTGGCGGCGTCCAGCTCGCGGTGGAGCCCGCTCAGGTCAATCGGCTCGGCCACCGGCCAAGGTTACCTGGGGCCGCCCGCGGGCGGCGCCGGCGCGGGGCCGCCTCCCTCAGTCGGCGGGTCGAATCGGCCGGCGCGCCCGGATCAGGGCGTGCCAGTAGCGGTGGTAGTAGCGGCCCTCCCGCCACTGGGGCGAGAGCTGACCGCGAACCGCCTCGGGAGCGGTCTCGTAGTAGTCGAGCAGGCGGCTGCGCACCCGCTCCCCCACCCCCGCCAGCTCGAACCACTCCAGAATGTCCTTCTCCTGCTCGATCCGCTCGGCGTGCTCGACCAGAAAACCCATCGACTGGAGCAGGGCTCGCCATTCCTCTAGGGCCCGGCTGCGAACGTGGGAGGGGTCACGGCCGACCTCCACCACCTCCAGCCAGTCCCGGACCACCGGCGGCGGCGAGCAGTCGCTGACCGCGAAGACCCCTCCCGGCCGCAGCACCCGGTAGGCCTCGGCCAGAGCGGGCACCAGGTGGCGGAAGTGGTGGGGAGCGGAGCGCACCAGTACCCGGTCGAAGCTGCGCGCCGGGAAGGGCAGGGCCTCGGCGTCGCCCTGCACGAAGGTGACGTTGCGGAGCTCGCGCTCGGCGGCGGCCGCCCGGGCCTGGTCGAGCATGGACTCGGTCAGGTCCAGCCCAACCACTTCCCGCACCGCTGGGGCCGCGGTCAGGGCGCAGTGCCCGGTCCCGGTGGCGAGGTCCAGCACCCGATGGTTGGGACGCAGCTCCGCCACCGCCATGAAGCGCGCCAGCGAGATCGGGTCGGCGTGGCTCGGACTGCGCCGGTAGGCCTCAGCCACCCGGGAGAACTGGGCCTGGCTGTCCACGGGCTGCGCCCCCGCCTCGATCCCCCCGGCGTCGGTCACAAGGGATAACCCGCGAGCAGAGTATCGAGCGGGATCGGGTCCAGATCCTTGGGGCCGCCGAAGCGAACGTCTATCTCGGCCTCCAGGTCCTTGACCAGCTCCCGCAGCTGGGCGAGGTCATTGGAAGCGTCGTTGTTGTCGGCGTAGGCCCCGACCAGCTTGCCGTCCTCGAAGAGCGCCACCCCCACGCCCTCCTGGGCGTGTACCACCAGGCCCCCGCTGGAGGAGTGCTTGCTCAGGTAGCTGCGCAGGCCCTCCAGGTTGACGAACATGGCCCCCAGCCCGGCGAAGCGCACTGGCGCGTGCAGCAGCAGGCCCAGGCCCCGAGCGATCTGGCGCGAGTAGCTGATCACGTTGAGGGTGTCCTGGCTGTTGGGGAAGTTGGGGAAGGAGATCCGGTTGGTCGTCGTCAGGCTGCCCTGGCGGTCGTTGGCCACGGCCACCACGTAGCCGTCTACCAGGACCACGTAGCCGTTGCTGCCGTCGACCCCGATCACGTGCATCACGCCGGTGTGGCCCTCGCCGGCCAGATGGCGGAGCAGGCGCGCCGGGTCGGTGAATCCTGCCCGCAGGTTGCGGAAGACCACGTCCCCCTGCGGCAGCGGGAAGGAGCGGCCCTCCTGGAGGGCGATCTGCGCCGATTGGACGGCCACCACCGGGGCCGGGGCCGGGAAGATGGCCGGCTCCACCGTCCGGGGCGAGGCCGGGACCACCCAGGGCTCGGCCGCGGCAACCTCCTCGGTGACGCTGTCCAGGCCGGTGGGCTCGATCCCCGAGGGGTCGTCCAACGGCGCCTCGGCACTGATCTCCTCGACCTCGGCCTCGGCCCCCAGCCCGGGGGTGGCCGCGTACGCGGCTTCACCAGCATCGGCCGAGCTCGACTCCGACGTCTCGGCGCCACCGGCCCACGGGGCCACCACCTCAGCTCCGGGCTGCAGCCAGTCGAGGCCACTGGCGTCGGCGGAGGTCTCCTCCAGCACTGCGGGGGTGAAGGTGTCCGCCTCGTCGTCGCCCTCGCCGGCGGCCCAGGGTCCGCCCGCGACAGGCTCGGCCTCAGGGCCGGTGCTGCCCTCGAAGGTGCCGGCGCTCCAGGTGGAGAGGTCAGCAGCGTCCGCCGTCGCCTGGTCCTCGGGCTCGTCCTGGTCGTCCTCCGGCTCGACCGCGCTCCAGGTCGCCTGGCCGTCCTCGGCCCCCTCGGCGGCCGGCTCCGCCTCCGGCTCGTCCTCTTCATCCGGCGAAGACCCCGCCGCCTGTTCCACCGCTGAGGGAATCGGCGGCAACTCCTCGGCGCCCACCTCTGCGTTCACGGACCCTTCCTCCTCGTTCTCCTCGTCCTCGTCCTGAGCGCGGCCATCCTTGCGGCGCCCGAAGACCATCAGCAGACTTGCGTCGGACCGGGGCGGAAGCTCGACCCAGGGCCGCGTCCCCAGCGCCGGCACCGGCACCAGGGCCGGCTGCCGGGGCCGCCCCAGAGTGCGGAGCAGCTCACGCAGGCCGTCACCGAGCCTCCCCAGCTCCCCCCGCGCGGTGGTGGCCGCCCTTCCCAATCCGTTTCGGGGCTGAGTTGACTTCATCGCAGCGCTCCCCTACGGCTGGCCCACGAACGCGCCCAGACCCCTCGAGCACGATCGCGCCCACGGCCGGCGTTTCACTGGGGAAGTGTAGCCGCGCCGATCGAGGATTGCTTCCCTGGCCTTCGCCGCCGGCCGGGTCCGATCAGGCGGGCTGGGGGGCGGTGGCGGCAGCGCCGGCTGGGGCGTCGGGGCCGGTGAACTGGAGGCGGCGCAGCCATTGCTCCGGGTGGCGCACCTCGGACCAGCTGGGCAGAGCCTCGGCGCCGCTCCAGACCCGGTCCAGGGCTGCGGGGCCGCCAACCTCCAGGATTCGGCGCAGGAAGCGCTCGCCCTGCTGGTACTGGTGCATCTTGAGGGCCACTCCCGAGATCCAGAGCAGCAGCCGCTCAGCGGGCTCCGGCTGCTCGTGGCGGCGGTGGAAGGCCTGGTCGAGGGTGTCGAAGTCCGGGAGGTGCTGGCGGCCGGCCTCGCGCATCACGTAGTTGCCGTGCCCCTCGAGCACCGCCATCACCGCCTGCAGCCGACCCACGATCGCTAGCTGGGGCCCGAGGTTGCGGGCCGCCTGGACGAGCTCGCTGAGCCCCAGCCGGGGCCCGCCCCCCGGGAG
This sequence comes from Candidatus Dormibacteria bacterium, assembly GCA_050734515.1. Lineage (GTDB taxonomy): Bacteria > Chloroflexota > Dormibacteria > Aeolococcales > Bog-877 > Bog-877. The sequence continues at coordinate 49,558 of JBOHUM010000099.1, forward strand.
TCGGCTCAGCTCCCGAACCATCTCCATCAGGTGGGGCCGCAGCCAGGAGTGGTTCTCGAACTGCCAGGCGTGGGTGAGCTCGTGGAGCATGAGCCAGCGCCGCAGCGAGTTGAGCGGCAGTTCGGATCGCTCCGAGAATTGGCGCACGTTGGGTTCCACGATCAGCAGCGCCGGAGTGGGCAGGTCAGGGGCGCCCGGCGGCTCGTCCTCGTCGAAGCTGAGCACGGGGTCGTACTGGCCCAGGACCCGACGAGCCATGAAACCGAGCAGGGTGCCCACATATAGGCTGGTCGGCACCCGCATCAGTGGGCTGGGCCGCATTGCCCCCCAACCCGCCTGGCGCTCCTCGATGGGTCGCAGCAGGCGGCGCATCATCGCCAGGTTCTGGTCGACGAAGCCGTGGCGGCCGATCACCCGCACCCGGCCGAAGCTGGCCTCTCCGGGCCGACTGCGACACGCCTCCGCCAGCCAGGGAACGAGCTCGGCCACCAGGGGGTCGTAGTCCAGTCCCGCCGCCTCGACGTCGGCCATGCCGTCGCCGCCCGCCCGCGAGTAGGCAGTGCGCCGGACCAACTCCCAGTCCAGCAGCGGAGCCTCGGGGTCCGCCAGCGACCTGGACAGGCGCCGCTCGGCGGCGATGGCCACCCCCGCCGCCACCGCCGACCAGGTAACCACCGACTTGAGATCGGGCACGGCCCCGATCATATGCTTCTAGGAGCCGGCCGCCCGGCGGTGGAAGCTCAGCTCCCGGCCCACCGGCAGGAAGCCCAGCGGCTGGTAGAGCCCCACCAGGCTGAGGTCGCCAAAGCGCAGGACGGGAAGGTATCCGGCGTCCAGGGCGGCCCGACCCGCCGCCAGGGTCACGGCGGAGGCGGCGCCCTGGCGGCGCAACTCGGGCAGGGTAGCCACGCCGCCGACCTCCACCATGGCGGCGAACTGCTTGGTCCACCTCGCCGCCGCGATCACGGTTCCGCCCTCCTCGACCACCCAGGCGCGCTCCCGCGCCAGCCGCTCCCGCCACGCCGAGGCGGACTGGCCACCCATCCAGCTGATCTTCTCGTAGAGCACTTGGATGCCAACCGCGTCCTCGGGCCGGCCGGGGCGCACCGCCGGCCAGGCTTGCCGGGGTTGGCCCAGCTCCCAGCCGACCGCGACCTCCCGGGGGTAGCAGTCGAAGTCGGGCAGTTTCAGTTCCGGAAGGTGGCCCTCAATTAGGGAGAGGCGCCGGATCCGCGAAGCCGCCCGCCGGACCAGCCTCTGGGCCCCAGGGCCGTCCTCGGGGAAAGGCGCCAAGACCCCGAGGATCCCCTCCGCGTGGATGGCCAGGGCGCGGATCTCGTCGGCCTGGCCGCGAACCGCCTCGACCTCCGCCCCCGAGCGAGCCCCGGCTTGCTCCATGTAGTCGCCCGCCGCCAGCCCGGCCCAGCCCAGGGCGCGCAGAAAGCCGAGGACGGCGGCGGCGTCCGTCCCGGCCATGGCGACCCGAGCGAATCTGCGCACCGCCCATGCCTCTTCCGACTTCACCCGGCAATCATCGCCAAGCCGGCCTCCCTCAGCCCAGCTGGCAGCGGCGGCCGGCCCTGCTAGCACTCAAGGCTTGCGAGTGCTAACATGACGGCGACCGAAATCAGCGCTCGGCTGGGGAACCAGGAGGGACGAATGCCCAAGCAGTTGCTATTCGACACCGAGGCCCAGGCGGCCCTCAAGCGGGGGGTCGACAAGGTCGCGGACGCGGTGCGGATCACGATTGGCCCCAAGGGCCGCAACGTGGTCCTCGACAAGAAGTTCGGCAGCCCCACGATCACCAACGACGGCGTCACCATCGCCAAGGAGATCGAGCTCGAGGATCCCTTCGAGAACATGGGCGCCCAGCTGGTCAAGGAAGTGGCCAGCAAGACCAACGACATCGCCGGGGATGGCACCACCACCGCCACCGTCCTGGCCTCGGCAATGATCAACGAGGGGCTACGCCACGTGGCCGCGGGGGCTAACCCGGTACAGCTAAAGTCCGGGATCCAGAAGGCGGTCGATCACGTCATCGAGGAGATCAAGAAGCACTCCGTCCCGATCAGCGAGCGCGAGAAGATCGCCCAGGTTGCCTCCATCTCCGCCGCTGACACCGGCATCGGCGAGACCGTCGCCGAGGCCATGGAGAAGGTGGGCAAGGACGGCGTGATCACGGTCGAAGAGTCCAAGGGCATCGAGACCGAGCTGGACCTGGTCGAGGGCATGCAGTTCGACAAGGGGTACATCAGCGCCTACATGGTCACCAACGCCCAGGCCATGGAGGCGGCCCTTGAGGACCCCTACATCCTCATCACCGACCGCAAGATCTCGGCGATCGCCGACCTGCTCCCGGTGGTGGAGAAGATCCACCAGTCCGGGAAACCGCTGCTGGTGGTGGCCGAGGACGTCGACGGCGAGGCGCTGGCCACCCTGATCGTCAACAAGATCCGCGGCATCTTCACCGCGGTCGCGGTCAAGGCGCCCGGCTTTGGCGACCGGCGCAAGGCCATGCTTCAGGACATCGCCGTCCTCACCGGTGGCACCGTGGTCAGCGAGGAGCTCGGGCTCAAGCTGGACTCGGTCCAACTGGACCAGCTGGGTCGGGCCCGGCGGGTCAAGGTGACCAAGGACGACACCACCCTGGTCGAGGGTGCGGGCAGCAGCGACGCCATCAAGGGCCGGATCGAGCAGATCAAGGCCGAGATTGAGAAGTCCACCAGCGACTGGGACAAGGAGAAGCTCCAGGAGCGCCTGGCCAAGCTGGCCGGGGGCGTGGCCGTGATCAAGGTCGGCGCTGCCACCGAGACCGAGCTCAAGGAGCGCAAGCACCGCATGGAGGACGCCGTCTCCGCCACCCGTGCCGCGGTGGAGGAGGGCATCGTGCCTGGCGGTGGCACGGTGTTGCTGCTGGCCCAGGCCGCGCTCGGCAAGCTCAAGCTCTCGGGCGACGAGCAGGTCGGGGCGGCGATCGTCCGCCGCGCCCTGGAGGAGCCCGCTCGGCAGATTGCCAACAACGCTGGCGCTGAGGGCTCGGTGATCGTCGAGAGGGTGCGCACCCTGCCCGCCGGGGAGGGCTACGACGCCGCCACCGGTGAGTTTGTCGACATGGTCAAGGCGGGGATCATCGACCCCACCAAGGTGACTCGTTCGGCGGTGCAGAACGCGGCCTCGATCGCAGGCCTGATGCTCACCACCGAGTCGTTGGTGACCGACATCCCCGAAAAGAAGGGAGCCTCGGCTCCCCCGATGCCGGACTACTGAGAGGCACGGGCGCCAAGCCCGGCAGCCTTCGGGGGCGGGGTGGCCGACAGCCACCCCGCCCCTTGTTTTTGAATGGCCCGAGCCCGACCTCCCGCTCAGGGTCGCAACCAGGCACCGGCCAGCCAGGCGCCGCCGTAGCCCAGGACCAGGCCCGAGGCCGGGCCGAGCGCCCAGCCCCGGAGGATGCCCCACAGGACCCCGATCCGGACGGTCTGGCGGCCGCGGGCCAGACCGGTGCCGGCCATGGCCCCCACCAGCGCCTGGTTGAGGGAGGTGAAGTAGCCCAGGCTCACGGCCGCCAGGACGACCAGGGCCTGGACCAGCTGGGCCGCCGCGGCCATGGATCGGTCCACCCGGACGATGTCGAAGGCGACCCGGCGGAGCAGGGGCCTGCCGAAGCTCAGCACCCCCAGGGCCAGTCCCGCCCCGCCCGCCCAGCCGGCTGCCGTCAGCGGGAGAACCCGGCTGGAGACCAGTGGCCCGGTTGCGTTGGCGACGTCGTTGGCGCCCATGCTGAACGAGGCCATCAGGCCGATGAGCAGCAGCGCGGCACCTCCGCGCCGAACGAGCTGGGGCCAGCGACCCAGCGGCGAGCGATCCAGGAGCAGCGTGAGACCGAAGCCGGCGGCAGCGGCCAGCGGCGGCGCCACCACCCAGAGCACCACCAGCCCCAGCGCCGCTCCCCAGCGCACCCCGGCCCCGGTCGCCAACCCCACCCCGATCAGGCAGGACACCAGCAGCTGGATGGTGGAGGTGGGGATCCGCCAGCGGTTGTAGAGGGTGGTGAGCGAGAAGGCCAGAGCCAGCACCAGAGCCGCTGCCGGCAGGCTCAGCCGGTGCTGGAGCAGGCCGGCCCCGACCCTTCTCTCCACGGCCTGGCTGGCCAGGCCCGCGCCCAGCAGCGCCAGAGGCGCCATCAGCAGCAGCGCCCGACGCTCCCCCACCACCCCCAGAGCCAAGGGCATGCCCATGCAGGCCCCGGTGTAGTGGGCGCCGATGCTGACGGCGAAGGCCAGCGCCAGGGCCAGCAGCAAGAGGTCGAGCCCCACCAGAGGAGCCTACCCCGGCGGCCGCCAGACGGGCTGGGCGGCGCACCGGCTGCAGGAGGTCGGGCTCCGCCAGCGCCTAGGTGCCGGACCCGCTGCGCTCGCGGCTAGTCTCCGTGACCCTGGCCGGACTAGAAGGGGTCTCCGCCGGCGAGGCCAGGCCAGCCCCGCCGTAAACTCCGATCCCCGTCGGGCCGGGGCCCCTTTCCAGTTTGGCCGGCCCGGGAGGAACCCACGGGTGTCGTCGAGGCGTCCTGATCCAGAGGATGAAGCCTTGGCCGAGCGGTGGGTCGGCCTGTACGGAGATCTGGCCTTGCGCACGGCGTACCTCTACCTGGGCGACCGCGGATTGGCCGAGGACTGCGTCCAGGAGGCTCTGGTAAGCGCCTGGAAGGCCCGCGCCAGCCTCCGTGACCCGGCCGCGGAGCGATCGTGGCTGATGGCGATCGTGGCCAACACCGCCCGCTCCCAACTCCGGCGCAAGGTGCCCATACCGACCGACGCCCTCCAGGCTGATCCGGACCCCACAGACCCTTTTGCCGAGCTGGCCCTGGCCTCCGATCTGCGCCGGGCCTTGGAGGGGCTGCCACTGGAACAGCGGGAGGTGATCGTGCTGCGCGTGTACCTCGACATGTCGGTGGAGGAGACCGCCAAGACTCTCAAGATCGCCACCGGAACCGTCAAGTCCCGCCTGAGCCGGGGATTGGAGGCACTGCGCCTGGTATGGACCCGGACCAGCGACTGATCGAAGAACTCCAAGCCCAGCTGCGGGGCTCCCTCAACCAGATGCGACTGGGCGAGGTGGAACGTGAACAGCTCCGCGAGCTGCTGCTGAGCACCCCCGTCCGGCGCCGGCCCTGGCTGCGCTGGGCGATCCCCGGTCGGGGATGGGGTCGCGCGGGGGCGGTGGCGGCGGCATTCTGCGCCCTGGCCCTGGCCATCAGCCTTCCCCTGCTCCACGCTAGTCAGACGCCGTCGCCCACCCTCCACACCTTCACGGCCATATCCCCGCCGCGGCTCGGGGCGGGCGCGGGCGGCGCCGCGATACCGGTGCCTGCGTGCTCGGGCAAAGCCATGCTCAGCAGCTCCCGGCGCCAGCTCACCCTGGGGCGCCGCCAGTCGGCCGCGGTCGTGATCCGCGAGGTGGGCGGCGCCTGCACGCTCACCGCGGCGGTCAGCGGCCCCTCCAGCGCCGCGGTCACCCTGGTTGGCATCGGCACTGCTCGCCAGAACGGTGCCGCCGCCACCTACCAGTTGCTTTGGGCAGGGCACACCAGCGGCTCCCACCCGGGCGAACTGGCCCCGGGCCAGTACATGGTTGAGGTGCGCGCCGGCACCGGGCAGCACCTGAAGATCTCGGTCAGCGTGAGCGGTTAGGGCCGGGCCGGGCCCGGCCATGGGTGAAAATGGCCGCGGCCATGGCTGCGATCCTCACGCTCCTGACCGACTTCGGCGAGTCGGACGGCTACGTCGGCGCCCTACGAGGCGCGATCATCGGGACCGCGCCGCAGTTGCGCCTGGAGACCCTGACCCACGGGATCCCCGCCCACGACATCGGGGCCGGGGCCTACTGGCTGGCGGCCTCAGCCCCAGCCTTCCCCGCCGGCACCGTGCATTGCGCCGTGGTCGATCCGGGGGTGGGCACGGAGCGGCCGCTGGTGGCCGCTCGCATGGACGGGCAGGTGGTGGTCGCCCCCGACAACGGCCTGCTCCACTTCCTCTGGCAGAAGAGCCAGGACCGCGCCGCGGTGCGCATCGAGGCTATGGGCAGCGAGCCCGGGCGGGTGAGCAATACCTTCCATGGGCGGGACCTGATCGGGCCGCTGGCGGCGCGCCTGGCCAGCGGCGCGCTGGATCTCCAGGACCTTGGCCCCCGGCTCAAGAGCCCCCAGCTCATCCCCGAATTCCTCCCCGAAGGGGACAGCGCCGGCACCGCGGCCCGGGTGGTGGTCGTCGATCGCTTCGGCAACGCCATCCTCACCGTAGCCCGCACCCCCTGGTACAGCCCGGCACCAGCCAGTGCCACCGTCAAGGGGGGGCGCGTGGTCGACCAGGTGGTGCGGACGTACGGCGAGATTCGAGGGGAGCTCGGCCTGCTCTGGAACAGCGCAGATCACCTGGAGATCGCGGGGAACCGGGTCAGCGCCGCCCGGCTCCTGAGGCTGGCCCCTGGGGATACCGTCCGGGTCGTCTGGGAGAAGCCGCCCGGGGCCAGCCGGCGCCGGGTCGGAGCGCCGGCCGCGGCATCTTGAGCCGACTGGTCCTGGCCAGCGCCGCTCAGGCCCGGGCCCTCGACGCCGCCGCCAGTCAGGCGGGCGTCCCCAGCGCCGCCCTGATGGCGCTGGCGTCCTTCCAGCTGGCTCGCCTGGCCCAGCGCCTGCTCGCCGAGGCCGGCCGGACGAGTGCCACGGTCGCGGCGGTGGCGGGCCGGGGAAACAACGGCGCGGACGCCCTGGGTTGCTGCCGCCACCTGGCCGCCTGGGGCAACCAGGTGCGGGCGGCGGTGCTGGGCGATACCTCCGACCCCGCCTCCGGGTACTCCTGCCAGGCGCGCTCCGCTGCGGCCTCCGGCGTTCAGCTGCGGCCAGGGGCGGAGGCGGTGGGCTGGGCCCTGGCCGGAGCGGACCTGATCTTGGACGGCGTGCTCGGCACCGGCCAGAGCGGGCCGCCCCGGCCTCCCCTGGCCGACGTCATCGAAGCGATCAACCAAGCCGCGCAGCCGGTGCTGGCGATCGATCTGCCCAGCGGTATGGACGGCAGCAGTGGCGCCCGTCCGGGTGCCTGTGTGCGGGCCACCACCACTCTGATGCTCGGGGTGGCCAAGACCGGATGCCTGGAGCCCAGCGCCCGGCCATTCGTCGGTGAGCTCTGGCTGGCCGACATCGGCATCCCGGCCGCCGCCTACGCCGCGGTGGGGATGGCAGTTCCAGCCATGGCGGAGGCTGGCCTGATCCGGGTCCGGGAGACGTGAGCCTCCGGCGGAGTAGGGCAGGGCGCAGTCCGCTCCAGTTGCGCCCCGGGCGGGCGGCGGTTATGCTGACGCCAGCTCGCGTGCCTGAGCACGCATCGTCATGAACAGCGTCCTAGAAAAGCCGTCCACCGCCGCGAGCACGCTGGAGGACTTGTCCCGCCAGCAACTCGGTGCCGTGGTCACGTACACACTCCACCTCACCGGAACCCCTGAGGATGCGGTGGAGTACGTGGTCGCCGGACTGTTCCATGCACGCCATTTTCCGGCGGCAGCCCTGCAGCGCGACGGCCGAGCGATCCTCTACCGTTCGGTGACGCGTGCGGCTCGCCAGAACCAGCACTACCCGCCCCAGCGGCGGGGGGTGGCGCGCCTCTTCAGCAAGCGCCCACCGCTGATCAGCCTCGGTGCGACGGCCACGGACGCGGCCCGAATCAACACCACCAAGCGGGCGCTGCTGGCCACAGAGTTCAGTCGCCGAGCCGCGCTGCTGCTGCGCGACCTGGTGCGATTGTCCTACCGCGAAATCGGGGTTGCCCTGGAATGTTCTCCCGAGGCGTCGTCCCGCCTGGTCGCCTCGGCGCGTCGTGAATTTGGCAGCATTTATCGCGACATCTCCATATGAAGTGCAGCCTGCTCACCCTCAGCTGCGCCCTCGACGGCGAGCTGCCCCGCGAGCGCCAGGCCGAGCTGGACGCACACCTGATTACCTGCGAGCGCTGCAAGACCGGCATGCGGTACCTGCGGGAGGAGACCGAGCGGATCAGCCAGCTGGCTGCGGTCGGACTCTCCGAGGGAGTGGCCAGCGCCCTGCTGGAGCGGGCCCGGGTGCTCACCGCTCCCGGGTCGGCGTCGGCCGACGAGCCGGCTGCGCCCGCCCAGAGTGCGGCTCCACCGGTCCCCGACCCGTTCGGCGTCATGGGCCTGGGGGCGGCCATCCTCGAGGAGCCGGCGCCCGCGGCTGGCCCTGCCGAGCCTGGTTCCCGCCCCGAGAGCACGAACGGGGTGGTCCAAGGTCCAGCGGCCGACCTGCAAACCCCCCCCGTTGGGGAACCCGTCCCCGACACCGAGTCGGAGGTGACCTGGGAATCGCTGGCCGCCGCCCACGTCGACACTCCGACCGCCGCGCCCGCGCCCGGCGATGCCCCCGAGCCGACGCTCGATTGGGAGGCCGGCGCTGCCGATGACACCCCGGGGGACCCTCCCGACGCCTGGGACGCACCCGCCATCGGCTCGGCACACCCGCCCCCGGTCGAGCCGACCCCAACCCCCGGGGTCGAAGAGGGGAATGAGACGATCGAGCCCCCGGCTCTGGCGGGCGGGGACCAGGCGCCCGAGCCCGCCTGGCCGGAACCGGCCCAGCTCACGCCGACGGAGCTCGAGCCCGGAGGGCTATCCCAGTCGGACGCCTGGATCACCGGCGGGCCTGGCGACTCCGAGGAGCCAGCCCCGCTGGACGGGGGCGCGCCCACCGACTACGGCGCTGCCACGGCAGGAGCCACCCAGGCCGCCCTGGACACCGAGCGCGCTGGCGCCGGCGCCTCGGCGCCTGCGGCCCGTCCCGACTCGGTGGAGGTGCCCGGTTGGGAGCCGGCCACCGAACTGCAGGTCCCTTGGGCCGACATCCCGGCCGCCCAGCCCCCCCAGGGCTCGGTGCCCGATCTCAGCGGAGTGCCCGTGGACCGGCGCACCCCGCTGCCGCCCGAGCCTCCCCTCCCAGCCGCCCCGCCCACCCGGCCGGCCGCGGCAGCCTTCTCCGGTATCCAGGTCGACGAGCGACCGCCCTCCGGCCCCCAAACACCACGGCGGGCCTCGGGCTCGGGAGGCCAGCGTCCCACCCGACCGGGAGGCGGAAGCGCCAGCACCGAACCACGGAGCTGGACCAGGACGGGCTTGATCGCGGTGGCGGCGGCGGCCCTGGTCCTGATCGGCTACAACGTCTTTCACGGGAGCGGGCAGCCCGCCAGCGGCCACCACCCGGGCGGTCAGCCCAGCCCATCGGCGTCAGCCCGGCCCAGCCCCTCCAGCAGCACCACCCCCCGGGCGACCCCGACCCCCCTGGCCCTGACGGGTGGCCAGACCATCGGCGCGGGAGGCAGCGGCTACCGGGTGGAGACAGTCCGCTACGGCGTCCACGGCAGCCAGTTCTGGGTCGTCTTCCAGCTGTACCAGGGCAGCGGCCAGCCCACCGTGACCACCGGGTTCGACGGCCCGCAGACCCTCTACATCGAGATGGCCGGGGTGGCGCCCGGGACCGCGGTGCCGCAGCCCGCGCCGGGAAACCTGGTGACCGGCATCAGCATCGGCCACGTCTCGGGGTTCAGCGGCGCGGTGTACATCCTCCACCTGAGCCGGGCCGCCAGCGAGTCCCCCTCCTTCTTGGCGGGCAATGACAATGGCGGAGCGGGCGAGCGGCTGGTGAACATCCTCCAGTAGCTGCTGCCCGGTCCGCTCAGTTCCGACCGTAGCTGGCCGCGGGCTGGGCCCGGTTGGCCAGATCGAGGTCGAGCAGGCGCACCTCCCGGCGGAGCACCGCCAACTCCTGACGCAGGCGGGCGCCCGCGCCGGGGAGCTCGAGCAGGCGCTGCTTGTGCTTCAGCTCCACCAGCAGGGCGGAGGCGATCAGCCAGGAGAGCAGCACCGGGTCGGTGGGCGCTGGCGCCGAGCTGGGCGCGCGCCCGGTCAACCGGGCCAGCCGCGAGGTGTAGACGCCCAGGGCGGCCCGGGCCTCGCTGGCAAGGACGAACGAGGTCGGGTCGGGCTCGGAGTCGGGGAGGTAGGCCACCTCGGCGCGGGGATAGGGCGCGTCCTGGAGCAGGTGGAGGATCCGAAACCGCTCCGCCCCCACCAGCAGCAGCGAGGTCCGGCCGCCCGACAGCGGGACCGACTTGGTGATCACCGCCACCGTCCCCACCCCCTCAGGCTCGGCCGGGCCCCCGACCTCCCTGCCGCTGCGGATCGCGACCACTCCGAAGCGGCCGCCCTTGGCCAGGCAGTCGCTCAGCAGGGCTCGGTAGCGGGCCTCGAACACCTGCAGCGGCAGGGGCATCTGGGGGAACAGGACCGTTCGCAGGGGAAAGAGCGGCAGCTCGGGCAAGGCCGGCCCAGTATGCGGGAGAGGAGTGGGCGGCTCAGATCTGCGGCAGCGGCGTCATCCCCATCAGCTCCAGCGCTCGAGCCAGGGTGGCCCGGACCGCGTCCACCAGCCCGCGCCGCAGGCCGCGCAGGCTCTGATCGCGCTCCCGGTAAAGCCGGTCGCTGTGCTCGTAGAAGTCGTTGAAGGCGGTCGCCAGGCTGAAGGTATAAGCGGCGAGCGCGGACGGGCTGAGCTCGTCGGCAGCATCCGCCACCGCTGCCGGGAAGCGCTCCAGGAGCTTGACCAGGGTGCGCTCCTCGGGGGCCAACTCCGGGATCAGCGCCGGCAGCGGCAGCGGCTCGACGCGCCCCAGGATGCCGCAGGCGCGGGCGTGCGCGTACTGGAGGTAGACGCCGGTGTCGCCGCTGGTGCGTAGAGCCTCCCCGAAGTCGAAATTGATGATGGAGTTGAGCCCGAAGCGCAGCAGGTAGTAGCGCACCCCGCTGGCCGCCAGCCACTCCGCGGTCTGCTCGTCCCTGGCCTTGGCCCGCACCTGGCGGATGGCCTCGTCGAGCAGGAGGTCGGCGCCGACCTCGATACCCTGGCGGCCACTGAGGGCGTAGTGGCTGCGCTTGCTGCTGGTGTCCACCCCCAGGGCCGCCGCCGCGAGCGGAGAGAGTGCCACCACCTCGTAGGCCAGGTGCCGGAGCCTCTGCGCCTGGGCCCCGAAGCCCAGCCGCGCCAGCGCCTCCCGGACCACCCGCTGAGGGGCACTCTGACGCTGGTCGATCACGTTGACCACCCGGGCGGCGCGGCCGAATTGGTCGGGGTCCAGCTCCGCCAGCTCGGGTTCGGCGCTGCTGCTGGCCGGGCCCTGGGGCGACCAGAGGCGGTAGTGGAAGTCGAGTCCGAGGAGTCCGAACTTCCACAGGTGATAGGCGATGTCCTTGGCGGTGTAGGTGGCGATCCCGTCGCTCTTGACCAGAACCTTGGCCTCGCGCTCGTCCGGTTCTCCGGCATCCGGATCCTGGTCGAGGGGCAACACCCAGCAGCCGGCCAGGGGTCCGGCCTGGGCCCGATGGGTAACGCCTGCCTCCATCATCCAGTCCAGGGTGTGCTGCAGGAAGCCGAGCTCGATGATGTCGGACTCCCAGGTGAGCAGGTCGTAGGCGACCCCGGCGCGGGCCATGGTGCGTAGGTGGGCGGTGACGATCTGGCTGGTCAGCTGCTTGGCGGCGGCAGCCACCTCCCCGCGGCGCGATTCGATCTGCCGCAGCAACTCGACCCGCCGTGCCTGGAGCCCGGGCTCCTCCTGGTAGCGGCGGCAGACCTCGACGTACACCCGCGAGCAGAAGCGGTCGAACGGCTCGGACTCACCGGGGGCGAGGCCCAACTCCCGGATGCCAACCAGCACGTCGGCCACCTGAACCCCCGTGTCGTCGATGTAGTTCTGCACCTCGACCCGGTGTCCCCGGGCCCGCAACAGGCGGGCCACGGTGTCGCCGATGCAGGCGTTGCGGAGATGGCCCACGTGGGCTGCCTTATTGGGATTGGTGGCGGTGTGCTCCACCACCACCTTCTCACCAGCCAGGGGATCGGCGCAGATCACCTCGCCCAGGCCGAGCGCCTGGGCAATGACCTCCGTGGTCAGCGAGCCGAAGTCGAGGCTCCAGTTGACGTAGCCGGCTCCGCTGACGGTTGCCTCGCGGGTGTGGGCCGCCGGCTCCTGGCACAGCCTGGTCGCCAGTTCCTCGGCGATCTCCCGGGGGGAGCGCCGCAGCAACGGAGCCAGCCTGAAGGCCACCGCCGAGGAGTAGTCGCCGGTACCGGCCAGGGCCGAGGGCTCGACCGCGACCAGCCCCGGAGGGCCCCCCAAGCCGCCGACTGCGGCCTCGAGCGCCGCGGTCAGGGAGCGCTGGAGGTCAGCCCAGGGAGCCGGACCTGAGGCGCTCACGCGCCCGGGGAGGAGCTCAGACCAGGGCGTCCAGCTTGGCCTTGAGCGAGGCCTTGGGCTGGTAGCCGACCATGCGCTGCACCTCGTGGCCACCCTTGAACAGGATCAGGGTGGGGATGCTCATCACCCCGAACTGGCCAGCGACCCCAGGGTTGGCATCGACGTCCAGCTTGGCGACCTTGACCCGGGGGCCGTACTCGGCTGCAAGGTCCTCGACGATGGGGGCGAGCATCTTGCAAGGTGGGCACCAGTCGGCCCAGAAGTCGACCAGGACTGGGGTCTCGGCCTTGATCACGTCGCCGTCAAAGCTCGCGTCGCTCACCTGGGTCATCGCTGCCATGCTTGCTCTCCCGGCGTCAGGTGGTGCCGCCGGCGGAGGCGGCCCCATTCGACGCTGATTCTGCCTTGGTCGAGGCGGTGGGTGCACCGCCCGAGTCAGACTTGCCCGGCGGCTTGGCGCCGCCATCTGTCGCTCCGTCGCTGGGCGCGGCCTCCTTGCCGCTCTTGGAGGCCGTCCCGTTACTGCTGGCGCCGGCCGTCGAACGCGAGTCGGTCTTGTAGAAGCCCTGGCCCTTGAAGACCACTCCCACCGGGAAGAGGACTCGGCGCACCGGCAGCCCGCAGCTCAGGCAGGTAGTCAGGGCGGGATCAGTGATCCCCTGCCAGGTCTCGAACTGGTGGCCAGCATCGCACCGGTAGGCGTAGGTGGGCACTGACTAAACCCTACCCGAACTGGGCCCGATCTAAACGATGACCGGCGCCGGGCCCCCGCCAGGGAGGAGCACCAAACCCGCGGGCACCTTGGGGAAGAAGTAGGTCGACTTCTGGGGCATGGCTTCGCCGGCAGAGGCCACCGCCGCCATCTCCGCCACGGTGGTGGGGTTGAGCAGGAAGGCCAGCCCTCGGTGGGCGGCGGCCTGGCGGAGTGCCTCCTGAGCGCTGCGCAGGTAGAGCAGCCGACCGGCGCTGGCATCGGCGGCCGCGATGCCCAAATGGGCCCCTAGGATCTCGGTTCCCAGCACGGCCACGTCCAATTGGGCTCGGGGCGAGCGGATACCTTCCCCGGTCCGGGGCCGGGCAGCCACCACCGTGGCCTCACCGTCGCCGATCCCGAAGGCATGCTGGGCCGCTCGGCGCCGGGCGATCTCCTCCAGAGTCTGGCTCAGGGGCCGCTGGCGCCGTTCCACTTCCCAGCCGACTCCGAGTAACCCCGTGGCCAGCTCCATGAGGTTCCGGGTGGATTGGGGCAGCACCCGGTGCGTGGGCAGGATCAGGTTGCCAGGGTCGTCCAGGGGTGCCATCAGGCTCAGGACTCCGGGCAGCCCCAGGCTGAGGGCTGTCTCGTAGCGGTGATGGCCGTCGGCAATGAAGAGGCGGCTGGCGCCCAGGGCCTGACAGATGGCCTCCAGCCGCGCCGGATCCGACAACCGCCAGAGGCGGTGGTGCTCCGGGCCGCTCTCGCCAGGGACGGTCGCATGGTCGGTGGGCTGGGCCTGGGCCGCGAGCCGCCGGAGTTCCTCGGTGACCTCGGAGGCGCCCTCGTAGAGCAGCATCACCGCCGATGTCTGCACCCCGGTGGCCTCCAGGAGACGAACGCGGTCCTGACGGGGGCCACTCAGGGTGAGTTCGTGGCGGAGCACCTCACGCCGGTCGTAGCCCACCGGCTGGACGGCGACGAAGCAGCCCAGCCGGGTGCCCACCGTGCCGTCCGGAGCGGGGAATCGGTGCTCGTGGACGTAGATCGAAGGGGCGTCGTCCTGGACCAGCACTCCCTCCTCCAGCCAGGCCCGGAGGTGCTCATGGGCCCGGGTGTAGCGATCCCGCTCGCCGGCCCGGTCGTCGGGGTAATCACGGCCCAGCTCCAGCCGGACCACGTTCTGCAGGGCGCGCCCGTAGAGCTCCGCCTGCAGCTCCGGCCCGATCACGTCATACGGTGGCGAGAGCACCGACCCCAAGTCCACCAGGGCGGGGTTGAAGCGGAGGCCGCGAAAGGGGGAGACCCGGGCCAAGGCCTGGCTACAGCTCCACCAGGTGGAGCCCGGTGACGCCGTCAACCGCGCCCAGCCGGTCGGCGAGCTCGGCGCTGACGGGATCGTCGACCCTGACCGCCGTGACCGCTCGTCCCCGGGGAGCATCCCGGCCCACACGCATCTCGGCGATGTTGACATTGGCCTCCCCCAGCAGCCGCCCGATCGCCCCGATGAGTCCGGGCCGGTCCTGGTGGCGGAAGAACACGTAGGTGCCCTCGGGATCCAGGTCGAGGCGAAGGTCGTCCAGGCGCACGATCCTCGGCTCGCCGGCGGAGGTGGAGCCCTCGATCTCGTCAGGGCCGTCGCCGTCCACCCGGAGCACCACCGAGCTTTCCCAGGGACCCGGTTGGGAGCGATGCTGCTCCCGGACCTCGATTCCATGCTGGCGGGCCACGGCGTGGGCGTTGACCCCGGTGACCCGATCCTGGGTGAAGTGGGCCAGGATCCCCCCCAAAGCCTCGGCGGTGATCGAAGTGGTCTGGGCCTCGGCCAGGCTGCCCCGGAACGCCAGCTCGACGGTTCGCACCCGGCCGCCCCCCAACTGAGCGTAGAGGCTGCCCATCTGCCGCGCCAAGCCCTGATAGGGGACCACCAGGGCCACCTCCTCCGGCGCCACCGGCGGGGCGTTCACCGCCCACCGCGCGGGCAGACCGGCGAGGATCTCGGCGATCTGCTCGGCCACGTCGGTGGCCACCGAGAGCTGGGCCTCGACGGTGGAGGCCCCCAGGTGTGGGGTGACGAGCACGTTGGGCTGCGCCAGCAGGGGGTGGTCGGCGCCGGGAGGCTCTTTGGTGAAGACGTCAACGGCGGCGCCGGCAAGATGGCCCGAGGCCACCGCCTCGGCCAGAGCGGTCTCGTCCACGATCCCACCCCGGCCGACGTTGAGGACTCGCGCCCCCCGGGGGAGGCGGGCCAGCTCCTTCACCCCCACCATCCCCCGGGTGGCGTCACTGAGGGGGGTGTGCACGGTGAGCACGTCCGACTGCGCCAGGAGTTCGTCGAGGCTGACCAGGCGCACGCCCAGCTGCTCGGCCCGCTCCGTGGAGACCAAGGGGTCGTGGGCCACGACCCGCATCTGCAGGCCCTCGGCCATCCTGGCCACCTCGCTGCCGATCTTGCCCAGCCCGATCACTCCCAGGGTTTTGCCCCGCAGCTCACTGCCCACCAGCAGCGAGCGCTCCCAGCGCCCCGCCCGCAGCGACCGGTCCCCCTTGGCGACGTTGCGGCACAGCGCCAGCAGCAGGGCCAGGGTGTGCTCGGCGGCGGCCACCGTGTTCCCGGTCGGGGCGTTAACCACCAGCACCCCCCGCGCGGTGGCGGCGGCCACGTCGATGTTGTCCACCCCCACCCCAGCCCGGCCAATCACCCTGAGGTTGGTGGCGGCGGCGATCACCGGGGCCGTGACCCTGGTCTCGCTGCGGACCACCAGGGCCTGGAATGGGGCCACCCGGCCGATCAGCTCGAGCTCGGTCAGCTTGAGGGCCACCTCGACCTCGCCCGCCTTCTGGAGCCGCCGGATCCCATCCTCGGCAATCGGATCCGCCACCAGGATCCGTGGCCGCGCCGGTGCCACCTCAACTGCCCTCCCAGCCAGACGCGTGCGGGTTGCGGCCGGTGGGCACGCTACCTCCCAGACGGTCCAGTCTATCCGCCGCTGGCGCCCGTCCCCCCTTGGTGCTCCCAGAGCCTCACACCGCCCAGCAGGCCGGCCGAATTGTCGACCAGCGAGACGTCGGCGGGAAGCTCCAGGGCGACGTGGGCGGAATTGCCTCCACCCACGTAGAGGTGGTCGAAGATCAGCAGCGTCCGCACCAGCTCCAGGACCCGCTGGACTCGGCGGTTCCAGCGACGGTCGCCGGTCTGGTGGCGGGCCGCCTCCCCAACGTACTCGTTGTAGGTCTTGCCCTTGAGGCAGGGATGCTGGGCGAGCTCTAGGTGGACCCCCAGCTGGCCCTGGTAGAAGACGGCGGAGCCGAAGCCGGTCCCCAGCGTGACCACCACCTCCAGCCCCTTGCCGGAGATCACCGCCATCCCCTGAACTTCGGCGTCGTTGCCCACCCGGGTGGGCTTGCCCAGGGCGGTGGCGCTGGCCTCGGCCAGGTCGTAGCGGAGCCACTTCTCCTGGAGCTCGGTGTCGACCGGGCTGCCGTCGCCCCTAGCCCGCACGAAGTGGGGCGCCGTGATCACCACCCCGTCCCGCACTACCCCTGGGAAGCCCACTGAGACCCGGTCGAACGCCGGGCTGGCCTCGGCCAGCTCACGGAAGACCGCGACCAGGTCCGCGGGCCGCAGGGGGTAGTTGGTGTCCTGGCGCCGCCGCTCCGCCAGCGGCGCGCCTTGGCTGTCGAGGCACTCCGCCTTGATCCCGGTGCCGCCGACGTCGAGGCAGAGGGTCACAGGGCCCTCCCTCGGGGTGAGGGTCCCGGAGTTCGGGGCGTTCGCGGACCGGGATGGCAAGCGCTCTAGCCTCCTGAACAGGTCCTTCCGCAGGTGACTTTAGCGCCCCCGCGGCGGGATGGCGCCCGCCCCAGGGCTCAGCGCTGATCGGTGGCGAACGGCAGCAGGGCCATGTGTCGGGCACGCTTGAGCGCCACCGTCAGGCGGCGCTGGTGCAAGGAGCAGGTGCCGGTCACGCGGCGCGGGAGGATCTTGCCGCGCTCGCTGATGTAGCGGCGCAAGCGCGAGACCTCCTTGTGGTCCACTTCGACGATCCGCTCCAGGCAGAAGTTGCAGACCTTGCGCGGGCGCCGGCGGGCGTACTCAGACATGGGCCGTGGCCGCCGCCAGCCGCGCCATCGCTGTCACCTCAGAAGGGGATGTCATCGGGGTCAATGTCCCCGTCTGGGCCCGGCCCCCCCGGGGCGCCGCCAGCCTCGTCTGGGGGCGGGCTCGCTGGGAACGGCTGCACCCGCGCTCCGCCCTCGCCGGCCTCGCCCGCCGCACCCCTCGCCTCCAGGAACTGGATGTCGTTGGCGTTGACTTCAGTGCGGTAGCGCTTCTGGCCGTCCTGGCCCTCCCAGGAGCGGGTTTGCAGCCTCCCCTCGATGTAAACCAGGCTGCCCTTGTGGAGGAATTGGCCGGCGAGCTCGGCGAGCTTGCGCTGACCGATGTTCCAGACAACCACGTCGTGGTAGTCGGTGAACTCCCGGCGCTCGCCGTCCTGGGAACTGCCGTAGCGGTTGGTGGCCATCCGCAGCTGGGTCACCGGCTGACCGCTGGGCAGGTAGCGCATCTCCGGGTCAGCGGTGCAGCGCCCGATCAGCATCACCCGATTCAAGGAACCCGCCATGGCTACTCCTCCACCTCGGTGGGTTGAGCGGCCCCCACCTCCTCCGCCTCTTCCGCAACCGTCTCGACCGGCGCTTCGACGCCGGCGTCGACCACCTGGGGCTGCTCCGCGCCCTCAATCTCCTCACCGTCCGGCGGGCCGGCCGGGGCGGGGCTGACCTCTGCGCCAGAGCCCCGATCTCGACCTCGGCCCCGGACCCGGCCGCGGCGGTCCTCGTCGCCGGGCAGGTAGTAGACCTGCTTGAGACTGATCAGATGGCGGATCACCCGCTCATCGAGACGCAGCTGCCGGTCCAGCTCCCGGATCCGATCGGAGGGCAGCCGGACTTCCTTGACCACGTAGTAGCCGTCGTTGAATCCGGAGATGCCATAGGCCAACCGCCGTCGGCCCCAGAGAGAGGATTTGGCCACCTCCCCGCCTTGGCCCGCGACCAGCGTGGCGACGGCGTCCATGGCGCCCCGCACCTGCTCCTCTTCCACGTCCGGTCTGACGATGTAGAAGAGCTCGTATTCGCGGTCCACGTCGCGCCTCCCAGAACCTGTGGAGATGCAGCCGGCTGGGCACCGGGTGCAGGGGCCTGCAGTCTAGCAGTTGCCCGGAACTGACCCGCGCCGACCGCGCGAGCTAGCCCTGCAGGCCCAGGCGGGAGATCAGACGCTGCCCCAACCAGCGCGCTCCCAGCGCCACCCCTCCCGCCAACGCCACCGCCAGCAGCAACGCCGCCAACGCATGGCCGAACCCCCGTCCCAGGGGCAGAAACACTCCGATCAGGCAGCCCACCGCCAGGCCCGCGATCAATGCGGCCAGCGAGACCAGGGGCAGCCAGACCGCGATCCGCACCTGTCGGGTGACTGGCGGCGTGCTCATGGTGGCAAGACGGTCGCGGCGGATCACGGCCAGGGTCTGGACGTAGTTGAGCGTGGGCGTGACCGTGATCCCCACCACCGTCGCCCCGCCCTTGAGCTTCTCGAAGAGCTCGGCTCGGACCCGGAACTGCTCGACGTTGCGGCCGACGTTGAGCGCCAAGGTGGCCAGGGTGGGGGTGGGGGAGATCAGGCTGGCGCCGACCAGCTGGCCCTGGATAGTCCGTGGCGGCACCTTCCGGTCCCGACGGGCCGCCCTCATCGCCGGTGCCGCGACGGAGGCGCCGATTCCGCTCATGACCACCGCCACCAGCACGACCACCACCCCCAGGAGCAGGTCGCGCTGACCGATCTCGACCAGCAGGCCGACCACCCCCGCCCCGATCAGCAGCAGGGTGACGACGGTGCTCACCAGGGTGAGGCGGCCGACAACCGAGGGCGCGAGTCCCTCCAGCAGACCTCCTCGCCGCATCATCTCCTCCCGGCGGGGCGGGGGCGACTGCTCGCGGACGATCTGGCGCTGCTGGCTGTCCATCCGCGCTTGGCGGCGGCGCAGCTCGCGGCTGCCGGGGTTGCGCATGGGACGGTAAGGATCTCACCTACCGTGTCCGGCGTGCGCCCGGTAGGGCACACCGCGGCAGGAACCAGTCTGAGCGGTCACCACTCAGTCGGCCGTCGATCGACGGCGGGCACGAGCTGAGCTCGCGGGTCGGTCCGGCGCGGTTCTGCATCGCAGATTGGTGGCCGCCGGGGGACTCGAACCCTCGACCTCACGGATGTGAACCGTGCGCTCTAACCAGCTGAGCTAGGCGGCCCCGTCCCCGGAGAGCTCAGTCTATCGAAGGGCCAGCACATCCTCATCCCAAGGCGGGTTGCAGTTGCTCGACCGAGTAGGGCAGGGCGGCCGGGACCGTCATCGTCCCCACCACCAGCGAAGGCAGTGCATGAATGCTGAGGCCATCCGACCAGAACCCGCTCGCCGTCACCTGGTACACGACGACGGCACTGATCGCGCCCGCCTCCTCGTACGTCTGAGGGATCCAGCGCGCCAGGTTTGAGGCAGTGGCATCCGGCCAGTGCCACTCAACGACTGCAGGCGCCGCGGACACGACCCATACCACGTGCAGGGTTTCACCCGGATCGCCGTCGCCGAGGTCGGGGACGTCGACGTCGATAGTGGCAAACTCCTCGGTGGGTGCCGGGGTAAGGTGTACGTCCACGGGAACCCCCACCACCCCACGTGTCTCAGGTACGGCCCTGATCGTCTCCGGTGGTACCGCTCCCTCCGCCTGGGCGAGGAACTGGCCAGCTTCGAATCCTGGCAGGCACTGCTGGACCAACGTCTGCGCAGCGCACGGGCTGGGCCGACGAGCGGCCGTAGCGATACGCACAAATGTGATCACCGAAGGCGGCCCGCAGCTTACCGTCCACACCCAACCCCTATCCGTCGTCGGGGTCGAGTGAACGATCGGCACGCGCTGCCCCGACAGCGACCAGAAGCTACCGTCCCAGGCCCACGCGGCACTCGATATGCCGCTCGCCCACTCGGTCTCCGCATAGGGGCTGCACGCTGGGGCGGCCGCCGGCGCGCTGGTAGCCCAGTGGTGGAACACGGCCGGCTGTGACGGCGCCGACGGACCCGTCAGCGCAAGGCACTGCCCGGCGAACGTCAGGTCTGCTGTGCCCGCCTGGCAGCCAACAGATGAACCGCCATGGTCGGTCGCCGCGCTGACGTTGGAAGGCCGCCCGGCTATGGCGGTGAGCGACACTGCGGCCGCGCAAGCTAGACCGAGTTGGAGACGTCGCATTCCAGGTACCTACCGGCGGACGGCGACCACAGCATCCAGACCAACTCGTCGATAGCCTCGGCCGTTTCTTTTCGGTGGCCCCCCGTCGAGCTGCGGGTGGTGCGCTCGTAGTCTTGGACGATGACCGCGATCGAGGCGGCCGCATCGTTCGGGTCTGCCTTAGTGCCCACCTCGAGACTAGCAAATAGGTCTGTGATCCTGAGAACTCTCGTCCGCGAGGCCTCGTTATTGCTGATCGCGTTCCGGTCCAACGCGAGGACTCCGCCGGTATCCGCATACGGCAAGAGCTGCACGTCGTTGCGCACCAGCGCCGCGTTCTCCACCAAGTTGTCGACGATCAGGTCGCGGACCACCCGGCGCGGGGACACGCCGGTGGGAAGAGGATTACTCGGGGAGACCGAGTATGGCGGTAGCTGAAGCAGAGCCGCGTTCACTGTCACCCCGGGCGCGATGCGCACCAACCGCGGGGATGCCGTCGGGCTGGCGCGGGGGATCCGCACCGGCGCGGTCGCGCAGCCAGCGGCGAGGCAACTCACCGCAACCACCACAGCCACGAGCAGTGCGC
>JBOHUM010000100.1:0-35684 GCA_050734515.1 Candidatus Dormibacteria bacterium
ACGCGGCAGAACGCCCGGTAGAGGAACGAGAGGGTCACGGCCCGATGCTTGCCGCAGTCGCACCCGGCGTCGAAGTGCAGGTCGCAGCCATCGGATGGCATTCTCGGCACCGACAGGTTGAACAAGCTGGGCAGGTCATGCACCGTTTCGCCGTCGACGGTCACGTTGGCGGCATCGGTCGCAAGCGCTCGCCCCAGAGGCCGTCACGTACGGTCCCGCGAAAGGGGGAGGGGAGGCTTTCCTCCCGTCATTCGCCACGCTTTGGCCGCAGGCCGTCGGCGACTCGTCTACAGATGCGGCCGAGCTCGCGGACTTGGGCAGGGCTCAGAGCGTCGAACAGGCTCTCGCGCACTGCGGCGACGTGGCCCGGAGCCGCCGCCTCGAGCTTCGCCAGGCCGGCCGGGGTGAGGACGGCGACCTGACCCCGGCCGTCGGTCGCACACGAGCGTCGTTCCAGCCATCCGGCATCTTCCATCCGGTCGACGGCGTGGGACAGCCGGCTGGCCGAAGAGCTGGTGGCCTCGGCCAGCTCGCTCATGCGAAGTGCCCGGCTGGGAGCCTCCGAGAGCTGCGCCAGCACCTGGTAGTACGAGGCGGGGATGCCGGCGTCGCGCTGGATCTGGCCCTCGAGACGCTCGGAAAGCAGCCGGCTGGCCTCGAGGAACGACCGCCAGGTCCGCTGTTCCTCGCCGTTCAGCCAGCGCGTCCTTCCCACGTCCCCATCCTAGGGCGGCCTGCCCGGGAATAGTTGAATACTCAAGCGGGTTGGGAAGAGGGCATGTAGTTGAGTATTCAACAAGGAGGAAGAGCCATGACCACCACCACCACCACCACCGAGATCCCCGGCTACGTCGTCGGCACCTGGAGCATCGATCCGGTCCACTCCGACGTGTCCTTTTCCGTCCGCCACATGATGGTGAGCAAGGTGCGGGGCCGCTTCGAGCGCTTCAGCGGCCAGATCGTGACCGGGGAAGACCCCTTGGCCTCGAGCCTCACCGCGGTTGTCGATGCCGCCAGCTTGAGCACCAACAACGCTGACCGGGACGCTCACATCCGCTCTGCCGACTTCTTGGAGGTCGAGAAGTACCCGACCCTCGAGCTGCGCTCGACCGGACTTCGGGCCAAGCGCGACGACGAGTACCTCCTCGACGCGGACCTCATCGTCCACGGCGTGACCCGACCAGTCACCTTCGAAGTCGAGCTGAACGGCTTCACGAAGGACCCCTTCGGCGGCTACCGCATCGGCATCTCTGCCGGCGCCGAGATCAGCCGCAGCGAGTTCGGCGTCAGCATCAACCTACCGATGGAGGGTGGTGGGGTCGTGGTCGGCGACAAGGTCCAGATCCGCCTGGACGTGGAAGCCGTCCTCGACGCGCCCGCTGCCTGAGGCATCTCTCTGGCACCAACACACCTATCGGTACGACTAAAGGAGATCGACATGAAGATCGTCACTATCGGGCGAGGAACCATCGGCGGCGGGCTGGCCAACTTATGGCGTGATGCAGGGCACGAGGTCGAAACGCTCGGTCGCGATGGCGGAGACGCCTCAGACGCAGACGTGGTCTTGGTCGCGGTGCCCGGCGACAGCATCTCAGCAGCCCTGAGCAAGGTCACGGGGCTCGGCGGAAAGGTCGCCATCGACGCGACCAACGTCCTGCCCACGCGCCACGGCGGCTTCCCGTCCTACGCCGAGGAGGTGAAGTCGTTCACCCACGGACCGGTCGCCAAGAGCTTCAACATGAACTTCGGGTCCCTGTTCGGGGCAGTGCGTGAGCAGCGGGTGCGGCCGAGCAACTGGTACGTCGCCGACGACGACGCAAGGGAGGTCACCGAGCGTCTGATCCGCGATGCCGGCTACGACCCGGTGCACGTCGGAGACCTCTCACGGGCCCGCGACTTCGAGAACTTGGTCTGGCTGCTCATGAGCATCAAGCCGGTCGGCGGGGTCTTCTATCGGTTCGCAGCGCCGGGTGAGCTGTGATGGGTTCAAGCAGCGGGGTGAACCTGGCCGGCAAGAGCCTCCTAGGACGGCTGGGCTCGGACGGAGAGCGCGTGTTCATCGGCGCTCGGACCGCGAACACCTTGGCGGTCACGCGCGTCACACGCCGGGCACCTGCCGCAGCTGAAGGCGCCTGACGAGCTCAGGCCGCCATCGCCGAGCGCGTCACTTCGTCGAGGCATCGGCGCACCACAGTGCCCGTGGTGGACTCGCAGGGCAGCGAGGTCCTGGGTCCTCGACGGGTCGGGCCGTGATCGCTTCTGGGGTTCGCGAGTAGGGGTGTAAGGAGGAAGGCGATGGCGCGCTCGGCAGTTGCGATCGAGCCCATGCGTGTGGTGTTCGAGCCCGACACGGTCAAAGACCTGGGCCGGCGACTCAAGCGGAGCAGGCTGCCAGAGGTGACCGACGGATGGGACTTGGGTGTCCCCGGCGAATGGCTGGCCCAGCTGCTCAACGACTGGCGCGACCACGACCTCGTCGACTTCCAGGAGCGCTTGGGCCTCGTGGAACACTGCTGCGCCGACATAGGTGGCCAGCGGGTCCACTTCATCCACGTTCTAGGAGCCGGCCCAGACCCGGTGCCGCTCGTGCTCACCCACGGATGGCCCAGCACTTTCTGCGAGCTCTTGTCGCTCGTCCCGCAGCTCACCGACCCTGGGCGCCACGGAGGGGACCCTGCCGACGCGTTCAGCGTGGTCGTGCCGTCACTACCGGGCTTCGGGTTCTCGGCACCACCACCACCGGGTGGGCTGACCGCCGCCGAGGTCGGCGAGCTTTGGCATTCCCTGATGGTCGACGGGCTCGGCTACCAGCGCTACTTCGCCCACGGCGGCGACCTTGGCGCCGGCGTCACCGCGTGGCTGGCCCGACGCCACCCCGGCTTGCTTGCCGCCATTCACCTGGCGACCCCGAGCCTTGCCCCACCGCCGCGCCCGTGGTCACCGGTCGAGGAAGCGTACTTCGACGAGGTCGAGGCCTGGAGCGCCGCGGAGGGAGGCTACGCGCACCAGCAGGCGACAAAGCCGGCCACGTTGGCCGTCGGCCTCCTCGATTCGCCGGCCGGTCTGGCGGCGTGGCTGGGGGAGAAGCTCATGGCCTGGTCCAGCACCGACGGAGACGGTCGGCCGTCGTTTCCCCGCCGCCTGCTGCTCGACACGCTCACGATCTATTGGTGCACGGCGAGCGTCACCACGTCGTTCCTCCCGTACTGGAGGTACAGGCACAGTCCCGACGCCGCGTTGCCGTCGGGGCGCCATCCGGCGGTCCCCACCGCGTTCAGCGTCTTCGGTGGGGAGGTGGTGCCGTTCCCGAAGCCCCCGCGAGAGCTCGCCGAGCGGTACTTCGAGGTCGCGGCGTGGTCGGTGCACGACCGCGGTGGCCACTTCCCCGCCGTCGCCGAGCCGCAACTCCTTGCCGACGACCTGCGAGCGGCGTTCCGACCCTTCCGGCACACCTGAAGAGGCTCCGTGCGGGGTGGTGGCAGTCGCGTTCGTTCAGTTGAGCAACCTGCCGCCTGTGGTGCCCGAAGCCCGTCTGTCCGGGTCATCGGTGTCAGCGTTATGGTCATCCGAACGAGGAGTTCGATGTAAGTGGGTTACCTGGGCGTTAACACATCGCCCATGTTTCTACTGTCACCGTGATCATCCCAAGGATTGTGGCAAACGCAGCTCAGACAGATGACGTGCTCCGGGTCATTCGTTGGCGTAACAGCAACCCGACGCCACAACCGAGGTCAAGCTCAGTGTCAAGAGGCTCCTGGTTGACGTTATTCCAGATGCTTTCGGTGTCCATTGCCGCGGGGAGCGGCGCCGGCGATTCTCGGCGGAGCTGCTAGGGCGACTGGCGCGGTCCGAACAGTAGGGTGCCGATCCGAACCTCGGTGCTGCCGCAGAGGATCGCCTCCTCGAAGTCACCACTCATGCCCATGCTCAGGGCAGGCAGTGCCCACCCGAACTGCTGCTCCAGCCGGCGCGCCAGCTCGCGGCAGATCTTGAAGTCCTCCAACGCCCGACCTGGGGCCGCCACCGTCATCAGCCCCTGCACCGACAGGCCCGGGAGCGCCTGCAACTGGGGGAAGTCGCGCTCCAGTGCTCCGGGGCGGTAGCCGCTGCGGCTGGGCAGTCCGGTGAAGTCCACCTGGCAGAGCACCGCCAGCGGCTGGCGGTCGAGACAGGCCCGGTCCAGGCGCTGGCCCAGCTGGAGGCTGTCCAGGCTATCCAGACGCTGGCAGAGCCCGGCGGCGCGCGTCGCCTTGTTGCCCTGCAGGTGGCCGACCAGATGCCATCGGACGGCGTTGGCCAGGGCCAGGTCGCGCGCCTTGGCCTCCAACTCCTGGACGTAGTTCTCCCCAAGGTCGCGCACACCCAACTCCACCGCCCGGGCCAACAGAGGCGCGGGCTGTCCCTTGCCCACCGCCACCACGCTGACCTCGGCGGGGTCCCGGTCCGCCCGGGCGCAGGCTCGCTCGATGCGGGCCTCGATCGCGCGCAACCGGCCGGCGAGGGCCGCCGGCGCCTCTGCCTCAGGAACGGGAGCGCTTCCCCGCGGGTCCAGGAGCGTTGACCGAGAGCAGGTGGTCGATCTCGTTGCGAACCTCGGAGACATCTCGGAAGGAGCGGTAGACGGAGGCGAAGCGCACGTAGGCGACGTCGTCCAGTTTGCGCAAGTGCTCCATCACCAGCTCGCCGACCGCCACGCTGGGCAGCTCCGACTGGCCCTGGCCGCGGAGCTCGGCCTCGATGTCCTCCACCATCTGGGAGATGCGGCTGGGTGAGATGTCGCGCTTCTTGCAGGCGTTCATCAAGCCCTGGAAGAGCTTGGCCCGGTCGAAGTCCTCACGGCGGCCGTCCTTCTTGACGATGTAGAAGGGGATCGACTCGATCCGCTCGTAGGTGGTGAAGCGCTTGCCGCAGCTGTTGCAGGCCCGCCGGCGGCGGATCGCCTCGCCGGTCTCCGAGTCGCGCGAGTCCACCACCCGCAGGTCGTTGTGGTTGCAGTAGGGACAGCGCACGAGGACTCCAGCGAAAATGGACGGCCCGAAATATGGGGGTCCTTTGGGCATTGTATACCGCATGTTGTGTGTCGCCCGACCCCCGCTCCCGACTTGTGATTCGGTCAGCTTCCGGTGGGGACGACTCCCGCCTTCTCGATCATCAGCACCACGCTGGGCTCTGACACCACGGGCCGGTGGCGCCGGCCCGCCGGCACCGAGAAGGCCTGTCGTGGGGCCAGCTCGACGGTGGGGTGACCCTCCAACTCGATCTGGATCCCTCCCTGCAGCACCAGAAAGGACTCATCCTCCTGCTGGTGCCGGTGCCAGTGGTATTGCCCGGGGGCGAAGACCCCCGGGCGCACCAGCGCGCCCCCCACCTCTAGGAGCGTCTGTTGTACCAGGGGTGGTTGGCGGACTGGGCCACCCGGTCCAGGTCGATCAGCTCGAGAGGCGAGAAGTGGGGCTGGTGGTGGATCTCGTAGTCGCCGAGCGCCGGCGCATCACCGGTCGGACGCCGCCGGGAGCGGGGCACTCTAGGCGTTGACCCGGCTCATATTGGCGTAGCGGTCCCCCTTGGCCGCGCCCACCGGCAGGGCCTGGTCCAGCTCGGACAGGGCTTCCGGCGTCAGGAGCATATCCGCCGCGGCCACGTTCTCCTCCAGGTAGCGGCGCCGCTTGGTCCCCGGGATGGCGGCCACGTCCGGGCCTTGGTGCAGCACCCAGGCCAGGGAGAGCTGCGCTGGGGTGACCCCGACCGTCTCCGCGATCTCCCGGACCCGGTCGGCCAGCCTGAGGTTGTGCTCGCGGTTCTCGCCCATGAAGCGGGGATAGCGATCGGCGCGGAAGTCACCCGCCGGCAGTTGCTCCATCTGCCCCGGCTGAGCCGCCAGGAATCCCCGCCCCAGCGGGCTGTAGGCGACGAAGCCGATGTCCAGCTCGCGCAGGGTGGGCAGCAGCTCCGCCACCGGCTCGCGGCTGAAGAGCGAGAGCTCGGTCTGGAGCGCGGAGATGGGATGGACGGCCTGGGCCCGACGGATGGTTGCGGGTGCCGCCTCAGAGAGCCCCAGGTAGCGGACCTTGCCCGTCTCCACCAGCCGGGCCATGGCTCCCACGGTCTCCTCGATGGGAACTTCGGGGTCCACCCGATGCTGGTAGTAGAGGTCGATATAGTCGACCTGGAGCCTTGTCAGGGATGCCTCGCAGGCCTGGAGCACGTACTCCGGGCGGCCATTGATCCCAACCCAGGAGCCGTCCGCCCGGCGCTGGTTGCCGAACTTGGTGGCCAGCACCACCTGGTCGCGGCGGCCCGCCACGGCTGCCCCCACCAGGCGTTCGTTGTGGAAGGGCCCGTACATGTCGGCGGTGTCGAAGAAGGTGATGCCCAGGTCCAGGGCCAGCTGGATGGTGGCGGAGGATTCCCGGTCGTCGGTGGGGCCGTAGAACTCGGACATCCCCATGCAGCCCAGCCCCAGGGCGGAGACCACCAGCCCCTGATTGCCGAGCCGTCGCGTCCCCACCACCATCTCCCCACCTTAGCCGCTCGAGGGCCGGCCGGGGCTTGACCGGCTCCCCTCGCGCAGGTACGATCAGGATAGATCGTAACCGAACCTATTTGGGGGTGGCCTTGGCTGACCGACCCCGCCTGGGACGTCTGGCGGATCCCGCCGCCCTGGTGCTGACCAGCCTGGCGGCCGGTCCCAAGCACGGCTACGCCATCACCAAGGACGTCCGCGACCTGGCCGGGGTTCGGCTCCGTCCCGGGACCCTCTATGGCACCATCGCCCGCCTGGAGGAGGGGGGCTGGATCCGGCGCCTGGACGCGGACGGCCGTCGCCATCCCTACGAGATCACGGCCTCGGGCCGCCAGCTGCTGCTGGCGGAGACCGAGGCCCTGCGGCGCCTGGTGGGGGCCCTGGTCGCCCGGGCCGGGGCATGAGAGCCCTGAGCCTGGCCCTGGTCCGGCTCTATCCCGCCGACTGGCGCTTCCGCTTTCGCGGCGAACTGGCCGAGGCCCTGCAGGCTTCGCCGTCGACCCCGGCCGTAGTCCTGGACCTGGTGGTGGCGGCGGCGAGCGCCTGGGCCCATCCACTGCCCGAGTTCCAGTGCTCCGCCCACAGCCGCACCCAGGCGCGGCGCTCGCGGCGTGTCGCCTCGGCGGCGGTCCTGGCCTCGGTCTCGGCCCTGGCCACCCTGGCCGCCCTATCCACCGCCTGGGGGCTCCAAGCTCCGGCGACGCCCTCGGTCCCCGTGGGACGACTGGAGGTGAGCGGCTGGGTCCAGGGGACCCTGGGCGGGTCGGTGCACTGCGCTGCCCATGGCGGGGTGGTGACCATGCAGGGACAGGTGGCTGACGCCCACCTGGCGGTCAGGCTCTCCGGGCTCAAGCCTGATCAGCGGGTCTTCTACCCCTCCCTGGACCGGGGCGTTCGCGACGACGTCAAGGTCCAGCTCGTCGAGCCCGGGGGCTCGGCCTCCGACTATCAGGCGGTCCTCACCGACGGGCTCGGCACCTTGAACACTGCCCCCAACGGCGCCTCGGGCTCGTTCCAGGTCTCCCCCAGCCCGGTTGGGGGCGCGGCTCTCCCGGAGAAGATGGGTCCGAACCCGTGGGTGGGAGCGACGCAACCAAACACCATCTACCTCAGCGGCACCTGGAGATGCGGCTAGGCCCCGTGGGTAAGACCCGGCGAGCGGGCGGCTTCCCCGGTGAGCACGGAGGTGGGCGGGGGCGGGCAAGATCCACCCTTTTGGGGGATGGCCCGCGCCCCAGATCGGCGCTAGGCTGGCTCGATGTGAGAGCGCCGCTTCGGCGCGCCTACTCGGGCGCTCCACCGGCGGCGAGCGGCGTGTGGTTGGCCCCCCAACCCCGGCCTGCGCCGGAACCGAGTAAGCACGTGACCCAGCTCCGGCTCCTGCTCCGAGCCATGCGCTGGCGGGCGGGAGCGGTGGCGGCCCTGCTGGTGGTCGCCACCATCGGGGTGATGGCCGCCACCGCCGGCCCGCTCTACTTCGGCGCCGCCCTGGGCAGCGTGCTCCACTCCACCCTGAGGAGCGCCGACGCCGCGGAGAACGGCATCACCGCCATGCCCCAGGTCTACAGCGGGGCCCTGGCACCGCAGCAGGCGGCGGCGGCGGACGTGGCCGCCGCAAGCCAGTACGGCCTCACCCACTGGTACCTGCCTCCGGTCACGACCGACATCCTGGGGACGGAGACACCCAAGGCCAGCCCCTACGGCAAGTACTACGAGGCCGATCTGGTGGCCCGGACCAGTGTCTGCGCCCACCTGCAGTTCATCTCCGGCGGCTGCCCGGCCCGTCCCAATCAGGTGGCGATCTCCCAGCGCAGTGCCCGCACCCTGGGGGTGGGGCTGGGGGCGGCCATCCCCCTGCTCGGACTCCATTCCAACGCCCCGGCCTCGGTGACCGTGACCGGCATCGTCCGGGTCACCAGCGAGTCGAGCCCCTACTGGTTCGGAGACAACTTCTTCACCTTCGGGCCGCCGCCGCCACCCGCCGTCAACGGTCCGGTGCCGATCCCCCGGCTGGACGCCTTCTTCACCCCCTTCGCCAGCCTGGCCGCCCTCAGTCCCAGCGTGACCCTGCAGTTCCCCCTGCGGGTGAGGTCGGTGACCGTCAGCAACTCCGCTGCTCTCCAGAGCGCCTACGGCGCCTACAAGTACGGGATCGAGACCCGCAACAACTCGGTGGCCAGCAGCAGCATCGTCAGCGAGCTGAAATCGGTGGGCAACCAGGAAGGGCAGATGCTGGCGGTGGTGGTGGTGGTCGACCTGGAGCTGGTCCTGCTCACCCTCTTCGTCCTCTACGGGCTGGTGTCGCGCACCGCCGAGGCCCGGCAGAAGGAGGTGGCCCTGGCCAAGCTGCACGGCTTCCGCACCCTGGCGGTGATGACGGTGGGGCTGCTGGAGCCGGTGGTGGTCCTCTGCGCCGCTCTGCCGTTGGGCATCCTCCTGGCCTGGGTGGCGATTGAGATCGCCTCGCCGCTGCTGCTCCACGGGGCTCCGGTCTTCTTCTACGGGCTGGTGCTGCTGGCGGCGCTAGCCGCCTTCGGCGGCGGGATCGTGGCCAGCATCCTGGGAGGTCGCCGGATCATGACCCGGCGCCTGGTGGAGGAGCTCCAGGCCAGCGAGCCGCGCAGCTCCAACGCCGCCCGGGCCGCGGTCGACGGCGCCGCCATCGCCTTGGCGGTCGCCGGCCTGGTCGAGCTCACCTTCTCGGGGGTGCTCAACGGCAAGCAGCCCAACCCGATCGCCCTCTTCGCCCCGGGGCTGGTGGCGGTGGCGGTGGCGGTGGCGGGGGTGCGCCTCCTGCCCGTGATCTGCTCGGTGGCGGTGCGGCGCACCCTCCACTCCCACCTGGTGGCGACCGCGCTGGCGGTCCGCCAGGTGATCCGCCGTCCCGCCAACCTGCGCCAGATCCTGGTGCTGGCGGTCGCCACCGGGCTGGCCACCTTCGCTGTGACCGGCTGGGCGGTGGCCGGAACCAACCGTCTCACCCGGGCCAACTTCGTCACCGGGGCCGCCACCGTCCTGGACGTTCACGTGCCCGAGGGCGTCAACCTGGTCACCGCGGTGCGCCGGGCCGATCCCCGGGGCCGCTACGCGATGGCGGCGGTGGTGTCGCTCTCGCCCAGCCAGAACCTGCTGGCGGTGGATGCCGCCCGGCTGGCGCGGGTGACCGACTGGCCCACCTCCACCAGCCGATACAGCCTGCGCCGAATCATCCGCTGGCTGACCCCCAAGCTGACCCCGCCGCTGGTGGTCACCGGTTCCCAGGTGCGGATGACGGTGCGGCTGGCGGCGGCGGTCAACCCCGAGCCCGACCTTCAGTTCTCGCTGATCGACGGCGCCGGCTACCCCGGCGTCGCCGACTTCGGCTACCTGAGCCCGGGCACCCACAGCTACGTCGCCCAGCTGCCCCGCCCCTGCGTCGGCGGCTGCCGGATCACCGCCCTGGTCCCCTACTGGACCCCGCCCGGCTCGGGAGATCAGACCGCCCAGTACACCCTCTCCATCTCGGGACTGCAGCAGTCGAGCACCGGCTCACTCTGGGAGGCGGTGCCGGGACGGCTCTCGGCGCCGGGCTACTGGCATTCGGGCGGCCCCGGCGCCATCGCCAGCGCCGCCGGGCCCGACCCGGTCTTCACCTTCAGCGACAACTCCCAGGACCTGACCGCTCCCCAGGTGCTGCCGGCGCCGCTGCCCGCGACCCTGCACGGCGTGGTCACCGACTCCAGCCAGGTCAGCGATCCGGCCCAGGCCACTCTGGAGGACCTCGACGGCACCACCCTCAACGTCAACTCCACGGTGACCGTGGCCGCCCTGCCCAACGTGGGCGCGATCGGCTTCATGCTCGACCTCCCCCAGGCGCTGCGCGCCGAGACCTCGCCCCAGAGCGGTGCCCAGAACGAGGTCTGGCTGGCCCCTCACACGCCGGCCCGGGTGATCCGCGCCCTGCGCGACCAGGGGCTCACGATCACCGGTCGCCAGTTCCCCAGCACCCTGCTGGCCCGGCTCAACGCGGGCGGCCTGGCCCTGGCGTTTGAGTTCTTCCTCTTCGCCGCCGGCGCCGCCGCCCTGCTGGCGGTCGGGGCCGCGGTCTTCTCCATCTTCATGGCGGCTCGGCGCCGGGCCTTCGAGCTGGCGGTGCTGCGCGCCAGCGGCATCCCCGGCTCGACCCTGCTGCGCTCGCTGCTCGGGGAGCAGTTCCTGGTCCTCGGCCCCGGGGTGGTCCTGGGGGCGGTGGCCGGGATCGTGGGGGCCGTGATCGCCCTGCCCTCGGTGCCCGAGTTCCCCGCCATCACCGGCGGGCCGCCGCCCCAGTTCCCACTGCCCGGTCTGCCGATCGCCGCCCTGCTGATCAGCCTGGTGGTGCTGCTGGCGGTGTCCGCCACCTTGGCGTCCTTGGGCACAATGGGCATGTCCAGCTACGACCGCCTGCGCACGGAGATCCTATGACCGCCACCGTTGCCGCTCCCGGAGCTGTCCGCCGCGGGGTCGAGATCCACTGCGAGGGGGTGGTCCACCTCTACCCCAGCCCGGAGGGAGACGTGGTGGCGTTGCGCGGCGTCGACCTGGACGTGGAGGCCGGCGAGGCCCTGGCCTTGCTGGGGCCGTCGGGATCCGGTAAATCCACCATGCTTGCCCTGCTCTCCGGGCTGCTGCGGCCCTCGGCCGGCCACATCCGGGTGGGCAGCTACGAGCTACCCAAGATGAGCAACCGCCAGCTGCTCCGGCTCCGCGCCACCGACATCAGCCTGGTGCTCCAGGACCCCGCCCGCAACCTGCTCCCCTACGCCACCGCCGAGCAGAACATCGGCTTCGCCCAACGGGGCGCGCGGGGGCGGCACCGCAACCCACCCTGGACGCCGGTGGAGCTGCTCCAGCAGCTGGGCATGGGCTTGCTGGCTGGCCAGACCGTGTCCACACTCTCCGGCGGAGAGCAGCAGCGGGTGGCGATCGCCGCCGGCGCCTCGGTTGCTCCCACGCTGCTCCTGGTCGACGAGCCCACCAGCCAGCTCGATACCGTGAGCCGCGATCAGGTGATCGCGCTCCTGCTCAAGGTCAACGAGGAGCTGGGCGCCACCGTGGTCAGTGTCACCCACGACCAGTCGGTGGCCACGGCCATGCCCCGTACCGTGAGCATTCGCGACGGCCGCATCGGTGCCGAGGGCCGTCGCGGCCAGGAGTACGCGGTGGTGGGCCGAGACGGCAGTGTGCAGCTGCCGATCGACGTCCTCGACTGGCTGCCCCCAGGGACCCTGGTGCAGGTGCGGCGGCACTCGACTGGTGTCGACCTGCGCAACCCGGAGCTGGACCACGATGATCAGTGAGCTTCACGCCGACCACGTCGGCGTCAGCGTCGACTCTCGAGCCATTCTCGACGACGTCGACCTGACCGTCCGCCGGGGGGAGACGGTCGCGGTCACCGGCCCCTCGGGCTCGGGCAAGACCACCCTGCTCCTGGTCATGGCCGGCCTCCAGCAACCCAGCCGCGGCCGAGTGCTGCTCGACGGCAAGCCGGTGCCGGGGGGGGAGGTCGGGCGGCGGCTCTACGGGGTGGTGCTGCAGAACCACGGGCTGGTGGCGGTGTTGACCGCGGCCGAGAACGTCGGCCTGCCGTTGCAGGCCCGACGGATGCCTCGCCAGGAGGTGGCGGAGCGCACTCGTGCCTCGCTGTCCGCGGTGGGTCTCGACGAGAACTCCGACCATCTGGTCCAGGACCTCTCCGGTGGCCAGCAGCAGCGGGTGGCCGTGGCCCGGGCCCTGGCTGGCGACCCCGACATTGTGCTCGCCGACGAGCCCACCTCTGAGCTGGCCGCCGACTTTCGTGGCATCGTCCTCAAGATGCTCGCCGAGCATGCGCGCAAGGGCCGGATCGTGGTCATCGCCTCCCACGACCCGGAAGTGGTCGAGGCCTCTGACCGCAGCCTGCGGCTGGTGGACGGGCGGCCGGCGCATGACGTGCCCGCGTCGGTGGGCTGAGCGTGCGTTGGCCCAAGCCGGGGGCTAGCCTCTGCGGGGACACCCGAACCCCCGCGACCAAGAAGCCAGCGGGTTTTGGCTAGGACGCGACAAGCGCCTGTAACACAGGCGGGTGAGGCCCTTCGACGCCAGTTCAGGGTGCGGTGGTGAGACCCACCGGGCAGCTGACCCCGGTCCCGCCCACCCCGCAGTAGCCAGCGGGATTCTTCTCCAGGTACTGCTGGTGGTAATCCTCGGCGTAGTAGAAGGAGCCAGCCTCGGCGATCTGGGTGGTGATGGCGCCATGGCCGGCCTGGGTCAGCGCATGCTGATAGCTCTCCCGGGACGCCTCCGCCTGCTGCTGTTGCCGCTCGTTTCTCCAGTAGATCGCCGACCGATACTGCGTGCCTCGATCCGCGCCCTGGCGCATGCCCTGGGTGGGGTCGTGGCTCTCCCAGAACGTCCGCAACAGGTCCTGGTAGCTGATGTGGGCGGGGTCGTAGACCACTAGCACCGTCTCGGCGTGGCCGGTGCGGCCGCCGCACACCTCGTGGTAGGTGGGGTTGGGGGTCAGCCCCCCGCTGTAGCCGGAGGCAGTGGTGTATACGCCGGGAAGCTGCCAGAAGTCGCGCTCCGCCCCCCAGAAGCAGCCCAGGGCGAAGAGCGCCTGCTCCAGATCCGCGGGGAATGGAGGGGTGAGCGGGTGGTCCAAGACCACGTGCCGGCCGGGTACCGGCATCGGCTCGGCTCGCCCGGGGAGGGCCTCCCCAGGTGCCGGGAGCTTATTGCGGTCGGCGAAGAGTTTCATATCTCCTCCAGAGCGGCCAGGGGGCCGGGTCTACCACAGCCCACCTTGTCCATCATGCCCCACGCGGGGCCTGACCACGCGGAGTCGACCCCTCGGCGTCCCTTGACACGGTTCCGCCACGTCCATTACGTTCAAGGAGCCAGCTTGGGAGGCGGTAACCGGGCTGGGTTTGGCACTTGGAGTATCCAAGGTGGCACAGGAACCAGGTCCCCAGCAGCTGGTCGCACTACTAGCGGCAACCCCTGGAAGCATCGCTGAGCTCACTGCCCGAGCCCCACGGCGCGTCCTGCACTCATCGCCGACGCCGGGCGAGTGGTCCGCCAATGAGGTGCTCGCACATCTTCGCGCCAGCTCAGACATGTGGGGCGGAGCGATGGCATCCATCGTTAACGAGTGGCCCTCATCGCTAAGGGCTGTCAATCCGAGAACGTGGATCGACCACACCGATTACGTGGAGCTCGAGTTTCCGGTCTCGTTGCGCGCTTTCACCGAGCAGCGCGGGAAACTGCTAGCCGTCTTGGACTCGCTGTCTGCGCCCGAATGGATGCGGAGCGTCACCGTAACTGGCGCAGGAGCACCGCTGCAGCGCACCGTCCTCGACTATGGTCGGCGGCTCGTGCGCCACGAGCGGCCGCACGTGAAGCAGATCGGGCTCACCGTCCACGTTCTCACCAAGCGCTGACCGTGGCTAGTTCGGTACCGTCACTCTCGGCCGCTCGCGGCTCAGGCTGTGACCGTTCCCAAACTGCTCGAACGACATTGCCCGCTGCAGGGCAGCGGCCTTCATGTCGTCGGGGAGCTCCACCGGGCCGCCCAGCCCACTGGTGCGCATACCCATTTCGGCTGCTTCCTCGACCACCCCACCTATTAACACGGCCAGATCGGCAGTGCGGTGGAAGACCAGGACCCCGTGGTTCGCGAGTAGGACTGCTGGCACTCCCGGGACTAGCGCGGCCCTTATGTTGGCGATCGCCTGCGCCGAGCCGCGCGGTCCGTACCCGGCGAGGGGCACGCCGTTGGGAAGCCCAAACATGGCCAGGGCCTCGACCCAGCAGCCGATGGGACGGTGCGCTACGGCGAAGGCCGTGGCGAACGGCGAATGAGTGTGGATGACGCAGCCCACCTCACCGTTCCCCAGGTAGATCGCGGCGTGCATAGATACGACCGCATTCTGGATCGGGGCCAGTTGTCCCTCGCGCAGCTGGCCATCCAGGCCGACCCGCACGACCGCCTCGGCTGGGTGGTCGCGCAGTGAGGGTGCTCCCGTGAAGTAGATTTCGTCCTCCCCGGGAACGCGTAGGCTCACATTGCCGTGGCCGTTGGCGGAGATGGCTCCACTCGCCACCACACGTCGGGTAGCCGAGATCACCTGGTCGACCATCTCTCGATCCATTCGCTCCCTCCTCACCGCAACCCTGGGCCTGCGCGGAGGGGGAGTTTAGCAGTGGGTGGCGCCGGTCTCGAGCGGGGCTACCTTTGAGTTGGCGGGGGCAGGACCTTCTTGCTGCTGGCTTCGGAGAAGGGGCGTGGCAGTCAGCACTCGAGGAGGAACCAGGATGCCGGGACGCAAGGATGAGGCGGCAGGGACGGTCAAGAAGGCGGTCGGCAAGGCGACCGGCGATCGCAATCTCAGCAACGAGGGCAGGGCCCAGAACGCTACGGGTGCAGCCAGGCGCAAAGGTGGGTGAGGCCAAGCGCAGCATCAAGGGCGCGATCAAGGGTGCCAGAGAGGGCTCCAAGCGCTAACGGCGGTCGCGCAGATCGCCCTGAGGGGGACGCCTGAAGCAGCCTTGGGCTGGCCGCTCCTGGATCGCTGTCAGGCCATGACGGCTGCGCTTACTCCCAGCGGAAGCGCCAGGCAGCGAGTGCGGCGAGGATCACCGCCCAGGCAACGAGCAGTCCCAGGTCAAGGGCGCCCGGTCGCGCTCCCTGCAGGATGGAACGAAGCGAGGCGCTGAGCACGGTTGGGGGGAGCACCCGGGCCAGGGGCTGAATCAGGCCCGGTAGGTGGTCTATCGGCAGCACCACCCCGCCCAGGATCAAGAAGAGCAGGTAGAGCCCGTTGGCGGAGCCCAGGGTGAGCTCGGCCCGGAGCGCCCCAGCCAGTGTCAGCCCCAAGCCCGCGAAGGCGACAGCGCCAAGGGCCAGCACCGGGATCGCCAGGGCCAGCGAGCCGCGCGCGGACCAGTGGAGAAAGAAGGAGGCGATCACAAGCAGCAGCACCACCTGGGCCACCTCGACGGTGATGGTGGCGCTGGCCTTGGCGGCGGACAGCGCGCCCCGGCTAAGCGGCGTGCCGCCCAGGCGCTTGAGCACGCGGTAGTAGCGCTGGTAGGCGGTCGAGATGCCCAGCGTGACCAGTCCGGTGGACATCAGCGCCACCGTGAGCACGCCCGGGACCAGAAAGTCGACCGGGCGGCCCTGGCCGGCCGGGAAGATGCGCGCTCCGGTGAAGAGCACGAGCAGCAGGACGGGTAGCACCAGGATCACCAGCAGGTTCTCCCCCTGGCGCAGCAGCAGCAGCAGCTCCACGCCCAGTTGGGCTCGGAAGCACCGTGACCAGGAGGCGGCGCGCGGTTCGGTCAATTGGGCTCCTCGGTCAGAGCCAAGAAGACCTCCTCCAGGGACGACGGCCCCTGGCTCAGCAGCACGATCGCCGGGCCCTGATCACGCAGCAGGGCAGCGACCTCGGCCAGCAGCACCCGGGGGTCGACGCTGCGCAGTTGGTAGCGCCCGGCCCCGAGCACTGTCACCGCCTCCACCCCGGGCAGGTGCCCCATTTGCTCCAGCAGCTGAGGCGGCAGGTCGCCATCGAGCTCCACGCGGAGCCGATCTGCCCCCGCCCGAGAGCGCAGGGCGGCAGGCGAGGCGCAGGCGACCATCCGACCCCGGCTCAGGATCGCCACCCGGTCGGCGAGCCGCTCCGCCTCCTCCATCGAATGGGTGGTGAGCACGACCGTAGTCCCGGTGGCCCTGACTTCGGCGACGATCTCCCAGGTCAACAGCCGGCCCCGGGGATCCATCCCCGAGGTGGGCTCGTCGAGAAAGAGCAGCCGAGGTCGGCCCACCAGGGCCAGCGCCAGGGAGAGCCGCTGTTTCTCCCCGCCCGAGAGCTGGCGAAAGCGAGCCCGGGCCCGATCCTCAAGCCCGAGCCGGGAGAGGAGCTCGTCCGTGTCCCGAGGAGCTCTGTAGAAACTGGCGAAGAGTCGCAGCGACTCCCGGACCGTGAGCGTGGGGTAGACCCCTCCTTCCTGGAGCATCAGTCCCACCTGGGGACGGAGGCGGCGGGCATCGCCATGCGGGTCCAGGCCCAGCACCTGCGCTCTGCCAGCGTCCTGGCGGCGGTAGCCCTCCAGGATCTCCACGGTCGTGGTCTTGCCCGCACCATTGGGGCCGAGGATGGCCAGCAGCTCTCCCTCGGCGACGCTGAGGTCGAGGTCCTGAACGGCGGGCCGACCACCGTAGGACTTGCTCAGCCCCTCGATCAGGATGGCCGGCTGGGCGGCGGCACCGTCCTGGCTCACCCCTCGGCCGTCACTCCCGGAGCCAGGTCAACGCGATAGCCGACACCGAAGACGGTGTTGATCCGGAAGGGCAGGGTGGGGAACTCTTCGAACTTCTCCCGCAGCCAGCGGATGTGCACCGCCACCGTCTTGCCGTCGCCGCGGTAGTCGGAGCCCCAGACGGCCCGGATCAGGGCATCGCGGCTGTGGACCTTGCCGGGGTTGCTGAGCAGAAAGTGGAGCAGGCTGAACTCCCGCGGGCTCATCTTGACCTCGCGCTCTCCCAGGGTCACCCGCCGGGCGCCGGCGTCGACCACGAAGTCGCCGACGCTGAGGCGTTGGCGGTCGGGGTCATGCCGTGGGGGCCGGTCGGCGCGCCGCAGCAGGGCCTCCACCCGGGCCAGGAACTCCTTGATCCCGAAGGGCTTGGTCATGTAGTCGTCGGCCCCCAGCCCCAGCCCCTTCACCTTCTCCGGCTCGGTGTCGCGGGCGGTCAGCATCAGGATGGGCACGTCGGACTCCTGGCGGAGGATCCGGCAGACCTCCTCGCCCCCCAGTTCAGGCAGCATCAGGTCCAGGACCACCAGCTCCGGCCCCTTGGCCCGGGCCGCCTCCAGGCCCCGGGTGCCGCTGCTGGCCTCGAGGACCACGTAACCGCTGGCGGCCAGGTTGTAGCGCAGCGTCATCCGCACCGCCTCGTCGTCCTCGACCAGCAGCACCTTTCGCCCCCGGCCGGCGCTGGCGGCCTGCTCGGCCACCTAGCCCAGCTCGACCAGGCGGCCGGTTTCCAGGAAGACCACGTCCTCGGCGATGTTGGTGACGCGGTCGGCGATCCGCTCCAGGTTGTGAGCGATGAAGAGCAGGTTGGTGGCGGGGTAGGCCCACTCCGGGTGGGTGCCCATGGTCTCGACCATGTCCTCGAAGGCGCGGTGGTACATGCGGTCGATGCGGTCGTCGCGGGCGGCGATGTCCTGGGCCCGGCGGTGGTCGCCCACGGTGACCGCCTCGAGGATGTCCCGGACCTGCTCCTCGACGTGCCGGCCCATGCGCAGGATGATGTCCAGGTCGGGCCGGCTGCTGAGCTCGATCAGGGGCAGCGCATAGCGGGCGCAGCTCTTGGCGTGGTCGCCCATCCGCTCCAGCTCCGAGCCCATCAGCATCAGTCCGAAGACCTGGTTGAGGTCGCGGCCGGTGGGATGGCGCTGGGCCAGCACCGCCAGGCCCCGCTCCCGCTCCTGGCGGTGGCGGTCGTTGATCTCGGCATCCTGGCTAACCACCGCCCGGAGCAGCTCGCCGTCGCGTGCCTCCAGGCCCTGCACGGCATTGGCCACTCCCTCCGCCACCTGGCGGCCTAGGATCCGCACCCCGTCCCGGAGCGCGGCCAGGTCGGCCTCGAAGTCGCGGGCATCGGGGTTGGCCACCGGCCGATGGTAGTCGACGATCGCCGGCGCGGCCTCAGGGCCTGGGCAGCACGATCCGGACCACGGTGCCCTTGCCCGGCGAGCTGCGGATCTCGATCCGCCCCCCCTGGAGCTCGACCGCCTGCTTGGCGATGGTCAGCCCCAGGCCGGAGCTGCGGTCGCTGCGGGAGCGGTCCCCGGTGTAGAAGCGGTCGAAGATCCGCGACAGCTGGCTGGGCGATATCCCCGACCCGGTGTCGCGAACTGAGATCGTGGGGCCCCGGCTGCGCTCCTTGACCTTGACCGTCACCGAACCCGGTGGCTCCGTGAACTTGAGAGCGTTGTCGAGGACGTTGGCCAGGGCCCGGCTCAGTCGCGGTCGGTCGGCGCGGGCCGGGGTGGCGGCTCCCTCCATGACCAGCTCCAGGCCGCGCTGCCTGGCCTGGGGACGGAGGGCCTCGACCGCCTCCCCGGCCACCTCCTGCAGGTCCACCTCGCTGATCTGGGCGCGCTCGGCGCCGGCTTCCAGGCGCCCCAGGTCGAGGATCCCCGCCACCAGCTCCTGGAGGCGCAGCGCCTCGGCCGCGATCCTGGTGGCGAAGAGCTGGGTGGCCGCGGCGTCCCCACGCGCCTCCCCGGTCAGGGTCTCGGCCATCAGGCGCAGGCCCGCCAGGGGGGTGCGCAGGTCGTGGGAGAGGTTGGCGATCAGGTCCTGATGGGCGCGGCTGAGCCGCCGCTCATGGGTGATGTCGGCCAGGATCAGCAGCACCATCGGGGGCTGGCCGCCCAGCTCGACCGGGGCAGCTGCCGCCCTGAGCACCCGCCGCCAGGCGCTGTGGCGCAATTCTCCGCGGGCGATGCGGTGTTCCGCGGCGGCCTCTCCCACCAGCTCGGCGGCGTGGGGATCGTCGAGCAGGTGGGCCAGCGGCAGCCCCGCCGCCACAGGCGGCGGCGGCGGGCCGTCGTCGCCGGCCGGGGCCAGGATCCGGCCCACGTTGGCGCTGGCCCAGACCACGTTGCGGGCGGGGTCGAGCAGGAGCATGGCGTCCGAGCCCAGCCGGCTCAGATGGCCCAGGAGCAGATCGGCGCCCGGAGGCGGGACCGGCGGACGGCTGCGGCCGGGCACCCTCGCCTACCGCGGGTCCCAGCCGCCGGCCGGGTCGGGGCGGCCCAGGTAGACGGCCTGGGTCACCTTGGGCTTGCCGTCCGGGAGGTCGAGCCGCCAGACGCCGCCCTTGGGGCAGCGGCCGCCACTCCGGACCCCGGCGGCCGCCAGCCACTGGGGGATGACGTCCCCATGGCTGCAGGCGCAGACCCGGCGGCGGCCGTCCGCCATGAGCTCGCCGAGCAGGCCCCGCAGCGCTCCCTCGTCCAGCTCGCTGGCGCTGCCCTCGGCGAAGCGCAGGTCGTCAATCACCGCCAGGGCGCCGGCGTGGGCCAGCGGCAGGAGGGTGTCCCGGCAGCGGGTGCTGGGGCTGCTGTGATGGGCCTCGATGCCGGCCTCGGCGAGCAGATCGGCCAGGGCCGCCGCCTGGCGCCAGCCGGCCTGGCTGAGGGGGCGGAGGTGATCGGGATGCCGCCAGGCGTCGCGCTCTTCCGCGATCGCGTGACGGATGAGGTAGAGACTGCGCACCGCGATCTCGGCAGTATAGGCAGGGTGACAGGCAACTCCGTCTTTCTCCGGCCGGGATTCCTGGGGGGCACCCTGCCCTCGGTAGCGGCACCCGGGCGCTGAAGCATGGCCGCTCCCCGCTTCGCCGCCATCGACATCGGCAGCAACACCGTCCACCTGCTGGTCGCCGCCTGCCCGCCGCAGCGGCTGCCGGTGCAGGTGCTGCGCCGGCGCGCCTTCGTGGAGCTGGGCCGGGACGTGGCCACTGCCGGCGAGATCGGCGAGAAGCGCGCCCAGCTGGCGGCGGAGGCCGTGCGCCTGCAGGTCCAGGAGGCGCGCCGGGCCGGGGTGGAGTCGGTCGCGCTGGGCGCCACCCAGGCGCTGCGCTCCGCCGCCAACGGCGCCCAGGTCGCGGATCTGCTGGCCGAGGCTGGCGGCGGGGGGCGGGTGCGGATCCTCTCCACCGACGTCGAGGCCCAGCTGGCCTTCGACGGCGCCACCATGACCATCTCCCCGGGCCGGGAGACCGCGGTTCTGGACATCGGCGGGGCCTCGGCCGAGGTGGCGCTGGGGCCGGCCGGCCACCGCTGCCGCCACAGCTCCCTGCCAGTGGGCTCGGGGACGGTGGCGGGCCTGGCCGTTGGAGACCCCCCCGGGGAGGCCGAGTGGCAGCTGATGCAGGCCCAGGTGGCGGGGCTGATCCCCGACCTGAGGGCGCTTCCCCCGGGCATGGTGACCCTGGGCACCGGCGGGACCATCACCAACCTCCCCCGGTTGCTGGCCAAGCCCAAAGGCTCGCTCCTGACCTTGCGCGAGTTGGAGCGGCTGATCGAGTCCTTCCGCCGCCAGCCGGTCGCCGTCCTGGCGGAGCGCTCTGGGGTGGAGGCGGCCCGGGTGCGGTTGTGCCGGGGCGGAGCCCTGATACTGGCCCAGATGATGGACCTGCTTCACCTGGGCCGGATCCGCTGCTCGGAGCGGGGGCTCCGGGACGGGATGATCGCCGCCCTGGTGGGGCGGGGGGAGGACTGGTGGCGGTCGGCGCCGGGCGGAGCCGCCGTCCTGGCCACGGTGCTGAGTGCCGACGATGGCCGCGGCTGACGTAGCCTCCTGCTGCGGGGTCGCCCAACACAGCTTCGCCAGCCGGGCCGACGACCTTCGCTGGGCGGCGGCCCGCCTGCCGATGGCGGGAGACTCCCAAGCGGTTCACGACGTCCGGGTGGCTCTGCGGCGGCTCCGGGAGACAGCCCATGCCTTCGCCGGCTGCTTGGACTCCCGCCCCGACCTGGCGGCGCAGCTGCGGCGCCAGGAGAGGCGACTGGGACCACTGCGGGACGCTGAGGTACGTCTGGAGCTCCTGGACCGGGTGCTGGGGCCGGTGGCGGTCTGGAGGGACCGCAGCGACGATCCCGGGCTGCTGGCCGGTCCCGACTCGGCTGTGGTGCCCGGGAGCGCGGAGCGCCCGCGCCCCGGCCTCCGGGGACTGGAGACCGAGGCCCGTCGGGTGCTCGCGGACCGCACCGCCCGCGAG
Organism: Candidatus Dormibacteria bacterium; assembly: GCA_050734515.1. Lineage (GTDB taxonomy): Bacteria > Chloroflexota > Dormibacteria > Aeolococcales > Bog-877 > Bog-877. The sequence continues at coordinate 21,324 of JBOHUM010000100.1, forward strand.
ATCGAGAGGCGGCGCCAGGCTCGGCTGACACCATCCGCCCTGGCCCGGCTTCAGGAGCTGGCGGTGCCGATCTCGCCAGCGGCCGGTCACCCCGGCCGGCTGTCGGCGCGGGAGCTGGCCCGGGAACAGCTGCCGCAGCGGTTCCGCCGGGCGGCGCGGCCAGGCTCGACCGCTGCCGACCTGCACCGGCGTCGGATCCGGCTCCGGCGGCTGCGCTTCCGCCTCGAGCTCTTCGCGCCGCTGATCAGCCCGGGGGCGGAGCCGGTGCTGGCTGAGCTCCGCCGCCTGCAGCAGCTGCTGGGCCGCTTCCACGACCTGGCGGTGCTGGCGGCCTGGATCGACCGCTGCGCCCGCCGGGAGCGCCCGGAGCTGCGCCCCGCCCTGCGGCGACTGGCGGTCCGGGCGGCGCTGGAGCAGCAGGCCGCGGCCGAGGTCGCCCGGATCGAGCTGGCCCACCTCGACCAGGCCGGCTGGTGGGCCACCGCCGAAGCCGCTTGCCTGGCCTAGGCGCCAGCAGGGTGAGGGCTCAACTGACAGCTTCGAGCTCCCCCCGCTTCGTGGTGGTGGGCGGCGGCGTGGTGGGCTTGGCGGTGGCGCTGGCCCTGCGCCGCCGCCAGGCGGAGGTGGTGCTCCTGGAGCGCTCCGCGGACTGTGGCCAGGCGGCCTCGGCGGCGGCGGCGGGGATGCTGGCGGTGGGCGCTGAGGCCACCGAGCCCGGGCCCTTCATGGAGCTCTGCCGGCGGAGCCGGGAGATGTGGTCGGGCTGGAGCGAGGAGCTCCTGGCTTTGAGCCAAGTGGACTGTGAGCTTGAACTCTGCGGCCTGCTGCGCGTGGCGAGCACCGAGGCGGGCCAGCTAGAGCTGGCCCGGCAGCGGCAACGCCATCTCCAGGAGGGAGTGCGCGTCTCGGAGCTGCTCGATCGGGGCCAGCTGCTGGGAGTGCTGCCGGGCCTCGGGGAGCAGGTCCAGGCCGGGCTCAACTATCCCGACGACGGACACGTGCACAGCCACCGGGTGGTGGAGGCGTTGCTCCAGGCCTGCCGGCGGCTGGGGGTTGAGATCCGCACCGGGGCCGAGGCCCGCAGCCTGAGGGCGGCGCCGGGCGGGGTATCGGTGGAGCTGGCCCAGGGGGGGCGGCTGGAAGGCGACGCGGCGCTGGTCTGTGCCGGCGCCTGGAGCTCGGCTCTGCTGCCCGATCTGCCCCAGTTCGGTATGGAGCCGGTGCGCGGCCAGATGCTGGCCTGCGAGCCGGGGCGAGAGCTGCTGCCCACCATCCTCTTCGGCGAGGAGGGCTACCTGCTGCAGAAGCGCTCTGGTCTGCTCCTGGCCGGCTCCACCGAGGAGCGCGCCGGGTTCGCGCCCTGGCCGACGATGGCGGGGGTGGCCCGCCTGGCGGAGGTGGCCGGGCGGCTGCTGCCCGACCTCGCCGGGGTCAGATTCGCGGGCGCCTGGGCGGGGCTGCGCCCGCGGGCCCGGGCAGGCCTGCTGGCGGGCCGGCTGGATCCGGATGGGAAGGTGCTGGTGGCCACCGGCCACTTCCGCAACGGGATCCTGCTCGCCCCGGTAACCGGTGAGCTGCTGGCCCGGGCGGCCTTCGCGGACGAGGACCCGGAGGAGCTGCGGCCCTTCAGCCCCAGGCGCCCGGTGCCAGCCGAAAGCTGAGCCCGTCCGCCGCCAGCACCGCCCCGGGCACCGGAGCCCGCTCGCTGAGGTGGGTGAGGATGAAGCGGGTGCGGGGCGCTCCTGCCATCAGCTCCTCGACCTCGCCGCGCCAGAGATGCACCGGCTCCGGGCCCCGCATGCCGGTGCACTCGCAGAGCAGGTATTCAACCTCCGCGGCCAGGCTGCGGATCCCGGGGCAGAGGGTGGTGTCGCCGGAGTAGCCCAGCCGGACTCCGTCCCGGGTGACGCTGAACCCCAGGCAGTCCAGCCGGGGCGAGTGCACCACCGCGGTCGCCCGCAGCTTGAAAGGCTCGAGGGCCACCTCCTCGCCGTCGCTGACCTCCTCCACCGCTGGCGGCTGCCGGGCCAAGACGTCCGCCCAGAAGGCATCCCCCAGGGCCAGGCGGCCGATCGCCTCCAGGGCGGCGCGGGTACCCTTTGGCCCCACCACCTGGATCGGAGCAGCACCCGGGTGCTGCTGGGCCCTGGCGGCCACCAAGTTGGGCAGGGCGAAGAAGTGGTCGCCGTGGAGGTGGGAGAGGGCGACCAAGCCGACCTCCTCCAGGCTTCGGCCCCGCTCGCCGAGCAGCCGTACCACGGGCCCGCCACAGTCCAGGAGCAGCTGCCCGTCGACCAGATATGCGGCGTGGTGGCCGACCACCGAGAACGCGGAGCCGCTGCCCAGGATGTCCAGCTCCATCCCGCGGGGGGCGCTCTCGCCGGGGTTGGTCACGGGTGAGCCGGCCGGAGGCCGAGAGGCGCCCGGGCGCGTACTCGCCACGCCCTCCAGACCAGCACCGGGAAGCGCCGTCGCAGGGGTGCCCAGGAGCTGGCCCAGTCCGCGCTGGTCGCCCCCTTGGCGGCGTAGGCTGCCCGCTCGGCCCCCAGGCTGAGCTTCTTCAGAGCTGCCTCCAACCCCGGGTCGCCGGGCCGGGCCAGGAGCCCGGAGCAGACCCCGCTCAGCTCCCGAAGGGTGAGGGAGTGGGGATGCGGCTCGCCCGCCAGGGCCGCCAGCAGCAGCAGGCGCCGCCTCAGCTGGGCGGGATGGCGGGGCCGGCGCAGGTACCACCCCGCCAGGCCGGCGATCACCGCCAGCAGCAGCAGCACGCCGCCCGCCACCCCGGCCGCCACCTCCGCCACGGCGGGAGGCGCAGGCGGCCGGGGTCCGCCCCCCAGGGACCTGGGCCAGGCGCGAAGGCCGGGGTGCTGGGTGGGGCGGACCGCCAGGGAGACCACCGGGGTCGAGGCAGCCTTGCCCCCGGCCGCGCCGCTGGCGGCGACGGCCCCGGGGGTGGGGTCGAAGGTCACCCAGCCGTAACCGGGGAAGTAGACCTCGACCCAGGTGTGGGCGTCCGACTCCCGGACCAGCTGCGGTCCCGACCCCGACCCCGGGCTCTGGGGGGCGAAGCCGTTGACCAGGCGGGCGGGGATGCCCAGGGAGCGCAGCATCGCGCCCATCACCGAGGCGAAGTACTGGCAGTAACCCAGGTGGGAGCGGGTGAGGAAGAAGTCCACCGGCCAGGTGCCCCGCGGCGGGGTGGGAGGGTCCAGGGTGTAGGTCTCCTGGGCCCGCAGCGCCCGGGCGATGTTCAGGGCCGCCTGAAAGGGGTCGGTGGCGCCCGCGGCCATGCGCCGGGCGGTCCTGGCGATCGGGAGCAGCTTCTTGGGGTCGCCGCCGCCCAGCCGGGCGTAGGACTTGATCCAGCCCGGGTAGGCGGTGCCCGCCGCCGCCAGTTGAGCCGCGCTCGCCTCCGAGACCTCGCCCACGCTCGTGATCCGCAGCGAGGCCGGGAGCAGCACCGCCAGCCCGGCGTCTGGCTGCACCGAGCTGAGCTGGAACCGCCCGCCCCGCCTGGCCCCCAGGACCTGGTAGGCGCCCGGTTCAGCGGGTGTGGCCAGCGGCGAGCCCGGGTAGAGCAGGTAGGGCAGCTTGTCCAGCCCGGCCGGCTGGTAGGTGATGGTCAGCCGGACCTGGGCGGAATCGAGGGGTAGCCGGTCGGGGCTGGCCGTCGCCGCTTCCAGCGGGAGCGGCCGGGAGGGCCCCAGCGATTGGCGCCGGCCGCGGGCCTGATACCAGTCGCCGGCGCGAAAGTCGCTCAGGACCACGCCCTGGAGGTAGGCCGGCTGCGGCCCGCCGCGCTGCTGGTAGCTGAGCACCGCGGTCGGGTCCGAGACCAATGCCCCTCCCGGGACCACCACGCTCGAGAACCCTGAGCGTCGGGGCTGGGCGGCCCCGGCCAGGTCGGCGACGGCCGGTCCGTAGTGGAAATAGCGGCCGCTGAAGTTGACACGGTTGAGGGGCGGCAGCAGCACCGCCAGGCCGGTGATGGCCAGGGTGCACCCGGCCACCATTGCCAGGGCCGGGCCGCCGCCACCGGCGACCATGCGTTCCGTTCCGCCTCCCTGGTCCGCCCACGCCCTGCGGCACCGCTGGGTCCAGGCCATCAGCGCCAGGCCCGAGACCACCGCCGCCAACACCGCCCCGGCCGGGCGGCCTGCCGCCGCCGGGGGCACGTTGACCAGGTCGGCCACCAGGGCCACCAAGGGCACGGCGCAGGCCACTGCCCCGGCCCCCTCGGCCAGCGCGCACCAGCTCACCCAGGCGCCGCTGGCCCAGCACAGCAGCAGCAACCCCAGGAGCCTGGCCACCGCCGGGTCGCCGCCCAGGAAGAGGAAGGCGATCGCCGACCAGGGTGAGGTCCGGTCGGCTTCCCCCACCGCCAGCGCCAGGGGCAGGGCCGCTACCAGCGAGGCGAGCAGCAGCAAGGCCAGCCCCCGCTCCCGTCGTGGCGACAGCCGTGCCAGCGCCGCCGCGGCCATGACTCCGGAGCCAGCGGCCAGGACCCCCGTCGCACCCAATCCTCCGAGCACGGTCTGGGCCATGGCGGCGGCGGTGGCCTCTGCCAGGGCCAGGCACAGGAGGAGGTGAACCGCGGCCGGCAGCCGCCCCCGCCGGGCTGCCGTCCGGTCGCGGCTGGCCAGGGTGGCCCGGACCGCCGCCGCCACCGTCAGGGCGGCGAGGCCGCCCAGCAGGATCAGCGCCGTCGTCAGACCACCGCGCGCCCGCTGAGGGCGTTGAGCCGGCCCAGGTCGTCGCCATGACGCACCAGCCAGAGGTCGAGCACCAGCCGCCACTGGGCCGGGATCGGGGTGGGGTCCTGGCCGCTGAAGCCGGCGGGGTCGACGAAGATCCCCAGTGCCCGGTGGCCTGGCCTGGAGGCTCCCGCCGCCGCCTCCACCCAGTCGGTGCTGGTGTCGGCGGTCACCAGCACCACCCCGCCGCGGCCGCCCCAGCCGGGGAGGCTCCGCCGGACCAGGTCCCCGAAACCCACCTCCCCGTCCGCCTCCGCGGTCGCCAGGAAGTCCAGCAGCGCCCGGGCGTGCAACTGGCCGCGGCCACTCGGGATCCGCCGTGCCTGGGCGTCTGAGCCGCAGAGCGCCACGGTGCGACCCCGGCGCAGCGCCTGGCTGGCCACCGAGGCGGCCAGGGTGACGCAGTACTCCAGGGAACTCTCGGGCGCCAGGCCCCGGTGGCTGTGGCGGCACAGGTCGAGCAGCACCAGCAGGTCGCCGCTGTCGTCGGCGTCGAAGGCGCGGCTGATCAGCCGGCCCCGGCGGGCGGTGGAGATCCAGTGGATGCGGTGCAGGCCATCGCCGGGGTCGTGCTCGCGAATCCCCCCGGCGTTGGGGGGGAGATCCCGACCCCGGGCCGGCCGCGATCGCTCGAAGCCGGGACCATGCTCTCCCGGCTCCAGATCCGGGACCGGCACCAGCGCCGGGTAGACCACCACCTGGTCCCGGGCCGGCACCAGCCGCCGCCGGGGAAAGATCCCGAAGGGGTCGACCACCCGGATCTCGGTCGGGCCTAGCAGGTAGCGGCCGCGCCGGCTCAGCCGGCCACTCTCCTCCCAGCTCACGGCCTGGCGCGGCCCCAGCGAGAGCACCCGGTGCACCCCGGACCCGGTCAGCTGCGCCTGGTCGCGGACCTCGACATAGGGGACCGGGAGACCGGACAGGTTCTCCAGGGTGAAGCGCTCGAGCAGCTCCTCGCCCACCACCCTGGTCCCGCCGGCTGCCTGTCGCCGGAGCACCAGGTGCCGCCCCGCCCACCAGCTCCAGGCCGCGCCCAGGGCAGCCACCAGGACCGCGGCATAGACCAGGACGAAGGCGAGCTCGACCCCGTTGATGTAGGCGAAGAACCCCACCGCCGCCACCACCCCCACCAGGCCAGCGCGGGCCACGGTGGTCATGGCGCGCTCCCGCCCCGGGGCACGGCCGGCGTCAGCCCGCGGCCCGGCGCCCGCCCACGGGCACCGGCTCGGTGGCCAGGACCTCGGTCACCACCTCAGCTGGGGTGGCACCACGTAGCTCGGCGGATGCCCGTAGCACCAAGCGGTGGGTCAGGACCGCCGCGGTCAGCTCCTTGATGTCGTCGGGGATCACGTAGTCGCGCCCCAGCAGCAGCGCCCGGGCCTGGGCTCCCCGCAGCAGGCCCAGGCTGGCCCGGGCGCTTCCCCCCAGGGCCAGGTCGGGGTGCTCGCGGGTGCGCTGCACCAGCCTCACCAGGTAGGTCCTGACCTCCTCGGCGGTGTGCACCGAGCGGGCCGCTCGACGCAGCTCCACCAACTCCTCGGGGCCGGTGACCGGCTCCAGCTGCTCCAGAGGCGACGACTGGCCGAAGCGGGCCAGGATCTCGAGCTCCCCCTCGAGGTCGGCGTACCCCAGGCTGACCCGGATCAAGAACCGGTCCAGCTGGGCCTCGGGCAGGGGAAAGGTCCCTTGGTACTCGATCGGGTTCTGGGTCGCCAGGACCACGAAGGGGTCGGGGAGGGGATGGGTGGCCCCATCCACCGTCACCTGGCGCTCCTCCATCGCCTCCAGCAGCGCCGACTGGGTCTTGGGGGTGGCTCGATTGATTTCGTCAGCCAGCAGGATCTGGGTAAAGACCGGTCCCGGCCGGAACTCAAAGGTGCCCCGCGCCGGGCTGTAGACGTTGGCGCCGGTGACGTCGCCGGGGAGAAGGTCGGGGGTGAACTGGACGCGGTCGAAGCGGCAGCCAGTGGCCCGCGCCAGCGCCTTGGCCAGGATGGTCTTGCCCACTCCCGGGACATCCTCGATCAGGACGTGCCCCCCCACCAGCCAGGCGATGACGCAGTACTCGATCTGGCGCCGGTTGCCGACGATCACCGTCCCCACCGCATCGACCAGGCGCCGCATTGCCTGGGTGGCAGTCAAGGGCACACGCGACCCCTTTCGCTAGCTGAGCCTCAGTTTGGAGTTGGGCCAGTATAGATCCGGCCCTCCGGGCCGTCCCCTCGGTCGGGATCGGGCTAGAGGCGCTCCACCCGGTCCAGGTCGAGCACGAAGACGGTGGCCCTGCCCACCTCCACCTCGACGTCCAGCTCGCCGGTGCCCGGGTCGCCGTTGGCCACCAATTGCTCGTGCCGCGGCCGGCACACGGAGCGCAGGGTGGAGATCGCCTCGTCCACCAGGCTGTCGTCCACCCCGAGCAGCAGCAGCGAGTTGCGGCGCTGCAGGAAGCCGCCCTCGCTGTTGAGCCGGGTGACGCCAAAGCCGCGACCGCCCAGCACCTCCAGGGCCCGGGTCGTGTCCTGCTCGTGCACGATCGCGACCACCAGCTTCACGGACTCCTCCTCGCCAGCAAGCGTTCTCCCACCAACCGCCGACAGGCTCGGGCCAGGTCGTCCGCGGCCAGGCCGCCGTCCAGCACCGCCACCCGCTCGGGGAATCGCGCCGCCAGCCCCAGGTAGCCCTGCCGGACGCGCTCATGGTAGGCGGTCGGCTCGGCCTCCATTCGGTCCAGGGGCAGGAGTCCGGGGCGGCGACGGCGGGCCGCCCGGACATCCAGGTCGAGGACCAGGGTGAGGTCGGGCATCCGGTCCGCGCCCAGCAGCCGGTGCAGCTCCAGCAGCAGCTCCTGATCGAGGCCGCGACCGCTTCCCTGGTAAACCAGGGTGGAGTCCAGGTAGCGGTCCGCCACCACCACCGAGCCCTCGGCCAGGGCGGGCTCGACCACCTCGCGCAGGAGCTGCACCCGTGCCGCCAGGAACAGCGCCACCTCCGCCCAGGCGTCGGGCTCGGAACCGGGCTCGCGCACCAGGAGCAGCTCCCGCACCCGCTCCCCCAGGGGGGTGGTGCCGGGGTCCCGGACCAGGGTCACCGGCAGACGCTGGCGGCCCAGCGCCTGCGCCAGGCGGCGGGCCTGGGTGCTCTTCCCCGACCCGTCCACCCCCTCGACGCTGACGAAGAAGCCGGGCTCGGCGGTCGCCACCCCTAGGACGCCTGGCTGGCGGGATAGATCCGCAGCCGGCGGCGCGGCTCCTTGCCGGTGCTCCGGGCCACCAGCTCCGACTCCTCAACCATCTGGTGCTGCAGCCGGCGCACGTAGGAGTTCTGGGGCGCGAGCTCCACCGCCGTTCCCTGCCGGGCGCGCTCGATGCCCTCGCGGACCTCGCGCAGGGCGTCGTCGGTGGGGTCGACCGGCTCCAGGTTGTAGAGCTGGGTCAGGAAGGCCCGCAGCTGGGCCACGCTGTTGTTGCGCAGGACCGAGATGGGGATGCCCTCGGCCTCCGCCGCCCGCAGCGGCGAGTCCCGGCGACGGTAGTAGTTCTTGAGCGTCACCACCATGTCGGCGTCGTCGACGTGGTGCTGGATCCGCACCGGCACCTTGAGCTCGCGCACCGCTTGCTCCAGGTACACCCGCGAGACCCCGTAGGGGAAGATCGAGGTGTCGGCGCCGGCGGCCGGATGCCAGTCCTGGCCCTGGGCCAGCTCGGCCAGGGTCGCCGGTCGCCGGCCCCGGCCACCGCCGGGCTCAGCGCCGAAGAGCTCGCGGGAGCCCCGGTCGTCGAAGGGCGAGGGCTCGACCAGCCGGGTGCTGAACCGGCCGCCCTCGTGGGCCTCGCGCAGCTGCGCCGGTCGGGGTCGGCCCCGCAGGGCGTCATCGACCACGTCCGCGAGCGGCATGTGCACCGTCACCCGGCGCCGGTCGACGATCTCCACCAAGGCGTCGAAGGTGGGCGGCGCCATCCGCTCCAGGACCGACTTCTGTGTGCCCCGCCGCCGGGCCTCCTCGTCCGAGAGGGTCACCGTCTGGATCCCCCCCAGGAGGTCGTTGAGGGTGGGGTTGACCAGGAGGTTGTCCAGGGTGTTGCCGTGGGCGGTGCCCACCAGCTGCACCCCCCGTTCGGCGATGGTCCTGGCCGCCGCCGCCTCCAACTCGGTGCCGATCTCGTCGATGACGATCACCTCGGGCATGTGGTTCTCCACTGCCTCGATCATCACCGCGTGCTGGAGCTCGGGCCGGGCTACCTGCATCCGCCGGGCCCGACCGATCCCGGGGTGGGGGATGTCGCCGTCACCGGCGATCTCGTTGCTGGTGTCCACCACCACCACCCGCTTGCGGCTCTCCTCGGCCAGGATCCGGGCCACCTCGCGGAGCATGGTGGTCTTGCCCACCCCGGGTTTGCCCAGCAGCAGCAGGCTCTGGCCGCTGACCACGATGTCGCGGATGATGTCCACCCGCCCGGTCACCGCCCGCCCCACCCTGCAGGTGAGGCCGACGATCTCCCCGGCCCGGTTGCGAATCGCGCTGATCCGGTGCAGGGTGCGGGCGATCCCGGCCCGGTTGTCCCCGCCGAAGGCGCCCACCCGCTCGCAGACGTAGGCGATCTCCTCCGGGCTCACCGGCCGGTGGCTCAGGATCACCTCTTCGCCCTCGAAGCGGGCTTCGGGCTCCCGACCCAGGTCGAGGACGATCTCCAGGAGGTCACCGGACTCCTCCGGCAGCTGGCTCACCGCCTGGTAGAGCGGCGGGGGCAGGGTGCCGACCAGGAGCTCAAGCTCCTCGGGGAAGGAGGGACCGAAGGAGGGATCAGCAGCGGTCAGCTGGGGTTCTCCAGGCGCGCGTCCAAGGGCGGCAGCCGCGCCGGAACCGGCGGGCTAGCGCTCCTGCCCTCCTGACGGAGCTGCCGCGCAGCCGCCGACGACTACGAATCCGCCCGATCTCACCGCCCGAATATAGCGCAAGCCCAAGTAACCCAGGCGGCCATCTCAGCTGGGGTTGCCCTCGGCGCTGCGAGCCTGGACTACCGGCAGGGCTCCCGCCAGGATCGCCTTCTGCTGCTCGCTCTGGTGCTTGGCCCGCAGCTTCAGGGGCAGGTCCCGGGCCATCAGGATCTGGGTGGCCAGGGGCTCGAAGCCCCGGGCGGCCACGGCCCGGTGGAGCTCGGCGTCGTAGTGTCGGAGCAGGCACAGGGTCGGGCCCGGGGGGATCTGGCCCAGGAGCCCGTGCACCGCCTCCACCGCCAGCTCACCCTGCTGGGGGTCGAGCATCACACTGATCAGGCTGGGGCGGGCCCGGGCCGGCAGCCGCACCCCCGCCCAGGCCACCACCGCGCCGTGACGCCAGATGACGTAGTGGCGGGAGTCGGCGGTCCTGCCGTCCATCCGGTCCAGCCAGCCCAGCTGGAAGGTCGCCTTCCACTGGGTGAGGTTGGGCGCCTCCACCGCCGCCACCGCGTGCGGGGCGGTGCGCAGGTAGAGGAGGTGGACCTGGGACAGGTCGGCGCTGGTGGCCGGTGTCCAGGGCTCGGAGTGGTGGTCGGGGGGCTTGGGCAGCTCACGGAAGCGGATCTGCTCGCTGGCGTAGGCGAGGAACCCCTGCTCGCGGAACATCTGCCGCAGGGGGTGGTCCTCGGGGATCCGCACCAGGAAGCGGGTCACCCCCCTCTCCAGTCCCTCGTTGACCAGGTTCTGGAGCAGAGGCACCCCCGCGAAGTGGCCCTCGGCCGACGGCGCCAGGCAGAGGTTGAGGATCCGCCAGGTCCGCCGCCCCGGCGCGGGCTCGGCCTGGACGAAGCCCACGATCCGCCCCTGCTCCTCGGCCACGTAGAGCTGGTCGCCAACGTCGGCCAGGGGCATCAGCGCCGAGAGCCCCTTGGTCAGGATCGACCAGGCCCGGGCCAGCGCCGGTCCCGGCACCGGGCTCTGCGGCCCGGCGCTGCGCAGCCGCCGGTCCGACTCCTGCTCCACCGCCATGCTGGCGCGGTAAAGCTCGTCGACCTGGCTGAGGTCGCGGTAGCTGGCCGATCGAACCTGCATGGCCCTAGTTTGACCGCCGCAGCCGAAAGTTGGGCGGGGACCCGGCGGCCCTGCCCGCGAACTCAGGCGCGCTCGAGGCCGCTCAGGAAGAGCTGGTGCAGGCGCGGGTCGCCGGTGATCTCCGGATGGAAGGTGAGGCCCAGGTGGCGGCCCTGCCGCACCGCGCAGGGCTGCTCCCGGTACCGGGCCAGGATCTCGACCTCGGGCCCGACGGCCTCGATGGCGGGGGCGCGGATGAAAGCCACCCGGACCGGAGGCGGGCCTACGGCCGCCACCTCCAGGTCGGCCTCCCCTGACTGCACCTGGCGGCCGTAGGCGTTGCGGCGTACCGCGATGTCCAGCCACCCCAACTTGAGCTGGTCGGCGAGCCCATCGGTGACCTGCCGCGCCGCCAGGATGGTGCCCGCGCACGTGCAAAGGCAGGCCATCCCTCCGGCCACGGCCTCCTGCAGGGGTTGCAGCAGCCCGAAGGCGAGGATTAGGCGGCTCATGGTGGTGCTCTCACCGCCGGGCAGGACCAGGCCGTCCAGCCCCTGCAGCTCCGCGGCCAGCCGCACCGCGCGCCCCTCCGCGCCGCACTGCCCCAGCAGCCGCAGGTGCTCGCGGACGTCGCCCTGCAGCGCCAGGACCCCGACTCGCGCCGGCGCCATCAGCCCGGGGTCAGATGCCCCGACCCGCCAGCAGCTCCTCCTGGCGGAGGCTCGAGACGCCGATCCCGACCATGGGTGGCCCCAGGTCCTCGCTGATCTCGGCCAGCATCTCTGGCTTGTCGAAGTAAGTGGTGGCGGCCACGATCGCCTTGGCCCGGCGCAGTGGGTCGCCGCTCTTGAAGATGCCGCTGCCGACGAAGTTGCCGTCGCAGCCCAGCTGCATCATCAGCGCGGCGTCGGCGGGCGTGGCCAGGCCCCCGGCGGAGAAGTTGACGACCGGGAGTCGCCCCAGTTCCGCCGTCTCCCGCACCAACTCCAGCGCCGCCCCCAGCTCCTTGGCGGCGCTGGGCAGCTCGTCCTGGCGCAGCGACTGCAGCCGCCGGATCCCCTTGCTCACGGCGCGCATGTGCCGCACCGCTTCGACCACGTCGCCGGTGCCGGCCTCCCCCTTGGTGCGGATCATGGCCGCCCCCTCGGAGATCCGGCGCAATGCCTCGCCCAGGTCGCGGGCACCGCAGACGAAGGGCACTTTGAACTGCCACTTGTCGACGTGGTGCTCCTCGTCCGCCGGCGTCAGGACCTCCGACTCGTCAACATAGTCGACCCCTAGGGCCTCGAGGATCTGCGCCTCGACGAAGTGCCCGATGCGGCACTTGGCCATCACGGGGATCGAGACCACGGCCATGATCGACTTGATCAGCTTGGGGTCGCTCATCCGCGCCACCCCGCCCTGGGCGCGGATGTCGGCCGGGACGCGCTCCAAGGCCATCACCGCCACCGCGCCCGCCTCCTGAGCGATCTCGGCGTGCTCCGGGGTGACCACGTCCATGATCACGCCGCTCTTCAGCATCTCCGCCAGCCCGCGCTTGACTCGCGCGGTTCCGGTCTGGATGTGCCCGTTCTGGCTCATGGCTGGTGCCTCACCTCGGCTCGCGGCCGGACTGGCGCCAAAAGGCGCTTTGGAGACTAGATTCTAACCTCGTCTCCCACGGGGCCAGAACCGGCGCTCTTCCCGGTGGTCCGCTCCCCAGGCGCGGCCCAGAGCACCATCACCACCGCGCGGCAGCTGGCGGTAGCGAGCGCGGGGCCGAAGGGGCTCTCAGCCCGGACGGCCCCCTCGCCTGACGTCGGGGATGGCCCGAGCACCACATTGACGCATCGTTGGGCGTCGCGTCGGACAGGCGCAGGCGGGGAGGCTGGTGGATTCGCTACCTCTCACCGTTTGGGCTGGTCGTGGACCGAATTGTCAACCCGCGGGACCCTGGAGCATGTGCGCTGGACACCCCCGCCGTGGTCCGCCGCGACAGGTCGCGGCGTCCATCGTCCGCGCGTGTACCCAGCGCTCGAGCGTTGCGTCCTATGCGTCGGGCTTGGCGGGTCACCACCTTGAACTCAGAACGGAGTGCCGCCAGCAGGATTCGAACCTGCGACCCTGGGCTTAAAAGGCCCCTGCGCTACCACTGCGCCATGGCGGCCGCCCTCAGCGTACCGCAGCCGGGTGGTGCGGGAAGCGTGAAACCCCAGCATCGCAGAAGGAGGTGAGGGCGATCTCGCGCTATGCCGGCGACCTCCGAGCAGTTCTGCCCAGTCGGGCGCGGCGTCAGAGGCCGAGCAGGGCTGCATCCGTGGCGGCGTCCCTACCATCGTCAAAGTACTTCCGCAGGACCTGGGCGAATAGCGACTCGTTCGGGGCGGCTCTGAGGAAGAGCGTCATTGAAGACTTAAGCTTCGCTGCGTCCAGGGTCCCAAAAATCTCATCCGCGGGACGTCGCGGAATCCGTAGCAGCACCGCGGCACACTCGCGCAGCCGCGGCCCCAGCACCGGGTGCGCCAGATACGCCCGGGCCTCGTCCAAGGACGCGATGGCGAAAAATTGGGCGGTTGCGCTCCTGCCCAGGCCCGCCATTTGGGGGAAGACAAACCACATCCAGTGGCTCGACTTGACTCCGCGAGCCAGCTCGGCGAGGGCGGTTACGTAGGCGGCGGATCGGTCTTGGGCGGCTACAAACCGCTCGAGGTCGAAACGGTCGCTGATCGCTGGATCATAGCCAAGGCTCCCACTCCCCGCCATGGCTAACATCCCTAGACATGAATACGAGCGAGGCACCGGCTGAACGGGCCGACGCGTTGGCCCGGGGGGAGTCGGAGACCGCTCTGCTCGAAGCCGGCATGCTCCTAGCCTCGGAGGTATCGCTGCCCGCCGTGCTGCAGCGACTGGTCGAGATCGCGGTCGAGATGACTCAAGCGCGATACGGCGCCCTCGGGGTGATCGGCGCGGGGGGCGCGATCGCCGAGTTCATCACCGTCGGCCTGTCCGACGAAGAACGTGCCGCGATTGGACCCATACCCCGAGGCCGGGGCATTCTTGGCGCCCTGATCCAGGATCCCCGGCCACTCCGCCTGGCCCGGCTCCAGGACGATCCCCGCTCGGTTGGTTTCCCGGCCCACCACCCGGCGATGACCACCTTCCTAGGCTCCCCGGTGCGCGCCCGAGGCCAGGTGTTTGGCAACCTCTACCTCACCGAGAAGCGCGGCGACTCCTCCTTCGACGGGCGCGACGAGGCGGCCGTGCTCACCCTTGCCGCTCAGGCCGGAGTTGCTATTGCCAACGCTCAGACCTACCGCGAGCTGCAACGCCGGGAGGGCTGGCTGGAGGCCCTGCACCACGTCGCCGCCGCCCTACTCGCCGGACAGCCCGCCTCAGTGCTCATGTCCACGATCGTCAATAGCGCTAGGGAGCTGGCCCAGGCGGATCTGGCGGCGATCGCGCTCCCCACCGGCGATCGGTCCTCAGCCCTGCGAGTGGTAGCGGCCGCTGGGCCGGGCGCCGACCGCCTGCTGCAGGCTCCCGCCAGATCCTCGGGCACCCTCTCCCACCAGGTTTTACGCTCTGGCGAGGCTCGGACCGCGCGTGCCGGCGACGTTGA
>JBOHUM010000101.1:0-4588 GCA_050734515.1 Candidatus Dormibacteria bacterium
GGGTCGTAGCCCGGGATCGCCTCCAGCTCCCGGCGCAGCTGGGAGCCCGCCAGGGCCTGCAGCAGCAGGCGCAGCTCCGGGGTGTCCAGGCGGGAGCGCTCCACCTGGAGCAGGCACTCCTCCTCCGTTAGGGGGATGAACTCCAGGCCCTGGGCGAGGGCGGCGGGCTCAGTGGCGACGCCCACATCGGCGGCCCCCGAGCGGACGGTGCTGGCCACCTGGAGATGGCCCCGGGCCTGGCTCCGGTAGCCGGGCAGGTCTCCGCTCCCAGCGCCGAGGCGGCCCAGCTCCGAGTCGAGCAGGGCCCGCGCCTCCGCCCCGGGCTCCCGGTTGACCCAGCGCAACCCAGCCTCCAGCGCATCCTCCACGGAGGAGATTCGCCGGCGGTGCTCGGCCCGGAGCAGCAGGCCCTCCCGCCAACCGGCGAAGCCGACCGTGGCCAGCTCCGGCTCCCGTGCCGACGCCTGGCGCCAGCCCCGGGGCCGGTGCACCGCTCCGGCGTGGACCAGGCCCTCCCGCAGCAGCCGCGCCGCCTCGGCGCTGGAGCAGGCCCACCAGTCCGCCGCCCACCCCTCCCCCAGCGCCGCCAGCGACCCGCTCAGCAGGGGCAGCGCCGGGTCGCAGCCGGCCACCACCAGCGCCAGCCCGCGGCCCCAGGGCTCGGCCAGGTCGCCCTCCCCCCGGAGCCGGCCGCTGGCGGGGGAGAACCCCAGCGAGGCGGCGCGGTCCCCCGCCAGCGGCAGCCCCACCCAGCGATCCCAGACCCGGGCCAGCCGGGCCCGTCCCCCCGGGGCGGGCCGGTCCAGGGCGGTGGCCGCCACCGGCTCCGGGCTGCGTGCCTCGGCGAAGAGGCGGTCGACCGTGGTCCCCAGCGCTCGGGCCAGCGCCAGCGCCACCGCCAGCGACGGCGACCAGGATCCCGCCTCGGCCCCCGCCACCGCCTGGCGGCTCACCCCGCAGCGCCGGGCCAGCTCAGCCTGGGAGAGACCGGCGGCGAGACGGGTAAGGCGCAGCCGCCGGCCGGCCTCGACCCCGGCCCCCGGCCCCCGCTCCGGGTCAGTTGGCGCCATCGGGCCTCACCGGGAAGACGGGCGCCCCGGGGAGGGCCAGGCCCAACTCGGTGCCCGCGGCGATTGCCTGGTCCAGGAGGCAGTGCAGCTCACCGCTCCAGTCTCCCCGGCAGCGGACCAGGAGGTCGACCCGGGCCCCGGCGGGGGTCGCCCGCACCACCTCCCCCAGGAGTTGTGCCTGGGTGGGTGCCACCAGCCGCACCCGGTCCGGATGGACCGCCATCAGCCAGCCGGGCCGGCTCAGCCAGCCCCGGTAGCCCACCGCCCTGGCCACCGCCGCCGAGGCGGGCTGCAGCACCAGCTCCCGGGGCCCGGCCACCTGGAGCAGCTGGCCGTGCTCCAGCACCGCCAGGCGCTGCCCGAAGAGCTGCGCCTCCTCCAGCTGGTGGGTGACCAGCAGAGCGGCCATGGCGCTGCCCTCGAGCTCGGCCTGTACCAGCTCCAGCAGCTCCAGGGCCAGCGCCCGGTCCAGGGAGCTGAAGGGCTCGTCGAGGCAGAGCAGCCGGGCGGGAGTCTGCAGCACCCGCGCCAGCGCCACCCGCTGGCGCTCGCCCCCCGAGAGCCCGCCCGGGCGCGCCTGCAGCAGGCGGCCCAGCCCCAGCCGCCGCGCCGTTCCCCGGGCCGACTCGCGGTCGGCCTGGGGCGGATAGGCGATGTTGTCCTCCACGCTGAGGTGGGGAAAGAGCCCGGGATCCTGGCGCAGGAGCCCGACCCCTCTGTGACCGGGGGCCACGTCCCCGGCGGAGTCGGCGGCGGAGCTGAGCTGGCGCCCGTCGAGGGCGATCCGCCCCTGAATCAGGGGCAGCAGTCCGGCGATCGCCTCCAGAGCGCTGGTCTTGCCCGCTCCCGAGGGCCCCAGCACCGCCACCCTCTCCCCGGCGGCCACGGTCAGGCCGAACCGGACCGGGAAGTGGCGCCGGCTCACCTCAAAGTCGGCGTCGAGCATGCGCACTCCAGGCGTAGGCGGCGGCGGGCAGGGGCAGCGCCACCAGCAGCAGCACCAGGGCCAGGGGCAGGGCCGAGCTCAGCCCGGTCTCCTGCAGGGTGGTCCAGATCTGCATGGGGATACCGAAGGGGTGGTAGGCGATGATCAGCACCGCCCCGAACGCCCCCATGGCCCGCGCCCAGGTGACGGCCAGGCTGCTGGCCAGCCCCGGGGCAGCCAGGGGCAGGATCACCCGGCGCCAGGTTCGCGGCCTGGGATCGCCGAGCAGGGCGGCGGCCCGCTCCAGCTCCTCGGGGACGGCGGCGAAGGCGGCCTGGGCCCCCAGCACGTAGTAGGGAACCGCCTCGTAGACCTCCGCCACCACCAGGGCGAAGAAGGTGTCGGAGGCGGTCAGGTCGAGGTGGCCCAGGGCAGCGCCGATCGGGGTCGCCGGGCCTAGCATGAAGATCAGCAGCAGCCCGATCACCAGGGGCGGGGTGAGCAGGGGCAGGATCACCCCCACCTCCCAGAGCCGGGGCCAGGGCAGGCGGTCCCGGGCCAGCAGGTAGGCCAGCGGGGTGCCCAGGAGCAGGATCGCCGCCAGCGCCACCAGGGAGGCCAGCACCGAGGTGAGCAGCGGCTGGAACGCCCCGGGGCGGCTCAGAGCCACGCCCACCGACCCCGGCGAGAGGTGGGCCAGCAGGGCGATCAGAGGCCCCAGGATCGCCAGCCAGACGACCGCGGCGCCGGCGATCGCCAGCCCGGTCGTGGCCCGGGCCCCGGACCGGGCCTTGGCCGTTCCCCAAGGGAGGGTGATCACGTCTCCCTGACCAACTTACGGATCAGCCCCGGCACCGCTGAGGCCTTGCCCAGGACGGCCGGGCTGAGCAACTGGTAGCCCTCCTGGCGCAGCAGCGCCCGCCCCGGCCGGCGGAGCAGGAAGGCAATGAAGGAGTCGGCGGCGGCCTCGCCTGGGCCCTTGAGCGCCGAGGCCTCCAGGTCCAGCACTGAACCGTGCACGGTGGGGCCGGTGCTGAGGCGAAGCGAGGCCCAGGCGTAGAGGTGGGCGTCCCGGGGGTTGCCAAAGTTGAGGTCCGAGGGCAGGGGTATGTAGGGCAGGTGCAGCTGCACCGCCTGGGACAGGTAGGCGCTGGCCGCGTCCAGCTGGCCGGCCTGGAGGGTCGACTCCAGGCTGGTCTCGGCGAAGATCTGCCCTCCGGGATCGGCGCCACCCAGATCGCTGGCCACGGTGGCGGCGCTCAAGTGCAGCTCCCGGCGGGCTAGCTGGAACATCATCGCGAAGCCCTGGCCCTGTGGGTCCACCGCCGGGTCGGTGCGGCCCAAGCGGAAGCCGGGAGTGGCCAGCAAGCGGAAGAGATCCTTGATGGGCAGCTTGCCCCGGGCGATCCGCCCCAGCTCGGTGGCGTGCGCGCCCCGCGGGTAGTAGGCGACCACCAGGGGGCTGCTGGCGAAGCGGACCGCCCAACTGGTGAAGCGCGGCTCCAGCAGCTCCATCGGCGCTGGGCCCACCGGGATGAAGACGTTGGGATGGATCTCCCCGGCCACAATCTCCTGGGCTATGGCCAGGCTGCCCCCGGCCTGGGACTGGTACAGGTCGCCGGTGGCGGCGGTGAAGGCAGGGCCCAGGTGCTGATCTAGCGCCAGCTGGAACGAGCCGGCACAGGCAACCTGGGCGATGCCGCCCGACGCCATCGCCGGGGCCGTCCCCAGCAGGGCCGCCCCGAGCGCCCCGGCCAGGGCCGCAAGACACAGTCCCTTGATCACCATTTGGCTAGCATATCTAGCAATGCGCTAGCCACGCTTGCCAGCTTGAGCCGCGATCCCGACCGCGTCCGGGGCGGCTATAGACTGCCAGGGTGCCCGATCCGGCCGACGTGGGGAAGGGCTCGCTCTCCGAACCCGGCGGGGTGCTGGCCTCGGACCGCGAGCGTGATCAGCTGGTGGAGCGTCTCAGCGCCGCCTGCGCCGACGGCCGCCTGGACCTGGCCGCATTCAGCGACCGCCTGGAGGCAGCTCTGGCGGCCCGCACCCGGGCCGATATCGCCCGCCTCGAGGCCGACCTCGGCCAGGCACCCCCACCGCCGGCGCCGGCCACTCCGGGATCCGGCTACTCCTGGCTGGTGGGGGTCATGTCGTCCGCGGTCCGCAAGGGCCGCTGGGTGCTGCAGCCGTCGACCCGGGCGCTGGCGCTGATGGGCGAGTGCGTTCTCGACCTGCGCCAGGCCGAGGTGGCCAGCAGCCACAGCCACATCAGCGCCGTGGCAGTGATGGGCTCGGTGCGAGTGATCGTCCCCGAGGGCATCGACGTCGACATCGACGGGATCGCGGTCATGGGGGCCAAGACCCTCAAGCTGGCCCCCGCGGGGCCGCTGCCGGGCTCGCCCCGAATCCAGGTCACCGCGCTGGCGGTGATGGGCGAGGTGAGCGTGGTCAGCAAGCCGCCCAAGATGGGCGGGGACTACGGCGCGCTGGGGTATCTGGCGGACCGCCACCAGCGCCACCTGGCCCGCCTGGAGCGTCGCCTGGAGCGTCACCACCGGCGTCGCGGTGGCGACCCCGACGACGACTGAGC
>JBOHUM010000102.1:0-1971 GCA_050734515.1 Candidatus Dormibacteria bacterium
GGCAAAGGTCTCCTGTTCCCGGGCGCTCAATCTTAATCACACGAGCGCCGAGATCAGCCAGTCGCAGCGCTGCCCATGGTCCTGCGAGGAATTGGCTGAAATCCAGGACGAGAATACCTTCTAGGGGCTTCATATGGGACGGTGTTCCTTTCCGGCCGAAGAGTGAGGGCACGGATAGCGGTTTTTCTGAGCAAATAAAATCCACCGGTAAAATACTGATTGGCCAAGCAAATTGACCGCCAATCTCCGCCCGTGGAGACGCAGGATTTGGAGCCCCGGTCTCACAGGATGCTGAAAAGCACTTTTGCATGTACCGGAAGGGCGGGGTTTTTACCCCGCCGTAGAACGCGATAAAGAATATAAAAGGCTGTTTTCGCTTTCTTTCCGGCGGGGTCGAAATCTCGCCCTTCCGAACACTTTTTCAGCCTCCGTTAAGGCCGGGTCGTTTTTTTCCCAAAAGAAGATGCTCGCACGCAAGGACAACTTCCTGGTATTGATTCGGGGCTTCCACAAGCTCCACGACGATCCCGTAACCCGGGTGCTTGGAAGACTCCCGTTTTTCCTTTAGGGTTACTCTCGCATGCAGAGTGTCGCCAATAAAGACGGGCTTAATGAAGCGCAGCCTGTCGTACCCGTAGGTGAAAGCTTCCGGGTTCGTCTCTGCCGCCGTCAGGCGAACCGCAATGGATAGCACAAGTGTTCCGTGCGCCATGCGCTGCTTAAACTCCTGCCCTTTGCACCACTCCGCGTCCATGTGGTGGGGATAGAAGTCCCCGCTCTGTCCGGCGTGTATGACAATATCGGTTTCCGTGACGGTCCGGCCGGGGCTTTCTCGTACTGATCCCACGCCGTAATCTTCGTAATACTTTGATTGAATCATGGTCTCAGCCCGATGGTGCGATTGATTTCGACGGCCGTTTCCTTCAAACCTTCTACAATCTCCTCAGGGTTGTGCTTCTTACCGCGAATTTCCATAGATGCAACCGCCAAGGCCGCGACAATGTCGACTTCAGGTTTCCCGATGAGCACGGCATAGCTGCGAACTCCGATGACGGGTTCATTGTGCGCTATGGAAAAGCCGTTTCGCCGCACCTCATGCAGCCGCGCCAGCAGCCGCTTCCTGGCCGCGAGATCCAACTTGCTGTATTCCGCCGACGTCTCGCAAAAATGCTGAAAAGCTCGTTCTTGGAGGTGAGCCAGCAAGAGCCGGCCGGACGCTGTATAAATTGGCGGAAAAGAGGAGCCCACCTCCACCGAGAAGCGGTAGATTTCCGGGCTGTCCGCCTGCGCAAGGACGACCAGGCGTTCGCCATTGAGAGAGCTCACGTGGCACGACTCCTTGAGACGCTCCGCGAGCGCCCGCATCGGGATCGCGGAGGCCCTTAACAGCTTCTCCACCGGGGAATGGGTGTGGGCCAGCTCATAAAGCCGCAAGGTGAGGTTGTACTTCCCTGAGATGGGATCCCGCTCAATATACCCTCGTTTCTCCAGGGCGTTGAGCATGCGGAACAACTCGCTGCTTGTGCGGTGCATGCTGCTGGCCAATTCCGACAGAGACTGGGCAACCCGCGACGAAGCCAACGCCTCAAGAATATCAAGGCCTTTTTCAATGGCGGGAACGTAGTACTTTGGGAAGTTTTTCATTGACAGAGGTTATTTTATTGATAAAATGACGTTTTGTAAAGTGGGAGTATAGAACTACGACGGCAGTTCTCCTGAAAGTTTGGCAGGCCCGGCGCCGCAGCAATCAAGGAAGCGCGATGCCGCAAGTTCATCTCAACCAGAAGCCGGTGTTGCCCGAAGCGCCGCGGCCGCTCGTTATTCTTGGGGCGGGGGGAATTGTTCATGACGCCCACCTGCCAGCCTACCGGAAGGCAGGGTTTTAGATTGCGGGCATTTATGACCTGAACCTCGATCGTGCTCGCTCGCTCGCCACGCAATTCGGCGTGGACCGAGTCTTCTCCTCGCTGC
>JBOHUM010000103.1:0-1809 GCA_050734515.1 Candidatus Dormibacteria bacterium
TGGCCGGGGCGCTCCGATCGGCATCAGCGTCCCTCCCGGGGACCCGGAAGCACTGAGCGGCGGCCGGTCTGGCTCATGACCCGGGCGCGATGAGCACTCGGTCGGCCGCGCGCGACGGGCTGGTCGACAGGCTGCCTGCGGCCGCGCGTCGCGTCACTCTCACCGTTCCCGACGTGAAGCGGTCCCAGCCGGGACCCACCTTCAGACCTGAGTGGCGGGTCCTCGCGGTGGTGGCTGGGACCACGCTACTGGCGGCTGCCGTGGGTGCGCTCTGGATTCGCCCCAACGTGTCCTGGTCGACCCTGGCTCTGGCGGCGGCGTTGGTCGGGCTGCTCGAGGTGCGCGTAGGCGTCCACCTCCGCTTGGGTCGGGGAGTGGTGAACTTCAGCGCAAAGGCCTACGCCAGTATCGGGGCCGTCTATCTTCTCGGGCTGCCGGCCGCGGCGGCCGCCAGCCTGGCCGCGCTGGTGGTGCGGCTGCTCACCCACCGCGGTGACTACGTCAAGACGCTCTTCAACGCATCCATGAGCCTCCTGGTGTATGCCTCCGCCTACGGCGTATTCCAAGTACTCCGAAGCTGGCCACAGAAGAACGTTCTCCTGCTGATCGTCGCCGGGGCTGGGGGCGGGCTGGCAGCATGGCTGGTGAACCACCTTCTGCTTGGCGTGGTTCTGACCGCCGAACAGGGCGCACGCCACGTCCAGCTGGCGGCCTTCGCAAAGCGATCGACAGTCCTGAGCCTTTACTACCTCGGATACGGCCTAACCGGGGTGGGCGTATTGGCGGCGAGTATGTGGATTGGGGCACCGGCTGCACTTGTGACGTTGGCCGCACCCGTAGCCATCGTCCAAACAGCCACAAATCGGCTCATGCGTGAGCAGCAGGCGCGCCTCTCGGAAGCCAAAACCGGCTTCGACGCTACTCTCATCAGCCTCTCCAAGGCAATTGACCTTCGGGACAAGGACACAGAGGGCCACTGTCGGCGTGTGGTCGAGTACTCCCTGCTCATGGGCCGATTTCTCAAATTCAGCGACGACGACCTGCTCCGCCTCTGCCATGGGGCGCTCCTCCACGACATCGGCAAGATCGGTGTACCGGACGCCATCCTCCACAAGGACGGACCGCTGACGGAGGAGGAGTGGGCCGTCATGAGAACCCATCCAAAGCTGGGTGCACTCATGGTGGCGGATGTTCAGCAGCTGGAGAAGGCGCGCGAAATCATCCTCAACCACCATGAGCGGGTGGACGGAAAGGGGTATCCGCACGGCTTGCGGGGCCACCAGATTCCATTGGCGGCCCGCGTCTTCATGATTGCCGACGCCTTCGACGCGATGATCTCGGATCGGCCGTACCGCACGGCAATGTCGCTAGCTGGAGCGAGGGAGGAGGTGCGGCGGTGCTCCGGTACGCAGTTCGACCCCGAGTGCGTGGTGGCCTTCGAGAGCATCGCCGACGAAGAGCTGGAACAGGTGGGACAGAAAAAAGAGCAACCCTCCGCAGAGTTGCTCTCTTCACTCGACGCTAAACAGTCGGGCTAAGCCCGACGTTAGGTCAGATCAGCCCCACTCAGCGAGTTCCCACGTGCTCATTACCGAGCTCTCCTATGACGACGTACTGCAAATTCCCAGCCCAGTCGTTCCTGGCACTGAAACTCTCGTCGGCAGCCTATCGCGGGGCGAAGGGTCGTGACGGCGAACTGAAGTCTAAGTGACGAAAACGTAACATTCCGGGTCTTGCGGGTCGCGGACGAGAGCTCCCGGGGCGGGTCGGCGTCGCCGCGCGCAGCCCGTGGGGTAACTAGACTTCAGC
>JBOHUM010000104.1:0-1723 GCA_050734515.1 Candidatus Dormibacteria bacterium
GCCACGATGTCGGCGTACCTGTGCACCGACCAGACGCCCGCGCCGTCGTCAGGGAACCACGCGACGGGTGCCTCCCGCCGCAGCCGGGCGAACTCCTCGTATGGCACCCCACGGACCCACATGTCAAGATCAGTTAGATCGACAGCACCGATCATAGAAGATAGTTTGGCACAAAACGACATGCTCCGCAACGGTGCGGCCGCCCCGATGAAAGGGCCCCATGGAACGAGTGATCGTCGTCCGGCATCACGACATCGACACGGCCGGCTTCATCGGCGACGCGTTCGAGGCGTGCGGCGCTCAGTTGTCCGTCCACCTGTTCCCCGGCGACGACCCGCTGCCCGCACCCGGCGGCGCGGATCACATCGTGGTGCTCGGCGCGGTCAGCTCGGTCAACGATCCCGACCCCTGGATCGCCGAGGAGCTTGACTGGCTGCGCGCGGCCGACAAGGCGGGCGTGCCGGTGCTGGGCATCTGCTTCGGCGCCCAGGCGCTGTGCGCCACCTTCGGCGGCCGGGTCGAGGCCATGGCCCGCCGGGAGATCGGCTGGACGATGGTCGACTCGGCCGATCCGGACGTGATCCCGCCCGGCCCCTGGCTGGAGTTCCACAACGACCGCTGCCTGCCGCCCCCCGACGCGGCCATCCTGGCCACGAACGACGCGGCCGTGCAGGCGTTCCGCATCGGCCCGCACCTTGCGGTCCAGTTCCACCCGGAGGTCGACGGCCCGCTGCTCAAGCTCTGGCTGGACGCGCACACCGACCTCGACCCGGTCTCGCTGGGGATCGATCCCGGCCAGTTCCTGGCCGACACCATCCGCGAGGAGCCCGCCGCCCGCGACCGCACCGCCCGCCTGGTCGCCGCCTTCCTGCGCCTCAGCCCCTGAGCCCTGAGTCGCGCCTCAGCCACTCAGGCCCGGCCCCCGAAGCCCAGCCGCTCAGCCTCAGCCGCTCATCCCCGGCCGGTCGTACAGCGCGGTCATCGTGGCCTGCATGGCCGCGAACGGCCGGTCGCCGCCGTCGGCGAACGCCTCCCCGCGGCACACGACCAGGGTCCGGCCCGCCCTGACCACCTGGCCGGTCACCGTGAACCGCTGCCCGGCGGCGGGCGCGAGCAGGTTGACCGTGTAGGTCACGGTCAGCACCGAGGCCTCCGGCGGCATGACGCTGTACGCCGCGTACCCGCACGCGCTGTCCAGGACCGAGGCCACCGCGCCGGCGTGCAGGAACCCGTGCTGCTGGGTGAACCGGTCGTCGTGGCGCAGCGCCATCTGCACCCGGCCCCGCTCGACGGCGATCAGCTCCACGCCCAGCGTGGCCATCATGCCCTGCCGCTCGAGGCTGGCCAGGACCCGCGCCACCATGGCCTCGTCGGGCTCGGGCTCGGGCTGGGGCTCAGGCTCGGACCGGGTCACGGCTTGCGCCCCACGCCGCCCCACAGCGACGTCGGCCCCCCGGCCGCCAGCGCCGAGACCGGCCGCCACTCGGTGACCTTGACCACGCCCGGCTCGGCCAGGTCCACGTCCGCGAAGAACCGGGCGACCACGTCCCGGGGCCGCCCGACGTGGTTGCCCTCGGCCAGGTGCTCGTTCATCCGCCTGATCATCTCGGCCATCGCCGCGGAGTCGATGTCGCTGGCCGCGTGCGAGATGACCAGGTAGCTGCCGGACGGCACGGCTCCGGTCAGCCGGGCCACGATCCGCTGCGCCCGGGCGGTGTCCGGG
>JBOHUM010000105.1:0-1524 GCA_050734515.1 Candidatus Dormibacteria bacterium
GCTACGAACTAAACCCATCGAAGCAGCGGGGGGGCGCGCCGCACCGCCTCGGCGCGCTGGGGTGGTCAGGGCCAAGCCGGGGGTCGATCGCGAGGAGACCCGCGGCGATCTCGCGCAGTTGCAGTGCGGTCGATAGCACGCTCATCGAACGTGACTGGCGCATCACCGAGGTCGCCGTCATTCGCCACAGCGATACTCTCGTCACCGCGATACATGCCGCTTCCTTTCCGAAGTAAAGCTCCGCGTAAGTGACGGTAACAGACTGCAACCAACAAACTGTGACTGATTAGTTGCAATACGCGCCTAACGCCGAATCCGTATTCGGCTGGTCATGGATCTAAGAGAAGGCGGCGGACGCAGAATGTCCGGATCTGGGAGCGCGAAACCCTTGGCCGGATCGTAGCGAGCTCCGAGCGGCCGGCCAGCGCGAGGAGGGTTTGCATTTGACCTTCAGGATTGCGTTGTCGCATGCCGGCATGTCGGCCTTCAGGCTCGGGCCTGGCCGGTGTCGATGCGGCTGATCTTGTCTCCGGTCACGTGGAAGCGCCAGAAGGTGGGCATCTCTCCCCAGGTGTCGTTGCGGTATCGGGCGAGGAGATGGAGCCCATCTTCTTCTTCACGCTCGACGTCCATGTGACGTGCGCGGAGAAGATCTCGCGGTCGATCCAGTCGCGGAGTGACCGCGGATTGCCGTCGTCGGTCAAATGTGGCGTCCGGTGTGAGCGTGGCGAGGAATGCGTCCCGGTCGCCGTCGTTGATGGCGGCAACGAGCCTGTGCACGACGGGGTTTGAGGGTTCCGGGGAAGTCATGGGTTCTCCTCCATGGTCTTGTGGGCGAATGGCCAGCGGAGCCCGATGCCGACGTGGAGGATCATGCCGGCTCCGATGAAGCTGAGAGCGGCGGTGGTGAGCCACTCGTTGGGGGTGGCCCGTGTCCAGCGGACGCTGCCGGCGTAGGCGGCTAGGGCGCGGTCGAGCGCGAGCGCGACCAGGGCGGTGAGGGCGAGGGTGAGGCCGCGGCCCGGTACGGGCGGGAGCCGTGCCGCGGGCCAGCCTTCGAACAGCCTGCCCTCGCCATGTCGCGCGGCGCACAACCCGCCGGTGGCAGGCGCGCGTCCTCCTGTCCAGCTGCCGGCGGGCTACGCGGACGCCACACAGCGGGCTGACCGCGTTCGCGGTCAGCAGGAACGGCATTGAGCATGCCCCAGCAGGCGGTATACCCTGATAGGGTGCGGATCGAGCGGCCGTTCGGGAATGCCAAAGACTGGCATTCCGGGGGCTGCGTATTCGGCTGCCCGGGGGGCCTAGATGAACGGTCTGCGGCGTTTCCGGTGGGTCGTGTTGGCCGCTGCTGTCGTTGTGGTCCTGGCCGCTTGCACCAGCTCCGCTTCGAATCACGCGCCCACGCGCCCTCGAGCCACCGCAACCGCATCTGTGCCCGCTGATGAGCAGGCGGCCAACGGCCCGCTAGTGGGAGATCCCAGCTTGATCCCAGGCGAGCAGTCCTGCGCCGCAGCCGAGGTC
>JBOHUM010000106.1:0-1550 GCA_050734515.1 Candidatus Dormibacteria bacterium
GCGCGGTCGAGTTCTTCTCCTCGTTCACCACCCTGCAGCCCGGCGACGTCATCGCCACCGGCACGCCCGGCGGCGTCGGCTTCGCCCGCAACCCCCCGGTCTGGCTCCAGCCAGACGACGTTATCGAGATCACGATCGAGGGCATTGGCACCATCCGCAACCGCGTGGTCGCCGAATCCGGCGACCGCTCCGGCTGGCGATGGCGGCCAGTCTCCTCTCCCGGCGGCCTGTAGCCGAGAGTCCCCAACCCGTACTCCCTGGTCGGCCGCGCTCTGGCACAACTCTCA
Organism: Candidatus Dormibacteria bacterium; assembly: GCA_050734515.1. GTDB lineage: Bacteria > Chloroflexota > Dormibacteria > Aeolococcales > Bog-877 > Bog-877. The sequence goes on from JBOHUM010000106.1 coordinate 288, forward strand.
TCGCAGAGGGGACGATCATCTTGACCACCCAGAGAACACCAGGACCAGACCGGCACGGGTACCGGGACCCCCGGCGCGCCGTCGCCCTGGCCGCCGCGCTGCTCGCTGCCGCGGGCCTGGCGGCATGCAGCAGTAGCAGCAGTACCAGCAACAGCGGCGCGGGCACCAGCGCGACCGGGTCGACCGGGTCAAGCGGCGGCACGCTCGTCGTGGCCGACCTGGCCCCGTTCAGCGGCCCGGACGCCGCCCTCGGCCCGACCTACCTGGTCTCCTGCGACGGCGCGACCCAGGCCATCAACAACGCAGGCGGCGTGCTCGGCCACAAGCTGAGCTGCAAGGGCGTGGACACCCGGGGCGACCCGGCCGACGCCGTGCCCGCCACTACGCAGATGTTCGCCACCACCTCCAACCTCGCGCTGGTCATCGGGTGCACCTCCGACGAGGCGGCCAGCGTGGTGCCGATCACCAACTCGCGCAAGATGGTGGCGTTCTGCATGACCGGCCAGTCCGAGTTCGACTCCGTGCACTTCCCTTACTTCTACCGGCTGGTGCCGCCGGACCTGGAGGAGTCCTTCGCGATGGTCGCCATCGCCCAGCAGCTCGGGTACAAGAAGGTCGCGCTGGCCTTCGGCAACGACATCGGGTCGCAGACGTTCATCCAGCCCGCCATCAGCGCGATCGGCAAGGCCGGGATGACCCTGGCCGCCAACGAGACGCTGGACCTGAACGCGTCGAGCTTCCGCACCGAGGCGGACAAGATCGTCTCAGCGCACCCCGACGTGATCCTCACCGAGGCGCTCGGCCCGACCGACGCGACGTTCCTGTCGGAGGTCAAGCAGCTCAACGGGGGCAAGATGATCCCCGTCATCGGTACCTCCGCGGACATCTCCCCGGACTGGTACAAGTCGGTGGCCGCGGCCATCGGGGCGTCGACGCTGGCCTCCAGCTTCCGCGCCGACAACCTGGTCACCGAGACCAGCGGCCCGTCCTACGCCCCGTTCCAGAGCGCGATCATGGCCGAGCAGGGCAAGGTCGGCAGCACCGGAGACTTCTCCACCTACCTGACCGCGCCGGGCGCGGTGCACCTGTACGACGGGATCAACCTGGCCGCGCTGGCCATGATCGAGGCCAAGTCCACCGTGCCCAGCGTGTACGCGCCGTTCATCGAGAAGATCGGCGACGGCGCGCCCGGCGCCACGGTGGTGTACTCCTTCGCCCAGGGGGTCGCCGCGCTTAACCAGGGCAAGGCCATCCGCTACGAGG
>JBOHUM010000107.1:0-1727 GCA_050734515.1 Candidatus Dormibacteria bacterium
TGCGGGTTGACGATCAGGAGGCCTCGCACTCGCCCAGGCTAGCCTCCTTCTAAGCTGGGCTCCGAGGGTGGTGTGCGATATGGCGACGCGAGCCAAGGGACCGGGCCGAGCCAATGGCCGCCGCGGCCCCGCCAACCCGCAGGCCAAGCCCCAGGCCTCAGCCAAGCCCCAAGCCTCAGCCAAGCCCCAAGCCCAAGCTAAGCCCAACGCCTCAGCTAAGCCCAAGGCCGCAGCCGCGCGCGAAGCGCCGGCCACCGCAACGGCGGCCCTCGCCGCCCCGCCGGACGTTCCAGCCGCGCAGGGCTCAGCCGCGCAGGGCCCGATAGCGCTGCGCCTGGCTGCGGCCGCCCAGGTGATCGAGGCCGTCGGCCTGTGCGTGGCGGCCGCCTTCGGTGCCATCTCGACCGCGGACGGGAAGTCCTCCCAGGCCGGCAGCGGGGCCGCGCTCACCGTGTTCACGGTGGCGGTGGCCGTCGGGATCGCGCTCATCGCCGTGGCCCTGGCCAAGGCCAGGCCGTGGAGCCGGACGCCGACGGTCATGACCCAGCTGCTCGTGGTGATCGGGGGGATCGTCCTGCTGGACGGGCACCGGCCCGAGTGGGGCGTGCCCGCGCTGCTGCTCGCGGCGGGCTGCCTGGCCGGCGTGCTGACCCCGGCCAGCCTGCGGGCGCTCAACCGTCCGTCGGTCAAGAGCCAGTAGCGCCCGGGCGGTACTCAGTCCTCGGTGGTCAGCCCCTCCCGGAGCTGAGCCAGGGTACGCGCCAGCAGCCGGGACACGTGCATCTGGGAGATGCCGAGCTCGGCCGCGATCTGCGACTGGGTCATGTTGCCGAAGAACCGGAGCAGCAGGATCTTCTTCTCCCGCGGCGGCAGCTGCTCGAGCAGCGGCTTGAGTGACTCGCGGTACTCAACGCCTTCGAGCGCGTCGTCGACCATTCCGAGCGAGTCCGAGACGGCGGGCGCGTCCTCGTCGCCCGAATCGGGGGCGTCGAGCGACACGGTGGAGTAGGCGTTGGCCGACTCGAGCCCCTCCAGGACGTCTTCCTCGCTCATCTGCAGGTGGCCGGCCAGCTCGCTGACCGTGGGCGCGCGCCCCTCGCGCTGGGCGAGCTCACCGATGGCCTTGGTCAGCGAGAGCTTGAGCTCCTGCAGGCGGCGCGGGACCCGCACCGCCCAGCCCTTGTCCCGGAAGTGCCGCTTGATCTCCCCCACGATGGTGGGCGTGGCGTAGGTGGAGAACTCCACCCCGCGCTCCAGGTCGAACCGGTCGATCGACTTGATCAGCCCGATCGTCGCGACCTGGGTCAGGTCGTCGAGCCACTCGCCGCGGTTGCGGAACCTGCGGGCCAGGTACTCCACCAGCGGCAGGTGCAGCTCGACCAGGTGACCCCGGATCCGGGCCCGCTCGGGATCGCCGACGGGCAGCGCCGCGCGCCGCTCGAACAGCTCCCGGGCCCGGGCGCGGTCCGGTGAGGAGCGTTCGATCCGCAGCGCCGCCTCGACCTGGGCCGTCTCAGCCTGGGCCGTCTCAGCCTGGGCCGCCTCGGCCGGAACCACCTCGAACTCCTCGGTCACCTGGACCTCGAATTCGCTGCTCACGCCGACGACCCCGAGAGGGTTTCCCGGCGCTTGCGTAGCACGATGGCTACCTCGTCATCTGGTCCGAGCCGGGAGTCGACCGCCCCGGCCAGCGCGGACAGCACGGTCCAGGCGAAGGTGTCCCTGGC
>JBOHUM010000108.1:0-2048 GCA_050734515.1 Candidatus Dormibacteria bacterium
CCACATGGTGGTCGCCCCGCACCGCGACGGCGGGCAGGCGCAGTTCGGCCAGCTCGACGAACCATGCCCCATCGGGGAATTCACCCGCCATCAAGGCCAGCAACCGCAGCGCCAGCCTGGTTTTCCCGATCCCGCCCGGGCCGCTAAGGGTCAGCGCACGCGTCGAGTACACCAGCCGCCGCAGCTCGTCGAGCTCGCGCTCACGACCGATGAAGCTATTGGGTTCTTCGGGCAGGTGCGCCTGAATGTCCAGTACCTCGTCTCCCCTGGGTACCACGAACATGACCAGATTAGACCTGAGCCCCGGCGAACTGGCCAGCAGCTGGCGGGCGACCTGAGCGGACGCGTCGATAAGGTGCTCGCAGTTGTCCAGGGCCAGCAGCAGCCGCCGCCGCCGCAGGACGTCGGCCAGTGTCTCGAGCAGCGGGCGCCCCGGCTCCTCGCTCACGCCGAGAGTGGCCGCCACGCGCGAGATGACCAGATCGGGCTGGCGCAGGTCGGCCAGCTCGACGAACCATGCCCCATCGGGGAATTCACCCGCCATCAAGGCCAGCAACCGCAGCGCCAGCCTGGTTTTCCCGATCCCGCCCGGGCCGCTCAAGGTCAGCGCACGGGTCGAGTACACCAGCCGACGCAGCTCGTCGAGCTCGCGCTCACGACCGATGAAGCTATTCGGCTCTTCGGGCAGGTTCGCCTGAATGTCGAGTACCTCGTCTCCCCTGAATACCACGAACATGACCAGATTAGACCTGAGCCCCGGCTCATGAAATGTGCTGGAGGAGCCAGGATAGGGTTCTGCGTTGTGATGAGCGCCGAGGCATCGCGACCGGCCGCCGCGGTTCCGGGGCTGATCCGTAGTGACCCGCACGGCCCGGGGATCATCCGCGAGCGGACAAGCGGAGGTTTCCGCTATCGCGATTCCTCGGGAGCCGAGGTCAGCGATCCGGCGACGACGCGGCGCATCGCCGCGCTCGGCATCCCGCCGGCCTGGAACGACGTGTGGATCTCGGCCGACCCGCTCGGTCACATCCAGGGCACGGGCATCGACAGCCGGGGCCGGACCCAGTATCGCTATCACCAGCTGTGGCGGGAGCAGCGCGATGCCCAGAAGTTCTCGCACATGCTGCGGTTCGCCGAGGCGCTGCCCGCGCTGCGGTCAGCCACCGTGCGGGATCTAGGCCGCGAGAGGTACGCCGATCTCGATCACCACTACGGCGCGACGACCCTGCGAAAGCGCGATGTCACGGTGACACCCGACGGCGTTGCGTTCGACTACATCGCCAAGGAAGGCAAGCGCCGGACGATCACGGTCACCGACGAAGCTGTCCGGTCCGTAGTCCGAGCCCTGATCCGCAGCGACAACGGTCTGGACACGCTGTTCGGCGTCGAGCAAGGCGGTACCTGGCGGCCGCTGCGCTCGCACGAGGTCAGCAGCTACATCGCCACCCACGCCGACGGCCATTTCACGGCCAAGGAATTCCGCACCTGGAACGCCACCGTGCTGATGGCCCTGCAGCTGGCCAACGCGGACCCGGCACCGACCGCGCGGGACCGCAAGAGCGCTGTCGTCGCAGGGGTCCGCGGGGTCGCGGAGTGGCTGGGCGACACGCCCACGGTGGCGCGCAGTTCCTACATCGACCCCCGGGTGATCATCCGGTACGAATCCGACGGCCAGCTCACCGCGATCCCCCGGCTGCCCGCCGTGCTGCCTGCCGCCGCCGAGGCGGAGGTCGCCGTGGCCGCGCTGCTCGCGGCCGACGTGGTCGAGCCGGGTGCCGCCGACCGGGGTCACCCTGGCGGTGTCACCTGACCGGAGGCGGGGTGCCCTCGGCGCTGGCGGCGAGGGTCATGTCCCACTGGCAGGCGGCACAGGCGTGGCGGAAGACCGATCGGGCGAACTCCAGGGCGGTCGCCCGCGGGTCAGCATCGGACCGGACGTCATCCCAGTCCAGGAGGTACTCCCCCAGGGCCGGATCCCAGCGCGCCGCGGCCGGGGACAGGGTGGCGCCGCCGAAGCCCTCGGCCGGCGGGTGGGCATAGGCGTAGAA
>JBOHUM010000109.1:0-1799 GCA_050734515.1 Candidatus Dormibacteria bacterium
ATCCGGTGCTCGGCGCGAACCTCCGCGACAGACAGGAACCTGCTGACCCGCAGCACGTGGCGGTGCTGCCCATGGCCCCTCAGGAACGTCAGGTTGTTGGTCCCCTGCTCGCCGGCGAGGGAGATGCCGGTGCCCTTCGGGAAGCCCCACAACGGCAGCAGCGCGGCGGCGAGCTCCAGGTCGGCGGGTGTCAGGCTGCCCTGCAGGGATCGCCGTGACTTTGACATCGCTCCGCCGTCGCCTTCGCCGCTAGCCTCCGATGCTCCGCGCCGCGGACGGACGCCGCAACAAGTTTTCTCCCGCGGCCGCCCGGTGGAGTGTCGTCAAGCTGACAGCGCCGGCGTCGGCCAGGTGACTGACACCCACCTGGTCGGCTGGGCACGCTGGCAGCAGCTGCTGCGATCTGAGGGCCGCATCGCGGAGATAACCGAGCAGAAGAGGACTGGGGATGAGCACCACCACCACCGAGATCACCCGGGCGCCAGCCACCTACGCGCTGGGGCACACGCCACAGGAATACGAGCGGCTGCGGGCCCAGGCGCAGGACTGGGAAGCCGCGACCGCGCGGATTCTGAGCCAGATCAGCCTGCCAGCGGGCGCCAGCTGCCTGGACGCGGGCTGCGGGCCGGGCGAGACGACGCGTCTGCTGGCGCAGCGGGCCGGCCCGGGCGGCCGCGTGCTCGGCATCGACGTGGACGCCTCGATCGGCACCTTGGCGGTGCAGATGCTGCACGGCCGCGGCTACCGGCACTGTGCCTTCCGCGCCCACGACCTGACCGCCGACGAGCCTGTCTCTGGCGGCCCGTTCGACCTGGTGTACGCGCGGCTGCTGCTGATCCACCTGCCCGGCCGCGCCGCCGTGCTGGCCCGGCTGTGGGATGCTGTCGCCCCAGGCGGTTACCTGGTCGTGCAGGACTACGACGCGGCCGCGTTCGGCGTCCTGCCGGAGCTGCCCAGCTTCGCCGAGCTGACGCGGGTCGTCATGACCACGTTCCACGCGACCGGTGCCGACGTGCGCACCGGTGCCCTGCTCCCGCAGCTGTTCGTGCAGGCCGGCGCCGGGATTCCGGACGGCACCGATGTCACCGGCCGCGTTGAGCCCCTCGGAGCCGGCGGTCGGGTCTACGCGGAAAACGTCTACCGCAGCGTCCTGCCGGCGGCCCTGGCTTACGGAATCACCACCGAGGACGACTCCGCGGCGATGCTGGCCGAGCTTGCTCAAGACGCCACCCGGTTCGCCAGCAGCCCGGTGCTCTGGCCCCTGATGATCGGCGCCTGGAAGCGCAAGGGCTAGGCGTCTCGGGCAGGCTCGCCGTGGCTGGCATTGGCGCGGCCGCGGCCCCAGTAGGCCTTGGGCGACATCTGATCCTGGCCGAGCCCTCGCTCGGCCAGGATCTCCCGCAGCCGGGACACGACCTTCGCCTCGCCGAACAGGTAGGCGTGGCCGCGGCCGGGCGGCAGCTCGATCTCGGCTGTCTCGGCGGCGAGGGCCGACGGGTCACCAGCAGGCGCGCCAAGGCGGTGCAGCCAGGAGATGCGCGTACTCGGTGCGGCATCCAGGTCCTGCTCGTCGCTCTCCTCGGGGATCTCGAGCACGAGCGTGGCCGGGCGGTCGGGTGGCAGCGCCTCGGTCATCGCGAACAGTGCGGGCAGCGCCGACTCATCGCCGATGAACAGGTGCCAGTCGGCCGTGGCCGACGTGGTGATCTTCCCGCGCGGCCCGATGCCCTCGATCTTGTCGCCGGACCCGGCCGAACGTGCCCAGCGCTCGCCGGGACCGTCGCCATGCAACACGATGT
>JBOHUM010000110.1:0-1551 GCA_050734515.1 Candidatus Dormibacteria bacterium
GGGCTGTTCGGTTCGATCTTCCGTCCGCCCTGGGTCCGCCGCGAGGAGCGGGATACCCGGGCGCGGGCCCGCGATTTGCTGGCCTACGTCGGACTGCCCGCGACCGTATTCGACCGGGTCGCCGCGCAGCTGTCGTACGGCGACCAGCGGCGGGTGGAACTCGCACGGGCGCTGGCGGCCGAGCCGAGCGTCCTGCTGCTCGACGAGCCGACCGCCGGCATGAACCCCCGCGAATCGGCGGAGCTGACCGCCTTCATGCGCAAGCTGCGTGACGAGAAGCAGCTGACCATCCTGCTCATCGAGCACGACATGAAGGTCGTGATGGGGGTCTCCGAGCGCGTCACGGTGCTCGATCACGGTAGGAAGATCGCCGAGGGCGCGCCGGCCGTGGTCCGGACGGACCCGCTGGTGATCGAGGCCTATCTCGGAAAGCAGGACTGATGGCGCTACTTGAGGTCCGCGACATCCGTACCCGGTACGGCGCGATCGAGGCCCTGAAAGGGATCTCGCTGACGGTCGACGCGGGTGAGGTGGTGACGCTGATCGGCTCGAACGGGGCCGGGAAGTCGACCACCCTGCGTTCGATCTCGGGCCTCACCCCGGCCAGCACCGGGACGATCACGTTCGACGGGCAGGAGATCACGCACGTGCCGGCGCACGAGATCGTCGGCCGCGGAATCGCCCTCGCCCCGGAGGGCCGGCACTGCTTCCCTCGGATGACCGTGCTCGAGAACCTGGAACTTGGCGCCCACCAGCGGCGCGGTCCCGGGGTGGCCGAGGACTTCAAACGGGTCTACGAACTCTTTCCCCTGCTCAAGGAGCGGGAAAGCCAGAAGGCCGGCACCATGTCCGGGGGTGAGCAACAGATGCTCGCGATCGGGCGCGCCCTGATGGCCAGCCCGAAACTGCTGATGCTCGACGAGCCGTCGCTGGGCATCGCCCCCCTGGTGGTGCAGCGGATCTACCAGACCATCGGCGAGATCAACAGCTCCGGGGTGGCGATCTTGCTGGTTGAGCAGAACGCCAACTACGCGCTCGACGCCGCCTCTCGCGGCTACGTGCTCGAGACCGGGCACGTGGCCCTGGCCAACGACTCGGCGAGCCTGCGCAACGACCCCGAGGTTCAGCGGGCGTATCTGGGCACATGACTAAGACGGAGAGTGATAGCCATCGGAACAATTGGCGCTAAGGCGCTGTACCTCCTGTTCGCGTGGCTCATCTCGGCGGCCGCCGGGGCGTGGCTGGCGGAGCGCAAGGGCTACGCCGAGCGGGTGGGCCTGACGCTGGGCCTGCTGCTGTCGGTCGTGGGTCTGCTGGTCATGGTGCTGATACCCGGGCGGCCGGGCTCAAGGTGGAAGGTCCAGGGCTGGCTGCCGCGACGGCGGCGCCCGGATTCTGCTATCCGTCCAGGGCCATGACGTGGTCGGCCCGACCGATCACGGTGGGGTCGTGGGTGGCGCAGATCACGGTCTGGCCCTCCTGATGGGCGGCCGCCGCGAGCAGGGCCGCGACGCCCCGGGCGTTGGTCTCGTCCTGCCGGGAGGTCGGCTC
>JBOHUM010000111.1:0-1762 GCA_050734515.1 Candidatus Dormibacteria bacterium
CCATACCACCCTTCAAGTCGCCCGTGGACTTTTTAAACTCCAGGCGATCCGATTCGCCTTTGGCAATCAGGCGTGTCAGTTGCTCTATAGTCATCTGATTTTTGCGCTCACGTCCAAGGGGACGGTAGTAGCTTCTGGCCAATCAGCGCCCGACGACCAATTGGCTCCGGGCACTCTTACGAGTGCCAGATTAAGCTTTCAACGCCACGGGCACCGGTTTCTTCAAGCCCTCAGAACAATAGAATGCGCGAAACCGTTCCATTTGCTTGATTCGGTCGATCAGCATGCGCTCTTGATCGGAGGTCGCAATGTTTCGCGCCAGTGCCTTGGCGTCGGCTTCGGTCAATCGAAGCACCAGGTAGTTGGCGATCGCCGAAAAAAGCGACACGTGGAAGTCACGAGCTTCCTGGGATGCTAAGATGAGCGAAATGCCGTACTTGCGGCACTCCTTCGCCATTGTTGGAATCAATTGAAGACGGGCCGCGCGATGCGCCTCGTCGAAGATCAGACAGTGCGTTATCCGGTCTTGCGTGCCGCGTCGGAACATGTCTTTATAAAGGCCGTAAAAGACCAGTGATGCAAAGGCTTTCTGCAGATTGTCGTTTTGCGTCGAATGGATTCGCAAGACGATCGGGCATTCGCTCTCCCAGAGACTCGCTTGAGCGTCCGACGGCTGAAAGAAACCGTAATCGTCAAGTTCTTCCAAGCGCGATAGCAGCGTCTTGAGACCGCGGTCTGGTTTCGGTTCGCTGCGCAGGATCTCGACGAACCGTGAGAACGGCGGCTCTCGGAGTTGGCGTAGTTCAGAAGACGGATCGTCACAGCCGTATTCGATAAAGCTGTCCTTCAGTGCCTTTCGAATTCGCTCGCCTTGGACGTCGCCAAGCTCAGGAAAGATCGCGACGAAAATATCGCGCACGGCGCCGGCAACATCGAGGTATGCCATTCGCGACTTGCGGTCCATTACCTGTAGCGGGTTGAAGCCCAGCCCATTGAAGTCTATGAACCGGATCGAGCCGACGGTTTGCTGAAGTTTCTCGTCGATGTCTTGATGATAGGAGAATACAATCGGCCGAACGTCCGCACTGAGCATTTGGCGGCAGAGGTTTAGAAGGCACGTTGTTTTTCCCATGCCAGGCAATCCGGCCACGAGCAGGTGCGGATTGCCTTTAATCGTCAGAGGCCATAAGACCTCGGCTCCTGTTTGCAAGTTCGTTCCGAGACAAATAGTGGGGACTCGCTTGAGGATTTCATTGCGCGCTCGATCTCTTAGTTGATCTTCCGGTCCAGTGGCAGAATCAGGTCGCGTGCTGCTATTGGGTACGGCGGCGAATGATTCGTTGGCTTCGCTTAAAAACGCCGTGCCGGCCTTATCCGGTTCGCGTTTGCCCGGAATCGGTGCGACCGGGGCGCCCGATGACGCATCGCCGCTGGAAGAGCGGCGGAAATCGAAGTCCGGCCCGAAAAGAAAAACCTGCGTATCCCAGCCGGCTGGCGTAATGTCAAGCGGTTTGGCACCCATATATTCCGGGCAGAAAATCCAGCCGCGATCGACGCGCTCCGCCGTGGCGAAAGAATAGTCCCCTCCTTTTTCGATGAGCCGATCAATCTCCGCGAGCAGATCGGAGTATGCCTCAGGAGATAACCCGGTGCCGTTGCTGTCGTCGGCGTGCCGTCGCGCTTTGTCTGCGTAAAACCGCAGCACGCGCGCCAGTTTAGCTCTTCGGACGGCACGGAACGACGCGCAGACCTCGCTCTCCCC
>JBOHUM010000112.1:0-1639 GCA_050734515.1 Candidatus Dormibacteria bacterium
GTGTCGCGGATGAGCCGCAGGCCCGCGGGCAGTTCGGCCAGCCACTCGGGCGGTAGGCCGTCCGGGACGACGAACGGCCCGTCCGGGGCGCCGGCGGTTTGCGACCGGGCGGCCAGGGCGCGGGCGATGGCGGCGGGCAGGCCGGCGACGGGGACGCGCTCGACGACGGCGCGGTAGTCGGCGGCGCGTTCGGCGAACAGGTCCACGATGTCGGTCGCGGCCGGGTCGTGGTGGGCGCGCAGGTAGTCGCGGGGCAGCGCGGCATACGCGGCGTCGACGTCGGCGGCGCGCCGGTCCGCGAGGCTTGCGCCCGGGTCCGCCGCGGTGGCGGCATCCGGGCTGACGGCGGCGGGCTGGCCGGCGGTATCCGGGACGGCGGTGGCGGTGGCGGGCGGTGATCCGGTGCGGATGGCGGTGCGGATGCGGGAGAGGATCTGGTCGCGGGAGGCGGTCACCGGGGGGGCTTCCGGTGGGGGGCGCGGGTGCGGGACCACCAGGCGCGGAAGGACTCGCGGGGCGGGGCGGGGGCGTCGCGGGTGTCGGTCCAGGCGGACAAGGGGGGCGGGAGGTGGCGGATGCGGCCTGAGCGGCCTACGACGCGGCCGCTCAGGGCCGCGGCACGCTGGGCGGCGGCCAGCAGGCGGGGCGAGCGCAGCACTTTGGCGGACGCGCCGAACACGGCCCGTTCGGCAGAAAATGTCTTGTCCCGCTTGGCGTCGACGACCTTGCCCCGCAGGTAGAGCAGGGCCTCGGGGATGTTGATCGCGACCGGGCACACCTCGTAGCAGGCGCCGCACAAAGTGGACGCGTAGGGCAGGGAGGCGTCGACCGGGGAGGTGTCGCCGCGCAGCTGGGGGGAGATGATCGCGCCGATCGGGCCCGGGTAGGGCGAGCCGTAGGCGTGCCCGCCGGTCCGCTCGTAGACCGGGCAGACGTTCAGGCAGGCCGAGCACCTGATGCAGCGCAGGGCCTGGCGGCCGGTGCGGTCGGCCAGCGCGTTGGTGCGGCCATTGTCGACCAGCACCAGGTGGAAGTCGCGCGGGCCGTCGCCCGGGGTGACGCCGGTCCATATTGAGGTGTAGGGGTTCATCCGCTCGGCGGTCGAGGAGCGGGGCAGCAGGGCCAGGAACACCTCCAGGTCGCGCCAGGTCGGCAGGATCTTCTCGATCCCGGTCACGCAGATCAGCGTCTGCGGCAGGGTCACGCACATCCGGCCGTTGCCCTCGGACTCGACCACCACCACCGAGCCGGTCTCGGCGATGACGAAGTTCGCCCCGCACACTCCCACCTGCGCGGACAGGAACGCCTGGCGCAGGTGAGAGCGGGCCGCGGCGGCCAGCGCCGGCGGGTCGTCGGTCAGCCCGGCCGGCGCGTCCGGCATCTGCTGGCGGAAGATCTCCCTGATCTCGGACCGGTTCTTGTGGATGGCCGGCACCAGGATGTGGCTGGGCCGGTCGTGGCCGAGCTGGACGATGAGCTCGGCCAGGTCGGTTTCCAGCGCGTCGATGCCGTCGCCGGCCAGCGCCTCGTTCAGCCCGGTTTCCTGGGTCACCATCGCCTTGACCTTGACCACGCGGTCGGCGCCGGCCGCCAGGGTCAGGCCGGCCACGATCGCGTTGGCCTCGCCCGCGTCCTGGGC
>JBOHUM010000113.1:0-1844 GCA_050734515.1 Candidatus Dormibacteria bacterium
CCAACATCGTGGACGAGCTCGAGGCGGCGCACATCCCGTGGGACGCCTACATGCAGGCCATGCCCAGCGCGGGTTACCTGGGCGACACGTGGCCGAGCAGCTCGAACGCGCTGTACGCCAGCAAGCACAACCCGTTCATCCTTTACAGCGACATCCGGGACAACCCGGCGCGGACCGCCCACATCAAGCCCTACACCGCCATGGCCGCGGACCTGAACGGCCCGGACGCGCCACGCTACGTGTGGATCAGCCCCGATGAGTGCTCGAACATGCACGGCGGCATCTACACCGCGGTCGCCGGGTTCGCCGACACGCCGTGCCCGTACAACGACGTTCCCGGGGACGCCAACGACGAGTCGCTCAAGGCCAAGGCCGACGCCTTCGTCAAGGGCGCGGTCCAGACGATCATGAGCAGCCGGGCCTGGACGGGCAACAGCGCGATCTTCGTCGTAGCCGACGAGACCGACTTCGACGGCACCAACCCGACCGACGACGACTACGCGTCCGTCGCGGGCTGCTGCGACTCCCCGATCCTGCCGGCCGGGGATCCCGAGATCAGCGCCACCTGGCCCGGAGGCGTGTACGGCGGCGGTTCGGCACCCATGATCGTGATCAGCCGGACCGGGCCGCGGCACGCGACCGACGCCACGCCGTCCAACCACTACTCGATGCTGCTCACCATCGAGGAGGGATTCGGGCTGGGCAAGCTCGGGTACACCAGCGACTCCGCTCAGGTGCAGTCCCTCTGGCCATTGATCACCAGATTCTGATCCCTAGCTGCGCCGCGGCGGGTCCGGCCGGGGCGTGGTGCAGCAGGGCAACCATCACCGGGACCGCGACAAGGAGGAAGCAGACGGCCAGGTTGACGGCCTTGTAGCTGAGGAAGACGGCGGCGAACTCGCGCAGGGTGGCGCTCGGCCAGTAGTAGCCGGCGGTGCGCGCGCCGGTCACCTGGCCGCGGACGCCGATGCGGCGGGCGATCATCGCCGTGCGGAACACGTGGTAGTTGCTGGTCACGATGACGCACGCGGCATCCGGGCGGAGGCGGTCCATGATCGCCTTGCTGTTGGCCAGGTTCTCCTCGGTGTTCGCTGACTGGTCCTCCCGCTCGATCCGGTCCGCGGGGAAGCCGCGCGCGGTCAGATAGCCTGCCATCGCGTCGGCCTCGGAGACCTGCTCGTCGCTGCCCTTGCCGCCGGACACGATCAGCACCGGGTCGCTGCCGCGCGCCGCCAGGGCCCGGAAGACCGTGCGGCCGCGGTCCAGCCTGCTGGCCAGCAACGGCGGGATCCGCCCGCCGTCGAGCAGCCCGGAGCCGAGCACCACGACGACGTCGGCGTGGCGTCGCACGCGCAGGCGGCCGTAGAGAAAGGCGTACAGCACGAACGACACGCACTGGAACGAGACGTAGCCGAACAGCAGCATGACGATCGTGGCCGACAGCGCCAGTTCGCCCGAGCTGGTGAGCGGCGTCGCCAGCCGGAACCCGATGACCGCGAGGATGCCGGCGCCGACCAGCAGCGACAGCAGGTTGGCCGGCCGCGCGCTTTCCCGGCGCAGCATCGTCACCCCGTTCGCCACCAGGTACGCGGCGACCAGCAACGGGGCGAGGGCGACCAGCGCGAACACGGCCAGCAATACCAGCCTGCTTACCGCGTCATGCGCCCTGGCCAGCCGCTCCGCCGTGCCGAGCGCTAGCAGCGCGAGCGCGAGGCCGAGCAGGACCGCATTGGCGAAGCTGCGGCGATCACGAAACACCCCGGCTACGAACAGGACCAGGACCACGATGGCGGCCTTGAGCGCGAACACAGGTCAGGTTATGCAGCCGCGACCCGGCGCGAATC
>JBOHUM010000114.1:0-1738 GCA_050734515.1 Candidatus Dormibacteria bacterium
GAGGTCGTCGGCGAGGCAGCAGACGGCACGCAGGCGGTGGCCCTGGCTGACGACCTGAAGCTCAGGCACGAACGCGCTCACCGGTCAGGGACCCGGCTCCCTGACCCAGTCGGCCCGCGCCGAGCTCGTGGCGGCAAGCCCGGCTGGCTGGGGCTCAGTCATTCCGCGCGTCCCCGTCGAGCCGGTGCGGGGTCGCCCACCGCAGCGTCTCCTCGATCGCCTGCGGCACCAGGTCCCGGTCGGCCCGCATCGGATCGTAGCTGGCCGCAGGAGAACCGTCCCACCCGGGTGTCGTGACCAAGCCTGTCTCCTTCTCTCGTAGCTCGCGTCGTGTCCCGGTTCAGTGGCGGCGAGCGGTGACGACCCAGGCGCGGGAGTCGAACCAGACACCGTTGCCGTTCATGTGCGCGGCGAGCATTTCGCGCAGCCGCCCGAGCGCACGTGCCGCAGCGGCGGGATCCAAGCGATTGAGTACTTCGCTGGTGCACGCGTAGCCGCGGACCCAGTCAAGGGCGGCGGCAACATCCGGGCCGAAGTACATGGGTTCGCGGACGTCGGTGAAGGTGACGTCGGCGAACCCCGCAGCCTCCAGCATCCCCGTCACGGCCGGCGGATCGGCGAGCGAGAACGGATCCGGTCCCGCGGAAGCGGCGGCCGCTGGGCCCCCGGGTCCGGCCAGGGACTGGCGGATAGCGACGTCCCAGTCGTTGCGCTCACGGTCCTGCCAGACCATCATCACCAGGCGCCCGGCCGGGCGCAGCGCCCGTCCGGCGTTGCCGACTGCGGCGACGGGATCCGCGAAGAACATCGTGCCGAACCTGCTGATGGCCAAGTCGAAGCGCCCCTGCGGAAAGGGGTGAACCTGCGCGTCGGCGCGCTCGAAGGTAACGTTGCGCACCCCCTGCGCCTGGGCGAGCTCGCGGGCCCGCTCGATGGCGGACGCCGATGTGTCGACCCCGAGCGCCCTGCCTGCCCGGGCCATGCGCGCGGCCTCACGGGTCGTCTGCCCGCTCCCGCATCCGATGTCCAGGACATGATCGAGGGGCTGGACGCCCCATGCCCGGCGCAGTACCTCATGGTGCAGCCGCAATTCGGCGTCATAGTCAATGGAGCCAGCCTACAAGTAACCCCCGGCAGGCCGTGGCCGGACGCGCGAGCAGTCGTGCCACACATGCTCGAAGCCGGACGCGGCAAGATCGTCAACATCTCGGTCAATGAGGCCACGATGCGGCGCTGGGGCATCACACCTTACGGACCGTCACGCGCGGCGACCGACGCGCTCCCACAACATGGCCGCTGCGCGGGTAATCCGGGGAAGCGTGGCTCGCGGCTTACGGCGGTTGGCTACAGTCGCACCAGAGGTAAGACCGTTTCCGGGGGTACGGGAGGACCAGGGCCATGGCAACGGCGGCGCGCGACCGGCTGGCCAGGACCCTGCGCGGCGACGCGCAGGCCGCGTTAAGCGTCGAACTGACGGCGAAGATGGACGACTTGAGCCTGCGGGTGGAGGGCTTCGGGCCCGTCAAGTTCCCGGTCACCCCGGCGAAAGCCCGCAAGCTCCTCGGCCTCGGTCAGCCAGCCCGGTTCGGCCGAGGCGAGCAGACGCTGACCGACCCGGACGTCCGCGACACGTGGGAGATCCCGAAGCGCCTGGTCCGCGCCGAGTGGAACGACGCCACGCTGAAGGACATCCTCGCGACGGTAAAAGAAGAACTAGGACTGCCGAACGCTGCCGGAC
>JBOHUM010000115.1:0-3479 GCA_050734515.1 Candidatus Dormibacteria bacterium
CCAGCCACGCCTGGGTGATCACGGGGAACCGCTTGCCCCACTTCTCATCGAAGGTCTCGAGCTCGGCCTGGGCATGGTCGGCGTCCAGGGCGGTGTAGATCGGTTTCAGATCGCGGGCGACCTGCTCGCGCTCGCGCCGCGGCACGTACTTCAGGCTCGAGCGCAAGAGGTGAACAACACAGGTTTGGACCGTGGTGGCCGGGAAGATCGCCTCGATCGCGTCGGGGAACCCGGTCAGCCCGTCGACGCAGCAGATCAGGATGTCCCGCACCCCGCGGGTCTTCAGGTCGGTGTTGGGTCGGGTCAGGGCGCGGTGTCGGGCTTGCGCCCGGTCCGTTTCCCTGACCCGCCCGCCGAACCGGACGTGCCCGTTCCCGAGCATCCGGCTCTCCACAGGACCGTGCCGCTGGTCATGTTGTTGATGGGGTTGCTGTCCAGGGGTTGGGGATCTTGTTGCCCCGGTAGCGGTAGCGGGTGACCGGCACCGCTGCGGGGTTGAACAGTTCGATCCCGTCCTGCGTGGGCCGCCATCCGGGTAGGTAGCGGCGCCGCAGCTTGGCCCATCCGGTGCGGGGGTATTGCTTGCGCAGCCAGCCCACGACGCGAGTCCATGCGAACTGGCCGAGGTAGCTGAACGTGCGCTTGGATACCCCGTGTTGGAAGTAGGCCGCCCAGCCTCGCAGCGCCGGGTTGAGCCGGTGCAGCAAGACCGACAGCGTCGGCCATGACGATCTGCGCGTGAGCGTCCGCACCTTCGCCTTGATGGCCATCACGGCCTTCTTGGACGGGTAGGTGTAGACGTATCGCTTCGAGCTTCCCCGCTTGCGCTTCCGCTGGATGTGGAAGCCGAGGAAGTCGAACCCCGTATCGATGTGGACCACCTGCGTCTTGGCCTCGGAGAGCCTGAGACCCATCGGAGCCAGGACGCCCTTGACCGTCTCGCGCAGCGCCTCGGCATTGCGGCGGGTGCCGGACACCATGACAACGAAGTCGTCCGCGTAGCGGACGACCCGCCAGGTGCCCAGTCCCTTGCGTCGCCGGGTGCGTCTGCGCATCACGGTGCTCATCAGCCGTTCCCAGTCCTCGGCGAAGTGATCGTCGAGCGCTGAGAGCGCGATGTTGGCCAGTAGCGGTGAGAGGATGCCGCCCTGCGGGGTGCCGGTGATCGTCCCGATTTCCTTTCCGCCAACCGTCAGCAGGCCGGACTTCAGGAACGCCTTGACGAGCGCCAGAACGCGTTTATCCCCGATGCGACGTCGCACCCGGTCCATCAGGGCCGCGTGGTCGATCGTGTCGAAGCATGCCTCGATATCAGCCTCCAGCACCCACTCGTAGGAGCGGGTCGCGAGATACTGGATCTCGGCAACAGCGTCCAGTGCACGTCGCTTCGGACGGAACCCGTAGGAGCACGGGCGAAAGTCCGCCTCGAAGATCGGCTCGAGCACCAGCTTCAGGGCAGCCTGAGCCACCCTGTCCCGCACGGTCGGGATCCCCAGGCGGCGCAACCTGCCTCCGCTCTTGGGGATCATCCGCTCCCGCACCGGCACGGGGACGAAACGCCCGGCCCGAAGGTCTGAGCGTAGGTCGGCGAGGAACTCCTCCTCGCCACGGATCTCTCGGATGTAGCGGGCGGTCTCGCCGTCCACCCCGGAGGTCCGCGCCCCGCGGTTGGTCCGCACCCGCTCCCAAGCGACCCGAAGGACGCCGGGATCGGTCACGAGGTTAAACAGATCGTCGAACCGACGATCCTCATCCTCAACAGCCCAACGGTGCAGCTTCGTCTGGATCCCCAGTACCCGCGGCTTTGCCTCATCGAGGCTCGGCCACGGCGCGCCCGTATTCACCAGCGACCTCCTGGCCTTCCAGTCCTGCCACTGCGATCCTGCTGCCGCCCTTCGCCATGTGCCGGGCTTTCCCCGACTCGGACTAATACGGCGGCTCCGCCCCGCTGCGACGCTATCGGCCGGCGACGCGCCTGCCCCACCACAACCCGGTGGGGATGCACCACAACGGTTCCCACGTTCACCACGGATTCGATCGACGGGGTCGGTGCCCAGCTATGCCCCTGCGGCCATCCACGAGTACGCCGCAGACCTTCCTCGTGGCCACCACGACTGACGATTTCAAACAGCCGTGGAGTCCCGACGACAGACCTATACGCCGCCAAGTTGTGCCGCTGCCCAGCCCAGATCCGCCAGGTTCGAGCTGGTGGGTCGTATTGAGAGGCTTTCACACGCTGGTTCCTCACGTACACCTTTCCGTCTCGCTTGCCGGACTCTGGCCGTCTGGCAGTACCGGCCAGTCCCGTCGTTGTCAGGGCCGCTTGCCACCCTCACCGGCGTCCCCCGGATCAGGCTGCCCTCAGCTTCAACCCAGCCGCTGCGACGGCCAGGCGATGATGGTCTCTCACCTCCATTCGAATCCACAGCGCCTCGTGGCGCACGAAATCGCCGACCCACAACCGGTTCGGCGTCGGCGCGGTGAAGTCGCGCTTGACCAGATCCCTGGCTCGGCTGGCGGCCGGGTCGGGCTTGGTGGTCCGCCACGGCTTCCCGCGCCGCTTGGCGCCCACGATCCCGTTGGCCGCCATCAAACGCTGCACCCGGCAACGAGGCGCGCTCTCCCCGGCCCGCCTGAGCGTCTTCCACATCCGCCGGTAGCCGTAGGCCAGATAGTTGGCCTTGTGGGTGGTCCGGATCACAGCGAGCAGCCGCTCGTCCTCGATCTCCCTCTCACAACGGTGGCCGGTGGCGCGCTGGTAATAGGCGGACGCCGACACGCCCACGGTCCGGCAGATCGGCTCGACCCCGAAATCAGCCTTGCGCTCCTCGATGAACGCGCTCACTTCGGACGGTCTGGGTCGAGCTCGCGCGCGAAAAACAGCGACGCTGAGCGCAGGATCTCGTTCGCTCGCCGCAACTCCGCGTTCTCGCTGCGGAGCTTGCGGATCTCCTCGCGCTCCTGGCTCGAGAGACCCTGACGACGACCCTCATCGATCTCCGCCTGGCGCACGCGCTTCCTGAGCGTCTCCGGCGGCAGCCCGATATCGGCCGCGACATGTGCGATCGGACGACCCGACTCGAACACCAGCCGGATCCCGCGATCGATCAACTCCTGTGGGTACTTCCTCGGTCGTGGCATCTGCGGAGAATCTCCTCTCCCGAGGACAGAATCCTCGAAACGGAGCCTCCGTCAAACCCGGCCTGGCTCACCCGGCCGAGCACGCCTCCGCCGCCGCCCACAACCGCCGCCGTCGCTCATCCAGCACGCCACTACTGCTCAACAACCGAAACCGCTCGGCGATCGCACGCTCATCGATCACACCAACCAGTTCTACATAACCCCGCCCACACCTTCACTTATTCAGTCGTGAGCCCTAAGCGAGGGCGACCCCGGCGGATCGTGGCCGCGTGGGCGGCTGACTGCGCCGAGCGAGCGCTGGAGCTGTTCGATGCAGAAGCGCCGGAGGACAGCCGTCC
>JBOHUM010000116.1:0-2987 GCA_050734515.1 Candidatus Dormibacteria bacterium
AAGAAAAGGGAGCATGTCTACCACTACAGCTTCCACATCATGGACCCGGCGTTCGGGCACCTGACCATCAAGATGTCCGGGCACCCGCCGTTCGGCGCGCAGGTGATCCTCAACGGCCACGAGTACGTCGCGGTCGCCGCCCACGCCGAGGGCATCGGCTTTATCAAGGAGTGCAACTGTTTTACTGGGATCGCGGATCCGCTGGGCCTGGCCCGGGTCGCAGATGCCTGGCCGCGTGATGCGGCTATAGGGCGCCTGGGTCAGGTCTGCGACCGGTGGATCTACAGCGCCTGCCTGTGCTTCGGGCTGGATCTTCAGGAGCAGGAACGCAGCGGGTTCCGCTACGGCTACTCGATCTACCAGGCCGAATACTCCCGCAACCTGCTGTTTAAGTCCGGCGCGCAGATGGAGGCGCTGTTCGACCGGGTGCTGGACCGGACCCGGTCCAGGCTGGACATCCCGGCAATCCGGACCATCTTCGGCCTGAAGACCCGGCCGCACCGCACCCGCAAGGACGGGCCGCCGGCGCAGGAGATCGTGATCGAGAAACCACGGTACGGGCTGAGCTGGTTCCGCATCAGCTTCGGGCGGCTGCAGCTGAAGGCCTATACCAAGGGCGAGCACGTGCTGCGTTTCGAGGCCACCGTGCACAATGCCAAAGAGCTGCGTTGCCGCCGCAGCCTGGACAACTTCGACCAGATCATCACCATGCTGGCCGCGATGGCGGACCGGTTCGCCACCACCTTGGACTGCGCCGACACCGCCTTCCTGCCCGACGGCCTGCTCGATGAGCTGCCCCTGCCAGCCCAGGCCGGGCCACGCCGGATCGCCGGGATCGACCTGAACAAGCCGCGGATCCGGGCCGCGCTTTCAGCCGCGCTCGCCCTGGCCCCGGCACCGGGCGGGTTCACCGTCGCTCAGCATGCCGAACGCGTCCGGCAGATCACCGGCCAGGACGGCTACACCACCCGGCAGGCCGCTTACGACCTGCGCAAGCTCCGCGGCAAGCAGCTGATTTACAAACCCGGCCGGACCCGCCGCTACCACGTCCCGCCGGACAGCGCCCGCGTCATCGCCGCGCTGCTCGCCCTCCGCGACCACGTCATCGCGCCGATCCTGGCCGGGGTCCGCAGCCCCCGCATGGGCCGCAAACCCAAGACCTGGACCGCCATCGACCGTGACTACGAGAACCTCCGCGTCGGCATGCAGACCCTGTTCCGGCACGTCGGCATCGACACGCTCACGGCAGCCGCATAGACAACATTCTGTCGATCGGATGAATGCAAGCGCCTAGTGACCAAGGATCGCTAGTGACCAAGGATCGCTAGGAGACGCCGGGGCCTGTCCCAGACCGTGCTCGCGGGGGGCTGGTCGGCAGGTCCGAGTCCTGGCTCTCCCAGGTCGAGCGCGGCCGACGCGGCATCGACAGCCACACCGTCCTGACCCAAGCAGTTGTTGGTCTCCAGGGCGCTGACCTGCGGGTTTGACGACCGCTGCGGCTCAATCTGCGCACTAACCTGACCCGGCTGAGGTTAAGGTCATGCGATGACTCAGACGCAGCGATGGCCCGTGCCACTTACTGATTCGGGCGAGCTGGATACGGCGCTGGCGTTTCTCACCTTCAACCGGGAATCCGTGCTGGAGAAGACCGGTGGGCTCGACGAAGAGCAGCCGCGCCGGGTGCTCGTCCCCACCGGCACGAACCTGCTCGGCCTGATTAGCACATGGCCGCGTACGCGCAGGGAAAGCAATAACGACTGCGGGCCACTCCCGACGCTCCCCAGCGGCCGCGGGGGAGCGGAGCTGAGCATTCGTTCGGCTTCGTCGAGCCCGAGATCCCAGGGGTAGGTGTCGATCAGGTTTCCTCCAGTCCGCGGCGCGTGCGGCTCGAAGCCGCCTGGGCCGAGCAGGATCCGCACGCCTTCGGCTCTAAGGGACTTCACGCTCCGCTGGAACGGGGCCCGGCCGGCGAGCGCGGAGTTGACAAAGGGAAGCACGACGGTGGGGACGCCGAGGCCGGTTGTCTCGGCGAGTACGCCGAGAGCGTAGGTGTCGCTGACACCTAGGGCCCACTTGTTGATCGTGTTGTAGGTGGCCGGCGCGACGAGTATGACATCTGGAATGAGGGATCTCGGCGCTCCCGGTTTGGCGTACTGGCTCCGCACCGGATGACCGGTCTGTTGCTGGATGGCTGCATGATCGAAGAACTCCAGGGCGGCCGGAGTGGCGATGACCTGAACGGTCCAGCCGCGGCCGCGGGCGAGGCTGACGAGGGTGCCGACCGCGGCCGCGGGCCCGGCTCCGCATACCACGACGGCCAGGACCCGGCCGTCCGAAGTCACCGGGTTGCGCCGATCCGGGTAGCGAACTGCTGGGCGTCCCTGCGGATGCCGGGGGGCGCCAGTGCGGCGAGGTTGAGGACCAGCGTGCAGACCGCAGGTCGCGCGGCGACCTCTTCCGGTGCGGTCTCTTCTGCTGCACGGAGCGCTACATAGGCCTGCTCGTACCGGCCCCACTGGAGGAATGCCCGGGCGATGTCGATCAGCAGGCATGCTTTCCGTTCGGTGACGGTGATCGCGGCGAGGTTGATCTGGCGTGCCAGGTCGATCGCGGTTCCGGCGTCCCCGAGGGTGACCGCGACGTTGACGTGGTGCATCTGGACGTTGACCGGTCCGAAGGCGGTTCCGCGGAGGTTGGCGTCGGTGCCGACCCTTCGCGCGGCGTCGGTGGCCTCCGCGAGCATCTCGTGCGCTGTGCCGCGCTCGTCATGCTGGGCGGCTGCGATGGCTCCGCGGAGAAGGACTGACCCGTACACCGACAGGGAGTCTGGTGTCTGTTCCTGGACTTCGCGGTCCAGGCGCAGTGAGTGGTTCCTGGCAGTGGTGACGGCTGCTGTGAGCTGCCCGTAGTTCATAAGAGAATGGGTGACAATCCTGGCGCTGGCGCCGATCGTGAGCGGATCCTGGCTGGTGAGCGCGGTGCTCATG
>JBOHUM010000117.1:0-1540 GCA_050734515.1 Candidatus Dormibacteria bacterium
GGGTGCGCGTCGTTGCGGCAACGACGTCGTTGAGCAGGTCACCGGAGGCGGGGACAAGGAGGCAGGCGGGGCAGGAGTGCCCGAAAAAGCCTTGAGGTTCACCTCGCCCGCCTAAAGCCACGAAAGCCACGAAAGCAACGAAAGCAACGAAAGCAACGAAAGCAACGAAAGCCCGCAACTCATCCAAAGCCCCGTAAGACCCGGCGCGCCTAATCCAACATCTCCGGCAGCCCGAACGTCCTCATCGTGCTGTTGTCGACAAACCGGGTAATCGCCGCGATCCGGTCCCCTTCGAGGGTCAGCACGATCATCCCGTGCCCGCCGAACACCGTGCCTGACGGCTCCTGCACATAGAACCCGTAGGCGGGCTGCCCGTTCGCCCGGGTCGGGATCAACCGGTACCGCCGCGGCCCGCGCCAGACGGCAACCGACCGCAGGAAAGCGGCGATGGCCGCCGGACCCTGATATTCCAGCGTCACTGGCGGCATCGTGAACCACGCGTCGTCGGTCAGCAGCGACACCACGCCGTCCACATCTCCGCCCGCGAACGCCACCGCGAACCGCGAGGCCACCTCCCGCTCCTTCATGGACCGCGGCAGCGGCGCACGCTCCCGGTCCGGCCCAGGCAGCGCACGCTCCATGGTGACCCGGGCCCGCTGCAGCGCGCTGTTCACTGATGCCTCACTCACCGACAGCATGTCCGCCACCTCCGAATACCGGAAGCCGAGCGCGTCCCTGAGCACCAGTGCCGCACGCTGCCGCGGCGGCAGTTTCTGCACTGCCGCGACGAACGCCAGCGCGATCGTCTCCTGGGCCTCGTACCTCGCCTCCGGGCCGACGACCCGGTCCGGCACGTCGTCCAGCAACGCATCCGGGAACGGCGAAAGCCACGACGGCTCGCCTCGGCGAGTCGGCTCGGCCGCCCACGAAGGCCCGTCCGGCACCGGCACCGGCCGCGGCCGGCGGGCGCTGGCCCGCAGCGCGTTCAGGCACCGATTGGTAGCGATCCGGTACAGCCAGGTACGCACCGACGCGCGCTCCTCGAAGCCACCCAACCCGCGCCAGGCCGCCAGCAGTGTCTCCTGCAGAACGTCTTCGGCGTCCTGTAGCGAGCCGAGGATCCGGTAGCAGTGCAGTCGCAGCTCACCCATAAACGGGTCGGTCAGCTCACCGAACGCCCGGTCGTCTCCCGCCCGCGCCCTGTCGAGCACCGTATCCATCGCGGCCACCACTCCCTCCACCCCGTACGGACCCCGATCATCCCGGAAACTCATCGCTCAGCTTGCGCCCAGGCCGGTGTCTTAACAAGTGAAGGAGGAGACGTGGATCCCAAAGACAACGGCTCGCGCTGGGTGCTGGCTCTGACCTCCGTGGTTTCGTTCATGGTCTCGCTGGACAGCCAGGTGGTGGCGACCGCACTGCCCGCGATCAGGGTGCACCTGCACGCCTCGCTAGCCGCGCTGGAGTGGACGGTAAACGCCTACACACTGAGCTTCGCGGTACTGCTGCTGACCGGCGCGGCGGCGGGGGAGCGGCTGGG
>JBOHUM010000118.1:0-2010 GCA_050734515.1 Candidatus Dormibacteria bacterium
GCTGGCCACCATGCCGGCCTTCACGGTGCTGTTCAACCCCAACGTCAACTCCTACCGGCGGATCAGCGTCGCGGGCTGGACCCCGGAGAACGCGACGTGGGGCACGGACAACCGGACCGCCGCGCTGCGGGCCATCACGGCGCCCGGGCCCAAGGCGGTCCGGCTCGAGCACCGCCGCCCGGGCGCCGACGCCAACCCGTACCTGATGATCGCGGCCATGCTCGCGGGCGGCCTGCACGGCATCGAGACGGCGGCCGAGCCACCGGCACCCGCGCGCGGCAACGCGGCGGAAGACCCGCGCTCGGCACCGCTGCCCGGCTCGCTGCCTGACGCCATCGCCGCCCTGCGCGGCTCAGACCTGGCCCGGGAGCTCCTGGGCAGCGAGTTCGTGGACCATTTCGCGCTGTCCAGGCAGGTTGAGTGGGACCTGTGGGCCCATTGGTCCAGCGCCCAGGTCACCGAATGGGAACTACGACGCTACTTCGAGGTGACGTGATGAACGCCCCCGACCTTGCTGGGCTCGACCATGCTGGCATCGCCGAGCGCCTGCGGCGCGACAAGATCGAGACCGTGCTGTGCGCGATCCCCGACATCTGGGGCCGGCTGGTCGGCAAGCGGGTGACCACAGAATCGTTCCTCAAGACGGCCCTCGGATCCGAGGGCCTGCACGGGTCCCTCTACCTGTTCGTGGTCGACATGGACATGGACCCGCGGCCCGGTTACGCCGCGTCCAACTGGGACAGCGGCTTCTCGGACTTCCGGCTGGTCCCCGACGTGACCACGCTGCGGACGCTGCCGTGGCTGCCCGCCACGGCCATCGTCATCTGTGACGCCTACGCAGAGGACGGCGAGGACCTGGTCGAGGTCGCGCCGCGCACCATCCTGCGGCGTCAGATCGAGGCCGGGCGGGCGGCGGGGGTGACGTTCAAGTTCGCCTCGGAGCTGGAGTTCTACCTGGTCCGCAACGCTCCTGCCGAGGCCTGGCAGCGGCAGTACCAGGGCCTGGAACCGCTGTCGTACTACCGCTCGGACTATCACATCCTGCAGTCGAGCAAGGACGACTGGATCATCGCCAAGATCAGGAACGGCATGAACGCGGCCGGGATCGAGGTCGAGTTCTCCAAGTCCGAATGGGGGCTGGGCCAGCAGGAGGTCAACCTGCGCTACACCCACGTGCTGGAGATGGCCGACCGGCACCTGCTGTACAAGAACGGGGTCAAGGAGATCGCCGCGCTCAACGGCCTGGTCGCGACGTTCATGGCCAAGCCGTCGATCGACGACATCGGTTCCTCCTTCCACGCTCACGTCAGCCTGTGGGACGAGACCGGCAGCAGGTCGCTCATGCACGACGCGCAGGCGCCGGGCCGCATGTCGGAGGTGTTCCGGACCTTCCTGGGCGGGCTGCTGGAAAACTCCCGCCAACTGGCCTGGATGTCGGCCCCCAACGTCAACTCCTACAAGCGCTTCCAGTCGGCGTCGTTCGCGCCCACCGCGATCGCCTGGGGCCACGACAACCGCACCTGCGGGTTCCGGGTGGTGGGCGAGCACGAGTCGCTCCGGGTCGAGAACCGGATCCCGGGCGCCGACGCCAACCCCTACCTGGTGTACGCGGCCATGATGATGGCGGGACTGTACGGCATGCGGGAGAAGATCGACTGCGGCCCGGCGCATATCGGGAACGCGTACGAGGACCGCGCGCTGGCCACCATCCCGGGGACGCTGCACGACGCGGTCGAAGCGTTCGAGCGCAGCCCGCTGGCGGTCGCGGGGCTCGGCGCCGGGGTCCACGCGCACCTGGCCAACTTCGCCCGGCAGGAACTCCAGGCCTTCGAGCGCGAGACGGTGACGGACTGGGAACGCGTCCGGTATTTCGAGCGGGCGTGACCGAGGTGACCAGGTCCGGCGGGTATTGCCCCGGCTATGGCTCATTGGTATGCTGATCAGACCAATGAACGGAAGGAGCGCTCATGGGCCGCCCGCTCGCGTTTCCGAAGGCCAGCCACGCGTCCA